>JAHHHN010000006.1 GCA_019359325.1 Mojavia pulchra JT2-VF2 | reverse complement strand
TGAACGCAGCTTTGAGGTGGATGAACGCAGTTCTGAGGTGGATGAACGCAGCTTTGAGGTGGATGAACGCAGTTCTGAGGTGGATGAACGCAGCTTTGAGGTGGATGAACGCAGTTCTGAGGTGGATGAACGCAGCTTTGAGGTGGATGAACGCAGTTCTGAGGTGGATAAATGAAGCTTTGATACAATTCACTCCCCCAGCTCACCCAGCCCTCTGCCCCTCTGCCTGTTATCTCCGATACTTAATACCCAGCCCCTAAGCCAGGTAAAATCAAAATAGCGCAATAGTAGATAAAATGCACAGCTTTATTCCCCCAAAACGCTTTTTTCCCTACCTCAGTTGGACTGATATTGAGGCAATGCCAGATAAGGAAAATGTGGTAATTATCCAACCAGTGGGGGCAATTGAACAACATGGCCCCCATCTACCACTGATTGTTGATGCTGCTATTGGTGTTGGAGTACTAGGAAAAGCGTTAGAAAAGTTAGACTCTAATATTCCTGCTTATGCTTTGCCCAATCTTTATTATGGTAAATCTAACGAACACTGGCATTTTCCAGGGACGATTACCCTGAGTACGGAAACACTCACGGCAACAATTATGGAAGTGGGAGACAGCATTTACCGTGCTGGGTTTAGAAAATTAGTGTTGATGAACTCCCACGGGGGACAACCGCAAGTCATGCAAATGGCAGCGCGAGATTTACACGTTAAATATGATGACTTTTTAGTATTTCCGTTGTTTACTTGGCGTGTACCTAATATTACTAAAGATTTGCTAACTCCCAAAGAAGCACAGTTAGGAATGCACGCTGGAGATGCCGAAACTAGTCTGATGTTGGCAATTTTACCGGAGCAGGTGAAGCTGGAGAAGGCTATTGCTGAGTATCCACCAGAACAGGAAAAAAGCAGTTTAATCAGTTGGGAAGGTAAGCTACCGGTGGCTTGGGTAACGCGAGATATTAGTAAAAGTGGAGTCATTGGCGATGCAACCACAGCAACTAAAGAAAAAGGCGATCGCATTCTCGAATCTCTGGCTGACGGTTGGGTACAAGTTATTCAAGATATTTATACTTTTCGCCCACCTCAAAGCTGTTAATCATTCTAGAAATCACTACCTACGGCACTAGCCAGATTTGTTAGTGTAGGGATAATGAAAATATTGCTAATGGTGCTGGCGCAGCAACTCTCTATTAAAACTAATACTACGAGCTAAAATTATGGCGGAATTTGAAGCAAAAAGTATCCGTTCTTATAGCCAAGAAGATGTACAGCAGATTCTGAATTTGGCGATCGCGCGTCATGCTGGTGATACAGAACGAGAGTTTTCTTACGACCAGCTATTAGAGATCGCCGCTGAGTTAAACATCCCTGCTGATTCTTTACAATTAGCAGAGTGCGACTGGCGATCGCAACAAAGCGAAGTACAACGGCGGCAAGTTTTTAATAATTACCGTCGAGGAAGATTAAAAAAGCGTTTAGGTAATTATGCCGTAGTTAATGCTTTTTTCATCCTTGTGGATTTGATTGGGGGTGGCGGTCTTGGTTGGTCGCTGTATATTTTGCTATTCTGTGGCCTCACAGTAGGACTGGATATCTGGAATACCTTTCAAACTAAAGGTGAAGAGTATGAAATGGCTTTCCAGAGATGGAATCGCAAGCATCAAATTAAACAAACCATTAACACTGTTGTTACTAGATGGTTTAAGGCATTGCAGATTTAAATGTGTACAATATCTTCGCCGAATTGATATTACAAAAATACTCACACCAGCAATTAATAGCCTTCTATCGCCTTCCTATCAGAAAACAGAGAAATTCTATAGCAATCCGATTTGATTTCTGAATCACTCGTAGAGGTAAGGGACTGGGGATTGGGGACTGGGGACTGGGAAGAAGGAATAAAGGTGTACTGAATTTTGTTCAAAAATCAAATATGAGTCCTATATGTACAATTACTATGAATAATATGCAATTTAAAATAATATACTTGCCAACAACTCACTATGGAAACTGAAGCGCAAAACTATCCCAGGCTTACTTGTGCGGTAGAAACTACACTAGATGTAATTGGCGGACGCTGGAAGGTTTTGATTATTAGAGAATTAATGGCAGGCGTAAAACGTTTTGGTGAATTACAACGCGCCTTACCAGGAATTACCCAAAAAATGCTAACTCAGCAACTCAGAGAAATGGAAGAAGATGGCATTATTCACCGAGAAGTTTATCCACAGATTCCCCCAAAAGTAGAATATTCATTGACACCTTTAGGAGAAAGCTTGCAACCAATACTCAATGCAATGCACGAATGGGCTGTACAAAATTTTTCTCAAATAAACCGTCGTCAAGTTGAAAATCAGTAATCGTTAGACAGCAATATTTTTAATACTCACAATTATTAATTCACAACTATGAATTCCTAGCAGAATTAAACGCAAATTTTATATTATTCAATTTATAGTAAATTTAGGGCTTTAAATACCCGACTGAAAATGCCTTTAATTTTGAATTGTGAATTGTTAATAGTTGTTTTGCAAATACTCAATAGCCGCCTCTAACTTTGAGGGATAGCTTTCAGCAAATCTTTCAAACCATAGCCCTTCAACTGAAAATGGATCTAATTTGGCTAGCCATTCTTTTGCTTGACTTTTTAAAGCTTCTAATTGTTTGGCGCGGAGTTGTTCTTGATGAATTCGTTCTTTTTCTAATTCTTGCTGTCTTCTTAACTCCTCAGCAGTATCTTGTTCTGCAAAATCAGCCTTAACTTCCTCCAAAAGGCTATCTATTAAAGAAATTGCCTTTGGTGGCGCTTGGATAAATGGTTGAGTTAAGTTTGGTTGTGGCTGTGGCTCAGAGGGTTTTACTTCCTGGTATTCAGTTTTGAGTTCAGCTAACAGATTATCAATGGTATCCATTGTTTCAGTCCTGTAAAGACGATGGCTAGTACCACTGTGCGGAAATCAAAATATCCTTTGGAAACTAGCCTTTGAGATATCTACAAAAACCTTATTATATTCTGCTGGGTTCTTGAGGTATTTTTGAATAGTAGATTTGTTGCCGTCGGGTTGCATTAGTCATTAATGGCATTAAGTAGCACTTCCGATAGGCTTAAATCTTCCATATCTTCCATTGTAATTGTGTCACAAATATCAAACTTAGCACCAGCTCCTTGAAGTTCGTCATCCAAAACTTTAAGAAAGCGAGTAGCTTGGGGATCTGTACCAACTTGAATGAAAGAAATAGCCAGTTCTTCATCACGATCCATGTGGCGAGAAGCTTCAATAATTACCCGCATTACAGCTTTGCGATCGTCCGGTTCACCATCGGTAACAACTAAAATTGTTTCACCATTGGGCTTAGTTTTACCCGCACCCTTGCGTTGAAAGTAATCATCAGTTGCATGTTTTAACACTGCTGCTAAGTCAGTAGTTCCAGAGGGGTCGTTTTCTCGGAAAATTTGTGCCACCTTAGCCGATGTCACATTTTCATAGCGTTTGAATCTACCAGAAAATACATAAATAGTGATGCCATCAGGGTCAAATTGTTCACACTTACTTGCTAGGGCTAATGTAGACTCTTGTGCTGCTACCCATCTGCTTCTACCACCTTTTTGATCTGGGGTAGCCATGCTGCCGCTTTTGTCAATAATTAAGGTGTAATCACGATTTTCTAGCATTTCTAATTTCTCCAATCATTTAGTAAAAACTTTTAAACTATCAAATTATCAATCAGTTACCGCCTTTACTAATACATCCGTGAGGCTCATATCTTCTAATTCATCTAAAGTGATGGTATCGCAAATATCAAATTTAGCTCCAACACTCTGCAACTCGTCATCCAAAGCATGAAGAAACTTAGTTGCTTTGGTATCAGCACCGACTTGAATTAGAGAAATTCTTAATTCTTGAGCCTTTTCTAGCCGATGAGTAGCATTAATAATTACCTCAAACACAGCTTGGCGATCGCCTGGTGTACCATCAGTAACAACTAAAATTACTTCTCCCTCTGGCTTGGTTTTGCCATCAGCTTTGCGTTTAAAGTAGTTATTGATGGCATCTTGAAGTACACCCGCTAAGTTTGTCGTATCTCCAGGTAAATTGTCTGCAAAAATCTGCTTTATTTGGTTTGATTTAACATAGTCGTAGCGTTTAAATCCTTTAGAGAAAAGATAAATAGTAATTCCATCTAAATCAAACTCTTCACATCTAATTGCTAAGGCTAATGTCGATTCTTGTAGTGCTGACCATCTACTTCTACCATTCCTTTGATCTGTAGTAGCCATGCTAGCACTTTGGTCAATAATTAACGTGTAATCACGATTTTCTAGCATGACTAAAACTCCAAAAAATTATTTATCACTTATTTAACAAAACTTATAGAATCAAGCAATATCAGTCAGTTATCGCATTCATTAATACATCTGCGAGACTCATATCTTCTAAATCATCTAAAGTCACAGTGTCGCAGATATCAAATTTAGCCCCAACACTTTGCAACTGGTCATCCAAAGCTTTGAGAAACTTAGTAGCTTGAGGATCTGAACCTACCTGAACTATAGAAATTGCTAATTCTTCATCACGATCCATCTGGCGAGTAGCAGTAATTATTACTTCAAATACAGCTTTGCGATCGTCTGGTTCGCCATCAGTGATTACTAAAATTGTCTCGCCATTGGGTTTGGTTTTGCCAGCAGCTTTACGCTTAAAGTAATTATTGATGGCATCCTGTAGTACACCCGCTAAATTAGTTGTGCCAGCCGGGTCATTTTCTAGAAATACCTGCCCAACTTTTGCTGAGGTTACATCCTCATAGCGTTTAAATCTCCCTGAAAATACATAAACAGTGAGACCATCAGGATCAAACTGTTCGCACTTTCTGGCTAAAGCCAGAGTAGATTCTTGGGCTATTTCCCATCTGCTTTTTCCACCCGCTTGATCAGGAGTGGACATACTACCGCTTTTATCAATAATTAAGGTATAGTCACGGTCACTCATCATAGTATTCCTTTGATTGTTACCCTGTGGTTACTAGTCTAACCGCTGAGTAATAGCACAGCATCTCTGGAAGATGCTTTGTAATAATGATTTAAGTAGTTAAAAACTACAAGCCATTTGATACTATCCATAAAGTATTAATACGTAAACTATCTGCAACAGTCTTGGCTTGGATATTTATAGGACTTACGCACTGAAGCCTGAAACCCTGATCCCCCCCTTCAAAAGAGGGGAATTTCTAAAGCCACGCCACTGAGGGAGTCGGGGAACCCGCAAGGGCGCAGGGCTGCCCCTTTTGAAGGGGGTTGGGGGATCTGAGTGCGTAAGTTCTGATTTAGTGTAGGGGTACTGGTGTTTGATAAAAAACTCCCTCAGAAATTCTGAGGGAGGTTTGAGAAGGAGTATTTTGGATTGGACTATGCAGGGTTGAATTCAGATCTGCGTTGTAGTAGTTGGATAATCGCAGCCTTTTCTAAAATTCCCACTAGCACGCCGTTGTCACGAATTACGGGAAGCGCAGATAGCTTTTGTTGTTCGAGTAGCTGAACTACTTCTAAAAGCGGCTGGTCTGATTTGACTGTGGTAGATTCTGCAATTGGTCGCATTACTTCTTTGACTTGAGTTTCTGACCACTGTGTTGTAGGGATGCTTCGCAAATCATTAGCAGCGATCGCACCTACCAATTGTCCCTCATCGTCAGTCACTAAGAACCGATGCCAGTTTTGTCCACTTAAAATCCGCTCATCGGCAAACTCTCTTAAAGTTAGATTAGCAGAAACAATCGGGCTATCTGGAGTTACAGCATCCGCAGCTGTCAAACCTGTAAGTTTTTCCTGCACTCTGGCAAATTGAGCCGCATTACCTGCATTTTGTAACAGAAAGAAACCGATTAACAAGTTCCAGATGTTGGCAAAGCTACCGTATAACAGTAGGGGAATTAAACCAGTGGCGATCGCCACCCAACCAAATATCTGTCCAACTCGACTGGCAAAAGTCACGCCTTTATAAGGATTGCCTGTGATTTTCCAAACAAGAGCTTTAAGTATATTTCCGCCATCTAAAGGCAAGCCAGGAATAAGATTAAACAGTGCTAGCGCCAGGTTAACAGAAGCTAGAACACCAAGAATAGCTGCTAGTGCCCCTGATGCGGCGGTAGCAACACCAATTGCTGTAACCACACCGCAGATTAGTAGGCTAACTAAAGGCCCAGCGATCGCTACCCAAAAAGCTTCTCCTGGAGTTTTCGATTCTTTTTCTAAGCTTGCTAAACCGCCGAATATGAACAGTGTGATTGATTTGACATCAATGCCTTGGCGGATAGCTACGAAGCTGTGTCCTAATTCATGAGCGACGACAGAGGCAAATAACAACAGCGCTGTCATCAATCCTAGTAGCAAGGCTAAAGCCCCAGATAGTTGCGGAAATTGCGCCATCAGCCCGCTGCTATAAGTCCAAGTTACCAAGCCCAGAACTAAAAACCACGACGGATGGATGTAAAAGGGAATCCCAAACAGATTACCCACGCGTATTGTGCCATTCATGTCGTACACCTTTGATTTCAGCTTCCAGAGGTTTGTTTTTCTCTGGATGTCTCCAGTGTAACGAAATGTTACTAGGCTTTAATCTTTCTATTGGTAGGGGTGTCCGTCCGTGCAGGTGCGGTTATTTGGATGTAGATGTTTTTACAACTTCTGGCAAAGCATAAAAACCCAAGTGGTTGCCAACCGGACGCTCACGCATAGGTAGTTTGGTATGAATAGGAGCATTTAATACCTTTGTGCCATTATTCGCTGATATCACCAATGTGGTAGAACCGCCGCCATCCATATTGAGCGCAGCATAAGCGCCTAGATTGATAGCAGTCTTGGTCAACTCACCAAGAGTAAGACCTTCACTGTAAAAGGGTTGCTTACCATCGACAACAATTAACCACAGTTTATTACCCTGGCGATTGATAGCTACTGCCACACGTGGGTATGGTTTATTCTCAGAAATCTGAGAAATAGCAGGTTTACCATCACTAACCAACATTTCCTGGCCTGCAACCCCTTGAACTGTATCTTTGGGACATTTGCCACTCGCCAATATTTGAGCAATATTACTTCTGGAAAAGCACACCACAGCTTTATTCGCTTCTGGTTTTGAATAACGAGATCCACTGGAGATTACCTCTCCTAAAGGATAGGAAGGATCGCCGCTGTGAGGATAATAATCCCAAGGTGTACGTTCATAAAAATGATGAAAGTAACTAGCATTGACTGCCAATTGCACCTTAAATTCCCGAAGAAATTCTGAGGTAGTTCGAGCGTTGGTTTTTCTACCACTGCCAATTGGCATCCCTGGAGTTACTAAGGCTTTTACTCCTGGTACTGCCAAATCAACCGTGACAATATGAATCATGACCAGACGTGGCGTGGAAACTGCACGGCGTTGATAAATAATGCCATTGAATAATACTTGCTGTTGATCAGTCCGGGGTGGACGTAAAAAACAAAGCCAACCGTAGAACAGCAGTGGCGATAGCAGTAGACTCGTGCCAGCAACTATTAAAATTCGTCTGATATAGACTTGGTTACGATGTTGCATCGCTTGATTGAGAAACAGCAGTTTGTCCTGCGATTTATCTTGCCACTAAGCGAGTACAGTTATAGCACCAGGCTTGTCTGAGAATTCTTTAAATTCAGGGAAGTTGCTCCTGAAGCAGACTCCCTGATAACTGTAATTTATAGTTTCTCTGTAACCTTGTCAGTGCTTAGACTTGTGAGGCTGTTTGTTTATCGGCCGATGTGCAAATATCTAATGGGGGAGCCGATCGCAACACTGCATCCAATAACCCCGGAAACAACGTCTCTAAATCCTCGCGCCGCAATCTATTGATGTGCTGTGTCCCTTCTTTATGAGTCAAGACTACCCCCGACTCTCGCAAAATTTTAAAGTGATTTGACATGGTAGACTTGGCGATCGCAAAATCAAACCCGGCACAGCATTGCTCTCCCTTAGTCGCTAGCAGCCTCACAATCTCCAGCCGCACCGGGTCACCCAATGCATATAGCACCCCCGCTAAAGATATATCTTTTCTATCTGGATGATACAAGAATCTCATAGTTGCATGATCTCATAAAATGGCTTATATTTTAATTATTCGATAATATCGAACAATAGAATTAAATCAGGAGGACAGTTATGTCATCCGTTACAAATGTCACGGAAGCCACATTTAAGCAAGAAGTCCTAGATAGCCAAGTTCCGGTATTAGTGGACTTTTGGGCCCCTTGGTGCGGCCCTTGCAGAATGGTAGCTCCGGTCGTCGATGAGGTTGCTACCGAATACGATGGACAGGTGAAAGTAGTGAAACTGAACACAGATCAAAATCCTACCGTCGCCAGCCATTATGGAATTCGTAGCATTCCCACATTAATGGTGTTTAAGGCAGGCCGACAAGTTGATACAGTCGTGGGTGCTGTGCCCAAAACCACATTAATTAAGACTTTATCACAGCATATGTGACAAATATAACAGCTTAGGGTGGGTTGTCTACCTACCCTAGTTGAGTGCCCAGTTGTGAGTGCTGAGTGCTGAGTTCTGAGTGCCCAGCCCCCAGCCCAATTTTACACACTCATTTGGAGACATAACCAATGAATAGTGACATCAACTTATTCTCTCCCTACCAGTTAGGCGAACTGGAATTGCCCAACCGTATTGTTATGGCTCCCTTAACTCGACAAAGAGCAGGTGAGGGAAACGTGCCGCATCAATTGAATGCTACCTACTACGCCCAACGCGCTTCTGCTGGGCTGATTATTGCAGAAGCAAGTCAGGTTTCTCCCCAAGGACAAGGATATCCTAATACACCAGGTATTTATTCACCGGAACAGGTAGCAGGTTGGGAGTTAGTTACTGATGCTGTGCATCAACAGGGAGGAAGAATTTTTCTGCAACTGTGGCACGTAGGCAGGATTTCTCATCCTGATTTGCAGCCAGGTGGAGAGTTACCTGTAGCACCTTCTGCGATCGCACCTAAAGGTGAAGCCTTAACCTATGAGGGACGCAAACCCTTTGTCACGCCCCGTGCTTTGGAAACCTCAGAAATTCCAGGGATTGTAGAAAGCTACCGTCTAGGGGCAATCAATGCACTAGCGGCTGGGTTTGATGGAGTAGAAATTCACGCAGCCAATGGTTATTTAATCGACCAGTTTCTCCGGGATAGCACAAACCAACGCACAGATAAGTATGGCGGTAGCATTGAGAATCGTGCCCGACTGTTAGTAGAGGTAACAGAGGCAGTTACTAGCGTCTGGGATGCTAAACAAGTAGGAGTACGCCTTTCTCCTAGTGGGACATTTAACGATATGCGTGACTCCAATCCCCTAGAAACCTTTGGCTATGCGGCACAAGTGCTAAACAAATTTGATTTGGCTTATTTGCATATCTTTGAGGCAATAGACGCAGACATTAAACATGGTGCGACGGTAATACCAACTAGTCATTTACGAGAACGCTATACAGGGACTCTGATTGTGAATGGCGGTTATACCCGTGAAAAAGCCAATGCTGTTTTGGCAAACAAAGAAGCAGATTTAGTAGCATTTGGCACTCTATTTATAGCCAATCCTGATTTACCCGAACGTTTGGCTGTGAATGCACCACTGAATCAGCCAGACCCAGAATCGTTCTATGGCGGTGGTGAAAAGGGATATACAGACTATCCATTTTGGACAGCAGCAGGTGAACAGCTAGCCAGTGTCTAATTATTCTGGGGTGAGGATAAGCAACCTTTTACACCAAATCAGTATTTGGTCTGATAATAAAAAACGCTATCCTAAGCACAATAATTCAAACAATCAGGAGAATCTCATGAGTGTTATTACCCAAACTCAAGCCCTAGATGTACCCAGTGCTATTATTAAGCGTCGGTCAATCAAAACTTTTAAATCAGACCCTATAGCCCCAGAACTGCTAAAGCAACTGGTAGAGTTGACTGTAGCAGCACCCAGCAGTTTTAATATCCAAGACTGGCAAATCATCCTCGTGCAAGATGAGGCGCAAAAGGCAGCGCTATCGGCAGCAGCTTGGAATCAACAGCAAATTATCCAAGCACCTGTAACCTTTGTTTTTGCTGCCGATCGAACCGCAGGCGAACAAGATTTAACGCCGATTTTTGAGCGAGCAAGCCAAACTGGAGCATGGAATGAAGGTACAATCAACTACTTTAAAAACGCCATCCCGCAATTTCAAAGTTCATTGGGAGACAAGCGCCGTGAATATGCCATCAAAGATGCAATGATTGCTGCCACTCATTTGGTACTAGCAGCAGAAAGTCTGGGATTATCCACCTGCTTTATGAATGGCTGGCTTGAGGATCAGGTGAAGGCAGTGATTGGTGCGGCGGACAATCCAGATTTAGCGATCGCTGTTTTAGTTCCTGTTGGCTATGCAGCAGAACCACGCTTGAATCCGGGCCGCTTGCCATTGCCCTACAACGTTTCTGTAGACAGAATCGGTAACTCTTATGAGGGCTAGTTTTTACTTGCCTGGGATATCAAAATTTTAGAAATCAAACCACAGATAAACACAGAGAAAAGCCTGCACATCTGTGTTTATCTCTTGCCAATCCCCAATCCTTTTCATGCTTGCATTGATCATGGCATCCCTTTGTGATTATGAAAATATTTGATTTTGTCGGGACAAATATATTTAATTGGTTGCCTGATGGATAGAATAATCCCTTGGATTGCCGCATCCTTCTAGAAGTGGGATGAACCGTGGTAACTCACCGTCGGCTTGGGGCGTTAGGCATTGAACAGAACTTTCCCATTCCCCATTCCCGGGAAATCCCATTCCTAAAAGGAGTGGAATGAGCTTAAAACTATCTTCAGCGACACTCAATCCTTAGAGAGAATCGCACCCATGCCAAAAACAGCTTTGATAGTCGGAGCAGGTAGTGGACTCAGTGCCTCTTTAGCCCGCCTGTTTGCCAAAGAAGGAATGACTTTAGCTTTAGCTGCTCGCCGCATTGAAAAACTCACCCAACTTAGTAGTGAAATTGGGGCAACTAGCTTTGCCTGCGATGCTTCAAAACCAGATGAGGTAGAGCGGTTATTTATTGATGTGGAAAGCAAACTAAGTTCGCCAACAGTTGTTGTTTACAATCCCAGCTTTCGGGTGCGTGGGCCTTTTGTTGATCTAGACCCAATTGAAGTAGCAAAAACTCTAGATATCACCGCCTATGGTGGTTTTCTGGTTGCCCAAGCTGCTGCCAAACGGATGTTGAATCAAGGAGGTGGCGCTATTTTCTTTACCGGAGCCTCAGCCAGCATCAAAGGTTATCCTCAATCTGCACCCTTTGCTATGGGTAAATTTGCACTACGCGGTCTGGCTCAGAGCATTGCGCGGGAATTAGCGCCCAAAAATATCCATGTGGCGCATTTTGTTATTGATGGTGTTATCCGTGCAACAGCAAGCCAAGACCCCGCAAACAACCCCGACAGCACCCTTGACCCAGATGCGTTCGCGTAGCGTCTCCGAAGGAGATTCGCCCAGACTTATCTCAACATTCTGCATCAACCCCGCAGTGCCTGGACATGGGAAGTCGAACTGCGGCCTTGGGTGGAGCGTTTCTAGTCAAGATAATTTTTCTTTAAATTTTTAGGAGAACTATATCATGATTGACCTTTACTATTGGACAACCCCAAACGGCCACAAAATCACTATTTTCTTGGAAGAAGTTGGATTACCTTACAACATTATTCCTGTAAATATTGGTGCTGGCGATCAATTTAAACCGGAGTTTCTGGAAATTTCTCCTAATAACCGCATCCCGGCGATCGTTGACCATGAACCCGCAAATGGGGGCGAGCCAATTTCCGTTTTTGAGTCTGGTGCAATCTTGCTATATTTAGCAGAAAAAACCGGAAAGTTGATCCCCCAAGATGTGCGCGCTCGCGTTGAAGTCCTCCAGTGGTTATTTTGGCAAATGGCAGGTTTGGGGCCAATGGCGGGACAAAACCACCACTTCAGTAAGTACGCCCCAGAAAAAATTGACTATGCCATTAACCGCTACATTAACGAAACAGCACGTTTGTATGCAGTCTTAGATAAGCGACTAGCAGATCGAGAATTTGTGGCTGGTGATTATTCCATTGCTGATATTGCCGCCTATCCCTGGATTGTAGGTTATGAACTTCAAAGCCAGAAACTAGAGGATTTTCCCAATCTCAAGCGCTGGTTCGAGACAATTAAAGCACGTCCGGCAACAATTCGCGCCTACGAAAAGGCAGAAGCATTCAAAAATCAGGCGTTAGATATTGAGAAATCACGAGAGTTGTTATTTAATCAGTCCGCAAAGACTATTCAGCGTTGAGCCTCATAATTAGACAATTTAGAGTAGTCTAGTCTAGGCAGGGGAAATATTTTCTTCCTGCCTATACATCTTTAGTGGACTTTAAGGTATTACTAAAAATATTCATTACTACTACGCTAATTCCAACTGTAGTCAGCAGGAAGGTATCTCCTAAATATAATTATGTGCTATCAGTAGCAGCAATATATTATATAGGACTCATATTTGATTTTTGAACAAAATTCAGTACACCTTTATTCCTTCTTCCCAGTCCCCAGGCCCCAATCCCCAGTCCCTTACCTCTACGAGTGATTCAGAAATCAAATCGGATTGCTATATGTAAGGGCACAGCTTTAGTAAGATTATCTACTTAACCTGGATATTGTGGACACCGTGCCTTAGCACTGAGATAGAATTTTACCGGAAATTGACTAGCAAACTCGCACTCAACTGACACTAATGTAAAAGTAATGTCAGTTATCCTAACGAGTAGAAGCGATCAATATGGTAAAGATTGCTTATATTAATAATTCTTATTAAAAGGCGAGAAAGAGCCAATTGCCAAGGGATATCCAGCAAGTTTCACTGCAATGATTTCAAGTTAAGCTCCAAATTCTAATTTGTTTAGGCAAATAGCCCCAAAAAGCGATCGCATTATTCCAAATTATTTACTATGCCCAGGATTCATATTAACGGGATTGATCTGTTCTACGACATTCAAGGAATAGGCGAACCTTTACTATTAATTGCAGGTTTCATGTGCGATTATACCTATTGGTCATTGCTGATGCCTTCACTCGTAAAGCAGTATCAGGTCATTCGCTTCGATAACCGAGGAATTGGTCGAACTTCTGCTCCCGACAGTCCCTATAGTATTCAACAGATGGCAAGTGATGCAGCTGCACTGCTTGAGCAAATCGGAACTAAGAAGGTATATATAGCAGGCCATTCAATGGGTGGTCAAATTGCCCAAGAGTTAGCATTGGCATACCCAGAAAAGGTACAAAGTCTGATACTACTCTCATCTTTGGCCAAGGGTGATGCACTATTTAACAGCATTATCACTACTTGGGGTGACCTCCCCAGCACTCTTGACCTGAAACTTTATGAACAAGTTATATTGCCTTGGGTATTTACCGATGCGTTCTACTCTATTCCTGGGATGATAGAAATGATCGTCAATATGGCAATTAACTACCCATTTCCGCCAACTCCTCATGGACTATATCATCAAAGCCGAGCTATCCTTGGCAGTGATACAACAGATCGCCTCAAAGACATTCACTGTCCTACCCTAGTTCTAGTCGGTACACAGGATATTCTCACTCCAGTAAAGTTTTCTGAGCAACTTGCTCAAAGCATCCCCAACGCTGAACTTGTAGTCCTCGACCGTGGTGGTCATGGCTTTTTGGTTGAGTTTCCCGATGCTGTGGTAGCAGCAATGCTCAAGTTCCTATTGCGTCTTCCGGAAAATGGGATGTATTTGATGTAGCCACAGAGCAGAATTATACATTCAGTTCTAATTAGTATTTATGAAATCTTCTCCCCTAGCCTTGGTCGTTGTGATTGGTACACTAGCGATGACCCAGAGTGCTTATGCTAACCAAAAGAATTTTCCTTCTGCAACAGGTGAAGTACATCAAGCTGCGATTTTGGTAACTAAACCAGCCACGCTTACGAGCAAGTGGGGTAATAGTATCAACTCAATTAATAATTTCAAAGCAACTGCTAACTCAATTACAGTAGTGCAAGAGCAAGGATGCAAAAATATTAACCCGCTTGAGTTCATCAAAAATCCAGAAGCTATCTTCAAGCAATGTCAAAAGCAAACAAATAATCCCACTCCTCAACTTGCTGAACCAATTGAATATTTAAAAGTTCCTCGGCTCGATTCTGGTATTAAGGTAACGGTAGGTAAATTTTGAGCCAATACATGATTTGTGACAATTTCAAAAAAGTAACATCTGTTTTAATTTGTTATTTTCAATTTTTGAATGCCCCTCTACTTGGCGTAGAGGGGTAAGTTAAAGCATACTTTTAAAGCACAGATATCGCTGTCTTCAATGTAAAAATCTTTTCAATCACATCTTCTACTACCTTATCTGGTGTAGAAGCACCAGAAGTAATACCTACAACTATTTTGCCATCAGGTAACCAGTTATCTGTAATTACTAAATCTCCATTTAACTGTCTATGCTCAATGGATTTTTCTGACTTAATTCGCTCCACACAATCAATGTGATACGAAGGAATCCCCCGCTCAAAAGCAATCTGTTGCAATTGGGTAGTATTTGACGAATTAAATCCACCAATTACTATCATCAAATCTAAATTCTGTTGCACTAACTCCAACATAGCATCTTGGCGTTCTTGGGTAGCATCACAGATGGTATTAAAACTTTGGAAGTGTTGATTCAACTCAGTGGGGCCGTACTTCTGCATCATAGTACGCTCAAACAACTTACCAATTTGCTCAGTTTCGCCTTTAAGCATTGTTGTTTGGTTAGCGATACCAACCCTTTCTAAATCTTGATCGGGATCAAATCCTGCTGAACAAGCTTTAGCAAATTTTTTCAGAAATTCCTCGCGATCGCCACCGTTAAGTATGTAGTTGGCAACATATTCTGCTTCTCGAAAATTTAGCACAATCAAATATTTGCCTGCAAAAGAACTTGTAGCAACGGTTTCTTCGTGCTTATATTTACCGTGAATAATTGAGGTGTAATCGACTTTTTTGTGCTTTTCAACTGTATTCCAAACTTTAGATACCCAAGGACAAGTTGTATCGACAATTTTGCAGCCTTTATCGTGAAGAATCTGCATTTCCTGCACGCTTGCCCCAAACGCAGGTAAGATGACCACATCTTCATTTGCTACAACAGAAAAGTCTTTTTGACCTGCGGTAACAGGGATAAAATCTACCTCCATCTCCTGCATACGCTGATTCACAGAAGGATTGTGAATAATTTCATTAGTAATCCAGATGCGTTCGGTGGGGAAGTGTTGACGGGTTTCATAAGCCATGGCTACAGCGCGTTCTACGCCCCAGCAAAAGCCGAAGGCTTGCGCTAACCGAATTGTGACATCACCTTGTTCCAGGGTGTAGTTGCGATCGCGAATTTGTTGAATCAAGTTACTTTGATACTCAGACTGTAACTGAGTAGCAACTTCTGCTTGGTGACCAAACCCCTTGCGATTATAGTTTTCTGAGTGTTGGAGTGTACGCTTAAAAGCTTTTGTATCCATTGGATGATTCTACTTAATTCACTATTTCTCATTCTCTCGTGTCAAGACGCCAATGAAATAGAAAGAGTGGATTCGGGATTGGGGATTAGGAATAAAACCTAGTCCCCGTGATTTTTCCTTATATTTTGACTTTGCTTCGATTCCTGGCTTGAGGCTGAGGTTCTAGTTGCTTCTGGCTATAAATTTGCAATGCAGTACGCCAAACCATATAGCCTTGGTAACTCAAGTGTAAACCATCAGTGGTGAATTCACGGCGGAGATTACCTCGCTGGTTCGTAAACAGAGAGTATAAGTCAAGATATTTAACGCCTCGTTTTGTGGCTATGCTTTGCAACTGCTCATTCAATTGGCGAATGCGATCATTAGGAATACTCAGCAGTTTCTCTTTCCCTTCCCAAGTTGCGTCTTCTCCCCCATGCGGCAAAATTGATTGCACAAAGATTTGCGCTTTGGGATGTACTCTTCGCAGGTAATTCATCATTCGCCGCTGATTTCTTAAAATTTCCTCATCACTTACTCCTCGAATCAGGTCATTAATACCAATCATCACAAAAATAACTTCTGGCTGGGCCTGGTCAAATAAATTTAACCTTTTTAAAAGCCCATCGCTGGTTTCACCAGAAATCCCTTGATTTAGCCAATTTCTATCTTCAGGTAATAACTCAGTGGGAAACCATAGACTCAGAGAATCTCCGGCCAGTATGCTTAAATTCTCAGGATGTTTATCAGCGGCAACTTTAGCTTCTTTTTCGAGTATATTTACCCACTGCTGGTAATTAAGTTTGTGGCGCGGGCCTAACTCTGGTGTCACAGCTTGGGATTCACTGACTTTAGCCGGAGAAGTTGTCGTTCCAAAAACAGCAGTCAATCTCTGCTGTTGCCAAATTAGCAGGATGACCGCCAACATCAGCAAGCCGTTGGTTAGCAGCGAAAAAAATGCCCAGACAGGAAATGTTTTTGCAGAAGTGGACACAACTAAGGAAATTTATTAATTATTTGAATTGGATTGTAGACTACTCCCGATAAAAATTTCGTGGAGTATGAGTTTCCAGTTTTACGGGAGGATACTTAACAGCATTAAATCCCTTATTAGGGCTTACTTGTTTGCGATCGCCTTTTAGGGCACTGCACTACGCGATCGCAACAAGCGCTGCCAACGCCAAAAGTTACAACTCCTGTTTGTGGATGTTGATATCTCTGTCGTGCTTGGTATCATAACTCAGAGAACTTCAACTGCGTAAAACTACTTCTAAAAAAAGAGCGCTATTGCCAATTTCCTACCAAAACGTAAGGTGCCCAATAATAAGGATGTGGCGGTAAATTCTTCAACTCTGGAAAAGGTGGATTCATCTTCAAAGATTTCAACAGTGAGAGTTGAGCGTTCCTTAAAGCATCTGCCTGTTTCCCTCCTGGCTGTTTCAAATCTTGGTAAAATTCACCCATGAATTTGGCGGTGGAAGCATCTCCTACAGGCCAGAGAGTAGCAAGGGTACTGCGTGCCCCTGAACGAACAGCAATTCCTGCCAAGCCTAAGACAGCCCGTTCATCGCCTGTTGCGGTTTCGCAGGCACTCAGCACTAATAGTTCTACGGTTGTGCCTGGTTCTCTTAATAAAGCACTTAACTCATTAATACTGATACTTTTACCATCCCCTGTAATAATAAAATTCCTCTGGGGATTAGAACTAAACAGCCCATGAGTTGCTAAGTGAATAACAGGAAAATTCAATTTCAACTGTTTTTGTATGGTTTTGGCAGTAAACTCTTGATTGAGTAGCTTTTGGGAAGCGGGAAAAGTTTGTTTAATTTGGTCTAATTCCTTGGGCACATTAACTAGTGCAGCAAAAAATTCTCCTTGTACCTTAATTTGCTCGCTAACTCCAGCGGCTAACACCTTAAGCTGTTTCCTTTGCAATTGTTGAGGATTGATGAGTTGCAGGCTAGGCACAAGTGCCACGCTATATTTTTCAATCAGATAGTTTTGCCCATCGTAGAGTGCAGCTATTGGCACTCTCTGCAATCTCCCATTTAATACAAACACTAAATTTTTGATTTGGTTGGTATTTAACTGTGCCTCGAAAGGTTTAATTAACCAGTTATAAATTTGTCCAAAAGTTGGTAAAAGCGTTTGCAGATTTTCTTTTAATTCTCTAGGATCGGGATTAGAAGTGGATAGGATATTCCGTGCAGAGTTATTGATAGTAACGTTGTCTAAATAATCGTAAAGTCGATCTAGAGTCTCATTAACTTCTTGCTCACTAAGAGTAATTGCCACTTCCTGTAAAGGTTTTCCCGACAACGAAAGGATCACTTCTAAGCGATCTGGCAAAACAATCGGATAAATAACAGCTGCGTGGGGGTCGATATTATCAATTTGTACCGCGACATCTGCTAGCTCTGAACAGGGGTCTTGAAAAAAGTTATCTAGTTCTGCTACTTGCAGAGACTCTATTACCCTACGGGCTAACTCTAAACGACCTTGAGGTTTTTTTGTTTTAGCTTTTTCCTGGGAAATGCTGGGATTTGATACTATGAGGGAATTTAATTCGTCATCGCCCAGATTTGATTTCAAGAGCAAATCTACTAATTCTATATAGACAGGTCTAACCTCTCGCAGAAAGTCAAATTGGACATCTTGATTGTTAGCGTTTAAATCGGTACGCAGGGATTGGAGAGTATTGAAGGCGGCGGTGTAAGCTGCGATCGCTCCTTTTGCATCTTCCTGTTTCCGTAGTAAACTCCCTAACTGAGATTGCCAAAGATAAGTAATCTCCCTAGCGTCACCATTGATATTTTGTTCCTGCGCTAACATCAATGCTTGCCGAGTTAGTTTGGTTGCCTGAGTTAATTGCTCTTGCTTGTGGTAAAGTTTGCCGAGGTAGCCTAGAGCGTAGGTTTCGGCTCGTCTATCTTGTAAAGTACGCGCCTGTTGCAGTGCATTCTCTAATAAAGCTTCAACTCGGTTTGTTTGTCCGCTTTGCATCAAAGATTCGGCAAAGTTAATCTGGGCGTAGATTGCGGCACGACTGGGAGTTAGAGTGGCCAGGCTAGGTGCAATTTGGTTTTGCAATGCTTGGGTATCTTGATTCAACTGCGACTCTAGCTGGGAGACAAAATCTTTTCCTCGTTGAATTAATTTAGATTCCGAAAATCTCGCCCAAGAAGCAATCCGGCGATTGGTTTGATCGCGCCACCATCTTTGAGTTTCTAGTAATAGCTGGAAATGATTGAGTTGCGCCTGAATTTTAGGCAAAGGTGGCGCTGATGTTATCTGTGCTGCTTGGGTATAGTAGTTAAAAGCTTGTTGGTAGGGCGCTAGAGCATCCGAGATAGATTTACGATCAATAATTTCCGTTACTACGTCATAGTCCCAGCGATCGCGGATTTGGTTACCTAAGATCCGTTGGGTGTTGCCTAAACTCAGTAGCACTGCGCTTTTTTCCGGTGATTCGGGAATTGATGACAAACTTAACTGTAAGATTTCTTGCGACTTTTGCAATAACCCTTGTCTACGGAGAACATCACCAAGGCTGTGCAAGCCAATAGCTTGAGTTAGAGTCAGAGAATTGCGCTGTTGAGCAAGAGTTTTGTGGAGTTGCTCGATTTGGCTTTGGCTACAGTCAGGATTTTTGATAGCAAAAGCTTGAAGTAAGGTATTGCAAGCTTTGGGATACAGTCCTAAATCTTGCAAAGCCTGAGATTTATTGATTAGGCTTTTAGTCATCCCCTCGCGATCGCCCACTTTTTGATAAGCCTCAGCCGCTGCTTGCCATAACTTTGCTGCTGCTTCTAATTGTCCGGCATTGTAGCGTTGTTGACCTTCTCTTGCTAGTGCAAGAGGACTAGCCGCAGCATTAACGATTGGGCGAAGCCCAGTGCCGGAGGCAATCGCAGGCGAACTGCTGGCTTGTAAACTGGGGGAATTTGACCAAGCTGGGATGGTCAAACTAGATAACAGTCCTAATAAGGCTGAAAGGATAAGGATTAATAAACGGCGGTGTTTCTTAGAAATCATCATAATTAGGTCGGCGTAAATATTTATTGGCACAAGGCTAGAGAATCGATTCTTTATTTTGAATTTATTCATCTATCTCAGAACTGCGCTCATCCACCTCAGAGCTTCATTCATCTATCTCAGAACTGCGTTCATCCACCTCAGAGCTTCATTCATCCACCTCAGAACTGCGTTCATCCACCTCAGAGCTTCATTCATCCACCTCAGAGCTTCATTCATCTATCTCACAGCTTCATTCATCCACCTCAGAACCTTAAACTTCCCAATCCCCAATCCCCAATCCCCAATCCCCAATCCCCACTACCTTCAAAACGCCTTATACTCCAATTGAAAATACAGACCGTTTTCTTGCCATGTGCGCTTGCTCGTATCAATATTTACTAAAGGAATACCCCAATCGAGGCGGGCTGTTAATCTATCCCCCATCTGCCAAAGCAGGCCTAATCCTGAGCCTACCAAGGTATTAGGCTGGGGATTTTCTGTGCCTGTGTTCCAGACAGTACCAACATCGATAAATGGTGCGACCTGCAAAGTTCCTTGCACCTCTGGTAAGCGGGCGATCGGCAATCGCAATTCTGCGGAAGCAAAAATGCCGTTATCACTCAGCAAAACATCTTGGCGATAACCTCGCACTGTTCCTTGGCCTCCCAAACTAAACTGCTCGAAGGAAACCAGAGAATCACTTGCCAATTGCACATTAGAACGCAACAATAAGGTCGGGCCAATCGCTGGTTGTCCTGTTGGCTGACTGAGGAGGCGCAAATAGATTATTTGTCCCCGCCACATAAAAAATCGGCTATCTGGTTCGTTGTTACTAATCGTGGCGTTAAAGGCTCCAATCCCCAGATTAAGCTCAGAACGAGCTGCTAAGACTTCTTGACGACTTCGTTGTAGCCATTCCTGGGCAAAAATCAATTCAGATATTCGAGTCTCTCCTTGATCATCAGCCCCAAGAAACAAAGGAAACTCCACTCCTTGAATAGAAGAATTACTTTCCCGCCTAGCTGCCGTTAAACTGAGGGTAAGTTCTTGACTAATTTCTGGGGTGGCTCTTTGCAAAATCGGTTGACGAAAGGTTAGTTCAAACTCACGAGAATCTACCTCAATATTAAAATCTTTAAAAGCAGGTTCAATTATCTTGTTGTTGGTAATCCAATAGTTGAAGGCAATAGTGCCATTGCGGGGATTGACTGGCAACGTATAGCCACCTTCAAAGCTATTGCTGCCATCAGTATTTCTGTAGGCAAAACTCAAGCGATCGCCAAGTCCAAGCAGGTTAGCTTCTGATAATTCTATGCCGCGCTCAAAACTACCGATGCTGGGATTGCGGTTATTATTAATGCTGAGTTGGGCATTAAAAGTTCTTGCTCCCTTGACTGTCACCGCTAGGGAATTGACACCCGGTCTAGTACCAGCAGTCAGTTCGGCATCTAACCTTTCAATTAGGGGATTGAGTTGCAACAATTGCAAAGCTTCTTGCAGGCGGTTGATATTCAGTGGTTTAGTAGTGGCGATCGCAAGCCGACTGCGGACATAATTTGAGTTCAACCGTCCTTTAATGACGTTGACTTGAATATCTTCTAAACTGCCTTCCACTACTTGAATTTTGATGATACCTGAGCGAAACTCTTGACTGGGTATGTAGGCTCCAGAAGTGATGTACCCCTTTTGCACATACAGTTCGGTGATTTGATTGGCGGCTTTGAGGAGTTCGGCAAAGGTAATTGCTTTGCCTGTAAAATTTGCGATCGTAGAGTTTAACTTCCCCTGACTGAAAGCAGTATTGCCGACAAACTCGAACCTTTGCACAGTGATACTCCCTGGAATGTCCAGGGCTTCTTCTAGGGTTGGCGGTGCTGTAGGCGGTATTTGGATGGGTGCGTTTGTTGGTGGTAGGGGGTTAGGTAGAGGTTGTTCTGGGGGCTTTGGAGTAACAGGATTGATCGGCTGGGCGTCAGCAGAGTTTGTGTGATACAGCAGGAGTATAAGGAAAAGACAAGGAGACAAGGAAAATCTCTGTAGCCAAACACTCCTCCCGGCTCCTAAAATCTCCCTTACAACAATTTTTAAACTACACTCTTGCATTCTCCTCTGCGGCTCTGCGGCTCTGCGTGACATAAAAAAGATTTATTTCATTGACTAGAAAATAGCTCTAATCTCATCCCATCTCTGTTTAATTCGTATGGCAGTCAGATGAACTTAACCCAGAACCATAGGGAGTAGGGGTAGGCGTTTGGCTGGCGAGAACTACCACACCTTGAGTGTTCACATACCAACCTCGTGCAGGTGGCGGTAATTGAGAGCTATTCTGTACTTCTGTGGCAGCACTGGCAACAGCAGGCTCAAAACTAATTAAAGCTCCGCTACTTAGCTGTTCGCTCGGTCGAGGCGGTAATCCTCCCCGTCCTGTGATGGTAAATTCACTACGATTTTGACTCGTTGCCGCTCGACAAGTCTGAGCTACCACTTGTTCAGGTTTCGCTATCTCTTGAGGTAAATCAACAATTTCAAAATTATTTTCTGCCTCTGGTGTAGTGATGCTGATTTCTCCAGCGATTCCGAGCTGGGAACTAGCACTAATCTGGCAAGTCGGACACACAAAGAATCCTTTAGTGTTGATGCTGATATTTCCTCCCATCCCTTGGACAGCATCGGCGGTAATCTTACTACCTTCTAAGAGCGCGACGAAGTTAGCGGGACTAAAGCCAGTAATGTTGATATTACCCCCGTTACCACTTCCACCGGCGGTGGCAGATATCTGACTGTTATGGCGCATGAGTAAGGAATTCGCTTGTAGAGAGATGTTGCCACCTTCACCAGATGTGGTAGCAGCAGATATGGTTCCTTGTTTATCTAACAGAATCGAGTTAGCTACGACTTGCAGATTGCCAGCATTTCCCGATCCTAAACTTTGCACGTCAATTCTTGCCCCATCCCGAACAATCAACTTGTCTGTAAAAACTCTGATGTCGCCAGAAGCACCAGTTACTGTAAGTTGTGGCAAGGTAGCACGTCCAGCAGCAGCCGACAAGCCACCTAGAGTCACGTTTCCGACTGAGATGCCACTTAGTTCTATAGAATCCGAAGCGTTGACAGTTAAGGCTCCCCCTTTACCAGCACCTAAAGTAGCAGTTGATGCATCTGCCCCTTCGCGGAGAATCAACTTCTTCGTAGAAACTGTTAAGTCTCCTGCGGGAGACTGGCTAAAAGCCGTAGTACCTAAACCGCTGGCAAACCTCGGATCGGGTAGGACGCCAGCTATTTCTACAGACTCACGAGCATTAAGGATGACATTTCCCCCTGGTCCTCCAAACGGGATGATGCCAGTAGGTAGGGAAGCGCCTGTATTACTGGCAATTACCCCATCTTGTATATACAGGTTGCCTGTATCAATTCTAAGGTCGCCGCCCTTTCCCGTACCTAAGGTAGTATTAGTGTAGATACCAGTTAAAAGAGCGGCTCCTGGTGGGGTTCTCTGCATTTGTATATCAGCAGCTTTAACTTCGACATTACCGCCCGCACCATTACCGAAGGTAGCACTGATCACAGTGCCGCCATCTTCTAATCTCAACTGGTTGGTATCAACTGTGATATTACCGCCTGTGCCATTACTGCCCTGGCTATTTCCTGCTTGAATGGCAGAGCCACTCACTTCCACTAAGTCAGAGGCACGGATGTTGAGATTTCCTCCTACTCCTTGAATAAATGTCGGGCTGAATATTATTGCTCCGTTACGCATCATTAAGGAAGAAGTCTCAAGATTGAGGCTGCCAGAAGTACCCCCACCGCCCGCAGTTCCAAGGAAGATACCAGTTCCCCTGTCAGTAGGGCTTAGTGTCCCTAATAGCGCTCCTATTTGAAAAGTCTGTTGAAGCTCCTCAAATCCAGTTCCTGAGATCTCGACTGAGTTAGCAGCACGGATATTAATATTTCCTCCCGTACCATTACCAAAAGTTGCCGAAGATATGAATGCGCGATCGCCAATAGTTAGCTTCCCTGTCTCAATCGTTAAATTGCCACCAGGAGCATCCGTGTAAGTAGCCGTAGATATGGCTGCTCCATCCTGGAGCAGTAAGTGGGGGGTAACAACGTTAATATCTCCGCTTTTGCCACCACCGATAGTTTCTGTAAATATTTTGCTCGAAATCTCTCCATCTGTTGTGGTTCCTACCAAGGATAAGGACTCAGAAGCATTCACATTAATGCTGCCTGCTGATAATTCTCCTTGAGTTTGAATTGACACAACTGAGCCATCGCGGATGGAAATATTTCGCCCCTGCAACTGAATTGAACCACTACCTGCGCCACTAGTATCTGCTAATGCTTTTTGAGATAAAGCGATATCCTGAAAGTTAGTTACCCCTTGATAACTCAAATTCCAGCCTTGGGGGTCGGGATTGAGACTTACTAAACCTCCGGCCACGCTACCCAAATCAATGCGTCCACCTTCGGCTGTGAGCGTTCCACCTTCTGAGATAATCCCTCCTCCTACCAAGGCTAGGGTATTACCTGGCTGTACCTTTAGTCCCGTGGTGTTCCCCCTAGTGAAGGATGAGAATATAGAGCTTTGTAAACTTATATTGTGCCCCTGACCTTGGACACGAATCGCTTGCGGATTTTGCCCAAATTGCAAGCCAACTGGCACACTAATCGTTAGTTGCGGGGAGGTTGAAGTGTCAGTGGCGCTAAATTCTGCACCATCAGCAAATTTGAGGCTATTCGCCGTACTCGCCAAAAACGAGCCGCCAATATTGAGTTGGGCATTAGCACCAAAGTTAATGCCACTGGGATTGATGAGAATTAAATTCGCACCATAATTTTCTTTGATTAAGCCATCAATATTGGAAATTGAACCACCTGTTACCCGGCTGATAATGTTAGTAATGTTACTTAAGCTACTGGTGTTTTTAAAAAAAGCCTCGCCACCAGTCGGAACAGAAAATTCTCGAAAGCTATGGAAAAGGTTGTTACCAAGTTTTTCCCCTCCAGTAATTTCAAAGATGTTGCCAGATTGACTAACATTGCTAGGAAGTGTGTTATCTGACGAAATTTGCGCCCAGGCAGGAAAACTGGCAATTAGGCAGCAGATATAAGCACTGCTAGTAATTAAAATTTGGCGAGGTAATTGTTTCATTTTGAACAGGGAATAATTAATTCCACTGAAAAATTACTTGAGTTTTTTAGTTTAATTTAAGTAAATTCAACTAAAAAAAATAATAATATTGAGTCTATATTCAAGCCTAAATTTTGGTCAAGAAAGGGGGTTAAGTAATATGAATAAGTGGCAATCTTGGCTAACTATGGGGACAGTTCCAATATTCACTCTGGGTGCTATAGCAGCACTTTCTCAACCTAGCACAGCTAGTGACGTACAAGTTACCTGCAAGACCGACGCCAGTACACCAAAGGTGATTATCACTTTAGCCAAAGCTGGAACTGCCAAAGATTACCCGATTTTGAACTTTCTCCCGGAATATTTCTCAGCAGCAGATGCTGTACAAAGCTGCCAGAATACAGCTAAAAGTTTACAAGTTCTCTATGATAACGATAGTTATAAATATTTGACGACTGACAAGCTTAACGACCAACCTGTGGTCTGTGCTGTAGAACGTAGAGGTATTGGTTGCAATCATTATAGCGCTCAGGTTTTATTTAGTTTTAAGCCAACGGATAACCCTTCTCAAGCTTTATACAAAATGTTGGGTAGAGATTTTAAGCAAGCACAACCTCCTGATGCTCGGACTATTAGCCGTACTTACACGAATACCAAACCTTTTCGATGGTGGCCATTTTAAAGCTACCTACCGAGTTTATTGAGGACAAGCTTTTTTCTTTTGTTCTGCGGCCTGGTAATCGGGTTTTAGCTTTAAGGCTTGATCAAAAGCTGCGATCGCTCTTTCAGTTTGACGGAATTCACAGAGGCTCAATCCCAAATAATACCAGGCCTCAGCTTTTTGATTATTAGTTATCTGGGGACGATCTAGGAGAAAATAAAATTGCGCGATCGCTCGATCGTCTTGCTTTAAGCCTTGCAGTGCGATCCCTTTACCTCGCAAAGCCACAAAGTAGTCGGGATTGTATTTTAATGCTTGCTCATAGGTTTTTAGAGCTCCTTCGTAGTCCTTTTTTTGCAATAACACCTTAGCTTGATAGCTTAAAGCAACAGCTAACTCTTTGGCATTTGCATCTTTAGGTTCAACTTCCCAAGCCTTTTTTAAAAGCTCAATTGCTTGATTAACAGCACTAAGCGCTGTGTCTGGTTGTTTGAGTGCTAATAGTGCTTCGGTTTTATTGATCCAAAATACAGGATCTTTCGAGTTGAGCATAATCGCTTGATCAAAAGCTGCGATCGCCTCATTATATTGTTTGAGATTGTATAGCGCTTCCCCTCGGCAATTCCACGCATAAACAGCTTCTGGATTAATGATAGTTGCTGTAGCGCAGGATTCCTGCATTTGGTTGTAGTCTTTGAGTCTAGCTAGTGCATAGCCTCGGTTAGTCCAAGATTGGTAGTAATTGCTATCGATTTTTAAAAGATTGTTGTATTTTGCGATCGCCTGTTGATATTCCCCTTGGTATAACAGCGAATTACCTCGTTGAAAAACTATTTCTATTTGTAACCATCTAAAGACACTGAACCCTAAAACCATCAAGCCAGAACCACAGACCATCAAGCCAGCTATTGCTAGCAATGCCCAAAATCGTTTATTTACTCTCAATTCAGGTGGAGCAATAGTATTGCCAACATTCAAAGTATTAGTTGATGGGATGGGATTGCTATATATGCTTGTTTCTGCCAATGAAAAATGAAGTATTTTCTCTAATTCCAGCTTTACCCAATTGCGATCAAAAACTGATTGGTAAATGCGGTTCCCCAATGTCAGCTTGTCTTTTTGTTGCATTACCAATCCTAAACGTAACAGTTCTGCCTGTTCTGGACTGTTATCACTTAGGACTTCGCCCTGTTGCAAAATTTCCTGGTACAGTTCCAATAGCAATAACGGGTCGCATTGCTGATTGTGAATAATACTTTCTCGCATCCCTTGTAAATGCTCAGCTGCCACTTGAGTTTCCCAATTATTAATCAAGCGGGTTTGTACTAGCTGTTGCACTGTTGCTGCTTCTGCATCTGCGGGAATAAAACCTTCTAACTCTGCCAGCAATTGACAAAGCTTTTGGGTGAGAACCGGCTGCCAATCTGTCCAAAACAACACTTCTGCCAGCAAAACTTCGGGACAACTAGCTTTTTCATCTAATTTGAATGATTTGATAGTATTGTGGCTAAACAGTCTTAACCTTGCCGATTGCTCCTCTACCAACTTGGGATCTAAAACCGATTGCCCAATGGGGTTCGAGGTTTTCAAATTGTTCTGTTGTGGCATTACCATTCCCAAGTGTAATTGTTCTGCCTGCGCTAAACTTTCATGCGTTGGAGCTTCTCCCTGCTGCCAGATATGCTGTTGCAATTGGGATGTCGGAGCAAGATGCTCCAGAAACAATTTAATTGTAGTAGGTTTCAACCAACCTTTAAGTACAGCCAATTCCCCAAAGCGAAGATTATTCTGTGGTTGTTCAGCGAGGATAGTTCTAATTTGGTGCTCATTTAACAGCCCAGCTTCTTCTAAATACTTACCCAAGGGCTGTTTTGGTTTCTGCTCCAGTAGAGCCGGCCACAGCTCTGAGAAAAAATCAGCCGTTTCTTGTTTAAGCCATCCATGCGAGGCTAGAATTTCACCGAGCCGCAACCCAGCAACTTGTGTTTGCTCTTTTAGAGCTATTTCTACCTGTTCAGATGAAATCAGGTCAGCCTGTTGTAAAACTTTACCAAGCGGCTTCATAGATAAAGCAGATACGAAACTATAAAAATAGCAAAATAGATTAATTTTTTATTTAAAATAATGGTATTATTTTATCACTAAGGTAAAAAATCTGACTATTCTAAATTATTAATTAATCCTAATTATTTATAAGGTTGCGGTAGGTCTACTAGCCACTTTACATATACGTCTGTATAGATGGCTTTAGCTCGTAAGTATGCTGATTTACTTGGCGAGAACGGCTACTCTACGAGAAGCCACTACGCTACGAATGAATTCTACGATTACGCAGTTAATCTTTTTAAATAAAGAACTCCAGCCACAAGGGGATGGAGTTCTTGTGCATGGGGAAAAGTCACCAATGACGCCAGTTCGCTCAAGTCGGAAAACCCGGCCACGCGACTAGCTCCCCAATATGCCCTATTACCCAAGCTGCGGGGAGAGCAACCTCGTCCATCCACAAGAGAAGGAGTTTCCCGCCGCTTTTAATGAAAAACCCACTACCTGCATTAAAGCAAAATTTGCAGGGGTGGGTTTTGATCACCAATAAATTAAAAGACTCAAAATTTACAAAGTATTTGGTAAATCACCGCCATGTGGGATGTCTTTAGAACTGTAACCTTCAGAAAATCCATCTGCACTTGCTTCTTTGACAAATCCGTTATAGGCTTCCATACCGTGTTCGCCGATATCCAAACCTTCCAACTCTTCTTTTCGTGATACTCGGATACCTAAAGTAGCCTTCAATGCTAGCCAAAAGATACTGCTGAGGAGAACAGTGAAGCCACCTACAGAGAGAATGCCGATTATTTGCGGAATTAGTGTACTAAAGGCACCACCAAAGAATAAACCATGTGGCCCTACTGGCTTACCTGCCAAGTCAACCATCCAAGGATATCCACCAGGGCCAACAGCAAACAAACCAACTGCCAAAGTTCCCCAAGTACCACAAACTAGGTGAACTGAGGTAGCTCCTACTGGGTCATCAATGCCGAGTTTGTCAAAGAATGGCACAGAAAAAACTACTATAACTCCAGCAATTAAGCCAATGATTACAGAACTACTAATGCTGACATAAGCACAAGATGCAGTAATACCAACCAAGCCAGCCAAAATACCGTTGATAATCATCGATAGGTCTGGCTTACCCAAGTACAGCCAAGCTGTAACTGTAGCGGCTATGCCACCAACAGCTCCTGCCATATTCGTTGTTAAAGCAATGTGAGTAATTGCACCTGGGTCAGCAGCCATAACAGAACCGGGGTTGAAACCGAACCAGCCCAACCACAGAATTAAACAGCCTAAGGTGGCAATACTCATGTTGTGACCGGGTAAGGCAACAACTTGCTTATCTTGATATCTACCGATACGTGGGCCGAGAAATGCCGCCCCCATCAAAGCTGCCCAGCCGCCAACTGAGTGAACTACTGTAGAACCAGCAAAATCCCAAAAACCCATGTCGGCAAGCCAACCACCACCCCAAATCCAGTGTCCGGTAATGGGGTAGGCAATACCTACAAGTAAAAGGCTGAAAATCAGGAAGTCAACAAACTTAATCCGTTCTGCAACAGCACCAGAAACAATCGTGGCTGCTGTTCCGGCGAATACCAACTGAAACAAAAACTTACCTGCTAAAGGAATGCCTGTCCAATTGAGAGCGCTAAAAATACCTTTGTAAGCATCTCCAGTAGCAGGACTGTTATCTGCTCCTCCAAGGAAAAAGCCATTTAATCCAATAAAATCATTACCATCACCAAACATTAACCCAAAACCAATTGCCCAGAATGCTAATGTAGATAGGGCAAATACAATCAAGTTTTTGGCAAGAACGTTGACAGCATTTTTTTGGCGGCAGAAGCCAGTTTCTAACATACAAAAACCAGCGTTCATGAAGAACACCAAAAAAGCAGCAAGTGCTACCCACAATGTATCCAGGGCAACTTTGAGTTCCGCTGTTGTTGGCCCTGCTGCTGGAGCTTGGGCAACTGCTGCATAACCCCACCCCAACACAATTAGACAAGCTAGGGGTAGACAGGCCTGCCAACTAGGAGACAATCGTTTAATTATTAGATTAAACAACTGGACTTTTGAGTTAGATTGTAAATTTTTAGAGTAAGCTTTTGCAGACCAACGCCTACTTTTTGTTTTTAATTTTTGTTTGTGCATGAGTTTGAGCATTTTACTCCCAACCATTATTAATGGGATAAATATCTAAGCAGACAGAACTAATGCCTGGATTCCAATCAACTTGTTGTTGATATTCATCATTCAGGCAATTTTTTGCAAACCAGAAATTCAAACAATCTAAATAGGAGTTTAAGAAAGTATTGCTACCTTTGTAAATATTACACTTATGCTTAACAAGAAATTATTATGCCGCTTATGAAGCAGTCAAGTCTTGTTTACTGAATCTTTAATTTTGTACTAATGATGATTTTGACAATTAACCACCATCGCAAAAATAAAAACACTCTGGGCGATGCAGATACATCTCCATAACACACGTTAAACACCAGAAAATTCACGTTTTAAGAAATAAAAATTTCTTTACAGGAATTATAAAAATGATTCCTGTAGATGACTTGATGCACCCACAAATAAATTTAATTGATTGTCTATGTTACCAAAATCACGATTCTGTATCATTAAATACAATTTATTGTTTTTAACTCTTGTATTAGCCTCCAATATTTGAGTTAAACTAACTGTATTGTCTATATTGCCAGTATTTTCCGACAACAAAATAGAATAATACAAAAAAATATTAAAATTTTATAAAATAAATAAATTCCTTCTTTATATGGAATAATGCTTTAAAATTTACATGGGGTATTAATCAGCAAATACAGTGTTTATGCTGTGTAAATTGTCAAGAAAATAATGCTGGTGGATAGCAATTCAGTCCAGCCTATATTGTCAAGTTATTACAATTCGAGCTTTAGATATTGTTCGTAGCCGAGTTGTTCGAGTTTAGCCTGCTTTGCTATTACTGTTTCAGAAAGGGCTTGACGATATTGTTGGACTTTCTCTAGTAATTCTGGTTGTTGGGTAGCAAGAATTTGCACTGCCAAAAGACCAGCATTCTTGGCATTACCTATAGCCACTGTTGCGACTGGAATACCCGCAGGCATTTGTACAATTGAATACAAAGAATCAACGCCTTGCAAGTTACGGGTGGCTACAGGAACACCGATTACAGGAAGCGGGGTTAAAGAGGCTACCATACCGGGGAGATGTGCAGCACCACCTGCACCAGCGATAATTACCTTAATGCCTCGTTGGTGGGCTTGTTGGGCGTATTGCACCATACGTTCTGGGGTACGATGAGCAGACACGATCGCCACTTCCCGCTCAATGCCAAATTCGTCACAAACTGCGATCGCGTCTTTCATAGTGGGCAAATCAGAATCGCTGCCCATGATAATGCCAACAAGAGGAGCCATAAAATTTTAGATTTTGGATTTTGGATTAATGACCGAGTGTTGCCTTTAAAATCAGGTCAGATTTAGCTATTTTCTCGTCAATGTGATGACTAAAGCAACACCAAGCGCGATCGCCACAGTAGATATTATCAATGCGCGTATCCCAGGTTACCAAGACTTGCAGATGCTCTCAATTAATCAAGAGGGCATGATTGAGCAAATCTTGCCAATGGGTACTGTGTTTAAACGGGTTCCTTCCCCAGATTTGCAAGTGTTGGATGTGACGGGTGATTGGATTTCTTTGGGCGGCGTCGATTTGCAGATTAATGGTGCGTTAGGGTTAGCATTTCCCGAATTACAAGCAGATAATGCTCACTTGCTGCCAAAAATCTCGCAATTTTTGTGTGATGTCGGGGTAGATGGATTTTTACCCACATTGGTAACAACTTCAGTAGAAAATATACAGCGAGCGCTAACTGTCATCGCTAATTTTATCCAGAGTCAAAAAGCAGGTGCCCAGATTCTTGGCGTACATTTAGAAGGGCCATTTTTGAATTTTCAAAAGCGCGGCGCACATCCAGCCGAGTACTTATTACCCCTTACAATAGATGAAGTGAAGCGGGTTTTGGGTGATTATGCTGCCATTGTGAAAGTCATTACCCTAGCACCAGAGTTAGATCCTACTGATCAAGTTATCCCATATTTGCGTTCTTTGGATATCACTGTCAGTTTAGGGCATTCTCAGGCTACAACCGCCCAAGCGCAAAATGCTTTTGAACTGGGTGCAACAATGGTTACCCATGCCTTTAACGCCATGCCACCATTACATCACCGCGAACCAGGATTATTAGGGGCAGCAATTACCCATCCTCATGTGATGTGTGGTTTGATTGCCGATGGACAGCACATTGTACCGACGATGCTGCAAATTCTGCTTTGTGCTAGCAAAGGACTGTTTCTCGTCAGCGATGCCCTCGCAGCTCTAGGGCTACCCGATGGAGTGTATCCTTGGGACAGTCGGCAAATAGAAGTGAAAAACGGCACGGCAAGATTGCCTGATGGTACTTTATCAGGAACAACTTTACCCTTATTGGTAGGTGTGCAGAATTTAGTGAAGTGGGGGATTTGTGATCTAGAAAGAGCAATTGTACTAGCTACCGATGCACCCAGACAAGCGATCAATTTACCGAGGATTTCCCCAAATCAACCCGCCAATTTATTGCGCTGGCATTGGGATGAAGCTACAAAAGAACTTACTTGGCAGCGATTGTTTAGCTAAATTTCATGTGGCGATTTTTACTTGCGTTGACTCCTTTATCACGAGTTAGGTTCTCCCAGCAAGACAATTGAGCATTTCAATTCTCTAATTACTTGGGTTGTCACATGGCTGACGGCTAATCCACCTGCTGTGCGATAACGAACAGAACGTAATACTGCTAAATCAAATTTCTCAGCTTCCCGAATAATAGTTTTAGCAATATCATCACCCCTAATTGTTTGAATATTTATTTTCACCTGTAACTGGCTTTTATCAGCGATTTCAGACAATTGAGATGCAAATTTTTCCTCCAAGTTTGGGGGTGTTTTGCGATCGCTCACGTGTAACAATACTACTTCTGCCTGATTGACATCAGCTAAAATTTGTGCGAAACGCACAGCACCTATGGTTTGCCGTGTTAAGTCTCCAACTGGTACAAGAATTCTTTGGATCGTCGTAGGACTGCTCAAGAGGCGGGTTACTGCTACAGGACAGTGAGAAGACCAAAAGACGCTATCAATAACACTACCGAATAAGCGGGCCCGCAAGCCTGTTGTCCGCGACCAACCCATCACCACTAAATTAGCGTTTTGTTCTCGACTAGTGCGGCTAATTCCTAACGCTGGATCATCATCAATCCGAATTGCAGGTGATACTTCCACGCCAAATTCTTGACTAATTTGTTTAGCCAAATTTAATCTTTGCTTATTTTGTTCCAGTGCTATTACTAATTGCGGATCATCCATTTGGATATGAGCTTTAGTAATAGCTAAAGGTATAATCCGCCCAGATTCATGCCGCGCCAGCAGTGCTGCCATTTCTATAAGATAGCGTTGGGTTTGAGGATTATATATCGGTACTACTATAGCGAATGAAGCATGATTTTTCTCTGGCAGATAATCCTCAGAATTCTCCCACCAAGTTGTTAGCCTATCTGTTTCAATATCTGACTGAGAAAGCTGTAATAAACTAGCAGATCTAGCTGTAATTATTGGCCCCAGAATCGAAGTAACCAGCATGAGGACAATCACACTGTTTAATACACCTTCATTAATTAGCCGCTCACCAGCTGAATTTACAGTTTTATAGGCAACCAGTGTTGCTGCTAGCGTGGCTGCTACCTGTGGTAGTGACAATGACCACATTGTCAGCAATTCCGCCGTATTGTAACGGTAAAGCAATTTGGCTAAAAATGCTGCTATAAATTTGCTACCAATTAAAGCTACTACGATTACTACAGTCAACCAAATTGAACTGAGAGTTCTGATAAATGCCGGAATATCAATTAACAATCCCATGTCCACAAAGAAACAAGGGATAAATAAAACACTGCCAATAAACTCGATTTTTTCCTTAACTGGGCTACGTCCTAAAACGTCGTTAACTGCTAAACCTGCTAAAAACGCGCCAACAATTTTTTCAACTCCAATTACTTGCGCTCCAACAGATGCTAAAAATAATGCCAGCAAGATAAATAAGAACTGGTTACTTTGTTCATCTCCTGAACGGCGAAAAAACTGTTTTCCCGCCCAGTCAAAGCCAAATAGCACAACAACAGAATAAATTGCTAAACCACCCAACAAAGTTGCTAAACTCATGGCTGAGAATTCTCCGCCGTGAATTCCCACACAAATTGCTAGCACTAGTAAAGCACCTGTGTCAGTAAAAATTGTGGCACCGATTGTGACTGTCACAGCTTCATTTGTGACCACTCCCAGACGGCTCACAATTGGATATGCCAAGAGAGTATGGGAGGCAAGCAAAGACCCAATTAGAACAGAAGCATTCCAGCTAAAATTAAATAAACGCCCTGTAATAATCCCTGCAATTAATGGAACTAAAAATGTCAGAGTCCCAAAACCAATTGAGCGATTTTTTGTTTTACGAAACTGTTCTAAATCAATTTCCAAACCTGCAACGAACATCAAATAAATTTTGCCAATATCCGAGAGCAGTTTAATAGTGTCGGATTCTGAGTTTAACAGCTTTAACCCATTTTCTCCTAGTACAACACCTGCTATTAGCAAACCTACTAATCCAGGTAGTCGCAGTTTCTCAAATAATGGGGGTACAGTAAAGATTACTGCTAGGAGAATTGTAAATGCAATGATCGGACTGTCTGCCAGCGAGTTCAGTGCCATTGTTAATATATAAAACTAAAGGATAAGATTAATTATCGGGAAATTAACTTTCTATGCCTAGGCGATATAGTCTAATGTGTAACCTGGCTTCAGTTACATTGGCTCTCAACAATTAAATCGTTAATAGCATAAATCTTGCGATCGCATTAATAATTCTATCTTAGGTTAGTATTTTTCGTTTCTACATAAAAATATTCTTATTTATGTAGGTATAAAAAAATATTTACAAATTGTGAATTGTAAAATCATGTCATGAAACAACTATTTAGGGAAAATAAATTTACTGCTTACTTAAGGTTAGAATAGAGAGTAATAACAATAATTTGTGGAATAAATAATAACATTAAATTTGTAAATATATATCTAGCTCAAGACTGGAAACTTATCTCAAAATTAGCGCACCTTGGTCTACAAAGTTCAAATCACTACAAGCTGAAGCCCTGACTTAACTTCACAAATAAGTGTTTTTCCATACACGTGAGATATGAATATAGAAAATTCTTTAAACAGAAGCGTTCTGGGCGGTTCCTATCAATGATAATTTTAAGCATTGGGAACCCTTAGAAATCGAACTTTATGAACGCAGCCGACGATAAAACGATTGTTCGTGAATATTTCAATTCCACAGGGTTTGACCGATGGAAGCGGATTTACGGCGATGGCGAAGTTAACAAAGTCCAGCTAGATATCCGCAACGGACATCAACAAACCGTGGATACAGTCATCGGCTGGTTGAAAGCTGATAACAATTTAGCAGCCTTGTCAATCTGCGATGCTGGGTGTGGTGTAGGTAGTCTCAGCATACCTTTGGCAACAGATGGTGCTAAAGTCTATGCCAGCGATATTTCTGAAAAAATGGTCACAGAGGCCAAGGATAGGGCCTTACAAACCTTGGGAAATTCAGAAAATCCTACATTCGCTGTGCAGGATTTGGAATCGTTAAATGGAAATTACCATACTGTCATTTGTCTGGATGTTCTCATCCACTATCCTCAAGAAAAAGCAGATGAGATGATTTCTCACCTTTGTTCACTCGCACAGTCGCGGTTAATTTTAAGTTTTGCACCGAAGACCTGCGCTTTGAGTATACTCAAGAAAATTGGCAGTTTCTTTCCCGGCCCCAGTAAAGCGACTCGCGCCTATCTACACCGTGAAGCTGATGTGGTGAAAATCTTAGAAAGTAATGGCTTCGCTGTGCAACGACAATCAATGACTCGGACTCGCTTCTATTTTTCTCGTCTTCTGGAGGCTACACGGATTTAACAGTTTTGGCTATCCTCTGGCTAATAGCCTTCGGTTAATAAAAATTATAAGTTGGGTAAAGCTAAGTGTTACTCAAAAAATGCCTCGCTAGTGTTGGGCTTTCTCTCTCAAACCAACCTACGGGGTTTTTTGTTTTAATTTGCTAATAGTAGCGTATTGAACCTTAAACTAAAAACCAGTAGTTTCTCCCCACCTCTGCATCACCGCACACCAATATTCCATGGTTGCTTCACAAAATCATTGCTAAATTTTTGCAATTACTGGAACCTGAGTCAAAGTGAGGTTAAAATCGCAAACAAGGTTCAAATCTGAGATAGAACTATGAAGACTGCTGAAAAATTGGCTGCCGGTTGGCTACTCACACTCGGATTTATGTTTTTAACGCTATCCATCTCAGCAGGAATTGAGAAACATAATATGTTAAAGCCAATCTCAACAGCTATAGAGGAAGAAGACTATGTGAAGGAATTTGTAAATAAAGACGCTCTTTATCTACTCGATATCACAGCTAGGCAAAGTCTAATTTTTGGTGTTCCTACTTTAATATTAGGGGGATGGCTCAGTTTAGGATTATATAGTCAAAGTAGGCAACATAAAAAGGCGATAAATCAACAAGCGAGCGATCGCCTCCAATCGATTTTTTATCAAATGTTACAAGAAAATAAAGGGCGAATGACTGTTGTGAGCTTTGCCATGAAATCGGAACTACCAGCGATCGCCGCTAGACAATATTTAGATGAGAAAGCTAAAGAATTCAATGCTAATTTTAAAGTAACCGAGGATGGCGCTATATCATATCATTTTGAGATTTAATTTCAATCCCAGTTAAGGGTTGATACCTTTACCTCGCTAAATTCTACGCAATTTACGGCTAGGTCTAATGACGCAGATTTTTTTAAGTATAGCCGCCTTTTTAGGCGGTTTATCTGTTGCCGCTGGTGCTTTTGCTTCCCATGCCTTACGGGAAAAAATTACTGAGCGATCGCTAGAAATCTTTGACACTGGCGCTCGTTACCAAATGTACCACGCTCTAGCACTTTTGCTAGTAGCAGTACTAATTAGCCGCACTGAGTCGCCTCCAGCCACCTTAATAGCAAGTGGTTGGCTGTTTATTATTGGCATTGCTATTTTCTCAGGGAGTTTGTATGCTCTTAGCTTAACTGGGGTTAAATCTTTGGGCGCAATTGCACCATTAGGAGGAGCAGCATTTCTTGCTGGTTGGGGTGCTTTAGCTTTCGCGGCTTGGAGTTTAAAATTTTAAAAAGTTAGGAGCTAGAGGTGAAGAGTTAAAAATTTCTAACTCCTAACTTTTTAAGCATAAATATTTTCAATTTTAGCTATGAAAAATCAGTTTTTTAATGTATTTTTCTTAGAGAAAATCTTAATTTAATACTTCTAAAACTTCCACCTCATGAGCGATGCTTGTAGGTTTGGGAATAGGTAAACCTTCTTCCAGCATTCCTTCTATATGAAATTCAATAGCTTCCGCAATCAGTGCTTTAACTTCTTCTAAGGTTTCACCAACAGCTACACAACCTGGTAAATCAGGGACATAAGCGCCATAACTAGTTCCTCCTTTTTCAATCACAACTGTGTAACGCATTAGTCTTCCTCCAATTTAGCCTGTCTCCAGATATTTTTTAGAGTACCGATTGGCACATCTACGTTTGGCTTTCCAGACACTGTTACAGTACCAGGTTTATCAGGGTGTTTAAACTGTCGATGACTACCTCTAGTTCTAGCCAAATACCAACCATCCACTTCTAGTCGCTTGATAAGTTCGCGTACTTTCATGCTACAGCTTATCTGTACAGGTGAAATTTATGCTACAGATACAGTGCCTTTATACTTAATGAAAGTAAATGCAATTTTGTCGCAATTTTGTCCGGCATTTTGACGTAGATTTCAGCATTCTTATCCTAGCTCTCAATCAACCAATAGGACGATTGCCAGGTTTTACCGCATGAATGTACTCACTACCAGAGTGCGGTCTGCCACGTTTATAATAGGCTTCTTCTGGTTTACCCCATCCTAACTGCAAAATTATTTCCAAGAAGTTAGAATTTTCCCACTTCCATAAACTTGCCCATTCTGTTCTTTGGGCAATTCTTTTAACATCATTTGTGGTAATTTGTTGGTATTGTTTGCTGTTATTAAAACTCAAGTATAAGTCCATCTCTACTGTGACTTCATACCAGAATTCCAGTATAGAATTTTTTGTAGCTTGTAATAATTTCAAGTCTCTGTCTAAAGCAATTAACTCACTATCTACTTTTGGATAGTGCAAAGATTTACCTTTGACATTCACTTCGTGCCAGATAATTCCTGACACGTGATTTTCTCTTTGATACTCGTGAATGGCAGCTTTAAAATCTTGATAGGCAGTGAATTTTTGCAACCCATCGGTTCTGATAAACTGGTCAATTAAAGGATTGCCAGAGACAGTTACCTCTAACTTCAAGCGTTCACCCTTGAGGCAAGCTTGTCGTTCGGCTGCTAAAATTTGGATGAGTTCCTCGGTAGTGTAAACCTTTGACATCAGAACACACTCTAATTAGTCATTGGTGAGTCAGTGGGATCTTGGGGATTTTTCCCATGAGCAACTGACGAACCCGGAGGGTCATTAGTCATTAGCATTAGTCGTTTGCTAGGGACTGTAGGCTATAAATGTTGATTAAGGTAGATATTTAAATATTATCCTTTGGGTAATTGAGAATGTAGTATCAGATTGCACTAAAAATCGAGGCAGACCAAATTGGTCTACCTCCAATGTTACTTACTTAACTCACCACTGAACTCATTGAAGGCGCGCCGCTTTAACTGCACTGATTCGGAGCGTGGTAATAAATAAAACACTTCTCTTAACCTATCGTCAATTTCCTCATAAGGCACTTGACCCTTCTGATTCAAGACTACTTTACCCGACTGATCAAAAACTACAACTTGAGGAACGCTTCCAGAATAGTAATATCCAGGTTCTGTGGCGTTGTAGTCCTTTTTGGATGGGATACTATCTACATTAATCGGAATAATTTCTGCTGCACGTCCATAGAATTCTTGTATCCGTGAAATTACAATGGCATATTCCTTACAATCTCTGCTGTCATCTACATAGAAAGCTAACACTGTCGGCTTATGCATCTCTAAAGACTGTGCCAGTGTCTGTTTCGGGGGGACTAGTGAACCATTACCAGCATAAACCACAAAGATATTGCCATCATAAATGTCATCTTTAATACCTGCAAATGCTGGTTGCATATTTAAAATGAACAGGCAAGCAAGTAGCATCAAAGCTTTGGAAACTAACTGCCGCCAGTCAGTTTTTTGTTGTAAAAAAAGAAACTTTATGCCATTCATCAAAAGGAACCTTGAGAGCTACTATTTGTAAGTTTGTGCTGAATTCAGCAACCAGCGCTGGATATATTATTACGTCCAAGCACTATTTTTTAAGATAACGCCTCTGGGGGCTAGGGACTAGGAACTGGGGACTGGGGGGTAAATATTAAAAATAATTTTCCCTATACTCAATATCGGCTGGTGTTTTGAGTTAGGATTCGCTAAACTCACAAAATTAATTTAAAACTTAAGGCTATTAGCTAACTACTGTGAGAAACAAAATACAACTTATAGATAGATTAAGACTTGGTTTCGCGGTGTCTGTAGCAAAAAGCGTGACATTTATAGTGCGATCGCTACGTCTAGGTGCTGCTAGTGTATTACCAGGCTCTATTGCCCGTCGCATCGAACCTCAACTCTTACAATTATTGAGCCAGCAAGTAAAACAAGGGGCAATTCTGATTGCTGGTACTAATGGTAAAACCACAACATCGCTGCTATTAAGAGAGATACTAGAACGCAAAGGCTACCGCGTTGCTCACAACTCAACAGGCGCAAATCTGGAAAATGGCTTGATGACAGCGTTGATGGACAATGCTAGCTTACTGGGCAGCTTAGATGTTGACTACGCCATTTTAGAAGTTGATGAGAACATCTTACCCAGAGTACTAGCACCAATTCAGCCAAAGCTCATTCTATGTTTAAACTTGTTCCGCGACCAACTCGATAGGTACGGGGAGGTAGATACTATTAGTAAACGGTGGGGACGTGCGATCGCTACTTTACCACCCCAAACCATTGTAGTGGCCAATGCTGATGACCCAACAATCTGCCATCTCGGTCAACAATTATCCCAACAGCGAGTTTCGTTTTTCGGTTTGAGTGAACCAGATCAGTATTTAGAAGCAATTCCTCATGCTGTTGATTCTATATATTGCCCCAGATGCGGACAAGCTTTAGACTACAAAGGTGTGTATTTATCCCACATGGGCGAATATAGCTGTTCTAATTGCGGCTTTAGTAGAAGTCAACCCAGCCTTAATAGCAGCGAATGGCCGCAAATTCTTGTTGGTTTATACAACAAATATAATACTTTAGCTGCTGCCACCGCTGCTCAAGAATTAGGAATTGATGAAGCTACTATCCGCGATACAATTCCCCATTTCCAAGCAGCTTTCGGCCGTGCTGAAGAGTTAAAAATTAACGGTAAAAAGGTAAGGATTTTATTATCCAAAAATCCTGTAGGAACTAATGAAACAATTCGCGTAGTCACTCAAAGTTCAGATAAAACTACTTTGTTAGTTTTAAATGACCGAGTTCAAGATGGCGAAGATGTATCTTGGATTTGGGATGTAGATACAGAAAAATTAGTTCAGCGTGGAGGTACTTTAGTAGTTAGTGGCGATCGCGCTTATGATATGGCCTTACGTTTACGCTATAGCGAACCCAAACCTCAAAACAATTGTAATCTGATTGTTGAAGAAGATTTACGTCAGGCTATTAACACAGCCTTAGCGCATACACCCAACAATGAAACGCTACATATATTACCAACATATACAGCTATGTTGAGTGTACGCGAAGTATTAACTGGTCGGAAAATTCTTTAATTGGGTACTAGGTACTAGGGACTGGGTACTGGGAAATTCTCACACCTCAATACCTTAATCCCTATCCCTAATCGTCAGTCCCTAACCTATTGCAGCTTAACGGCTGCACGTTGGATTGGTAGAACCTCTTCTAAAGTCAACTTATGGTCAGTTGTCAGATGGCTACTACAGCAAATAGTACTAAAAAACACTTGTTGACCAACTAATTGCGAAAAATGTTTTTCCAAAAGTAAGCGAGAGGTAATATCTCCTAATAATTCTGCGAGGTCTTTGGTCAGTTGGTCTTTGTCATCACGGTGAACCATTCTAAATTTGAAATTGGTTTCACCAACTAAATCTTTAACAGCAGAATCAAAATTGTCTTTTTTACCTTGAATATAAGCAAAAGATTGCTCTTCCAAGAAACTCCATGCTTCTGGAAAAATCTCACGAATTTTTTCGAGATGATTCTCAGTTTGGTAGACTAATGTAGCAGTTTTACAATCCATATAACAATTTTCAGGTTGTGAAACAAACCTATGCCAATCTGTAATATTACGGCTTAACAGGAAAAGTGAAACTGATTTTTGAAATTCCTTGATAACTCTTTTGGGATTATCTGCAAAATGTTACAACAAAACTGTTACATAAAATACGAAATCCTCAGCAATGCTATAAGTAGCCATTATCAACTGTGTATCCGAATAACGTATTAAAGAGGGAATCATTCAGCCTACGCAATTTAAGATTTATTTTATAGGTACGTTCTAGAGGCTAAAGACTAGATTCAAGTTTTTAACGTATAAATATACCAAGTATGGCAAATGTGCGATATGCTTACGCAAACTCTGGATATAGACCGGATTCTCCAAACTATAAGGAGAAAAAGTTATGAATTATCAATATATGTGAGGTTATATGAGTTCTCAAAAATTTGAAATCACAATTGGTTGGTTGTATCCAACACTGATGAGTACTTATGGCGATCGCGGTAATGTTATTACTATAGAACGCCGCGCTCAGTGGCGGGGGTACAACGTTAAAGTATTACCCCTGGATCAAAACGCTACAGCAGAAGATATTAAAATCGTAGATTTAATTGTAGGTGGTGGGGCACAAGACCGTCAGCAAGAAATTGTCATGCGTGATTTGCAAGGCGCAAAAGCCGACGCCATGCGTGAAAAAATTGAAAATGGCACACCAGGCGTATTTACCTGTGGTTCCCCTCAGTTACTAGGACACTATTATGAACCCGGTTTGGGACACCGGATTGAAGGCTTGGGAATACTTGATTTAGTCTCCGTGCATCCTGGTGAAAATACTAAACGCTGCATTGGTAACTTAGTGATTGAAGTTACAGCCACTCGTTTAGCCCAAGATTTAAAAGCGATGACGGGTAGCACACCGTATTTGGTTGGCTTTGAAAATCATGGCGGACGCACCAAGCTGGGGAAAGTAGAAGCTTTGGGGCGAGTCGTACACGGCTTAGGAAATAATGGTGAAGATGGCACAGAGGGAGCATTTTATCAGAATGCTATAGCCACCTATTCCCACGGGCCACTGTTACCGAAAAATCCCTTTGTCGCTGACTGGTTAATTCAAACAGCGTTACGACTGAAGTATCAGCAGCCGATTACCCTGGAACCGTTGGATGATACTCTAGCTGTGCAAGCACGGGAAGCGATGTTTAAGCGATTAAAAGTGAGTTTACCAACACCTGCTGCGGCTAAAGTTTAACAGAACCCTTGCGTGCGATCGCCCGTATATGCCTGAATGCAAACGGAGTTTCCATTGCCCCAAGCGCCGCTTGGGGAAGCGCAAGGATTGCGATCGCCTCGTTAGGTGGAAAGTCAAAAAGTTTATGACGCTTCATTGACCTGGCTACCATCCACATTTGGATTAGCAAAATCCTATTAGTGGCTAGATCCTGGTAGATACTGAATTGCTGTATCGCGCACAAAATCCTGGTAAAAAGAGAATATTTGTACTTTTATAAAGTAGAATTAAGAAAAAGATAAAATAATCTGGGCAGTAAAGTAGGCTTATATCGCTACAAATACTACCCAGAAGTTGGGTCAAGTTTAATCGTTTTTTATAAAAACTATCGATATCCTGTACTTGCAAGTAGCTTGTAAGTCTGGAAATAAACAAAAAAGTGTAATTCCCAGTTGAAGAGGCAAATAAAGGCGTGGGTCAGTATCAATCTGCTCAACTAAGGCAGTATAATCCAGACGCGATCGCTCGTTATTATCGTTATCGTCCTTGGCTTGCCTGGGGGCGTTTGCTGAGAATTATCTGGTCTTTTGCTGGATTTATTATTAGTCTTAAGTGGGATGAATGGCAAAATCAAGTCGAGCAAAACAAGAAGAAACGCGCCACTCAGCTGCGAGAACTGCTCATCCGGCTTGGCCCCACTTTTATTAAAGTTGGTCAATCCCTATCAACACGACCCGATCTAATACGTAAAGACTTCTTAGAAGAGTTGGTGAAGCTGCAAGACCAATTGCCAGCTTTTGATAACGTACTAGCTTATCACATTATCGAAACTGAACTTACTCGCCCAGTTCACGAAATTTTTAGCGAATTGTCACCTACTCCGGTAGCAGCTGCAAGCTTGGGTCAAGTTTATCGTGGACGTTTGCTCAGTGGAGAAGAAGTGGCAGTGAAAGTGCAACGCCCCAACTTACGCCCAGTTCTAACACGCGACCTCTACCTATTGCGTTGGGGAGCAAGTTGGCTTGCTCCTTGGTTACCCCTCAATCTCGGTCATGACCTCAGTTTAATTGTTGACGAGTTTGGCACAAAGTTATTTGAAGAAATTGATTACATCAATGAAGGCCGTAACGCGGAAAAGTTTGCACACAACTTCCGCAACGACCCCAGTGTAAAAGTCCCTAGTATTTACTGGCGTTATACTAATAGCCGTGTTTTAACCCTCGAATGGATTAACGGCTTCAAGCTGACAGACACTAAAAGCATCCGCGAAGTTGGTTTAGACCCTGAGGAAATTATCAAAATTGGTGTGACCTCAGGTTTACAACAGCTATTGGAACACGGCTTCTTCCATGCTGACCCCCATCCCGGAAATTTATTTGCTATGCCTGATGGACGCATGGCTTACATCGATTTTGGCATGATGGATCAGTTGGAGGAAACTACCAAAGAAACACTTGTAGATGCGTTAGTGCATCTGGTTAATAAAGACTACACCGACTTAGCAGAAGACTTTGTAAAACTAGGATTTTTGACACCAGACACAAACATTTGCCCGATTGTACCAGCGTTGGAAGCGGTATTAGGCAACGCCATTGGCAAAAACGTCAAAGATTTTAACTTCAAAACCATTACCGATGAGTTCTCGGAACTGATGTATGAATATCCTTTCCGAGTTCCAGCGAAGTTTGCTTTAATTATTCGTTCGCTAGTAACCCAAGAAGGTATTGCCCTTAGCCTCAATCCAAATTTCAAAATTGTTGAGGTGGGTTATCCCTACATAGCAAGAAGGTTGCTGACAGGAGAATCTCCCGAATTACGGCGGCGGTTATTAAATGTGCTGTTCAAAGATGGTAAGTTCCAGTGGCAGAGGTTGGAGAATTTAATTGCGATCGCCCGCACTGATGACAACTTTGATGTACTACCTACAGCACAGATGGGGTTGCAATTTCTGTTGTCTGAAGAAGGTAAGTTTCTCCGACGGCAATTGGTGCTAGCCCTAACTGAGGATGACCGCCTACATACGGAAGAAGTCCAACGCCTGTGGAATCTGGTAAAAGATGACTTACAACCCAATCGTTTATTTAGTGTAGCGATCGGCTTTTTAACAGAGTTATCCAAAGAAGGTGCATCTGCTATCCTGCCAAAAGCCACATCCTTTATTTCTTTTGGTGGTAATCAAGCACAAGGTCGAAACTAACAAGTAAAAGCGCACAATTACTTTTAAATTTACCTACCAATCAGGAGTTTTCATGTACTATTACCCTCTGCAACCGCCATATTTCCTACTACTTGTTGGTTTCTTGACAGCATTAACTTCTGGCATAGCACTATCTGGCACTTTAAAAGTAATTGTTCAAAAATGGGCAAGCAATGCCCACACCAACCCCTCCGGTGTACGGGTAGAAAATATTAAACCACGTTCTTTTTTGAAACAACTGCTTGTGCCATTTTTAGGTATAACTGGCGGTGTTTGCTTATTTCTCTCATCAGGTTTAGAAATATTTGGCTTTCCCACCTTGCTGGCTTTAGGAATTGGCTTGCCTGTAAGTTTGCTGACTTGTTTGTTAGTTTGGTTACAATTAGGAAGTATGCTGGATTTTGCGGAGCGCCGAGGAATGCAATCTCTAGATTTAGATTCTTTGTCTTAGAAATAGAAAAAACTTAATATTAGAAAAATTAACGTAAATGTTCATTGCAAGTAAAATATTATCCCAAAATGGAAGTATCAACTTGCATTGAACAATTTTTTTGTGTAGACTTTGCCGATTTTACTATTTTATAGTAATAGACTTATCTCTCTTTCTCACTATAGTGAGAAAAATTTTATACATACCCTGAAAGTAAATTTAATCATACAAGCGCATATTTTTGCTTGTTATTTAAATTTACTTATTGCAAACTGCTTAAAAACAAGGATTAAAAATCACTTATTGCTGAAAAATCCAGTACGTATTTTATTTTTAAATTTACTAAATGTTTGCTGCCACTGAGTTTGGGTTATAACTGCTGGCATAACTACCTGTGGTAATGCCGGATTCAAATTTCGGTAATTTTCCCAAATCTCCCAGTAGGGACAACCGGGTTGAATACGAATACCCGCCCAGTGAAGATATTGTAGAGGCTGATTGATTGTAGGATCAAATAAAATTTTGCCTTGAGCCTGGAAATAGGGAGTCCCCGCCCAATTTCCAGGCGCTTTGCCTTCTCTGCGGACAATATTGAAGCGGTGCGTAATCCGCTTGAGCAGCATATAGTTAATAATTGGTTGATCAGAAGTCTTTTCTGAAAAATCAAAGTATTCTGGATGATCTGCACACTCGGTGAATATATCGTACAAATCATTTTCCGAAATTAAATTTTTCTTAGAACCCCAAAAACCACCATTGAAAATATCTTGAACTTCTTTTTCAGTAAAGAGTTTATCTTTTAATACTTGAGGGGTAAAAACATTTTTAATTCCACCTAAATGTTGATAATCGCAACAAATAAAATCAGCTGTATCTAGATAGCTAAGATTATCAATTATTTTCTCAAAGACGACAATATCAGTATCAATATATAAAAATTCATCAAATGGGCCGAACCAACAAGCTTGTTTCCGAAATTGGTTGGGGCGGGCGAAAAACTTACCACCAAATGTTTGATGTAATTTTTGAGCAAGGCGGTCAATAAAATCTAAGTCTTGATAAACTTCTACTCCATAATATTTATTAAGTGTAGCTGCTATATTATGATAATTATCATCATAAGGAATCATTATAATTGGTGTGTCTGCATCATGCAATCGGATACTATTGAGTAAGGCGATCGCATGATCTGCTACTTTATCATTAGCAATAATATAAATTCCACGACTCATTATTTTTACCTCAGCCTTTTAATCCTAATTTTCTGAAAATCCGTTTACTTAAACTTGGTGGCTCATTATAAACTTTGGGTTTATTCGTAAATGTTGGTCGCTTTTCTGGCTCATGTAAATAACGATAATGCAAGAAAATATCTCGATAGGGAAAATCAATATTTTCTCCCTGGCAAACTTGTGTAAACAAGTTAGATGATAAACCAATGTAGTGGAGATAAGTTAATTGCTTACCTTTGTCATACAAAATATTATTTCGTGTTTCAAAATGAGTAGAAGTTACACAACAGCCTGTCTTCTCACTATTAGAAAGATGCAGGGCTAAATTATAGTTAGAAATGCCTGACCGCATTACCATGTAGTTAAGAACAGTTTGGTCAGGAGCCATAGAATACAGAACCTCAGCTTCACCTTGGCGTAATTTATCTAGTAATATATCTCGATTTTGGGCATTAAATATGCCTTTTTTGGAAGCATAAAAACCAGAACAGAATATTTCTGTTTGCAGTTGTTGCGGTGTAAATATTTCTGTTAATTTCGGTGCTAATTGGTTATAAACATGAGTTATATCTAAGTATTGAAAATCATATACTACCCAGTCATTCTGATTTAGCTGTGTAAAAATTTCCTCTAGTGGACTCATTAATAACGTATCGGCATCCATGTAGACAAAACGGTCAAAAGGGCCGTCAAAAGCACAGAAACGTCTATGAGTACCGACTCGATAATACTTGTCATTACTGATTTTCAACCACTGTTTTTGGGCAGAAGGGTGGGCATCCCAAATATTGCGAACAAACTCATCCCATTGCTGCATTGAATCTTGATTATCGTAAAGTTGCACATGAGGACGGTGAGTAATTTCCGCAGTAATTCGTGCTGTATTCTCATCATAAGGGTAAATACAAACAGGCATTTCTTGCCCATAAATTGCTTCTATACTATTAAGTAGAGCAATTAGTTGGTCATAAACTCGGTCGTTAGCGAGAGTACAAATACCATCCATATAAAAATCCAATATTTAGAGAGAAAATTTTGCGGTAAATTCTGATAACCAGTTGAGCAGATTTAGTTTGTGTAGGATAATTTGTCTAGCTTCCGTGATCGCATCTTTGGCAGCATACCAAGCATCAGGAGTAGCAGTCATTTCTTGGATATAAGCAATGCCTTTTTCATCCAAACTCGGCAATCGCAAAAAACTTCCTGGCGGCAATAATTTATCAGCAGCTGGCCCGCCATAGTAAATTGGCAAACACCATGCGAGTAAAGCATCCCACAATTTTTCACTAACATACCAGTTATTGTCGGCATAATTTTCAATTGCCAAATTGTAATAGTATGGAGCCATACCATACCATTTGCTACCTAATTCCCCGGATGTTTTTGACCATTTAGGTAAGTTGCGTCCGTACAAATCAAACTTAATATCGCTTGATTGTAGCGATTGTAAAAAATGTAACCTCTGACGATGATTAGCTGTGCGGCTAATCCCAGAAGTAATCCAACTACAAGGTAAGACTTTTTCAGGTATTGGCATTTCATTTAATTCTCGAAATGAGTTGCCATGATACCAAATAGCAGGCATATAGCCGGGAATAGGAGCAAAATCATCTGGCCCAGAAACATAGGCGCAATATTTCTGGGCTTGCTGATAATTATGTTTATTTATTTCTACAATTTCATCTAAAGGTGGTTCTCTAAGCAAATAAATAATCTGCTCTTTATTAACGCCTCGTAGTAGAGATTCAATATTATTTTCTGATTTTTGCTGATGTTTGCAAAATTTATTCAACCAAGATTGCCGTGGAGTTACTTGGGGAAAATCAAACTGATACATGAGTAGAAAATCTGGTTTTGGCGATGCTGCTAGCATTTGCATATTACCCCAAATTCCAAATTGCTTTGGGGTTTGTTGCCACAGCCAATCAATTCTATTTTCCAAACCTCGATAGCTGCTAATCATACCTACAGTTTTAATATTCATTTTACTTACTTTTCTTTATAGCCTTAGTTAATATTAAAATTAGCAGATAACAAAAATTACCTAAAATTTTAAAAAATATTATTCTCGAACTTTTCTAATTTATCGACTAAATCTAAACTAAATTCATAAGATTCTGTAATTAATTGTTTTAGCTCTCTAGGTGTACATAACGAATTATCAGCTAGATAGCCCAGAGAGCCAATTATAGTGTTAAGAGAAGTCCGAAATTCATTGGAGAGATGCCCAAAAATTTGATAATAATTAATTATGGTGTTATGATTTTGCTCGGAATCTGAGAAAAATTGTCCTGAAAATTGCAAGTTAATAATATCGTTAAAAACATCTATAGTAGTAAGAATTTTCCTGGCTGATTTATAAGATTCTTCTATTAATTCTTGCTGGTCTTGAGAATTTTCTGCTAGTCCATCAATTAATAAGTGCAGTAACCCAATCATCGAGTTCATCTGTGTGCGAATTTCATGACAGATGCGAAGCAAGCTTTGATTACTTTTAACTGTAACTTCAGGATGATCAGCAAATTGCATTGAGTACAGACGTGAGTAATAACCACCCTTTTGTAAAAGTTCGTTATGAGTTCCTACCTCTACTACACGTCCTTGATCTAAGACGGCAATTTGATCTGCTTTTTGGACTGTGGAAAGGCGGTGAGCAATTACTAGGGTTGTGCGATCGCGGCTGAGGTCATCGAGTGCAGTTTGTACTAAGCGTTCGGAAACGGTATCTAAAGCACTGGTAGCTTCATCCAGAATCAAAATTTCTGGGTTTTGTAGTAATGCGCGAGCGATCGCTAATCTTTGCCTTTGTCCACCAGATAGCATCACGCCGCGATCGCCAATAAAGGTGTCAAATCCCTGAGATAATTTGCAAATAAACTCATAGGCGTTTGCACGTTTTGCCGCTGTCAGAATTTCATCGTCAGTAGCCTCTGGTCGTCCATAAGAAATGTTGTTCCGCACCGTGTCATTAAACAGAAAAGTATCTTGGCTGACAATTCCTATCGCTTTGCGTAGCGATTTCAAATCGAACTCCCGCAGATCTGTACCGTCTAGGGTAATACAGCCAGACGTAGGGTCATAAAATCTGGGTAAGAGGTCTGCCATTGTTGATTTACCTGCTCCAGAACCACCCACTAAAGCTAGAGTAGTACCCTGTGGTAAATATAAATCCACGTTCTGAAGTACCAAGCTCTTATGGTTAGGATAGGAAAAACAGAGACGATTGAAATGCACTCCCTCTCGTAATTTTTGATAAGGAATCGTACCGCTTCCCATCAACGGCTTATTATCATGTCTTAAAAAGTCAGTGACAATATTTACACTGGCAGAGGTATTGGCAAAGCTACTACGAAGAAGATTTAATTGAGAAATTAAAGGAAGTAGTCGCAGTAGCACCAATAAATATGTGAGCAATACGGCAGAAAGTGAATTAATCTGGTTTACAAATAAGGTGCGCCCCAATAAGACAATCAGTATTAAGGCTATAATCCCAGTTACTTCGCTAACTGGCCCAATAGCTTCAGAATTTACCTGAGATTGAAAATCTGCCGTTTCTCTGTCTCTAATTAACTGTTTAATGCGTTTATATTCTCTTTCTTCATTTCCAGTTGCCTTGACCAGGCGAATACCACTTAGTGTTTCCAGCACCCGAATAGAATAAGATTTAGACATTTCTGAAAGCTGTTTGCCAAAATCTCTGGAGCGGTGAATGGCATACTGGTTGATTAATGTTACCAAAGATAGCAAAATCGTAGAAGCGATTGTCAACTGCCAGGATATTAACAGCAATATAATAGTAAAAACTAAAATTGTAATTACTAATATAATTAACTTGGCTATACTCCCAATTGCACTAGCAGTACGGCTAATTTCTCCACCAAGGCTGTTGATTATATCGCCAACTTTCATCTTGGTATAATAATCTAAATCAACTTCTAGTAATAAACGCAATCCTGCTTCTCGCATATCTGATGTCAGCGATCGCGTTAAAGAGCTTGATGTCAAAGAGCTAGCATAATTTGCCAAATTTTTTAAAATAATCGTAAATATAATTGCGCTAGACATCAGTATTAAGCGGTAATTTTCCGGCAAGCTATCAAAAGGAGATACTATCGTTTGAAAAATGGCCGGCGCTCCTGCTAAATTAACTGATTGCCCTACAATTTTGAGAATTACTGGCACAATCATTGCCGTACCTACACCATTAAACAAAGCTCCAGAAAATCCCAACAGGATTGTGAGGAATATTCTGCCTGGATAGGGACGAACAAATTTTAGTATTAGCTTGCTTGTAGACATTATGGTTTAGAGCGCAGGTGGCTAGTTTTTTTCACATTATTTATAAATTTATTGCTGAAGCAGATCTCATCAGACATGTAAAACTTAGTAATGCCAACTCATACTTTTTTATGTAGATAAAAAAATTAAAAATACTAGACAATTATAGATAATTCATGAAATTATGACTGACCTTTCTTTTACAAAGGGCATATTAGTGGTTATTTCAAGAGATTTACACAAATAAAATAGAATCGCTATAGTACAAATACTAGATTTTTTAATTAAAATAAATTTAGTTAGTTTTACATTTCCATCCCAACCCTATGAATGTTTACAAACGCAGGATTACATCAGCTAAAGTAGATGCCATTGCTTCTAAACTATATTTTTCTACGCATCTTTTTCTAGCCTTTTTGCCGCAGTTGTTTGCTTGCTCTAAATCTGCAAATATCAATTGGATTTTTTCAGCAAGTTGTTCGGGACAACCAGGATCAACTAGATAACCAGTTTCATCTAGAATTGTAGAGATATCTCCAACTCGTGTTGATAATACAGGTTTAGCCATTGCCATTCCATCTGTCAACTTTAAGGGGAATTGGGCACGAGAAGTTAAGGTATCTCGCTGAGGAACAACTACAATGTGAGCAGCTGCCACAATCTCTGGCATGACTTCTACAGGACACTTTGGTAACTTTATAATCCAATGTCCCCATTTTTGAATGAGTTTATCGTCATAATCATCGTAAGGATTACCACCCACAATCACTAGCCTTAAATCCGGCTGATTTAATATATCTAAGGCTAGTAAAACATCTTCAACTCCCTTATGGGGTCTTGGGGCCCCAGGAAACATTAAAATTCGATATTTAGAAAGACCATAACGCTCTCTACTAGACTCAGGATCATATTTGTCAGGGTCAAACATTGCAGTATCTTTACCATTAGGCACATAAACACCGCCAAACCGTTGTTGGAGAAATTGAGTATCTATTGTGACTGCATCTGCTTTTCGTACTAAGTTTTCCATCCATGTGAGATACAGCGGATGATCAGGAAATCTCAATGCACCATCCTTCTTGAAAATATCCCGATAAAATTGTTTAGCGCTGGGACGGTACTTCCATTCAGAACCTCCATACCAACTCAGTTCCCAGTCATCCATATCTAAAAGTAAAGGACGGCGACTGCTAAATTTCTTTAATAGAGCTACACCAAAACTTGTGGGTTTAGGTTTTACGGCATAAATAATATCACCATCTAGTTGTTGTAAAGCTTTTTGGGCAGAACCTAAAAAATCAGGATAATTTGTACCGATAATAGAGAAAACAGAAATTCCAGAAGGAGGAATTGCATATATTTCTTTTCCGTAATTAAAGCCGATAATCTCTACTTTATAATTAAGAATCTTTAGTACTTGTGCAAGTAAGAAAGCTCGGACGCTTCCGCCACCAGATAAATCGCTAACAATTAATGAAACTTTCATAATTAACAAACAAATCTTTAAAATTAAAAAAAACGCTAGCAGTGCTATTTTTTTATATAATTGATGGTTTTTTTAATCTGCTCTATTTTATTTAGAAGTAAGCTGCAAACTCTCTATATATGGCTTTGAGCATCAAACTCTTTGCGAAATCCTAGACAACAAAAACTAAGTTATATTCTTCTGTAGCATCGGATGTGGTTGAATATGCCATTTATTAATCAAAATTTTCAATGATAAACACTATTAGGTGCGATTATACTGGTTGCAAAAATATTTTTTTACTTTACTAATAAAAGTTTGAGATATTCAGAACTTTTTTGTATTCATACAAGCTTATCAAAATTTTGTTTAAATTAATATTTAAACAGCATTTTAAATTTATTATTTATAAGGCGATTTTAAAGCAGATCTTAAATAATTAATTTTTTTTGACGTGAAGGTTATTATTTTTCTTGAACGTGGGCCTCGATACTTTTCGTATAATAAAAAATTAGGCGTAATTGTCCTTAATCTATTTAATAGCTTTATAGAAAATTTATTATTTATTTTTATTTTTCCATCAAATAGATGCACTGGGGTAGAGATTAGTTTAATTAATTGATTAAAATTCTCTTTGTCCTGTTCTTGGATAGCTTCTTCTAGTAAATATTCCAATCCTATTTGAAAAAATGGTTTCAAAGATGGGTAATTTTTTGCCACATTTTCATAAAATGCAATGTAATATTTCTTCATGTAATTCCAATTATTGGTTCGATTTGACTGATGCTTTGTGTAGTAAGCACCAATCATAGGAGTATAAATAAATTTGACACCTGCACTTAAGATATCTATCGCAAAATATCTATCTCCTAGTGCTTTAAGATGCTCAGGAAACTTTGTTCTATGCAAAATGCTTTTTTTTAGAAGCATAGCTTGCTGGAGACAAGGATGAGGTGAGTCTGTTAGAAAATCAGGTATCAGTAAACGTTGGATTAATTGAGATGTAGCCAGTGAACCGATAATATTTTCCTGAGACCTAACAATATTTTCTTGCTCATCTATAAATACTCGCTCATAATTTGAGTAGAAAACTATATCTTCATTGGTATTAATATCCTGTAAATAACTTAATTGAAATCTAATTTTGTCTTCATGAATCCAATCGTCTGCGTCTAAATACTGAATCCATTCTCCTTGCGCCTGTTGAGCGCCAAAATTTCGAGAGGAAGGTAGCCCGCTATTTTCTTTAAAAAAGTATTTAACTCGTGGATCGATATTCATCAAATTTTCAGCCACTTGACGAGTAGTATCCTTAGATCCATCATCTATAATCAGACATTCAATATCTGCCAATGTTTGTGATAATACGCTTTTGACAGAGCGATCAAGGTAATGACCTTGATTAAAGCAATTAATAATAATTGATACAAGTGGAGACATTGGTTAATTATTTTTAAAGTAAAAATTTCATTGGCCGCTACTATTTACTAACATAGTAAGATAAGCGGCCCGGAAAGATTATCTACAGAATTAGTAACAATTAATAGCTTGTTGACTAATTGTTAAACTTATATACATATTTATAAATAATTAACTAATAAGTATGTCGTAGTTAACTGCTATAAATTATACTAAATATTTTTTTGATTTTAGGATAGCATACATAATCTTCATGTGAAATTTACTAATGCCAGCTTTGAGTGATTTGCATCTAGTGCTTTCTAGCAATTGCCTTTAGAGGATTTGGTTTCATAAATTTGTATAGTTATCAACTTGTATTACCAGTTAACTAGTTTTATCTGTCCCGTCTGTATATGGTCAAAGATGCGATTAATTTGACGACGTTCTCCATCGCTAATATCACCATTGGATAAAATAGTGGACGTGAGTAAAGTATGGTCTTGACGGCTCATCCGTCCTGAGATCAGAATTCGATCTACAATTTGCTTAACTGCTATTTCTGCTTGAGTATTGATTGTATATATGGATGGTTGGTAATTCATATATCTCCTGTAAATGTACCTGATCAGGACAGTATTTGCCCAAGTTTTAATATATAGAACAGAGCCGCATTAATATTAAAAATTGTTCAAGTTGGCTAACTAACGTAAATATTGTTAGTTTTCGATACCGAAATTTTTCGGTAAGTTGGAAATTAAAAAGAACAAAATAAATTTAACTTCGTATTTACACTTCTTCCCAGAGAAATATTACTGAGAAATTCAAATAATTGTCACTTTTTTGGGCATTAATTAGTAAATATACTGTTGTTTGTTGCTATATTTAATGAATTTTTACAGCTATTTTAAGTAAAATGTAAATACTTTATACATTTGGTACAGATAGCGTTGTTGGTTACTGGGCTTAAAATGCCAATTAATACTCAACATCTACTTATAAGAGAGATAGAGGTATGCAGGTCATTCGTCTTGAGGCCCTTTCAGACAACTACATATTTTTGCTGTACGATCGCATACAAAATATCGCCGCTGTTGTTGATCCAGCAGAAGCAGAACCAGTATTAAAGCAACTGGTAGAACTAAAAGCTGAGTTAGTAGCGATTTTTAACACCCACCATCATCATGACCATGTGGGTGGCAATCAGCAGCTAATGCAACATTTCCCCAAGGTGACAGTGTATGGTGGAGCCGAAGATCAGGGGAGAATTCCAGGACAACAGGTATTTCTGCAAGACGGCTCACGTGTTCAGTTTGCCGGGCGAGTAGCTGAAGTTATTTTTGTTCCTGGACATACTCGCGCTCACATTGCTTACTATTTCCCCCCAGAAATAGCTGGCGAACCCGGCGACTTATTTTGTGGCGATACTTTGTTTGCTGGTGGTTGTGGTCGTTTATTTGAAGGCACACCTACACAAATGCTGAACTCTTTGGATAAACTTCGCTCTTTACCTGATAATACGCACGTCTGGTGCGCTCATGAGTACACCTTAAAAAATTTACAATTTGCCCTTACCGTTGATCGTGACAACACCGAATTACAACAACGCTTAGACGAAGTAAAGGCTTACCGTAGTCGAGGGAAAGCCACTGTTCCTTCGCTCTTAGGAGTGGAGAAACGTACAAATCCTTTTTTACGCTGGGAGCAGCCACAACTACAATTGATTACCAAGAGTAACGATCCAGTGCAAACTTTTGCACGTATACGGGGAATGAAAGATAAATTTTAGTTAAAGCTTCAAACGCTAGATGTCCTATGCCACTACTTTCTGTCCGAACTACACCACAGCACGGCATCGTTTCCGTACCTCGGCGCTGGCGTTAGGGTGTCGCTTGGAAGCATACCCCATTGAGCAAACTGGGCCAAATGGAGAAGACTTGACTATTGATGTGGCGATTCTCGGCAACCCCCATCTGCAAAAGGTTGTAGTTGTCTCTAGTGGATTGCATGGTGTAGAAGGATTCTTCGGTTCTGCTGTCCAGTGTGCTTTGCTAGAGCAGGGTCTTGCTAGTTGGAGCGCAACTCAGGGGACTGCCTTAGTGTTACTACACGCCTTAAATCCTTACGGTTTCGCTTGGTGCAGGCGGTGGAATGAGGATAATATCGATCTCAACCGTAATTTCCTGCTACCAGGCGAAGAATACACAGGTAGCCCAACAAAGTACGGTGATTTGAATACGTTCTTCAATCCGTCTTCACCTCCATCACATTTTGAACCGTTTCTCGTCAAAGCGATCGCCACTATCCTCCGCTATGGTATTACTTCCTTAATTAATACATTGCCTGTAGGACAATACGACTTTCCGCAAGGGTTATTTTTTGGCGGACATAGCCCTTCCAAGACTTATCAAATTCTGGCAGCCAATCTTCCGCGATGGGTTGATAATGCTACAGATGTGCTGCATATCGACTTCCATACAGGACTTGGCAAGAAAGCAACCTATAAACTTTTTATTGACGATTCTTCAGACTCAGAAAATGCTTCCTGGTTGACTGAGAAATTTGGTGCTGAGGTCGAACCTTATCAGCCGGGAAGTAATGCCTACAAAATTCGTGGCGGTTTAGGAACTTGGTGTAAAGCAATGTTTTCTAATTGCAACTACAAATTTCTCACCGCAGAGTTTGGCACTTATCCTGTGATCCAGGTAGTTGAGGCATTGCGGGCAGAAAACCGTGCCCACTTTTTTGCACCAACCAATCATCCATCGAGAGAATGGACACGCCAGCGACTGATGGAGGTATTTGCACCTGCGGAGCAGGGTTGGCGTGATGCGGTAGTCTCTCAAGGTCTTGATTTGGTAAAACAGGCGATCGCGTAGCGCGCCCTACTGCCCAACCGCACTCCGTGCGGTTGTCTCAAAGTGGAGCCTCGAGGAAGCCTGTTCTTTTAGAACAGGCTTGGCAGTATACGGGCGATCGCGTCATTGTGAGCAAACACGATTTTTTTGGCTAATAGTTGCGATCGCACCCTGCCTTTCGCTAGGATCTGTAAGCTTTGGGGTATAAGCAAAGCAGCTTGGGATATAACTACACATATGTGAGCTATCCTGCTGAAACCCAAATTAATGAGATTCTACAGGAAAAACGAAAGAAAATGGTGAAACGCGTACAGTTAGTTTTAAATCAGGATGTTAGCAAGCTGGGAAAATTAGGCGACTTAGTGGAAGTTGCTCCTGGCTATGCTCGTAATTATCTGATTCCCAAGAATTTAGCAACTCATGCTACTCCCGGTATTCTCAAGCAAGTAGAACGCCGCCGCGAGCAAGAGCGTCAACGTCAATTAGAACTCAGACAACAAGCTCTAGAGCAAAAGGCATCTCTAGAAAAAGTTACCAGCTTGAGAATTGCCAAACAGGTCGGTGAAAATGAAGCGATTTTCGGTACAGTTACCACCCAAGAAATTGTAGATGCAATTAAAGCAGCTACCGGTCAAGAAGTGGATCGCCGTGGTATTACCATTCCCGATATTAACCACCTTGGTACTTACAAAGCTGAGATTAAGCTGTTTTCGGAAGTAACAGCACAAGTCGATATTGAAGTCGTAGCTAGCTAACTATTTCTTCGTTTTTTACCACAGATGCATACAGGTGTAATCAATCTGTGTTGATCTGTGGTGATCAATCTCTTTGAAGAAGACCAAAAAAATTCTTGTTAACAAAATAGCCCCAGTAGCTTTGTGCGGCAGATTTTGGATTATAAGGGTAGATAGCGAAACCCCGATCGCCAATTCAAAATCGCAAGTTTAAAATCGCTATGGCTGAAGAACTAAATTTTCAAGGTGATGGCAGCGATCGCCTACCACCCCAAAACATTGAAGCAGAAGAAGCTATTTTGGGGGGGATTTTACTAGATCCAGAAGCGATTGGTCGAGTTAGCGATCGCCTCATTGCCGAAGCTTTTTATATTAACGCTCATAAAGATATCTATCAAGCGGCGCTGCGCCTCCATGCTCAAGGTAAACCTACAGATTTGCTCTCGGTTACAAGTTGGCTAGCTGATAACGATATCCTAGCTCGCATTGGCGGCAGAAATAAATTAGCTACTCTTGTGGATCGCACAGTGTCAGCAGTCAACATTGACGCCTTAGCAGGGTTAGTAATGGAAAAATACCTGCGGCGACAGTTAATTAAAGCTGGCAATGAAATTGTGCATCTTGGTTACGAAACCGAAACCGAGTTACCAATAGTTTTAGATCAGGCAGAGCAAAAAGTATTCGGTGTCACTCAAGAACGTCCTCAATCAGGTTTGGTTCACATTAGCGACACCCTAATTAGTAATTTCCAAGATATTGAGGAGCGCAATCAAGGTATTGCCCTACCCGGTATTACGTGCAGCTTTTACGATTTAGATGCCATGACTTCGGGATTCCAGCGTTCTGATTTAATTATTGTCGCTGGCAGGCCATCAATGGGAAAAACAGCCTTCTGCTTAAACCTTGCTTACAATATTGCAGCTTCGCATAAATTTCCGGTTGCTGTTTTCAGTTTAGAAATGTCTAAAGAACAGCTGGTACAACGTCTATTAGCTAGCGAAGCCGGAATTGAAAGTGGTTATTTGCGGAGTGGTCGTCTCAGTCAAGCGCAATGGGAACCTTTAAGCCGTGCTATTGGTATGCTTTCAGAGATGCCAATTTTTATTGATGACACGCCGAATATTACAGTTACACAAATGCGTAGTCAGGCAAGGCGATTGCAAGCAGAACAAGGCTTGGAATTAGGATTAATAGTGATAGATTACTTGCAATTGATGGAAGGGGGAGGCGATAACCGCGTACAAGAATTATCCAAAATTACGCGTTCTCTTAAAGGTTTAGCTCGTGAATTATCTGTACCAGTTATTGCTTTATCTCAGTTAAGCCGAGGAGTGGAAGCTCGTACTAATAAACGTCCGATGTTGTCAGATTTGAGAGAATCAGGTTCAATTGAACAGGATGCAGATTTGGTAATTATGTTGTACCGCGATGACTACTACAATCAGGACACTCCCGATCGCGGCATTGCAGAAGTTATAGTAGCTAAACACCGCAACGGCCCAACGGGAACCGTTAAACTTTTATTTGATCCGCAATTTACAAAGTTTAAAAATTTAGCTAGACCAAATAATTATTGATATAGCAATCTTTAATAATTCGTGAATTATTGTGTTGCTATTCTCTGCAATTTTTGTGTCATTTGCAGTTTGTGAAAATCAGTATCAGTTATCAATTGAATAGTCTAACTTTAGTTATGAGATTGAACAGAAAAACTTTTTTTTCATCAATCAAATTAATAGCTTGGAGACCGTTTTTAAACTTGATAACTGATAACTGAGCAATAGTAATTGCTACTTAACGTCGAGCAATTCCACATCGAAAAGCAGTGTGGCGTTGGGTGGAATTACGCCACCAGCGCCACGGGAGCCATAACCTAACTCTGGGGGAATAATTAGCTGACGACGACCGCCTACTTTCATAGTGCTAAGTCCTTCGTCCCAACCTTTGATGACTTGTCCAACGCCGATTTTAAAGTCGAAGGGACGATTGCGATCGCGTGAACTATCAAATTTGGTGCCATCCTCTAATGTGCCGGTGTAGTGAACTGTCACTTTTTGTCCAGCTTTAGGAGTCGCCCCAGTTCCCTCTTGTAACTCGATATACTTCAGTCCAGAGGGAGTAGTTACAGCATTAGCATCAGACATAGGAGTATTTGCAATTAAGGTTTTGTTTTCAGTGATGGTAGTGGGTGCTGGTGTGGTTTGAGAGGAATTAGCAGCAATGGCAGAATCCTGTTTACCACCAACTTGTGCTAACACTAAAACCACAACACATAACAGCATGAACCCCACGCTGAGTAAAATTGCTTTCAAAATCAGTCCTCCCTAATTAGGTAGTCTGGTTATAGGATGACTAACAGAACACAATTAGTTTAAATCACAAAGGTTATCTTAACGCCAAAGCTTATTTTCTAAATCACGCACTTGACGTTCTAATCGGTCTATTCTACCCCGCAGTTCGTCCACCTCAGACTGACGCGCTACTCCCAAATCTTGCATCATATTACGCATTTGCCGTTGCATTTGGGTTTCCCAGGTTCCCTGCTCCGATCGCAACTGCTGTACAATATCGTCCATCACTGCCTTAGCTTGCTCAGGATTGAGCTTACCATCCTTAACTAAGTCATCGCTGACTTGCCGCAGTTTGTCTGCTACCAAAGATGTAGTGCCAATACCCAGCATCATTAGCTGTTGCAACCAGTTGTTGTTATTATCCATTTTCCCTTCCTGTTACTTTTTTTAAATCAACCGACCCTTGCTCTGGAATGTACGCAATCAAGCTATGCTGGAAGCGTAGTTATTCTAGCCTACAACTCTATTTTGGCAAATTGGGTGGGAAAAACAGGGAATTAAAGGTAGTGGTTATCGAACTGTTAAAGTTTAAAATTGCTCCCAATATGCGGGAAAAGTGTATCCAAAAAGATGCGGAAATTTGGACAACAGCCCTGGCTCAGTATCCTGGCTTTCTAGGTAAAGAAGTTTGGATTAATCCCCACGACTCCACAGAAGTTATTTTTATAATTCGTTGGGCATCACGAGAACAGTGGCAAGCCATACCCCAAACAGATTTAGAAGCTATTGAAAATAAATTTGCCCAAGCATTGGGAGACACTTATAAGTTAGTAGAATCAGCAGAATATCAAGTACGAGAATTTCCCCATATTTGAGAAGATAGTTATTACTGATAGATTTGCTGAGTTTTAATATTGTTTGAAATTGCTCTCCATACATAGAATTAACAGCGATCGCCTTTCCTTAAATGTAATATTTTTTTAATTATTAAAAATTCTATAACTATATCTGAAGCTGATGGATATACTCGTAGTCAAGAGATGATTAGGCGCGAGTACTATGATGGACTGGTTAATTGTTTGGGGTGTAACTCAGACTGTCGGGTTTGCTTTTAAGCCTATTCTCGAAGACTTAGCCAAAGATGCCGCTAAAGACTGGGCTAAAGATTTATTAAAAAAGATTCCTAGCTATGTTTTACAGCAATTTAAACAGGAAGATATTGCAATTGCTGCTGGCAAAGCACTGAAAGAATTTTTTCAATTGATGCAGCAGGAATTAGAAGATGCCGAAGTATCTGAAAGTGATATCGAGCAGTATATTCAACCATTAAAACAATTTATTAGTCATAAAGATGTCAAAGTCATACTAGGCAGTGCCTTTGAATACAACTGCGAAAATCTAGATACAAAAACCTTAGAAAATATCTGGTATTCCCTTGATTTGCTGACTCTGCCAACTCAATTTAGCTGGATGCAGCTTGGGAAACGGTATGTCAAAAAAGTTAAAGCTATTATTCGGGAGTCAGATAAATTACGTTCTCTACTAGATTCACAAAATATCGAAAGTATCGAAAAAAATACTAAAGTATTTGGGGGAATTATACCTGCTTTTGATTTACAGCAATATCAGGAAGCAATTAAAGAACGCTACAGCAATCTGAAATTAGATAGTTTAGATACTACAGGTTCAGTCTCTAACGAATTAAAGTTATGGCGAATTTTTATTTCCCAAAATGTGCGGGAAGTTCGTGAATTATTGCCACAAATTCATGAAATACCCAAAGAACATCAAAAACGGCTAAAAGAAGCCAAGCAATTAGGAGAAGTTAACCTAGAAGCTCTAGAACATTATAAAAGACTTTATTTTGAACAGCCTATTCGCTCAGTTTTAGATATAATCAACGACCAGCAAAATTATAAATATATAGTTATCTTGGGTGATCCTGGTTCAGGAAAATCCACTTTATTGCAATACTTAGCGTTAAATTGGGCAGAATCACCACTCAACAATGTCATTTCTCAGCCAATTCCCTTTCTGATTGAATTACGCACTTATATGCGAAATCAGAATGAGGGACATTGTAAGAATTTTTTAGAATTTTTCCATCAAAGTCCTGGTTCAATTTGCCATCTTAATCAACACCAACTGCAAGAACAGCTAAATGCTGGTAATGCTTTAGTCATGTTTGATGGCTTAGATGAAGTCTTCGACCAAGGAAAGCGAGAGGATGTAATTACAGCAATTCATCGTTTTACTAATGAGTATCCCAAGGTGCGGGTGGTTGTGACTTCTCGCGTCATCGGCTACAAACCGCAACGCTTACGAGATGCTGAATTTCGCCACTTCATGCTGCAAGATTTAGAGCCAGAACAAATTCAAGATTTTAATTATCGCTGGCATGAGTTAACCTTCAACGATGCAGTAGAAAAAATCAGAAAGCGGGAACGACTACAAAAAGCAATTGACACATCAGCAGCGATCGCAGAACTAGCAGGCAATCCGCTACTGTTAACAATGATGGCAATTCTCAACCGTAACCAAGAACTGCCTAGAGATAGACCAGAACTTTACAACCAAGCATCACGGGTACTGTTGCATCAATGGGATGTGGAACGCGCTTTAATCGAGGATTCTCGACTAGATCCGAAAACCATTGATTATAAAGATAAGCAAGCAATGTTGCGTCAAGTTGCTTCGCGGATGCAAACCAGCGGCAAAGGTTTGGCAGGTAATTTGATCAGCGCCAGCGATTTAGAAACGATTTTAACTAGCTACCTCAAAAGCATAGAGATTGACAAACCCAGAGAAGTGGCGCGGGTGATGATCAACCAACTGCGGACTCGCAACTTTATTTTGTGTTTTGTGGGTGCAGAGTATTACGCCTTTGTACATCGGACATTTTTAGAATATTTCTGTGCTTGGGAACTTGTCTGGCAATTTAAAGAAACCCAAACTCTACCACTAGAAAATCTCAAAATTGACATCTTTGGCAAACACTGGCGGGATGAGTCCTGGCATGAAGTATTACGCTTAATTGCCGGGATGATTGAACCAAGATTTGTCGGCGAAATTCTAGAATACTTAATGGCTGAAAACGGTGAAAAGGAAAACTTTATCAATCTCTTCTTAGTAGCTAAGTGCCTTGCAGAAGTGAGAAACCGCTTGGTAATTGCATCAACAGCTACTAAATTATTTGAGCAGCTCAAGAATTTGACTCAATACGACCTCTGGTACTATTACGACCCTTACCGAGATCAAGAAGAAACCAAACTAGTTCAAAAAATTCGCACTCAAGCAATTACAGCAGTTGCCAATACTTGGAAAGACCACCCCGAAACTTTAGCTTTTCTCAAACAACGCGCCACCACAGATGAGAATGAGTATGTGCGACGTGCAGCCGTGCAAGAATTGGCGCGGGGATTTAAAGATGATGCCAATACTATAGCCATTCTCAAAGACCGCGCCACCACTGATGAAAAGTGGGATGTGCGGCGTGTAGCAGTTGAAGAATTAGCACGGGGGTTTAAAGATGATGCCAATACTATAGCCATTCTCAAAGACCGCGCGATCGCCGATTCTGATTCAGATGTGCGACGTGCAGCAATTGAAGAATTAGCACGAAACTTCAAAGATGACATCGACACCATAGGGATTCTTAAACAACGTGCTACTGCTGATGAGAATGAGTATGTGCGATGTGCAGCTTTGCAAGAATTAGCGCGTCACTTCAAACATGACGCTGATACCATAGGGATTCTTAAACAACGTGCCACTGCCGATTCTGATTCAGATGTGCGACGTGCAGCAATCGAAGAATTAGCACGAAACTTTAAAGATGACGCCGATACCATAGGCATCCTCAAACAACGTGCAACCACTGATAAAAATGAGTATGTCAGACTTGCGGCAGTGCAAGAATTAGCACGTCACTTCAAAGATGACGCCGACACCAGACAAATTCTCAAACAAGGTGCGATCGCTGATCAAAATGAATATGTCAGACTTGCAGCAGTACAAGAATTAGCGCGTCACTTCAAAGATAACGCCGACACCAGACAAATTCTCAAAGACCGCGCCACAGCTGATGAGAAATGGGATGTGCGACAAGCAGCCGTGCAAGAATTAGCGCGTCACTTCAAAGATGACCCCAGTACTATATACTTTTTGCAACAACGTGCTACTGCTGATGAAAGATGGGATGTGCGACGCGCCGCCATCGAAGAATTAGCACGGAACCTCAAATATGACCCCGGTACTATATACTTCTTGCAACAACGCGCCACTGCTGATGAGAATGAGTATGTGCGACGTGCAGCAGTCGAAGAATTAGCGCGTAACTTCAAAGATGACGCCGATACCATACGTATTCTGAAAGACCGTGCTATTAATGACCAGAGGTGGGATGTGCGACGTGCAGCAGTCGAAGAACTAGCGCGCAACTTTCAAGATGATACCGATACTATACGCATTTTGAAAAACTGTGCGATCGCTGATGAAGATTCAGATGTGCGACGTGCAGCAGTCGAAGAACTAGCACGCAACTTTCAAGATGATGCCGATACCATACGCATCCTGAAAAACCGCGCCACTGCTGATGATAAATGGGATGTGCGACGTGTAGCAGTCGAAGAACTAGCACGGGGTTTTAAAAATGATGCCGATACCATACGCATCCTTAAAGACCGCGCCACTGCTGATGAGTCCGGGAATGTGCGACAAACAGCAGTGCAAGAATTAACGCGTCACTTCAAAGATGACATCGACACCATAAGTATCCTTAAAGACTGCGCCATTGCTGATCAGAGGTGGGATGTACGCCAAGTAGCAGTGCAAGAATTAGCGCGTCACTTCAAAGATGAACCTGAAATTTTTGAATTATTTTACAACTGTGCTGTCAATGACCCATTTAAGCGTAGTGAAGGAATTTTGGGAACAATCGAAACCAACCCCCGGCAAGTAGCAATGGAGATAATTATCAAGCAATATTCTCATCATCCCCAAACTCTACCACTGGTAAATGACAGAGCAGAAAATGACCCAGATCAGCAACTGCGTAAGTTTGCTCAAAGTAAGTTGAAACAGTGGGGAGTGAGGGAGTGAGGGAGTGAGGGAGCAGGGAGCAGGGAGCAGGGAGCAGGGGGTAGGGGCACAACATTATTGTGCCCTCACTAATAATTTATGTGTCGCAAACATTATTTGAATTGGTATTAGAACTGCAACATCTCTCTCAAAGACTCATATCATGTCCGTTTAAATAACCGTCATTGCGACCGAAGGGTAGACGCGGAGCGGCTTCTCGTTCGCGTAGCGTCTCCGACAGGAGAAGAGTAGCAATCCCAAAAACTTTGCGATTGCGTCGTTTCACTTCGTTCCACTCGCAATGATATATTCAAGGTGATTTGCCAAACATCATATCATTCATCTCTCTCAAAGCTTCATTAACGAGTATCAAAGACTCGTTTATCTCCCTCAAAGACTGATTAACGAGTATCAAAGACTCGTTCATCTCCCTCAAAGCTTCATTAACGAGTATCAAAGACTCGTTCATCTCCCTCAAAGCTTCATTAACGAGTATTAAAGACTCGTTCATCTCCCTCAAAGCTTCATTAACGAGTATCAAAGACTCGTTCATCCACCTCAAAGACTGATTAACGAGTATCAAAGACTCGTTCATCTCCCTCAAAGCTTCATTAACGAGTATCAAAGACTCGTTCATCCACCTCAAAGACTCATTTAGGACTTACGCACTGAAGTCTCAAACCCTGATCCCCCCTAACCCCCCTTAAAAAAGGGGGAACGTCTAAAGCCACGCCACTGAGGGAGTCGCTTAACCCGCAAGGGCGCAGGGCTGCCCCTTTTTAAAGGGGTTGGGGGATCTGAGTGCGTAAGTTCTGTCATTAATCTTGCATTAGTCCCAACAACCGCCTCAGAATTCATTCAGAGGCTAATAGCTAAAGTCTTCTTTAGAAGATCGATACCATTTCACGAAAATTTTGATACAGTCATTCACTCCCTCTGCATCCCCAATGCCCCATGCCCAATCCCTAATACCCAATGCCCAATGCCCAGCCCCTTCCTCCTCAGAAATGGCTAAAATCAAAATGTTTACCTATTTACCATTAGGCTGTGGCTACTGTATCTTGTCCCCGCTGCCATCAACTAGTTGATAATAAGGCTATTACTTGTCCTTATTGCCGCACAACTCTTAAAGCTTACGGTCATCCTGGTATTCCCTTGCACCGTGCCACCGGGGATGGATATCTGTGTGATAGTTGCACTTATCATGCTGACGACACTTGCAACTTTCCCCAACGTCCTCATGCCAAAGACTGTACGCTTTATCAAAATCTGGAAGAGAGCAAATTAGAGTTGCAACAGCAGGCTTATACTAAAAGCTTTGGTGTAACTGTAAAAACCTGGATAAAGCGCAATCAAGGGTTACTTTTGTTACTGGGTTTATTATTAATCTGTTTGCTGATTGCACTGTCAACATCATAGGAGGGCATTGGGGATTGGGGATTGGGCATTGGGCATTGGGCATTGGGGATTGGGGATTGGGGATTGGGGATTGGGGATTGGGCATTGAGGGACAAGGGGAGAAATTATTACTCAGAACTCACCACTCACCACTCAGCACTCAATACTCAGCACTCTTTCAAGTGGGGTTTAAACTGCATTCGCTGCCTGAATAACTAAGGGTGCTGGTTCTTCCTCAAACACGGTTAAGTCGAACCAAAAAGTAGTGCCCACCCCAACTTCGCTCACTAAGTGGACTTTAGCGCGATGCCTTTCCATGATATTTCTCACAATTGATAGGCCTAAACCTGTGCCTTCTAGGGTGTGAACGCGATTTTCTACGCGGAAGAATCGGTCAAAAATTGCTTGTTGGTCTTCTGAGGCAATACCAATGCCAGTATCAGAAATTTCTACGCGCACCGGAGGCGACTGATAATGAGAGTTATGCTTGCGGTCGAGTTGATAGGCGCGGATTGCTACTTTACCACCAGCTTTAGTAAATTTGAGAGCATTACCAACCAAATTAGCTAATACTTGTAGCAATAAATCATAGTTACCCAATACTAGCGGTAATTGGGGGGCAACTTCTTGAATTAGTTCAATGCCTTTATCCTTGGCATTAAGTTGGTAAGTACGTAGGGTTTGCTCGATCGCTTGCGCTAAATCTAGCCCATCAAAGTTGTAGTTGCGGCCAGATTCTAGTTTGGATAAATCCAAAACATCATTAACTAAGCGTGTCAGGCGATCGGTTTCATGATTAACAGTTTGTAAAAAATCCTGGCGTTGTTCTACACTCAAGTCTTCGCCGTAATCGTGCAAAGTTTCAATAAAAGATTTGATGTTAAATAAGGGCGTTCGCAGTTCGTGAGAAACGTTGCTGATAAATTGGCTTTTGGCTTCGTTAAGTTCGACCTCGCGGGTAATATCTTGCACAGTGATGGCAATACCTTTGATGCTTTCTCGTTGTTGATTGAGAACTGTAGTTAAGAGAATGCGGATAGTGCGTTTAGTAGGTTGGTTCAAAGCAATCCGAAATTCGGCACTTTCGCATTCACCTGCGGCCATTTCGTATAAAGTACGGGTGACTTCCATTTGCACGGCTGGCGGCAAGTGATACAAAACATTGCTACCGACAACATTCTCATTTTCCCAAGCAAAAATTCGCTGTGCTGTGGGGTTGACTAAAATTACCTGCATATTGTTGTCAATCAGCACAGCACCATCGGCGATCGTCGAAACCAATGTTTCTAGTTTGGCTTTTTCTGCTGTTAGTTCCTCAATATTTTGCTCTTCATAGGTTTCCAGGCGCTCTGCCATGTCATTAAAGCTTAAAATTAACTCTCCTAGTTCGCCTCCTAGTGGCAAGTCAATTCGCTGTTTGAAATTCCCGGCAGCAATTTGTTTCACCCCCACCAGTAGTTCTTTAATCGGCTTGGTGATGGTTAAAGCGTTAATGACTCCCGCCAAAATTACCATTACCCAAATTGTGATAAAAACTGCAATGGTGACATCGCGGGTGAAATTGGTGGATATAACAGCAGTTTGGTTAGGGTTAATGCCAATTGCCAAGACACCCAAATATTTTTTATTGACGATTAGGGGCACAAACACATCTGTGACAGCTCCATCTGGAGTCATGTGTTGCCGCACCATTGGCTTGTCGCCATCACCAGGGTAATCTTCCGGCAGTTGTATCCGCCGTTCAATTGTTAGGGAGTTTTTAACCTCTGTTTCCCAGAAAGGAATTCCAAAAAAGATTTTGCCAGTTTCGTCAGCATAGAGCATATAACGCACACTAGAGGTGCTGCTGTAGAAGCGTTGGGAAAATTGGGCAACTTCAGTGAGATTGTGGTCGGCAATTAGCGGGGTAACATTGGCAGCCAACAGCAGCCCAAGGTCACGACCAAAGCGGGTGTCATTCATCCGGGCATCCTGCTGAATCGTATTCACGGCCCAGAAGGTTAAACCGCTCATCACTAAAGAAACTACCAACGTGGCAACAGCCAACAGCTTGGTCTGGAGGGTGAAATCTGACCACCAATTTGCGATCGTTTCTCGAATTGTTTTCAAAAGAGCCAGCATCTTAAATAAAAGTTGTTAGTAGTTTTATTAATAAACCCCAACAACTAAAAAATTAACAGTTAATTTGACAATCATGTTGGAGAGGGGCAGCGGGGAAGGGGACAGGGGGCAGGGGGACAAGGGGACGAGGGGACACGGGGACACGGGGACAAGGGGACAAGGAGAATAATTAATGACTGTTGCCTATTCCTTATTCCCTATTCCCTATTGCCTGTTACTCAGCACTCACGACTCAGCCCTCAGCACTCTATGACCTATATCTCTACGGTAATACATCTGCTCGAAGTGGATAGATTTGATGCCAGCGTAGGCTTGGGCGATCGCTTGCTCAAAATTTTCTCCTATTCCTGTGACATTTAACACTCGACCACCATCAGTTACTACTTTTTGCTGCTCATTTAACTTTGTGCCTGCATGAAATACAGTTACTCCCGCAGTTGTTGCTTGCTCAGTTCCGCTAATTACTTTGCCTTTCTCATATACTCCAGGATAACCCCCAGCAGCGGCGACGACGGTGGCGGCTGCTCCCTGTTTCCAAACAATCGGCGGCATTTCCCCTAAGCGTTGCTCTACACAGGCTAGGATCAACTCTTCTAGAGGTGTTTCTAATAATGGCAGAATCACCTGTGTTTCGGGATCGCCAAACCGACAGTTAAATTCCAAAACTTTAAAATTGCCGTCTGGTGTAATCATCAATCCGGCGTAAAGTACACCTCGATAATCGATGCCCTTGGATCTTAAGGTGGCGATCGCTCTTTCTAAGACTTCTTGTTGAATTCTTACCATCAACTCTGGTGTGGCAATGGGTGCTGGGGCATAAGCTCCCATCCCGCCAGTATTCTCCCCTGTATCACCTTCACCAATCCGCTTATGATCCTGAGCTGGTAGCAAAGGACGAATTGTTAAGCCATCAGTTAAGGCTAAAACCGAAACTTCTTGCCCAATCAAACATTCTTCAATCACCACAAATTCGCCAGCACTGCCAAACTGCCCTTGGAACATCACATCAATGGCACTGTGTGCCTGTTCTACTGTTTCAGCAACAGTGACACCTTTACCAGCCGCCAAGCCATCTGCTTTGACAACAATTGGTGCGCCTTGGGCTTTTACATAAGATTTGGCTGCTGCTGCTTCGGTAAAAACTGCTGACTTAGCTGTGGGAATCCCCGCTTCTTGCATCAGGGCTTTAGCCCAAGCCTTACTCGCCTCAATTTGCGCCCCAGATCGCACAGGGCCAAATACCATCAGTCCTTGTGACTGGAGATAATCTGTAATACCCTTTGCCAGGGGTACTTCTGGCCCAACTACCACCAGAGAGATGCCGTTTTCCAAGGCAAATTGGCTGATTCCTTTAAAGTCATCTACTGCTAAAGGCAAGTTTTGGCAACGTTCCATAATTGCCGTACCGCCATTTCCAGGTACGCAAATCACTTGTTCAATTTGCTTGGATTGCAGTAATTTCCACGCCAGAGCGTGTTCGCGCCCCCCATTCCCTACAACTAAAACTTTCACTATTTCCTCTTACGTTCCTTGCGAAACGAGAACGCCCTGTGGTTACTCGCGGATCAATTTTTTCACCAATTCTTGTGCTTATGCAAGTCTTTTTATTAAATATGCGATCGCTATTCCCAAGTATTCACCTACTATGCTTTAGGAATGCTTGCACAAACAAGGCACTCCTAATGAAAAAGTTTCACCGCCAAGTATGAAAATGGGCATAGGGCATGGGGCATTGAAATATCTACATTGATGGTCGAAGTTTTATTTTCAAGCTACAGAGCAGAAGGAAAGAGGATTAGCGAGTTTAGAAAATCAAGAAAAACAGAGGAAGACCCATCAAAATCTCTGCCCTAAATTTCAGCAAGAGCGTTGCTTTATCTCTGCGTGAGCCTAAACGATAAGCCTTCTTCTAAACGGCAGGGGCGGCAGATATAATCATCAACACTAACAGCGCCAAAATCAGCATGGAAATTTTGACGATAACGTAAGTACTAGGATCAGGAGCTACAATATTGGGCAACATTTTCTACCTCCACTTGTAGGAATCTGAGAAACATCTGAGGCTTTCAATAAGCGATAAAACCAGAGGTTGCTTTATTCTGCCTTTTTTTGCTTGTATATTTATTGTCTCTCAATCATAGATACATGAGGTAATAAGTAAAGTTTAAGTAATATTTTTTATCTTGCTGAAACTATCAAAGTTACCTCAGCAGCAATCACTTGCTTTTAGAATGACTCAACCTAGTTGATGTCTATTAAGTTTTCAAAAAATAAGTTTCAAAAAATTAACCATCTGTGGGTGAGCCTATAATTCACCCACGGTTATTTATCCAAAATTGATAACTTCGGTCTTCAAATTTTTACAACACTTGCTTCAAGAAATTTACTAATGCTTCAAGGTTTGGTGTGTCAAGTAAATCTAATACTTCTGCTGCTTGTTCAGAAGGTATATAGTCATCGGGCACGCCGATGATTGAAGTTCCTAAATTTTGGGCTAGCTGATACCAAAAAGCCAATTTTGAATCAGCATCCATTGCGGCATACTCTTGGGTAGAAATAGTCTTTTCACCTACTTCATCTTGACTTAGCAACTGTCGCAACGCTAATAGCTGTTCTGCTTGGGGTAATTTCTGAATTTCTCCAACCAAATTGGCATTACCTTCATTTGGGGTATCATTGAGAGTAATTGCAGGAACTTCGTCAGAAACTTCAGTATAAAGTAATGCCAACACTGTCAGGCGATCGTCTACATTTAAATTTTGGAATTTTGATACAGCTTGTTCTAAAAAATTGGTATTTGTAGTAGTCATAAAAACCCTCGATAAATTAGTTAAATTCTTGTGGTAATAGCTGTAGTTTGGTATTTGTTATGGAAAAAAGTAAATTAATCTCCAAAGTAAAAAAATTGAGTTGTTCTGCTTGTGTCTCTATTCAGGTTATATAGTTAAGTCTGAGATAGGGCACTACAAAAAGATAGAATATTTACGCAAAATCGATAGATAGAAACCAGTCAAAAGGCAGAGAAATCATCGGCACGACAAAGCATGGCAATACTTATTGCCCTATCCGCAGTCCTTAGTTCCTATTTACTAACTAAACGTGAGTTCGATGAACCTCTCCCACACCGCGCTGCCTCACCACGCGGCTGTCTCCCTGTTGTAGTAACTGGCGTGACACGGAGAAATGGAGTTTGAGAGGTTTTTTGTGTAAGTCTTATCTCGAACAAGTCTGCGTAGATTAGGATTTACGCACAAAGATTCCTTGGGAAAATTGGGTGTAAAGTTTACTAATAACGCTGCCACTCATACATTAATCGTCCATGACGATCGCGCACAAGTGCCCATTCTCCATGACGATATGGTTAACGATAGCGTCTCGTCTATAATAATGTCGTCGAGTCCGCTGGCGTTGATAATAATATTGTCGAGTCCGTTGCCGTTTTGGTATTACCTCCGGTAAAGTGCGGGGCAGAAGCCTGTTATAGCTAAAGTGGAATGTTAATCGCAAACTCTGCTCCTTCTCCCACTGTTGAACTCACATTAATAGTTCCACCGTGTTTTTCCACAACAATTTGACGAGCGATCGCTAACCCCAACCCTGTACCTTTGCCAACAGTTTTAGTAGTAAACAGATGGTCAAAAATACGTTGCTTAACTTCTTCAGTCATACCCATTCCGTTATCTTTGATACTTATTACTACTTGCTTTGTGTCCTCACTCATTGAGGTTTTGACTGTAATGCGATTGGGTCTGGCTTGAATTTCTTCTATGCTGCGTCCTATGTTTGACTCTTCCAAGGCATCAATAGCATTGGCAAGCAGGTTCATAAATACCTGATTGAGTTGCCCAGGAAAACACTGAACTTGTGGTATGTTTCCGTAGTCTTTAACTACTTCAATTGCCGAACAATTTTCATTGGCTTTGAGGCGGTGTTTGAGGATAAGGATGGTGCTGTCAATGCCATCATGGATGTTAAAGGCTACTTTATCTTCCGTATCTGCCCTAGAGAAGGTACGCAAACTGTTTGATATACTGCGAATGCGTTGCACTCCTTGTTTCATGGAAGAAAGCAATTTAGGTAAATCTGAACGTATATAATCTAGGTCGATAGTTTCGATTTCATCTTCAATTTCTGTGCCTGGGTTGGGGAATTTTTCTTGATATAAATCAACCACACCAAACACATCTTTTACATAGTTTAAAGCTGGTTCGATATTACCAGCAATAAATCCAATGGGGTTGTTAATTTCGTGTGCCACACCTGCAATTAAGTTCCCCAAGGCTGACATTTTTTCGCTTTGTACTAGTTGCAGTTGTGCTTGTTTGAGGTCTTCTAATGATTTTTCTAGTTGTTGAGTATAATTTTGTGCTTTTTGGTAGAGACGAGCATTTTCTAAAGATATTGCTGCTTGGGAAACTAACAGATTAAGTAGTTCCACCCTATCAGTTGTAAACGCTCCTACTGTTAGGTGATTTTCTAAATACAGGATGCCAATCAGTTTACCTTGGTTGAGGATGGGGCTGCACAGAATACTTTTTGGCTGTTTTTGGAGAATATAAGGGTCAGTAGCAAATTTGATATCAACGCTGGCATCAGTAATTACAGCAGGTGACAGAGTTCGCTTAACTGTATTAATTAAGGTTTGGGGAATTTCTTGGCTGGCATTTACCGGAACGGATGGAAGGATAGAAACTAGGTTGCCTGGGGGTTCAAGTTGGGTGTTCGCCCCAGGCGTGCTAAAAGCAATTGCCTCAACCACTAAACTATCATCTTTGACCAGTAAGAATACACACTTAGAAGCCCCAGCATTTTCAATCACAATTTGCAGCAAGGTAGAAAGCAACTTCTCTAGTTCAATTTCACGAGAAAGTGTCTGGGAGGCTGTGAGAATGGTGGCTAAATCCAGCACAGTTGAAATACTACTGCTGTGTGAGGTTGCGGATGTACTATTGAAGGAAAGGATCGTTTCACCGGTTTTGAATTGGGTTTGTTGCTGTTGCAGGATGGGGGCAAGCAGTCGGGGATAGCATTGTTCTAAGTCGTTTACTTTGGCTTTGGCTCCCCAACGGCTATAGGCGTAGTAGGCGTTGAGCAGATAGTCTTGAGCAATCTTTTCTTTACCCCATGCTAGGTAGAATTTGGCGGCAAGTTCGTTGGCAAGGGCTTCTTCGTTGAGGTATTCATTTTCTTGGGCAAGGGCGATCGCGCGATCGTAATGCTCGATTGCTTCTGCTTTGTTGCCCAATACCCGATGTCGTTCTGCCTCGACTAAATACCACTTATCCAGGTAATTCATTGGAGCATTGTGCGCCCAGTGGTGCAATTTCGCCTGATTCTCAGCAACACGCTGAAGTAGAGTTTCTTGCTCAACACAACTGTCACAATAGCTAGCAAGAGCAGCCAGCGAGTCATAGAAATAAAGTACAGGTTCGCCAACAGTGCCAGCGCCTGCCATGAAATATTGTTTTGTCTGGGCTGCGTTTTCCAAAGCTTGAGCAACATCTCCCAGTAAGAAGCACAGGGTAAATTTATGCAGGTAAAAGAAATACAGCCCAAATTGGTCATTAGAGCCTAACAGCCGGGACAGTAATTCCTCCTCTTGCATGGCTTCGCCTGAGAGAACACAGGGATGGGCTGTGTTGCCAACTAAATTTAATATGGTTTGCCAGTAAATGTGGCAATAGTTCAACGAAGTGATTTCCTTGAGGCTGAACAGCGCACAAGCGTAAGCCCGGACTTTTGGCTCTAAGGTGATTAGTGGTTGACTGCTCCAATAGGAATTGAGGCAAAATCCGTGAGCATTATATCCTGCAAACCCCAGGTTTCCCACTTCTAGAGCAGCATGATAGCCTTCTTTGAAAACAGACAGCGTTTCTCGAATATGGGATTTACCATGAATAATGAACAATCCGAGTGCTGAAAACGTATTCGGTTTATCGTCTCTGACGTCAAATTTTGAGACAATGTTTAGGGCTAGCTGCCCAAACTGATAAGCCCTATGGATATCTTGTAAAATCATCACCAAGACAATCCCGTAACAAGCATAGCTAAAGGCTGAAAGGGGAGTATTTCCCGACACAATTGACAATTTGACTTGTAAGCCAACAATCAACGGGAATAATGGAGAGCCTGATACAAAAGACGCTACGATGACACTGGATGAGATTTGCATAATTGCCAGTTGCTCTGCATCTGTCATCACAGGCAGGTGAATTAAATCTTCGATATTTCTAGCAGCAATTAATTGGGAAATTTCTTGAATAGTGTATTGAATATCATCTGGAGTTGGATTTTCTGGAAAGATTACGCCAAATAGTTTGAGAATGTGTCGCGCTGTTGAGATTGCCTCTGGCAAGTTGTTATGCGATACCTGCGCTTCAATTTTAGTTTTATAAACTTTGACTCGATCGAGGCGTGTTTTAGCGCAGTGAATGACAGTCTCAATCGCCTGTTCCATCTGCTCAAACTCACCGCTCAGATATGCAACTTCTGCGGCTGTCTCATGCAGTGCCAATGCCAAGTCATACTGAGTCTGCCAACAGTCTGCCTTGAGCAAGCCAATACCCACGTTGGTAAACTCAAGCGCTGCGGCGTAAGCAGTCGATGTCCTCGCTTTCCGTCCCGCGTTGAGATTGAACTCGGCTAAATCAGCTCGCTCCTGAGGTTGGGTGAGCAACTGTCTGCCTAAATTCAAATGCCCGATAATATCGAATAATTTCTCTTCCTGTTCTGTGTCAGAAGTTGCGTGCAGCAGTAGTTGTCCGATTTTGAGGTGAGTGGCTTGCTTGTGGTCATCACAAATCAGGGAATAGGCGGCTTGTTGGACGCGATCGTGCAAAAACCGATACTTAGCTCGCTGATTCTCTACCGTTGGTAGTTGAGTTTCTTGATGAGTATCTCCCTGGTAAAACTTATAAACTTCGCTTACAGGCAGAATTAATCCTTCCTGTAAGGCTCTCCACAAATCGGCGGCGGTTTCTGTTTGGGATTTCTCGCGGACAATTGCCAGCGTTGCTAAATCAAAAGAGTTGCCAATACAGGCAGCTAGCTTCAGTACTTCCTGAGTGTTTTGAGGCAGTTTTTGCAACTGCAACCCCATGAACTCCACTACATCATCAGTCAGTGCCAGTGCTTTTACCTTAGCAAGATCGCACTGCCAATGACGCACCTCAAAATCAAACGCAATCAGTCCATCTTCGTGTAGCGATTTGAGAAATTGTGTGGCAAAGAAGGGATTACCTTTCGTTTTTTGATACGCTAACTCGGTTAACGGACGCGCAAAAGAAGTCGAGCAACTGAGTGTATCCGCAACTAAGTGGTTGAGATTCGCTTGCTGTAGGGGAGCCAGGGTAATTGTATTGACGATCGCGCCTGTTTTTTCGATCTCAGCCAGCGTTAGCATCAAGGGATGTGCCGGGTTCACCTCATTGTCTCGATACGCTCCAATTACCAGTAGATGTCCTGCATCCGTCATTAGCAGTTGCAGCAACTTGAGTGATGCTGAGTCCGCCCATTGCAGATCGTCCAAAAACAGCACTAGCGGATGCTCCACTCTGGTAAACACCTGGGCAAACTTCTGGAACACCAAATTGAAGCGATTCTGAGCCGCACTACCAGAAAGTTCCGGTACAGTCGGCACATGTCCGATGATGCGCTCTAGTTCTGGAATCACCTCAATCAGAACTTGAGCGTTTTCCCCGACGGCATCGAGAATCTTCGTCCTCCACTGCTCCAGTTGAATATCACTTTCACTGAGCAGTTGTCCGATTAAATCCCGGAATGCCTGTACAAAAGCGGCTAATGGAATGTTGCGCCCAAACTGGTCATACTTGCCTTTGATAAAGTAGCCATGCTGACGCACAATCGGCTTATGTACCTCTTTGACGACAGCCGTTTTGCCAATGCCCGAAAATCCGGCAACCAGCAGCATTTCCGTCTTACCATTGCTGACGCGCTCGAATGCTTGCAGCAAGGTTTTGACTTCAGCTTCCCGTCCATAGAGCTTTTCGGGGATGAGAAAGCGATCGCAAATGTCCCGTTGTCCCAGAGCAAACGACTCAATCTGACCCGTTTCCTGCCACTGCAACAAGCAAATTTCCAAGTCATGCCTTAATCCCAATGCACTCTGATAGCGGTCTTCGGCATTCTTCGCCATCAGCTTTGCCACTATCTCTGATAGCACTTGAGGCACCGCAGGATTCACTTGATATACAGGCACTGCCTGCTTTGCTAGATGACAGTGGATGAGTTCCATCGCATCGCTGGACTGGAACGGTAACTGCCCAGTCAGCAGTTCGTAGAAGGTGACACCAAGAGAGTAGAAATCGCTGCGATAGTCGATGCCTCGATTCATCCGTCCGGTTTGTTCGGGCGACAGGTAAGCGAGCGTTCCTTCCAGCACATTCGGGTTCTGAATCGCTTGCGTCTCTTTTGGCAGCAACGACGCAATGCTAAAATCAATCAACTTCACTTGCTGGCTGGTGGGATCGATCAAAATATTGGCAGGTTTGAGATCCTTATGAATGACGCTTCCGCGATGGAGTTCGTCGAGGATTGTCGCTATTTGTATCGCGATCGCTAGAAAGTCGGTAAGTGGAATTTGAGATTTTAGAGTTTGAAGTTTAGCTTGGGATTCCCCCTCATCTGGTATATCTTCCGTGCTTTGCTGCTCCCTGGCGTAAGCAGTCAAAGAAATACCACCAAAGTCTTCCATGACTAGGGCATAGCCATTGTGGTACCTTTTCAGGCTATAGGGTCGGACAATGCCAGGGATGTCCAGGTTTTTGGCGATCGTGTACTGATTGCGGAACTGAACAATTTCACTAAAGCTAGGGTATTCGTTCTGCATGACCTTTATAACTACAGGTATTTGGTCGCTTGCACGAATGCCTTTGTATACCAAGGTTCTTGTACTTGCGTAAATTTGCTCGCTAATGATATAATCGGAAACTTTCAGCATGGCATTAACCTTCTTTAGCCTACCCATGTTTTATAACTTGCGTTCATGAGTTAGCATTCCCACGACTTGTGGTGGTTGTACCGTAGGGGTTATTAGTTTTTATTTTTCTTATTATTCATTTTCTATTTGGTTCTTCCTTCAAGTAATTGCTTATACTGTCACACCCTCTAACTCTTCATCCGTTAATTCATACAATTGGCGTAATTTATCTAACTTCTCTTGATCGGTTTGCCAGAAACCCCGCCCGTGCGCTTCCAACATTCTGCCTACAATATTGCGAAAAGCTTCTGGATTCGCCTTGCGTAATTTCTCCGCCATTTCTGTATCTAAGGCATAAGTATCTGCTGCTTGGTCGTATACCCAATCATCAGTAAAATCAGCAGTACCACCCCAACCAATTAACGCTGTCATCCGTTGGGATATTTCAAACGCACCACCAGAACCTTGATTAGCCATTGCTTGGGCCCATTTGGGATTTACCAACTTTGTGCGGTATTCCATCCGCAGTAAATCATCTAAGTTGCGGGGTGTGGTGTCTTTCGAGAAACTTTCTACAAAACTGGTTGTTACCTTTTTACCGCGTTGCTTTTCTGCGGCCTTCTTCAAACCACCAGTATTAGCGTAATATTCCTGAATATCGGTTAAACCATATTCTACCGAATCGATTTCTTGAACAATGCGATCGCTTGTTTTCAACAAAGTATTTAACACTTCTGGTCTAGCTTGGCCTTTATCTTGTCTCCCATAACTAAACACATTGCGGCTTTGCCAGGTATTACCTAACTCCTCGCCAGATTCCCAGTTACCATCAACAACTTGGTCATTCACCAAAGAACCAAAATCTCCCGCAGGATTAGAAAACAATCTCGCTGATACATTCTCCACACCTTGCGCCTTTAAAGCTAAAGCGTGTTTTCTAATAAAATTTTGGTCTTCCGGTTCCTTAGCATCAGCAGCCCGTTGAAACAAATCATCCAACAATTCGATGATATTCACAAAACTATCTCGGAAAATTCCCGATAGATTTCCTAACACATCAATTCGGGGATGTCCCAGCGAGGCCAAAGGTTTTAATTCATAACGCACAATTCTTCCTGTTCCTTCCTTCACAGGTTCAGCACCGACTAACTCCAACAAAATACCCAACGATTCACCCTTAGTTTTAATCGCATCCAATCCCCATAACATCACCGCCACAGTTTCCGGGTATTTCCCATGTTCTTGTAAATGCTGGGCAATAATTTTTTGAGCGATTTCTCGTCCTCGTTCATAAGCCGCAGGAGAAGGCATTCTGTAGGGATCTAAAGCATGAATATTCCTACCAGTAGGTAACACACCAGGCCCATCCCGTAACAAATCACCACCAGGCGCAGGCGGAATATATTCCCCATTCAAACCCCTTAATAGATTTGTTAACTCATCCGTAGATTGCATCAACAAATCTCTTATTTCTTCTCCTTCACGTCCTTCACGCCTCTGCGGTTCGTTTCCAAAATAAGCCTCCAAATACCCCGCCAACCTCTCTTCATCTGGTTCTTCCCCCAAAGTATGCAACCCAGAAGAAAACAACCGACTTTCTAAAACCTGCAAATACTCATACAACTTCACCAAATAATCATCAAAAGCATGGGCACTAAACATCCGCACATTTTCATAACTAAAAGGAATCCCCAACTTCTTAGCATCCGCCAACGGACAATCTGCATCCAAACCAGTATCTACAATCTTTTTACAAATAGCTTCCTTCAGTGCATAATTCTTTTTCGGGTCTTCCCGATACTCAGCAATTAAATCTCGCAACGCTACCAATTCCTTATACAAACCAGCACGACCATAAGGCGGTACATTATGTGAAATTAACACCCCATAACCGCGACGCTTCGCCAAAATCGACTCCGAAGGATTATTCGCCGCATATATATATAGATTAGGCAAATCTCCCAACAAAATATCCGACCAAGAATAACCCGTATTACCCAAAGGCGAACCAGGTAACCATTCCACTGTACCGTGCATTCCAAAATGAACCACAGCATCAGCTTCAAATTCATTTTGCAACCATTTATAAAAAGCAGCGTATTGAGGATGAGGAGTTAAATCTCGTTCAAACATTAACCGCATCGGGTCGCCTTGTAAACCCAAAGGTGGCTGCACACCTATCCAGACATTTCCTAACTGCACACCACCAATTTGAAATTCATCACCATAGGTTTTAATCCCAGTCCCCGTGAGAGATTTCCATTGTTTTTCAACGCGAGATGTTTGCAGATATCCCAACCATTTTTCTAAATCCCGGACATTGACAGTATTAACCGCTGATGAATCCCGATTAATGCCTTGCTTCATCTGTGTTAATCTGTGTTCATCTGTGGTTCCGATCTCCTCATCCGCCTCCTTCACCCAGCGAATCAACTCTTCCCCATCATCAGGCAAATCCCCAACGGTGTAACCTTGGTCTTTGAGTGCGTGAAGCAACTTCAAGAGACTACGCGGCACATTTAATAATGCAGCTGTACCCACAGCACCGTAACCAGGGGGGAAGCCATACATAATAATTGCTATTTTGCGTTCAGATGCAGGTTTTTGCCGCAAAGCTACCCAGCTTTTCACCCTGCCAATCAAGCGCTGCACTCGTTCGGGAACCAAATAAATATCTTCTCCCACCAAACCACCAAGGGGAACAGTATCAATTGCCCCATCCAGTTCTGGTAAAGCGTACAACACCACACTTTGCAAGCCGCCGATACCCTGGCGTGTCCAAGAGTGAATATCTTGTATTAGCAGTGGTGCAGCAACGAAGTAAGGTACATTTTTGGCAGTGAGGATGCGTTTTGCTACTTCTACCTGACGTCCTGCTTCCATTGAACCAGCAGGGCCACCCACTAAAGGAAAACCAATTGTGGAAACAACAGCATCCACCTTCACGGCTTCTTGGGAAAGTGAGGGAGTTTCGATATTACCAACTTGTCTTTGCTGAAGTTCGTAGTCGGTTGTCATCCAATCTCTGACAGCTACGTGTCCTTCCACACCGTTGATGAAAATCGGTAAAGGAATTAACCCAGCTGCTTCAAAACGGCGAATTAGTTGGGGAATATATTGTTGTTTGGTAATAACGTGTTTGCGATACAGCAGAATTCCCACAACTGGATGAGTGACTGACGCGGAGATTGAGAGACGGGGTGACGCGGAGAAATTTCCATTTACATTCCCCTTGTCCCCGTGTCCCCTTGTCCCCGTGTCCTCTTGATTCCCCTTGTCCCCGTGTCCCCTTGTCCCCGCGTCCTTCCTCTGCTGATACCATTCCAAATACTCGCGGGGTGATTCAAAAAATCCTTGATAGTCTGGATGCAATAGCCCCATGTTGGGAGTCTCAACAGGTGCGGGGATATCGCCAACTTTTAGCCCCAAATATTTTTCCGCCAGTGTCCAGAATAATGAGGCGACGTTTTCTGGCCCGCCAGCATTCCAGTAACCATAGATAATTAACCAGTTGCGTAAGTCTTGGACTTTTTGCACTGGTATATATTTCAGTAGTTTCGGCCCTACCTTTAAAAAGCTAATATAACCAGCGAGTTTGTCTTCTTCTCTTCCATTACTAAATTTATCAAGAATGAATTTAACTGGCTTTGGCATACCTTTGGGTTTATCGCCAATGGCAAAGTCACCCAGCTTCGTTAAACTCATCAATTCCAAAGCTGACTCGAACACCAGACGGATGGGAATTTGCGTCAGGCGATCGCGCAACCATAAAACTTGGTCATAATCAAATAGCAAGCTGCCAAAAAATACATCAGCGTCTTGTAGTGCTGCTTCTACTTCCTGGCGCTTGGTGGTAATATCGCGATCGCTAAACACCCGAATGTCCAACTCAGAACAGCGAGAGTTAGCCACAAAAGCTGCTTTTCTATATAAGTCAGCGTTAAACGATTCAAACCCAGCAATCAAGACGATGCGTTTCATGCCCGTAAGCTACGAAATATTTCTTTACTTCGATCTTAAACAAGCTTTCCGGCTGATTGTGGAATATCTATCTACAGTGATGATTAATTTCTTTTTGGCAAACTGCTCAAAATATTCAAAGATATCCATAACATTGACAGTGTTTCGGGGTAGTAGGGAAATCAGTGCCTCCAAACAGTCAAGCTGGGAAAATTAACTTTAATTTCATCACTGCCCTCATTCATAATCTTCTGTTGCTAAAATTTTACCCATGTCGTCTGTATTGCCAGGACTTACGTATAAAAAGGAAAAATCAAAGGTTTGGGTGGGTAGAGTATTAAGGTATACGAGTGTGTAAGTGTTCAACAGCATTACATCTCCATACCCTTACATCCTGCCTTAACGAATAATATTTTTGCGTCAGCCCTAACAGGTTTACGTGGTTGCCAAGAAATTATCACATTAAACGATGTTTTCGAGTTTAAAATCAAACTATGTGGATTTGTCACAGGTGTCTATTTTGATGAAGAGTAATCTAAAAACCGAATAATTTGTTTGATTGATAATTAATATATAGACAAATAGAAATAAATCTCTATTGTTAAGGCTCTTAATTTAAAAGATAGAAGTTAAAAAGTTTTGTTATAATTAATAGACTTTATGTTTAAGTTATTTATTTATACTTATTTTATAATTTATCTTAGAGCCAAATAGCGAGCTTTGTGTTATAAAGCTTTGCTAGTGATGGCATTTTTTCGGTTCAGAATAGAGGTAAGTAGATGTATAGCAATTTAACTAGATATAAAAGCTAATAAATTGTTAGAATAGAAACTTTATTTTTCTGTTTTTGAAATGATAAAAGTGAGCTAGAAAAACTTGCCGAAAATTTAATCTATTATGAAAATAAGCGGAGGCTAAAAAAATGAAATTTGGAATTGATATTGGGCATAATTGCCCTCCAGACACTGGAGCTAGAGGAATCAAATTCGAGGATAACTTAACTTTAGACGTAGGAAATAGAGTTATTACAAAGCTAAAAGCTTTAGGGCACGAAGTCATACCATGTAAACCAGATAGAGCTAGTAAAGTCGGCGAATCACTTGCTAAAAGATGTGATAAAGCTAATGCCAACAAAGTTGATGTATTTGTTTCTATTCATTTTAATAGCTTTAACCGACAAGCAAATGGCACAGAAGTATTTGCTGGTAGCGACACCAGCAGGAAAATTGCTAAACCTGTGTTAGATGAAATCGTTAAATTAGGATTTTTTAATCGTGGTGTTAAGAGTGGTTCCCACTTATTTGTCCTAAGAAATACAAATATGCCTGCGATTCTTGTAGAAAGTTGCTTCCTAGATTCGCAAAAAGATATGAGTCTTTATAACCCGGAAGCGATCGCCAATGCAATTGTTAAAGGCTTAACAGGTAAATTACCAACTGTTCCTGTAAACCCAGTACCAGATGAAGAGCATAATATAGATACCACTATTCTCAGGCTGCAAAAAGCCTTGAATCGGTTGAAAATAACTGATAAAAATGGTAAGCCTTTAGTAGAAGATAACCTAGCAGGCAATGCCACCACCTCTGCGGTAGCAAAGTTTCAAGAAATTGCTGGGGTTCCAGAAACTGGAACTGCTGACAAAGCTACATGGGATGCAATTAATCTCATTTTAGCCAAACGAATCATTCGACCAAATCACGCTGGTGGCCCAGTAATTCGGTACTTACAATACCGTTTAGGTGTTGAAGTCGATGGTGTCTATGGGCCACAGACAGAGTTGATAGTAAAAAACTTTCAAAAGCAAGCTGGTTTAGTTGCCGATGGAATTATTGGCCCTGCTTCCTGGCAGAAATTAATTGGTTAGTTATGGGCTATTAATAACTAGTACAGAGTCTGTTACGGTAAATTTTGTAATTGCCAATCATGCAAAAAACTAAATAAGCTTGATTGGCAATTTTATTATTTTAGTCTCATAGCGTGCTAATCACTAGACACCTTGCACAAATAGAGTAAGAAAAAAAGCAGTTTTACTGTTTGAGATTTCTCAAACTTCTGCAAGAAGTCTATGAATTTACGATTAGGAGAAAAATATGGCTTTTAATGTCAATATTCTCAAATTACCAGTAATCAAAATTGGTTCCGAGGGGCCGATTGTTCGTGCTTGGCAAAGCTTTTTGAAAGGTGTCGAATTTCCCATTGATGTTGTTGATGGGGACTTTGGTAAACAGACTGATCAAGCAACCCGCAGCTATCAACAAAGAAATGGCTTAACTGCTGATGGTATAGTTGGTAATGCGACTTATGCCAAAGCTTTGAATCAAGGTTTAATTTTTAGACTTCCTAATCTCTCTGCTAATACATTGCTAAGTTACCTTGGTTTTGGGGAAGCAGAGGTTAAGGATTTGCAAGCATCACTAAATAAAAGCGCACAACTAAGTCCTCCTTTAAAAGTAGATGGAGACTTTGGTTATACAAGTAGTAAAGGTTTAGCCGAAGCTTATAAAAAAAGGGATGTACGTCTGCGTAGCGAATTGCAAGAGGCGTTGAGTAATGCGACTAAGCAGAAACTAGGAGAAGATTTAACGTCAGCATTGGATATTCTAAATGGTTATGCAAAAATCCAGAGATTTCGCCTTAGTGGCCCCCATTGGGTTGATAGTTTTCCTACAAGTAGGTCGATTGCTGACTTAGCTTCACCATTTCGTCAATGTGTAGAATCCTTTCAAAAAGCGCTAATTGATGCCGGATGCCAAGTCATTGTGACTGCTACCCATCGTCCGAAAGAACGTGCTTATCTGATGCACTACGCCGCCAGAATTGATAGACGAGATATTGCCCCAAAATATGTACCAAGCATGGCCAGCGTTGATATTGAGTGGGAGCATTATACTAATGCTGGCTCGCTACAAGCTGCCAAAGATATGGTAGAAGCTTATGGTGTTGGCGGCAATCCTGTTTCCTTAAATTCTCGCCATATTCAAAGACTGGCGATCGATTGGAATGTTACTTGGAATGGAAATATTACTATTAAAGATGCTAATGGCAGAATGCTGACTATAGGTAACCCAGCCAATGCTGCACTCAATAGGGCTTTGTGGACAGTAGGTAGCACGTATGGAGTATATAAGTTGAGTAATGATCCTCCTCATTGGTCTGTAGATGGTTATTGAGGATTGGGTACTAGGGACTTGGTACTAGCGACTGGGGACTAGTATTTTTACTCAGCACTACCCCTCAGCACTCACTACTCACCACTCAGCACTCAGCACTCTTAACTCAGAGGGTGCATAAATAAATAGAGGTCAACCTATTGAGTAAGTGAAGGGTTAAAGCCCGATATACAAAAACACTTATTCTTTAGGAGAATGACCATGAAATTTCGTCACTTAACTAGCTCTTTGCTCGCAGCTACTGCACTTTTGACCTCAACGCTACCAGCTTTTGCAGGGCCTTTTGATATCAAGCCGACTGAAATTTTTAAACCTGGTAATGTCATCCCCGGAGCAGTTGTAGGTAATGGCACTCCTCGCACTCCTGTTCCTAGCGCACCCAGTAATTCTGTTGGTAATACCGAAATCCAGGGATTAGGCGACCATCAATCTTGGGTTGACCCAAAAACTCTAGCAAATGACCCACGTGCTTTGTGTAGTGATGTTGGCCTAGGGAGCAACACTCGCAGCAGTTCTAGCAAACTTGCCTTAGCAACTTCTACTAGCACTCGTTCTAGTTCTTCCCGCAGCCACAATGATGGCGGTGGAGGTGGTGTGAGTATCTTTGGTATTGGTGTCAGTGGTAGCGGTGCAAGCCAAGGTAGCCAAAATAATAGCGACTCCAAAGATAACCGCAATAACCGCAATGAGGAAAACAGCAGTAATTCATCCACAGTAGTTCAGGGTAAGAATTGTGATGCTTTCGTTAACTCTGCTGCTGCTAGAGATATGAATTACGAAGACAACCTCACCCGTCGCTACGAAATCAAAACTGGTCGTCGGGGGCAGCAGGTCAATCAACTGTTAGACGATAAATAGTACCAATTCAAAATTCAAAATAATTAAGAGACATTTTGAGTTTTAAATTTACAGAACTTACGCGCTCAGATCCCCCAACCCCCTTAGAAAGGGGCAGCCCTGCGCCCTTGCGGGTTAAGCGACTCCCTCAGTGGCGTGGCTTTAGACGTTCCCCCTTTTTTAAGGGGGGTTAGGGGGGATCAGGGTTTCAGACTTCAGTGCGTAAGTCCTAATTTATTTAACGCTGGGGTCAATACCCCGGCAATTGCTTGATTTATTCTCAGGAAACGTATGAAAAGCCCAGATGGAGCGAGTATTATCACCCTGAGTACAATTGTGTTGTTGTCTGTAGCATCTTTAGCAAACGCACAAAGTCCATTGCAGACAAATCCTTCGCGGACAATTCGTGGCTCTCAAATCCTTCCTTACCTTCTAGATAATCCCACTGACAACTCATTGATGAGAGTGCGTTGTATTCCCCAAGATAGACAAGAAGTAGACAGGGATCGACGTATCATCAGAGATAGTCTCTTGCGGCAAACTCCTAGCGATCGCGTAGCGCGCCCTGTTACCCAACCGCACTGCGTGCGTTTGTCTCAAAGCGGAGCTTTGGGGGAGCCTGTTCTTCCAGAACAAGCTTGGCAACAGACGGGCGATCGCAATGAAAATATCACAATTGAAATAGAAGGGAGTTGCCAGAATGTCAACATTCGTGTGCAAGACGGCTCAAAATTCTCCGATTTTCCAGCCTATAATCCCTACTTAGACCTACTTAGATAATATACATCCTGACTTTAACGATTCTTGGTTCACCCGCGAAGGTTCGGGATGGTATTAGCTGTTACATCGTTGATAACTCTTTCTCTCCCTAAAGTCTCACCACAGATGCACAAGTGTGTATCTGTGGTTTTCTTATTTTTCTACTATTTATGGGGGGCAAAAAATTTAGTGTTTTTCTGAAATCAGACTGCATAAAACAATAACCCTAAACCTATTGATTGAGTGAAGCGATAAAACTTGAAAACCCCACTCACATCAAAAGGATAAACTCTCATGAAAACGCAAATGTTGTTGAGTCTTGCTTGTTCTATATCTTTGTTGAGTTCCGTTACACTGCCAGTTATAGCTCAACCAGTTCCTACTGCAACACTTCAACCTACTGTGCAGCCTCAAGCAGTCGTTGAATCAATTACCATTCCTCAAGATACAGCAATTATCGTTTCATTTCCCGCTTCCGTTACGGTAGATGTTGGACAAAAGAAAGATTATCCCTTAACGGTTCCTTTAGCTAGTGCTATTAAAGATAGTCGAGGTAATGTTATCGCGTCGGAAAATACTCCGGTTAGCATTGTCTTAAAACCCAATGATGGGGGCGCTAAAATCGTGGCACAGTCATTGGTACTTAATGGTCGAATTGTCTCAATTCAAGCATTAAGTCAAATGATTCCTGGCACTACCATTACTCATAAACGAGCTAATGACAAAGCCATAGAAAACGGTTCTGTTTGGGGCCGAATTACTGGGAGTACCTTGGGTTTTTTGAGCCAAGGTGATCCCGATCAGTTTGACCGAGGAGCTATGCTAGGAAGCGCTATTGGGTTGATTTCTGGCTTACGTTCTGCAGAAAATACCCGTGTTGTGCAGATTCCGCAAAGCAGTGTTTATGTTTTGTCCCTTGAGGCTCCTATCCAATTGTCTGCCCGCTAGCCTCACCTTTACTATACACTTGAGATTCCGCGGGATGCAGTATTGTTAAATGAAAGCCATGCCTAGTTTCAACTTTTAAATACCGCTCCTGCAATGGTTGCCACTGCTGCCACAATTTATAACGATTTTTTGCTAACAACTTAGTTAACTCACCCAGATGAGTGTGCATATCTGACTTAAAAATATCCTCAAGCCATTCAGTTAAAACTACACTATCTTGCATTTCACCCAAAATGTCTTGGATACTTTTTACATCTGCAATATAAGCCGCGTAATTCTCACTGTATAGCTCAGAAAACAATTCCATCTGGTAGCGTACACGTTTAGCTTGTTTGCGTAAACTATGAAGAGTTTCACCTTTAGTAGTTAATTGTTGTTCTACCTTTTTTGCTTCCCAGTCTGTTTGAACCTTTAACTCCGAACCTACAATTTGGGTTCCAACTAGCCAACCCGGATGTAGCAAGAACTTACTTACTTCTGGTAACAATAAATCTGGTAGAACTTGCTGAATCGTAATTGAGGCTAATTCTTCATAGCTTGGTTCTTCTAACCACTCTTCCATTGCTTGTTTGAGGGACTTATAAGATTCATCTTTTAATGTTGTCTCCACCGTAGATAGGGCCTGTTCACGTTGTTTAGCTAAAGCATCGAAAGCGGTTTGCAAATATTTCTGTTCTTTATTAGGTAAATTTGGTTTGTAATCATTTTCTAAAGTTTCTTTAAGTACATCTAAATCTCGGAGATTACCAAGACGACGAGCAATTTTACCGATATTTTTATCACTAACTGGTTTCGGCAACTTCAGTGCTGGCTCAAACCTACTCACAGATGTACGTAGGCGACGCATCCCTACTCGCATTTGGTGTAATGCTTCTGGATCTTCATCTTTCTTGACTGGTTTTTCCCACTTCAAGGTTTTATTAAAGTGTTTTTGAATTGCCTCGTAAGCGTAATCTCCAAGAGTTTGGATGGAGGAGTTTGTCGTTAATTTCATAATTTATATCAACAATATGCTTAATCAATTTATTGCATGATAGCATTTAGTTAAATAATCGTATCTATCTATTGATTTTTTGAAATACTACTTATGGTAGTTAAATATTATTTCTAATATTATAAATTTTTATCTATAAATATGCTCAGATTCAATGGTTTTTGTGCTGCGATCGCTAATTTTAACCAACTTTTATATGCCCCAAGTGGATTATAATTAGCTAAGATAAGTTAAAAATTAAGTATTATTTAAAACGTTGAAAAATAATAAAAAATCGTAAAACACTTAGAAGTATTGTAAAATGCAAAACTCTTCTTTACTAAATCAAGTTTTTCTAATTTTTGCAGAAACCTTTCAAAAACACAGAGAAGATATTTCTGCACTGTTACTAACATCACAGAAATACTTGTGGCTCGGATCAGATGAAACCTCAACTCTTGAAAGGCTTTCGTTGGTTGAGGGTAACAAATTTGCAGAGCATCAACAATTCCGGGTGGCTGAATTCATTAGTTTACCTGCGCCAGAAAGTGAAGAAATTGATATTGAAGGGCTGGCTTATGCGGATTATTATCTATGGTTAGTTGGTTCTCATAGTTACAAGCGCAAAAAACCTAAATCTAAGCATACTGATGTAAAAAATATTCAACGACTAGCAACAATTACATCAGAAGCTAACCGTTATATCCTAGGACGGATTCCCCTTGTAGATGGTAAGTTATTCTCATCTTGTTCACATCCTCAAAATCCAGATGTACAGTTGAGTGCGGCTAAACTAGAGTTGACTGACCGTGGTAATTTACTCATGGCAGCTTTAGCAGATGATCCACATTTGGGCTGCTATATCAAAGCCGAAATTCCAGGAAAAGATAATGGCTTTGATATCGAGGGAATGGGCATTTATCAAAACCGAATTTTTCTGGGTTTGCGAGGGCCAGTATTGCGGGGTTGGGCTGTAATTGTGGAAATAGAGTTAGAAGATTCAACCCCAGGATTGATGAAACTGCAACAAATTGGCGAACAGAAGCAAGAATATAAAAAGCATTTTCTGTGGTTGAATGGACTGGGAATCAGAGACTTGCGTATAGATGGGGAAGATGTCTTACTTTTAGCCGGGCCAACAATGGATTTAGACGGGCCGGTACAAGTTTATCGCTGGAAAAATGGCGTTAGTGCGCCAGAAGACGCTCTCCATAAACCAGAGCTTGTACAAGATATTCCCTATGGAAATAGGGATGATCATGCTGAGGGAATTACATTATTTAATGATGTAACTGGTACACCTTCGTTGTTAGTAGTTTATGACTCTCCGGCAAAGAATAGGTTGGTAGATGATAGCGGAGTCATAGCAGACGTGTTCAGGTTGGAATAGTTTTTGTACAGTGACTAATTAAATGTCATAGTGACAAATTCTGTCGATTGCCATCATCTGACAAACAATTAGTCACTGTACAGCGGCAGAACAATGGAGGTATTAAAGGGCTGTGGCGTAGAAATGATCATTGTTGATGAAGCTGATCGGCTTAAGCCTGAGACTTTTGCAGAGGTGCGTGATATTTATGGCAAGTTGGGCATTGCTATCGGCACTACTTACAAGAATTTAAATTAGTACGAGATTATATATTTTATGGATTTTGATTTACTATTTGCTGGAGGATGCAAGGCACTACAAAAATTTATATTACGTGAATTAAAAACAAAAACTATTTATTTACTACTAGTGATACATTAATTTTACTCAGCATATGGAAAGCAACTAATTTGCTTGGGATGGAGGGTGCAATGTTCTATCTCAGTGCTAGAGAGCGCAGCTGGGACGAAAAATTAGGTTTAGCAATTGCAAGCTTATGTGCGATCGCATTTTCTACAAATAGTGCCAACGCACAAATTACGACCGATGGCACTCTACCTGATAATTCTCGTGTGAGAACGCAGGATAATCTCACAACTATTGAAGCAGGAACTATCCAAGGAAGCAACTTGTTTCACAGCTTTAAGGATTTTTCTGTTCCAACTGGAAGTACAGCTTACTTCAATAATGCTCCAGATATTCAAAATATTATCAGCCGCGTAACAGGCGGTTCAATTTCTAATATAGATGGTTTAATTCGTGCTAATGGTACAGCTAATTTATTTCTGTTGAATCCTAATGGCATTATTTTTGGCCCCAATGCTCAATTAAACATCGGAGGTTCTTTTTTAGCTAGTACAGCGAATAGTCTGAAGTTTGCCGATGGTACAGAGTTTAGTACGACTAACTCCTCAGCAAGACCCCTGCTGACAATCAGTGTACCAACTGGTTTACAGTTTAATGGCACTGAAGGAAATATTATTATGAGGGCTGGTAATGCTTCCTCCAATGCCTTCATTGAAAATGAGGATGCAGGTGAGCTTCCCAGTATGGCACAGGCAGTCAATAACCAGCCTTCTGGGGCAAAGCTCAGCACGATTTCTGGAACGCTTTCTCATGTTAATGATGTAGATTTATACCAAATTTATCTACCTGGTGATGGCTCATTCTCAGCAACGACAGTTGGCAGCAGTGCTGTAGATACACAGTTGTTCTTGTTCAATGCCAATGCTTTAGGCGTTGTCAGCAACGATGACAGTAATGATATATTTTCTTCTCAATTAACTAGACAATCAACTTTGCAATTACACCCTCCTTCAGCCCCATCTGGCATACATTATCTAGGCATTTCCAGCTGGAATAATAACCCATACAGTCAGTCTGGATATATTTTTGATAGCTTGTCAGGTAATGCGACTGGTGCGGGAGCGGGTTTACCAATGAGTGGGTGGGATAATTCCGGGTTTGATAATGGAGCTTATACAATCAGCCTAGTTGGGGCTGAATTCGTTACATCCGGCGGATTTAAGGTTCAGCCTGGTAAAACCTTGGCGCTAGTGGGGGGTAAAGTATTACTAGAAGGGGCAACTTTAAGAGTTCCAGGAAGTCGGATTGAGATAGGAGGACTAGCTGCACCAGGAACAGTAGGGCTTAATGTTATTCCTGGCAATTCCAATTTGATGAGCTTGTCTTTTCCAGATGGAGTAGCGCGAGCTGATGTGGCGATCGCAAGTTCTGCCACCAACGATACTCGCCTTGATGTTTCTGCTTCTAATAATGGTAGTATCACCGTTTATGGACGAAATATAGATATTTTAGGAAACTCAATACACTCCACTTTTCTTCGCGCTGGGATTGCAAAAGGTCAAGGGTTTGCTGGCAGTCAGGCAGGAGATATTACGTTCAATGGAACTGGAATGGTGACCACCTCAACATTTACCTTTATTGAAAACGATGTGTTCACTGGAGGTGTGGGTAATAGTGGCAATATTTTTATAAAAGCTAGGTCGTTTTCTTCAGGAGCTGGTACTCTGAGTAGCAGCACATGGGGAAAAGGTAATGCTGGAAGCATATTAGTGGATGCGAGTGGCGATGTTTCTCTTGGCGTACCCAACCTTGGAGGCCCAATTTTCTTCGGCAATGTTTACTATGAAGCCGTGGGTAATGGCGGAGATATCACGATTAAAGCTGGAACACTCAAATTAGATAATGCCATATTGAGTACTGGCACTCGTGGTCAAGCAAGCTTATCAGGGAATGCTGGAAGCATATTCTTAGATGTTAACGGTTCGGTTTCTCTGAGAGATAGCAGACTCTACAGCAATGTCAATCTTGGTTCCGTAGGTAATGGAGGTAACATCACAATCAAAGCCAGCTCCCTCATTCTCACCGATAGCTCAGGCTTTAAAACTGAAACAGAAGGAGTAGGAAAAGCAGGCTCAATCACAATCGCAACTCCAGGTGGAACTGTCTCTTTAGATAAGAGCGTGATTTTAAGCAGAGTCTCTTCTGAAGCCGTGGGTAATGGAGGCAACATTAATGTTGAGGCTGGCTCGGTTTTTCTCACTAGGGGTGCTGGACTATATACCAACACTTCTGGTCAGGGGAATGCAGGAAATATCGAAATTAATGCTGCTGATTCTGTCGATGTTTCAGGAGCTGGTTCTTTCTATGCTTTCTATGGAAACTTCGCTTCTACCAGTGGGTTAGTCACAAAAACTGAAAGTCAAGGCAGAGGCGGTGATATTAACGTTACCACTAATACCTTCCGTGTGGCGGACACGGCGATTTTAGATGCTCGAACTACTGCTGATGGGGCTGCTGGCAATATCATTTTAAATTCCAATACCTTTGAAGCAGCAAGTGGCGGTCAACTGCTCACTACTACCTCTGGTAGCGGTCGGGCTGGTAATATCACCCTCGGCAAACCTAACCATTTTGTTAACAGTGTCAATCTTTCTGGCGAAAATAGTGGACTGTTTGCTAATACGGAGAAGATGTCTAGCGGTGAGGGCGGTACTATTGCTCTCTATACAGGATCGCTCTCAGCTACCAATAACGCTCGACTTCAAGCTTTGACTCGTGGAAAAGGAGATGCAGGCAGTGTGAGAATTCAAGCCAGTGATGCAGTTTCTTTTGATAACGGTACTGCTCTCAGCACAGTGGAACTAGGAGCGGAGGGCAACGGAGGCGATATTAGTATTAACGCGCGATCGCTCTCCTTAATTAATGGGGGCCAACTAACTGCCCGAACTTCTGCCGATGGACGTGCAGGTAATATTAGCGTTAATGCCATAGACCGCGTTACTCTAGCAGGGGCTAATAGTGGGCTATTTGCCAACACAACCCCTGTTTCTACAGGCAATAGTGGCAGTATTTTCATTGGCTCAAGCACTGCCGTCATTCAAGATGGCGCAGGTGTCGCTGTGGATAGCCAGGGAACTGGGATTGGGGGTGATATTCAGTTCCAGTTAAGTTCTCTTACCCTTGATCGGGGGGCATTTATCTCTGCCGAAACAGCTAGCAATACAGGCGGCAATATTAAGATACAGGATCAAAACATGTTGATCCTACGCCGTAACAGTAATATTTCTACCACCGCAGGCAAGGCACAAGCTGGTGGAAATGGCGGTAATATCATTATTGATTCTCCATTCATTGTTGCTGTCCCAAGAGAAAATAGCGACATCACCGCCAATGCTTTTAGCGGCAGTGGTGGTACAGTCGCAATCAACGCAACTAACATCTTTGGTATGGTGGTGCGTAGTCGAGAAGACTTAGTGAGACTACTATCAACCAACGACCCCATCCAACTTGACACCCAAAAACTACCAACAAGTGACATCTCTGCAATTTCTCAGGCAAGTCCTACGTTAAGCGGTCAGGTAAATATAAATACACCTGATGTTGACCCCAGCCGGGGATTAGCGGAATTACCAGCAGAGGTTGTTGATGCTTCTGGATTAATTGCACAAGGCTGTGCCGCCCACAATGGAAAAATAGCTAGCCAATTTACAATCACCGGACGTGGCGGTTTACCACCTAATCCCAGCGAACTACTCAGTAGTGATGCAGTGTGGGAAGATGCTCGCCGTCCGTCTGTTATGGCTAATCGGCAGAACTTAAAGACTGCCACGCAACCATCTGAAGCATCTGCTGGCGTTGAAATTGTGCCAGCTGATAGTTGGAAGTTCAACAAAAAGGGCGAAGTCGTCCTCACTGCCCAAGCAATTACTACTCCTCAAACATTTACTTCTAATTCAACTACCTGCCGTGTTCCCTAAACTTTATTTTGGTATTAATTACTACTTGTTACGGCTGATTGTGTTACTGGCTGGTATAGTATTCAGCGGCTCTTGGCAACTCATGTTAAGAGCGCAGACAATTGATGCGGCTCAAACCCTTAAGACTCAAAATGTAAATTCTCTGCAACTATTGCAACAGGGTTGGGAACTATACCAAGCAGAAAAATTTGCTGAAGCAGTAAAGGTTCTACAACAAGCTTCTCAAGCATTACAATCCCAAGGTGACAAGCTCAACCAAGCATTGGCATTGAACTATTTATCATTAGCAGATCAACAATTGGGACAATGGCCTGAGGCAACTAAAGCGATCGCAGATAGTTTAACGTTATTACAAGCAAGTTCAAATATCAGAAATAAAGAGCACACATCAGCTTTAGCCCAAGCGTTCAACACTCAAGGTCAGTTGCAACTGGCGCTTGGGCAATCAGAAAAAGCTCTCACTAGTTGGGAACAAGCTCATAATGCCTATACCCAAATCAGCGATACTGCGGGGATTATTGGTAGCCAAATCAACCAAGCTCAGGCACTACAAGCTCTGGGGCTTTATCGGCGAACCTTAATCACACTCACCCAAGTAAATCAAAACCTGCAACAGCAGCCGGACTCTCTACTCAAAGCTACTGGATTGCTCAGTCTCGGTAATATCCTGCGATTAGTTGGAGATTTAGATCAGAACAACGCAAATCATAGTCTCGGTTCTCGGCAGATTTTAGAGCAAAGTTTGGCTGTGGCTCAACGGCTAAAATCTCCAGAACTTGTAGCGGAAATTCAATTGAGTTTAGGTAACACCGCCCGAACTCAGCAGCAAGTTGAAGCAGCTTTAGAGTTTTATCGTCAAGCTTCTACTTCCTCAGCCTCGCCAATGACGCGGCTGCAAGCGCAATTAAATCAATTGCAAGTTTTGTTAGAGCAAGAGCAATGGGTATCTGCCCAGACGTTATTACCTACTATACAATCTGAGCTTGCTACTTTAGCCCCAAGTCGTCAGGTAATCTACGCTCGGATTAAATTTGCCCAAAGTTTAATTCGTTTCAAGCAAGCTAGTAACGATCGCGTTTCTTCATCGATAGAAATAGGCAAACTCTTAGCCACTGCAATTCAACAAGCCAAAATTATCAAAGACCAACGAGCCGAAGCTTATGCTTTAGGAAATCTTGGGGGACTTTACGAACAAACCCAGCAATGGTCAACCGCTAAAGAACTGACCCAGCAAGCTTTAATTTTAGCTCAAAGTATTAATGCACCAGACATTAGCTATCGTTGGCAATGGCAGTTAGGACGGTTGCTCAAGTATCAAGGAAATAATCAAGGAGCGATCGCAGCTTATACTCAGGCAGTAACAACTCTTCAATCTCTGCGTCAGGATTTAGTTGCGATTAATCCCGAAATTCAATTTTCTTTTCGCGAGGAAGTAGAGCCAGTTTATCGGCAATTCGTAGATTTACTTTTACAATCAGAGGAAAACTCGCAACCCAGTCAAGAAAACCTCATCCAAGCTCGTAATCTGATCGAATCTCTGCAACTGGCTGAACTAGACAACTTTTTTCGGGTAGCTTGCTTAGAAGGAAAACCAATCCAAATCGATTCTGTGATCGACAAAGACGATCCGACAGCGACAGTTATTTATCCGATTATTTTGCCAGACCGATTAGAAGTCATCCTCAAGTTGCCGCAACAACCCCTACGTCATTACAAAGTTGCCATAACTCAGACTGAAGTGGAGACAACTATACAGAAACTGCAACAGAAACTCATTAGACCTTATATGTCGCGGGATGTTAAGTCTTTATCTCGACAGTTATATAGTTGGCTACTACAACCACTAGAAGCAGACTTAGCTAAAAGCAAAGTCAAAACTTTGGTGTTTGTTCTAGATGGCTCTTTGCGTAACATTCCAATGGCTGTACTCTATGACGGTCAACAATACTTAATTCAAAAGTATGCGATCGCATTAACACCAGGACTACAATTACTACCCTCAAAATCAGTGCAGCAGCTACAAATACAAGCCTTAAGCGCTGGTCTTACAGAAGCACGCCACGGCTTTTCCCCCCTCGCCAATGTAGGGTTGGAATTAAATCAAATTAAGTCTGAGGTTTCCAGTAGTAAAATACTTCTCAATCAGCAATTTACTAGCACATCTCTACAAAAAGAAATCAACTCACTTCCTTTTCCTGTAGTGCATCTTGCTACTCACGGACAGTTCAGTTCTCAAGCCGAAAAAACCTTTATTTTAGCTTGGGATAAACCAATTATTGTCAACGAATTGGATAGCTTTCTGCGAACCAGAAACACTAGCAGCCGTAATGCTATTGAATTACTGGTTTTGAGTGCCTGTCAAACAGCCGTCGGAGATAAACGCGCTGCTTTAGGACTGGCTGGAGTAGCTGTGCGGGCTGGCGCACGCAGTACACTTGCTTCTCTGTGGAACATAGATGATGAGTCCACCGCTTTACTGATGAGTCACTTCTACGAAGAGTTAGCTAAGAACAAGTTGAATAAAGCCGAAGCACTCCGTCAAGCACAACTTACTCTTTTAAACAATCCTAATTATCAAATTCCCAGGTTTTGGGCACCTTACGTCCTTGTGGGGAATTGGCAATAGCGATGAATTTTGAGGATGAGGTTTGTATTCTAACTATTGGTTGTGTTATGGAAAGTTTCATAGTTTCTCTTTTGGTGGTGTGGCAATACCGCGCTTAACTAGTAGTAAACAAAACTTATTGATTTCGGCTACTACAGTTTACAAATTATGGGAATAGAGGTAAGCGATCGCATTAAATTAAGTTCTTCTAGGTTCTGAACAGAGATTGGCTGTTTTTGGCACAGACACCACTTGTGAATCTAATTTCAAAGGTTCACCCGGAACACATAAATTAGGTATTTAAAGATAATGGGCAAGGAATTGACTCTGCGTCAGAAGGTAGAGGAACACAGCAATCTAGAAATTTAGCTCGACAATAGCGATCGCTTTTTCATTGAGAAGCTTTTGTGATTCGAGGTTATTGAGGTTTTGTAATGGACGATCGCTTTGATGTGTAGTTTTTACAAAATAGCGATCGCTCTGATGTGTAGTTTTTATAAAAGTAGCGATCGCTTTATCATTGAGTAGCTTTTGTGATTCAAGGTGATTGAGGTTTTGTAATGGACGATCGCTTTGTGTAGTTTTTGCAAGAGTGGCGATCGCTTTCTTATTGAGCGTAGGCTGTGACAAAATTTGTGGCAACATAATTTCTGTGCAATCAGCCTTCTTGTTTTCATGCCGATGAACGACTCGGAACTGCAAATCCAGGCTCGGAGAATCTTAGATGCAATCGCCTTTACTCCTTTTGAGCAATGTCTTCCCTTGAACCGTCAGTTTAGCAATATTCCTGCTCGTCCTGGCATCTATGCCATCAGACACAAAACCAATGGGTTGCTATACATCGGTAAAACCAAGAATTTGCGGAGTCGCTTCACTGGTGGACACAAAGCTTTTTTGTGGGCGTGGCTTGATAAATATAGCGATGAAGATGTTCGTATTGCAGTGCAGCCAATTTCTTATTGGGGAAACCCTGCGCTACTATTGGAGCTAGAAGCCATCATTTTAAGAGCTACTGAGCCTCCTTACAACGTCCAGATTCCAACCGAACAGTAAAATTATGCAAGCAAAACTAAAAGAGCAACTTTCCGCCTCTGATGCCGAAGTCATCTTGGAACTGCTACCTGAAAAGATTCGGGCTGCCCTAATTGCCCATGCGAATGTAATTGAGTATCCGGTTGAAGCGGTTATTGAGATGGCGATCGCTAGTTTCCTCGATACTGAGGCATTGAGTTTTGCTGATTGCAAGCCAGGGCGGGGACAATAAAGCTTACTTAGCAATATTAAGACAGAGAGCCAGTAGAAAAAAGTTTAGTATGGTTGCAACCATTACCGAAATCTAACCATGCACTCGTTCGATGTGTAGTTTTTAAGAGAATAGAGTAGAGTATGTGGGAAGACGAAGTTTTAGAAGAATTGCACCGGATTCGTGAAGAACACGCCAAATCTTTTGACTATGACTTCAAAGCAATATTTGCTGATTGGCAGAAGAGACAGGCAGCGAGTGGAAAAAAGTTGGTATCACTGCAACCTAAGCAACAGTCTAATAGTGTGACTGCTTCGCAAGCTATTTCCTAATCCATCAAATGGGTGATAAAGCGATCGCGTAGCGTGCCGGAGGCAATCGCTTTATCATTGACTAGCTTTTGTGATTCGAGGTGATAGAGGTTTTGTGCTGGGCGATCGCTTTGTACAGTTTTTATAAGGATAGTGATCGCTTTCTCATTGAGTAGCTTTTGTGATTTGTAGTGATTGAGGTTTTGTAATGGGCGATTGCTTGCTAATGGCAAGGCTTTTTTGCTTCAGGGTGATTGACAGTGAGTATGTATTGAGAATAACCAAGATTTCAGTTTTCGGTAATGACTCCTTAATGCAGATCAAAATAATCTCATTAATAACTTAGTAACAAGTTAGGTTTCACAGCCGGAGCGGAAACATGAATAAATTCCTTAAGTTGGTAACTTGTATTGGTGTTGCTACCTTTATTCCCTACCTGTTCACTGTGGCATCAGTGAAAGAGGCTCAAGCTCAAACTTTGTATGAGGATGGTTTTTATCGCAAAGATGGTAACTCTGTTGTGTTCCGGTTATTCACTCGCAATGGCGAACGCCTGAGTTGTGGTGTTGCAAGCGACCAGCATTTACAAAATTTAGGCGGCGAAGGACGGGTCAATATCCTATCAAAGGATTCAAGCGAACTCGGTTCTGGTAGACGTTGGGTAGGTACTTGTGATTTGGTCGATGGATTTTACCGAGTTAACACAAAAGGTGTTGTTTGGTGGCTATACAGTCGAGGAGAAGGCACAGACCGTCAACTGTATGCGTGTGGTATTGGCAGTGGCGCTCAACTAGCGCGTCTTGGGGGAGCTACTCAAGTCCAGAACTTGCCGAGGGGTGCTGAGGCAGGTGCTCAGAGAAGTTGGCAGGGAACTTGCCCTGATAGAATCTAACACTGCTTAATGTAAGTACAACCAATCTGAGTAATAGCTTAATAACTAAGCGTCAACTTAGCCGATCAAGTAGCGATCGCTTTCTCATTGAGAAGCTTTTGTGATTCGGGGTGATTGAAGTTTTGTAATGGGTGATCGCTTCGTGTAGTTCCAGGTTACTGTTCCAAGTGTAGTGGTTGGCTAGGTATGAATCTTGCTGCCAAGTCATCCTCAGAACTTATGGATTGCTTAACTTTATCTCAAGAAAAATTACAATGGCAAACTTGGATAGTAGAGGTTATTGGAGAATTAATTTCTTCCACCCTATCTTTTAACTCTCCACCCGCAAAAGAAGAAATTGCCAAATCTTTGAGTCTAGTCATAAATGCAGTGACTAATGGCAATATAGCTGAGTTTGCCCGTTTGATGGGAATACCGAAGAATACTTTATGGATGTGGCAGACAGGTAAAGCTTTACCAGTGCTTGATATACTTCTCAAAATTTGTTATTGCTTAGAAATATCTTTGCTAGATTTACTCAAACCAGAACAACTTGCTACTAAATCTTTTACGAAAATCTCACACAAAACTATTCGGCGATCGCCCACACTAAGAGCATCTCCAAAACTTTTCGAGGCTAATCAAGTACAAGATGCTTTGCTAGCAATCCTTGGAAGCGACAACGAGCCACCACTGACAATGAAAGAAGTAGCTACATGTCTGGGATAATATAATAGGCGGACAATTTTCAGGCACTTTCCAGATTTATGCCGTGCTATTTCTGCCAAATACCGTAGTTATGGTAAAGCATGTCACAAAGAAAAGATACAGCAGTCTTGCAGAGAAGTTAAGCAGATTGTACTTAAGTTGCATAATCAAGGAGAATACCCTTCAGAAGCTCGTGTGTCTAGAAATAATGACTCATCCTGGATATCTCCGTTACAAACAGATTCGTGCTGCTTTAAATGAAACACGACATGAAATTGGAATGTAAAGCTATTAAACTTAAAAGGGCAGAGTAAGTTGGCTTCTTTCTGTACACCTGGAAAATTGGAAGCATAACTTTGCCACATTCTATTGGAACCATAAGCTTGCCGTTGCGGCAAAGTTATGGGTAAAGTCAGAATCTGACAAACAATTAGTCACTGTACACAAATGGACGTAACTGGATTCGAACCAGTGACCTCTACGATGTCAACGTAGCGCTCTAACCAACTGAGCTATACGTCCTTAACCCACGGTTATCAAAGATAGCATATCTATTTACCAGAAGCAAGTATCTTACTGATGCAATCAGGTGTAGACGTGCAACAGATCACCGTTAGACATAGCATTTAACATTTCAGAAAAAAACTTACTATTGCAACCTTTTTTGAGCAGACACCAGCAGCGTTTGCGCTTCTGCGTAGGCAGTTGTCCCGGCTTTAATAGTCTTCAGCCGATTAATAATCCCTTGTATTTGACCTTTTAGCTGCTGAGGATCGGAGGGAGGAGAAGCTATTAAAGTTTGAATTTGCTCATTAGCTTCTTGGAAAGATGCTTGTGCTTCACTTTCGGCTTTGCGTCGAGTTTCAATAATGCCTAAGTTAGTTTGATACTCGGCTAATAACTTTTGTGCTGCTATATAACCTGGTTCTTCCACTCGAATGTTTTCGAGCTGATTGATAGACTTTTGCCATAACTTTTCAATTTGTTCCCACTTCACTACAGGGTGGGGAGGATTTTGCGATGCTTTAGCAGCTGCTATGGCAAATTGCTTTGCCGCCTCTATATATGTACCACTACGAGGATCGGCAACTGTTTTCAGTTTTACTTGGTAACCAGCTAGTAATCTTTGTGCTTCTAAATACCGAGGATTTTCTGTGGAGATTTGATTGAGGCGCTTAATTGCCTGTTCCCATAGTTCTGATGCTGCTTTGGGTTGTATTGATTGGATTTTTTCAGCTTCTAAATCAAATTCTTGAGCAGCAGCAATAATTGTCCCGATACGTGCATTATCAAAATCACGTTTGTAAGCTTTAAGTTTAGTTTGTGCAGTTTCTCCGGCAAATGTTGCTTCAGGAATTTGCTCTAATTGGTCTATAGCTGCTTGCCAAGATGCGATCGCTTGTTCTTTATCCTTAATACTGGTAGCTTGTTCATACTGCTGCCGAGCCAATTTTAGCACCTGTTCTCCTTGAACTAGTGGTGTAAAAGCATTTTTATCTTGGAAGGCGATCGCATCTATCCGCGCCACCCGGCGACGAGCCGCTTCAAACTCATCTATAGTAAACTTCCAACTGCAACCGAAAAAATTACAGTACGCCTGAGGATAGTATCCTAAAAACCAAACTGGCAGATTATCTAAATTTTTTTGTGCTTCTTTAGCTTTCTGGGAACCTTGCTCAATATCAGCTGGACTAGTAGCTTGATTAATTAACTGGTCTGCTTGCTCAAGGTTGTTAATTGCCTCACGATAGTGATAATCCATATTTATGTAGCTAGGCAACAGCAGGATTGGAGCAGTTTTAGCAATAGGCCAGCGAATCATGGGGTAAGGCAAATTTACTAGCCACAGCGCACCTGCTGAACTCCCCAAAAGTATAGTTACCCATTTGAGTTTGGTGAAAAAACCAAGCTGTTGATTAGCTTTTACAGCTTGTTTAAGTACCTTCTCACTAAATTGTGGATATACATCTACAACGCTATCGCGCAGTTCATCTAACTTGACCGGAGAGCCTTTTTCCAAGCGTAGTTTTTCTAATCGCTTAATTACTATTTCCTGCTCAATTTTACTTACCTGATCATTTCCACTACATCTTTGAACTTCAGCACGCAAAATTTGCAAAGCTCTTTTATTCAGGCGATACATAGACTAAAAATGTGATTTATAACTCTAGTATTCCCGCCCAGCACTAAATAGTTACTATATCCTTAAGTCCCACTTTTAACCACTTTGGCATATCACTCTAGATGGTTAAAAATCGCAATAACTATTGTTAATATCTATAGACTGATTTAATTTTTATCAAAATACCTAGAATGCCAACTGCTTTAATTACAGGTGCCTCTAGTGGTATTGGTAAAGCCTTTGCCCAACAACTAGCTGCACGCAATACAAATCTCGTTTTAGTTGCACGTTCACAAGAAAAACTACATCAAATAACTAAAGAGCTACAAGAAAATTACAACATTCAAATAGAAGTTATAGTTAAAGACCTTACCGAACCTCATGCTGCTCAAGCAGTGTTTGATGCTACCCAAGCGAAGGGATTAACGATTGATTTATTAATAAATAATGCTGGTTTTGGTGATTATGGCGATTTTGCTAGCTCTGATGGCGAAAAGCAAGTCAGAATAGTGCAATTAAATATTCTTGCTTTAGTAGACTTAACTCATAAATTTCTACCTTTGATGCGGCAACGTCAATCGGGAAGCATTATTAATGTATCTTCAATTACCGCATTTCAACCAATGCCGTATCTTTCTGTTTATGCTGCCAGCAAAGCTTTTATTGTTAGTTTTAGTCAGGCACTATGGGCAGAAAATCGTCCCTATGGTGTTCGTGTTCTCGTTACTTGTCCAGGGCCAATAGAAACTAACTTTTTTACCGAAGCTAACTTTCCTCCCACTTTGGCAGGAAGCACAAATCAAATGTTTACTAGTGAAGAAGTGGTAGAAGTATCACTGAAAGCTTTGGAAAATTGGCAGCCAGCTGTTGTGATTGGCGATATTAAAACTCAAATTAGAACTATATTGGCTAGAGTAGTACCACGGAAAATTCTGCTGAATATGTTAGCAAGAAGTTTTAAAGTCTCAGATAGCTCTTAAGTTTATGAGTTAAGATTTCCATGCAGTTGTGACTTTAAAACTCCCTATGCCTACCTAAATTTTCACTTGATTACATATACCTAGTTAACTGTACCCGGTAGCGGTCTTTTTTGGTAACAGCGACTTCCCCAACTTCTAACCGTCCCTTACCGCGAATGGCAATTAAGTCACCTGTTTTGACTTGAGAACTAGCTTGGGAGATTTCCTTCCAATTAACGCGGACATCGCCGGAGTCGATTAAATCAACCATTTTGCTGCGGGACATGCCAAAACCCGCAGAGGCGATCGCATCCAAGCGCAAAGAAGCTTCAACAGTAGTTAATTCTTTTTTCTTTGGTTCTCGAACTTTTAATTCGCTAAACTCTATCGGCTGGGTTTTTACAGGAACCGATCGCACCTGTTTGAGACTCATCTCTAAAAATTCTGTCAACTCCGGTGCAACAATTACCTGTGCGCCCCTCTCACCTAGTACAATAATGTCTCCGGTTTTTTCCCTGACTATTCCTGTCCCCAGCATTGCGCCTAAAAAGTCGCGGTGAGTAGCGGTATCAAACAAAAAATTACCAGCAATTTCTAATGCAGCAAGGGCAACTTGAGATTGATCTAGCGGCATTTCCGCACGGGCGATCGCCAATCTTTGGCGTTCTGCTTGCGGATATCCACCCCACGCCACCAATTGCACTTCTGTTAACCGACTGAACACCCGTTGAATTTCTGCTAATTCTGGGGGAGACAGAAAATCTGTCAACACTACTTCCCAAGTTTTGATTGCTTGTTCTGCTTGATCAATGACACGAGCTACACTATCTCGATTTTCAACACCTTTTAAAAGTTCTTCTCTTGGTAACATTTTTGAAAGTTATGAATTTTGACTTATCACCACAAAGTCAATAATCAACCACTAATGACTGATGACCCCTGTTTGATTCTAGCGTCAAAGTAATTCGTAATTGATAATACCCTGCGGGAAGCCGCACTAGCCTACGACAAGCCGCTACGCGTCTGCGTAATTCCTAGCTACGAGCAGTGTTTGCTCTAAACCTTACACTGATTGCATTGCACTAAATTTTTAATTTAGTGCTTGCTCGTATCTATTTAATTACGAATTACGAATTAGTAATTATTTGGGGGTGTTGTAATTTGTAATGAATGATTCATTCAGTACACGGTAGTCGTGTCAGCATAGCCCTGGATATTTTCTGGCTCAAACTGACGCAAAATTCGGGTTGCTTGCCGAGTCAGAGTTTCAGAACCCTCAACTACTATTAAATATTTTCCTGCATCCAAGCGATTGCGGTAGGGCAAAGCATCACCACCACCCACAACCAAACCGATTCCACCACCAACAAACACACTACCCATAGCACCACTAGCAGCGCCCAGTATACCTCCAATCACGTGATTGCCAATTTCGCCTGCCCAAGCAAAGGTATCCAAACCAGTGATGACGCTGAAGGTAAAGCCAGCAAAAAAACCAAATGGTACAAGCCAGATTGCCATGAGCCGTACTTGGTTTTTAGCTTTATCTGTAGGGTCAATCAAGCCGAACTCATCAGCGCTTTTGTAACCCCTGCCCAGAATAGTACTTTTTATGGCGTCTTTTTCTAAAGCTAAGTAAGCAGCTTCAGCTTGAATACGGTCTGGTAATACGGCAACAAGGTAATTCATTGATTTCAGAAAAGTTGTTTATGAAAAATTCTGCCTTAATTAACAGCGTATCAGTGCTGGTCAAATCAATCTTGTACCTTGCTTAAAATTATTAGTAACAAACAGAGTAATAGGATAAATCAACTTACAATATCCCTATTTCTCTAGAGCAAATATTATTTTAACAAATCTAACGGCTCACAAAAATTGTTCACGCCTTTTTTAATCACATATATTAAAACTGGTACTGCCAAAATTTTAGGAAACGTCGGCATTGTATAAAAGTACTCCATCATCTGCTGAACTGAACCATTCAGCAAGTGTTCCCGAAATTCTTGTTCGCAAATAACAGCACGCCACTTTCTAGCTAAAGCATCTAACCACTCTGAATTTGCTCTTTCTGGTTCTTGTCCTGCTCTAATTGCTAGTGTCATCGCGGCATCTTCTAAATCTCCCTCACAGTCCTCAATCAAGTCTAGTACTGCCAGTCCTCTGGGATCATCTGCTAATTGAGAGCGAAACTGTGCAATTTCTTGCGATGTAACTGTAGTCATAAATTTTTGATGAGCGGAGTGATTAAATACTCAGCTATGTTATTCCAATTTCAATTGATTATTTATCGTCTGCCTTGCCGTATTCAAAATTAAATGATTGTGTCAAGTACTGTTACACAAGTACAGCTATCTTATACAACCCTGGTAAATTAATAAAACTTTTTTCGACTTTGTACGCTAGAACTCAGTTTAATAAGTGTATATTTTTTAGTTTTAAGAACCTTTTTTTTATGAAAAAATACTGAAATAACTTGGTGCGCTACGCGATCGCCAAACAAATACTCCTATAATCTAAAATTCTACTAAAATTGTAGATGCGAAACAGATTACGTAACACAAAACTAACCAATAGTCTAAAGCCAATAGTCATTAGTTCTTTGGTTGAGTACTAATAACTACTGACTAGTGACTAAAGAATTTTAACGTAATGCTCTTGAGGTAACAGAGCGTTGTAACTGAGCCAAAGCACGATTGTAATCCAAAATAGCCCTGATGCGATTTCCTTCAGCTCTTGTCAGGTCATTTTCAGAGTTAATGACATCAGTTTGAGTACCTACACCAGCTTGGAAGCGTAAACGCGCTAAACGTAAAGCTTCTCTAGCCTGTTCTAGAGCAGTGTTAGCGGTTTGAACATTTTCCAAATTAGATTGCTGGTTAGAAAAGGCCTGTTCCACCTGAAAACGAATTTGGTTGCGCTGATCGGCAAATTGAGTTTCTGCGATCGCAATATTAGCTCTGGCCTGAGCTGCCCTTGCTCTTGCTGCTCCCCCATCAAACAAATTCAGACTCGCCCTCACTCCCAAAGAATAACCATCGCTAACGCTGACATCATCATTAAAGGTATCAGAGAAATCGTAGCTGGCAACCAAACTAACTTGTGGGCCTAGTGCTGCGAGGGCCTGCCGTCGCTGTTGCTCATTGATATTACGTTGCGCCAACTGTTGTTGCAATTCTGGACGGTTTTGAAAAGCTAGCACAATACTTTGTTCCAAGGACTGGTTCCAAAGACCGGCTAATTTTACCGGGTCTGCCGCACTAATATTTCCCGACTGTGACAAACTCAACCGAGCCGCTAAACGACGACGGGCAATTTGTTGCTGTGAAATAGCATTAGTTAAATCTTGTTGAGAATTTGCTAAATTTACCTGAGATCGCAGCACGTCAAACCGCGTACCCACACCAGCTCGCTCTAAAGCTTCTGCATCCCGCAAACTAGCCTGGGCATTTTCTACAGATGATTGTGCAATGCGTACTTGTTCATCACCTTGTTGCAGATCGTAATATTCAGTGGAGACATTCAAGCGGATTTCCTCAGACTGACGCTCCACAGCCAACTCATTAAAGCGAACTTGTTCCTCAGCCGCTCTGATGTTAGCTTGCCGCCTGCCAGAAGTGTAAATATCATAGGTGATTTGTGCTTGACCACTAAAATTCGTATTCGTAGGAGCCGACTCAATTGGTTGACGCAATGCAGGTGGTAAACCAGCTTGTTGTTGCTCTTGTACTTTTACTCTATATGTATCTGAAACACTACGTTGGCGAGTGATATCAGCATTAATACTAGCATTGGGCAATAGAGCCGCTTGCGCCTCACGAAGAGCTGCTTGACTACGCTCCAGCTCCAATACAGCCACCTGTAGCTCCCGATTATTGCGCCGTGCTAGTTCCAAAGCCTGCTCTAAAGAAATCGGCTGATTTGCTTGAAGCCTTACTTCCTCTGGTTTGGTAGGAAATTGCAGGGGATTGGGATTTGGGTTCAAGTTATCAGGAATTGGCACAGTACCCCCAGGCGTTGGACTGACTGTTGCTGGCACAGTCGGAGTTTGTCCAGAACCCGCAGGCGTTGGAAGCACTGTTCCCGGCACAGTCGGAGTTTGTCCAGAACCCGCAGGCGTTGGACTGACTGTTGCTGGCACAGTCGGAGTTTGCCCGGAACCCGCAGGTGTTGGACTCTCTGTTGTCGGTGCCGTCAGAGTACTATCTTGAGCCGTGAACTCCATAGCAGAAATTGGTTGTGGGCAACCTCTGGAGACCAGTCCCTGTGAACAATTGGGTATTTCCAACAGCTTTGCTGCTCCTACACCCGTAATTGCAGCTTGTGAAGCTGTCCGCAATTGAGTATTAGAATTTTTCTTTTGAGTTGTTGGTCGCTTTAAAGAAGACAGAAGCAACGGTTTTTTCCGGGCAGAAGAGAGTTTGGAAATAGAAGTCGGAACAACTATTTTCTCGGATTTCTGACTAGAAGTTGCTAAGGTAGTCTGTCTTTGGTTGCTTTTAGTAGAATTCCAATCTAGCGGGTGGGAAGTATGTAAAGTAGGTGCCATACTAAAAAACCTACCCTGATTTTCCCTAAGTATTGGTGCTTTTTGCCAACTTGTAATTCCTGCCCCCATCACCGAAATACTGTGATAAGTTACAGGTTTTACGTTGAGTGAAGTCCAATTAAAAGAAGGTACTTGAGCTGAAATACTACTACCTGCTTGATCAGGCAGTTGCGTATTCATGGCTTCTGCAACTAAGGTTCGACCATAATTAGAAGTCAAGACACTAGGAGAAGACGCCAGCTCTACCCCACTGACTTTCACAGTATCAGCCCAAGCGGGCTGTGTTGTTAATACCGCTGCTGTCACACCAGGCAAGAAGCTATGGAATAATTGCTGTCCTTTCACCGCATCCCCTCACACGAAATCAATCTAGCGGCAGAAAACTTTTCTTCACCACAGAATATAGCACGACACTAAATTTAGAAAAGAATATAGTACGCTACAAATTTAGGAATCGGAACTCTGTTTATCTTCAAAACGTCTGACGATGCGAGAAAGTTCCGCCTTTTCATCGATACTAACGCGGGTAGGAGCACCACTAACAATCCGTTCGTAATTACGGAAAGAATCTTTAATGTCAGGCCCGTCTGCGGTAATATTGTACTCGCGGATACCCTTATCATGCCAAGATCCCCGCATTTTGAATACATTTATTGCCCGTGACATTTCTCCACGAATTTCTACATACTGCAACATCAAAATTGTGTCAGTAATCGTGGAAATATGGGAGTCAGTAATCGAATGTGACCCCATGAATTGATCAGTTGTATTAGTAAAAAATCCAGTAATTTCTTCTTGTTTAGCGTAACCTGTCACACCAATTACAAATTGTCGAAATGCATTATTGCTCACTCCTCTAGCTAGGGCTGAAAGGGAGTCGATTGCAATCCTCGCTGGTTTAAAGACAGCAATTTCTGACTTAATAATTTGCAAATGGTCTTCCAAACCTGTTGATTCGGGGTATGTACAAATGATTTTGAGTAACCCTTGCCGTTCTAATTCCTCAAAATCAATTCCCCAAGAAGAAGCATTCCGAGATAGTTGGGCACGTGATTCTTCATAAGCAAATAATATTGCCTGTTCGCCATTTAAACAGCCATCTTGGATAAACTTGCTGACCAACAAAGTTTTACCAGTACCTGTGGCTCCTGTTGCCAAAATGATCGAATCTTTAAAGAAACCACCACCACACATTTCATCCAGGGTTTTAACCCCAGAAGACACCCGTACATTAGAAGACCTTTGAGTCAAGCGCATCGCTCCCAGTGGGAAGATATTGACTCCTGCGTTAGTAATTGTAAAAGGATACTCGCCTTTCATATGAGTTGTACCGCGCAATTTGAGAATTTCAGCGGTGCGACGGCGACGTTCTCCTTCTAAAACGTTACGAACAATTACTACATTATCGGAAACAAATTCTTCGACCCCAAAAGAGGCAACAGGCCCATATTCTTCACTACGTTCGGTAGTAATTACAGTGGTGACATTCAGCTGTTTAAGACGTGCTACTAGGCGAAAAATCTCCCGCCGCACTACTCCCATAGCTTCATACTGCTGAAAGACCGCTGTTATAGAATCGATAGAAACTCGTTTTGCCTTGTATTTGCGAATAGCATATTGCAAGCGCTCAATAAGGGCTGAAAGGTCAAAGTTTCCGACAATATCTTGCCCTTCTGGATCGGGTGAAGCATCCAGAATAAACAATTTACCTTCGTTGATTAGGCGTTGTAAATTCCAGCCAAAAATATAGGCATTTTTAATAATGTCGCTAGGTGATTCTTCAAAGGTAACGAATACTCCTGCCTCATCAAAATAGGTAATACCGTTATAAAGAAACTGTAGAGATAATAAAGTTTTGCCTGTGCCAGAAGTACCGCTAAATAAGGTAGTTCTTCCAACTGGTAAACCACCATGAGTAATATCGTCAAAGCCCTCAATCATTGTGCGGATTTTTTCTACACCCCCAATTAACGGTGTGTTGCTTTGCTCTGGTTGCTCTTTTTGAATCATTTCTTGCTAAAAAAGGGAGATTAAAGCCAGTTTTTGTGTTTATAATGTTTTAATCTTCGGAGTTCGCCATCAAGTTTTTGCGCTTAAATATTTTACTCTTCCCAGTCTTCTTCACTTAGTTCTTCATAAAGTAAATCCAATCCTATCAACACTCTTTCTCTATCTGAAAGATCGCCAATAATTTTGCGAACTGGAGGAGGCAAAATTTTAGATAATGTTGGCGTGGCTAATATTTTATCTTCTTCTGCTAGTTGTGGGCTTTTCAGAACATCGATCACTTTCAAAGCATAAACACCTTGAAACTCTTGGTCTAAAATGTTTTTTAGTATTTTTAATGCCCGTACAGAGTTTGGTGTGTTCCCTGCTACATAAAGCTTGAGAACATAGGTTTTTCTTGCTTTATTCATAAAGGTACAGGCTAGACTCGCTAGACTTGAGGATAGAAATATATGATGTGTTTGTGCATTCGTAGGAAGTGATAGCGGCTGCTATTGCCGGGTTTAACTTCAAGTTATGTAATTTATTTATATATTGAACATCTATATATTTCACACAGGTGAGCCAAAATATCTATTAATGTCAGGCGGTAATCTAGTAATGCTTCGTCGCTCCTTCCTTCTAATCTTAGTTGTTTGGAAAATTCTTCAATTAACTCCATGTGAATTTCAATGATTTGCGGCACAGGAATATTAGCACAAAATACCACATTTATAAATTTATCAATTTTTTCTTTTAATGTTGTTTCTCTGGTAAAGTAGTTTATAAGTATATCTCGGTAATCAGATTTAATTTCTTGCAACAAAGCCTCTCGGTCGGCTCGATCCATCTGCTGGAAAAAAACCTCGTGTTTTTGCTTGTAAGATGCAAATACATAGCAATATTCTTTATTTAAAATTTCATTAAGTTTTGATGGCAACCGCCTCATTAAATAATTAATCATGGCAACAGTAGTTGCTGTAACAGATACAAGCAACAATTGGGTAGGAACAGTAGTGCGAATAAAGTTCCCTATCCACCTAGACAATTTTTGTGTGTTGTCTAGTTCATCTGGATTATATAAAGATTTTTTTACATCTGGTTGGAAAATTAATATTGGTAATAACATTTGTTGTTTATACATCTCCTTGATCGCCGTGACCAAGTTTGGTGAGCTGATTTAGTGCATAAAACACGTCTAAGCTCAGATTGGGTGTGCAGTAAATTTATGAGTCCGCCCTTAGAGGATAGTTTATGTCAGCAGATAGTACCGCAAACTTAAAAAATCGATGCAGCTAGTCAGTTGTAAGACTTAGTGATTTTTGATGAGGCGTTTGTTGTGGATTGTAATGTAACTAAGTTATTGAATTACATATGTATATCTATCTAAATATAGATTTTTTTATTTCACTCCTTGATAAGATACTTAAACGAACTTAAAGGATTGTCGCATTCTAAATCATTATAATTCCTCAAGGTTCTAAAGCGAATCTTTGGAGCCATAATTGTTTTAGCTATTGCGATCAAGGAGGAGTTTGAGAACCAGTTAGGATACTGATAAGGATAGTAGCCCGAAGCTCAATGCAGTCAAGGGAAACATTACTATCCAGAACAATATTGGACGCAACTAGGTATCCCTGAAAATAAAGCCCATTGTTCCAATGGCATGGAAATTGTAACGATAATTTTTTATATGAGTCTTCTTAAAGGAGATTGCTTCAGGCATAAGTACCATCTACCCAAGTGGGGGTGGAAAGACCAGAGGCTTCCAAAGGAAGAATGACCCCCGAAGCTTTATGTCAATGCTACAATACCCGCTTTATGATTTTTTAACAAATGTACCCGTCTGCGTAGAAACAAGTACTCTGGCAATGGTGCTAGAGATTTTTGAAAAAGAGCAGTGCGATCGCGTGGTAGTGGTGAATCAGCAGCAACACCCCACAGGGTTGCTGCACTCTGCCCGGTTAATACAAAAATTATTGGCAGCAGTTGGTGGCGCTCATCTGAATTTGCAGCAGCCAGTGTCAATTTTCGGTACAGTGCTGATAGAACCAATACAAACCATACCAGCTGCTGAATGTGTAGAGCAATTTGGCTTGTTTTTGCGCTACCAACAAACCCAAATAAACAATAACAATTTAGATTGGGCACTCATTGACCCAAATGGCAAATTTTTAGGTCTCCTAGACAACCTACGAATATTAAGATTAATAACTCAAGAGAGAGTTGCTATTGATGCAATCTCTGAGGTTACTCCTCAAGACTATGCAGCAAACCAAGACATAGATGATGCAGAGGCGACAACTTACTCACCAGCACAAACATTAAATCATCGGCAGGCATCAGGCTATAAGCCACTTGTACAGCTGTTGGAACGACTGCCTTGGCCTTTAATGTTGCAAACTGGTACTGGTGAGGTAGTAGCGCAAAACCCAGCTTGGTGGCAACAATTGGGAGCACTCAAAGATCCAGAAGGTGTTAGGCAACAAGTAGAGACAATACTTGCCCCCAACCGAGTCAAACAGCCAGAATATGCATCGCCAAAAGCCCGCAAGATTCATTTGCACAGCAGGGAAAATGGACATGGTGGTGATGACCAAGCCACAACGAGCAAACTGCATCATGGAGAAAATAGCTTATCGACAAGGAGTGAAGCGATACAGCAAAATGGCGCTCGTATGCAAACAACTACCCCACCTATAAATAATGTGCATGAACAGCAACATACTACGGTTGGTGCATCTAGTCAGTGCTATTGGGATAACCAGGTAGGTACTTGCATCTGCATCGTCGAAGTGCAAAATGGTCAAGAGCGAATCTGGCAGTTTGCTAAAATTCCATTAGATAGCCCTGAGTTGAGAGTCCAAGGTTTAGAAGTAGAGATGACCTTGACAACAGAGGGACTCAATCGTGGTAATAACTCAGGAATAGGTAACGATTTGTGGCTAGTCTTAGCTACTGATGTGACCGAACAGCAACAGCTTTGTAAAGAATTGGCAGCCAAAAATGCCGATCTCATTCAACTAAATCGATTAAAAGATGAGTTTTTAGCGTGTATTAGCCATGAACTGAAGACACCCCTGACTGCGGTTTTAGGGTTATCACGATTGCTCGTTGATCGCCAGTTGGGAGAATTAAACGAGCGTCAAGCCCGCTATGCAGGGTTAATTCATCAAAGCGGACGCCACTTGATGAGTGTGGTCAATGATATTTTGGATTTGACTCGCATGGAGACGGGTCAAATGGATTTAACAGTGGCCCCAGTAAATATTTCCGCAGTTTGCGAACGTGCTTTATCAGAAGCAAAAACTATCCACACTCAAACCAGCAAAGCCAAAGTTACTGACCAATCTCAAGCCGCACGTTCACTTGAGCCTCAATTTAGTATCGTCATTGAACCAGGCTTAGACCAAATAGTGGCAGATGAATTGCGCCTGCGGCAAATGCTAGTACACCTGCTTTCCAATGCCTTTAAGTTTACTGAAGTATCTGGAGAAATTGGATTGCGCGTGAATCATTGGGAAGGGTGGATTGCTTTTACAGTTTGGGATACGGGTATTGGCATTCCTGAACATCAGCAACACTTAATCTTTCAAAAATTTCAGCAACTAGAAAATCCTTTGACTCGGCAGTTTGAAGGTACTGGTCTGGGACTGGTGTTAACAAGGGCCTTGGCAAGACTCCACGGTGGTGATGTCAGCTTCTTGTCTAGAGAAGGAAAAGGTAGCCAATTTACACTGCTGCTACCGCCCAGCCCGCCAAAAACAGGCTTTACTGAGCAAGAAGAGGATAATACAGAAGATGGTTTAACAAGCAATACCGGCTCACGGGAACTGACCGCATCAGCATGTCAACGAATCAACACATCTACACAACATCAACCGACATCTTCGCAGCGCTTGGTGTTGGTAGTCGAAGCAGTAGCCCGATATATTGAAGATTTGACCGAGCAACTCAAAGGTTTAGGTTATAGAGTAGTGATTGCTCGCTCAGGAACAGAGGCAGTAGAAAAAGCTCGTCGCTTGCAACCAAAAGCTGTGTTCTTAAATCCTTTGCTACCGCTGTTGTCAGGTTGGGATGTGCTGACTTTACTCAAGTCAGATACTGCAACTCGCCACATTCCGCTGATAGTGACAGCGACAGGGGCCGAAAAGGAGCAAGCATTTGCTAACAGAGCTGATGGTTTCTTGAGCTTGCCAGTACAATATCAAGCTTTAGCACCGCTGTTAGAAAGTTTATGCACTACGCCAACAGTTCAGCAATCAGGGTTAGATAGTAATGACATCTTCGCTACTAAAACTCCATTGCGAATTCTGAGATTGGTTAATCTTAATTTAGAATCAGTTAATCCTCATCCTTCGTTGCGAGAACACCGAGTTATCGAAGTAGATAACCTAGATCAGGCGGAACTTTTAGCTCGCGTTTGGCAGTTTGATGTAGTGCTGTTGGATGTAGAAAGCCCAGCAGCACAAGCTTATCTACAACAACTCAGCCAACACCCCCGGTTGGCGGCGCTACCACTGGTGACTTGTGATGTGGTAACTACCTTGGCAGCTTCTCAGATACCTGGGCTGTCTGTGTTTCCTTGCCTAACACCATTGGGTAAAGACAATAGCAGTGGTATCAGTAAAACAGATGCTTTATTGTCAGTGCTGCAAATTGCTTCTGGTATATCTTGTCCACCCAGTATTTTAGTAGTGGATATAACAATGCTCCGCGATTTGCCACAGGTAAAACGCAGGCAGGTGAAGGGTTATAGGTCAGAAAAAAATTCCTTACTTAGTAATGAAACTGCTGAACGGGGTTCGGAGTGGTTCCAAGCTTTAATTCAGTACCTGCAAACAGCTGGCTTGAAAGCAGCTATGGGTGGCTGTTGGGCAGAAGTAGTGCAACAAATTCGCCACCAAAGCGTTGACTTACTGTTGATTTATTTAGGAGAATCCTCGATTCCTAAAGAAGTGCTTAAAGCGCTAAAAGTTTTAGGAGATTTGCCTTTAAACTTGCCGCCAATTTTAGTACTTGACCAGCGCTTAAATTCTACTCAGGCGGCTGTTCCGTGTGAAATCCCCCAGCAGGAAATTGGGAAACAGAAAAAGAATCGATCGCAAACAATAGAAACTGTCATAAGTGCGATCGCAGCCCAAGTTTTACCTCGCTCGATCTCAATGGAAGACTTATTAAACGAGATTAACCAAGCTTTATCTGTCAAGTATCAACAATAAAAATCTGGCGTTGCTGATTGATGGGATGAATTTTGTTTAGCGCAAAGACGCAAAGGCGCAAAGAATCAATCTTTGCCTTTGGGCCAAAAATCTCAATTCATCCCGCATTTATGCAACGCCAAAAATCTTAATGGGTATGGAAAATGGGAATAGTGCAAAATGCCCAATACCATTTACCAACACATTAAGCTGATCGTCATTCAAACTGCATCCTTGCGTCTTAATGACGCTGCGGATTATCCAACTTAAAAGCACATGAGCTTATCAACCTCAGGCTTTAATCAACTTGATACGATATATCTGTTTCATCTTTAATTTTTTTCACAGGAACTCGAATCAAATCGTAAGCGCCCTTGGTAGCTAAATGCTTATAAGTATCTGGCTGCAAGCCCATTTCTAAAAACTTGTCCTGTTCAGCCAGAAATAGCAGTGAGGGTGACTTTGCTTGCGTAGTAGACTGATTTTTAATATAATCTTTCGCTTCTTGTGGAGAATTTAAGTAATTCACGCGGCTATGGCTATAAAATACCACACTGGGTTTTTTAAAGCCAACCATGACAAATTCTTCATTTGATTTTTGTACTTGCGTGGCGATCGCCGATAATTCACGTAATGGTAGCTGACGCTGTTGATCCATCAAAAACATAGCTGGCATCAAAACTACAGTTAAAAATGCTACAAAACCCAGCAAATTTACGCTCATAATATAGCGCCAACGGTGACTGAGCAGTAATACGGCAATTATGATCGCACAAATCAGCCAAATAATACCTCCCAAGACTGGTAAACCAGACTCTTGCAGCTGGAGGTACAAGCTAGGTGCGGCTGGATCTCTGCCTACTAACTGGGATATATGAAACAATCCTGCTGCTACCGCTGATAAAAATACGACATTTACCCAGCCACTCCAAAAATGAAATTTCCTTTGGGGTTGTGTGTTTTGATCGGGTATGAGATCGCTCCATAACAGTGCTACAAGGATTGCTGCTGCTGGCATTAACGGCAATACATAGCTAGGAAGTTTGGTGACGGCGATCGTGAAAAAGCCAAAAACACCAAGAAACCAGACGCAAACAAATAAACCCAATTGCTGAGAACGTTCTTGAGAAAGCCAGTGCGATCGCTGCCAAAACTTCAATCTGGCTATTGCAGCTGGTAAGTATACTGAGTAAGGTGCAAAGCCTATTAATACTACCAAAAAGTAAAAATACCAAGGCGCTGAGTGCCCATTAACTACTTCCGTAAAGCGTTCTATGTTGTGGTAGCCAAAGAAAGCATTAATATAATTCCAACCATTGCGCCAAATTACTAGGGCATACCAGGGTACTGATAAAACTAAAATAATTAGCATACCCTTCAAGGGATGCATTTCTCGCCATACTTCCCGCAGCTTTCCCAGGTACAACACAAACGCAGCGATAATTAGCCCTGGTAACACAATTCCTACTGGCCCTTTTGTTAAAATTGCCCCAGCAATCAATATATAACAAGCCAAATACCACTTGTTAGGAAAAGGTGATTGGTGATTAGGGATTGGTGATTGGGAAGATTCTCGCCCAGTCCCTTCCTTACCTGCGTACCCTCGGAAAAAGCAGAGCAAAGCTGATCCTATACACCCAGTCAGCAGCATATCAGAAACACCAATTCGCCCCCAGGCAATCATTTCTGGGCTGAGTGCCATGACAGCTGCTGCCATAGCAGCTGTTAAGTAACGACGAGTAGGACGCGAAACTTGTTCTAATTCGTCTTGTCGTGCCAGAGACCAGTGTACAGTGTAAAAAGCTAAACTCACCAAACCCATTGCCGCGATCGCCGATGGCAGACGCACTGCCCACTCATTCACTCCAAAAATTGTATAGGCGATCGCCTGACACCAGTAAATGAGCGCAGGTTTATCAAAGCGAGTCTCTCCATTAAAAAAAGGAGTAATCCAATCTCCTGTAACGTACATTTGGCGAGAAGCTTCGGCAAACAGTGGTTCTGTTTCATCAATCAAGCCAATGCTGCCCAAGTTCCACCCATAAGCTATCCAACCAATCACAATCAACCACAGAATCGATACAGTCACAGCAAGGGCTGGACGTTGTAGTATATTTTTAAACCACTGGTTAACAGTGTGGGGAACGCTCAATTTCATCTTCATTAATTATTCAGCCAACAGTCACTCAACAACAGAAGCCAGCGCAATTGGGAGTTAGCCCAACCCAGGCTTCTAGTATTCAAGCGTCACTAGTCAATAAGTCGTTTGTAGTTGATGTTTTGTTCTTTGTCATTCTCCGCTTTTTAATGGTTATTGACTATAAGGCTTTAAGACTATTGTTGAAGTACTAGTTGCCATTCTCGGCTTTTAGCATTCCAGCTAGGTTTAGATGTTTCCCCAACAACATATGGGCCCCAGTAGCGGCGGGAACCATCTTGTGCAAAGGCTACTAAAATATCTCCCTTCTCTAGCTTTAAATTGCCATTAGGTAAGGATAGGAGGAGTCCCTGTTCACTTCCTTCTTGAGGAGCAAAATCCCAATGTGCTGGGATATCATGGTGAGTTTGAACAGAGTCAGAGCCTTTTAACTTCGACTGTCGCGCTAGTAAGGCTAGTCGCACAGGCTGATTTGTTTGATTGCTCATCCGTAAAGTTCCTTGCCCCTTAGTAATTTTAGTCGAGTTTTGACTAGATGCTGTCAGGGAAGTAGCTTTGCTGCTGCTGCGTTCTACTTGATTACCGGGGGTGGTTGTCGAACTAGAGATATTAGCAGAGACAGCTGTTTCTTGAAAAACAGATGAAGACGGACTCTTCTGCAACTGAGGAGTTTCAGGAGATTCGGAAGAAGATGTTTCTGGATTTGTGGTTTCAAAAGAAACACTCATTCCAAAGCACCCAGCCAGTAACCCTAACAGTCCCAAGGAACAAGTTAGAATCACAGCGTTACGATACACTGAAGTTTTCATATTGATAGTTATTAGAAATAAGTATTTGTCTAGGCTTGACCAAATAGTAGCCTATTATTCATAAGTGGCAATCAAACTGCCTATTACAGGCGCTCCTGAAATTAAGCTATCAAATGTATCATAGATAGCATTTCAGAAAAATATACTAGCAAAAATAATCACCATCATTCTCAACCTAAATATGAGTTAAAAAGCTTATTTATCAAGGAAAAACTTAAATTTTGATAGTATTTAAGACAACAATTATGATACGTAGGTAGTAAACTTATTCGTATAAGTACAAGCACGAATGTGATGTTATAAGTACCATGAGCAACAAAAGAGCAGGTTACAAACACTCAGATTTATCGGTAAAACATACTTTATTTTCTTCCTACTTCACCCTTCATCTTTTAAGATAACTCCTTTGTGTTGAGGGTTAATACTCAAACAAGAGTAGTTTTTTGAATACCTGTGCTTTTCTGTAGAAAAATTTGTATAAAATTTCTTTCACCACTGAAACTCTATAAGACAGCTACAATACCCTTAAAACAAGCTTAAGCTAAAACCGATATCCTCAAAAAGAGGAATATTTGTTGATTTCTTGATTTTTATTTAGAAATCCGATTCATGCAAAATACTCGTTTGAATAATTTGTTTGATGCCATTGCTAGACAATTAAATCAATGGTTTTTTAACCCTTGGCGGCGGTTGTCGCTACTCATAATTAGCTTTTTGTTCGGATTTTTTCTAGGATCGGCAATTTCCACTAGTGCTGGACAAAGGGCTGAATTGGACATTTATGTGGCAGCGCTTTTAGTATTCTTAACCGAAATTAGTAGCAGAATATTCTATGCTCGTCCTTTTTTGGCTAGGCGAGCGCTATGGGTGGAATCACTAAACTTCCTCAAGGTTGGTTTCATCTACAGCTTGTTTCTGGAAGCGTTTAAGTTAGGTTCATGACTTCAGAGGGATGCGGATACGATGAATTCATGGCTGAGTAAAATTTTGACAACAGGCGTGGTAGACGAAGCTTGGCAACAAAAAGCACAAGCAGCAGCCTTAGCAGATACTTTCAGGTCACAAGCTTTTGGAATCACACCGGAAAATGTCGCTGAAGTCATACAAGCGCGATCGCATTTATTAACATCTGTTCTCCCAACCTTTAGCCAATTCTGCCAAACTACTCTTTTAGTACAACCCCAGGCAATGTTACAGGTGTTGTGGGATGTGTGGCTACCTTTGGCAATGAAACTCGCATCACGCCGCCAACAGTTGGGTAGTCCTTTGATTCAGGGAATTTTAGGCGGACAAGGAACGGGTAAAACCACAATGTGCCAAGTTCTCACCTTGATTCTCCAAGAGTTGGGATACCGCACCCTGAATTTATCTTTAGATGACTTATATAAAACTTATAGCGATCGCCTAGCTTTAATTCAACAAGATCCCCGCTTAATTTGGCGCGGGCCGCCGGGAACCCACGATATCGATTTAGCCTTAAATGTACTCGACCAAATTCGCCATTCGCAAAATCCAGTAACTGTTCCCCGCTTTGATAAATCTGCTTACAAAGGTGCAGGCGATCGCACTACCCCCGAAATCGTCACAGGTGTGGATATTGTACTATTTGAAGGTTGGTTTGTGGGTGTGCGACCAATTAAGCCAGAGGCATTTGATAGCGCACCACCGCCAATCCTCACAGATGAGGATCGGCAATTTGCCCGTGATATGAATGAACAATTAAGAAATTATTTACCACTGTGGGAGCGATTAGATAGTTTAATCGTACTGTATCCAATTGATTATCGCTGTTCCCTAGCATGGCGCAAACAGGCAGAACGGCAGATGATTGCTGCTGGTAAGCCAGGAATGAACGATACACGAATCGAGGAATTTGTCAATTATTTTTGGCGATCGCTGCACCCAGAATTATTCATCAAGCCCTTGGTCAAATCTGCGAAAGTTGATTTAGTTGTCGAAATTAATCCTGATCATACTTTAGGTGCAGTCTATAGTAACTCCAAGTGATATCGAGTAGCTTTTTAGCAGTATGACTTGAGCATTAGTGAAAAACCAAAAAAATTTTTGCTTGCTTCCCGAAATTTACAGAAGTGGATGTGGAGCTAAATTATGAAGCCACACACGAAGGTAATTACCCTTCTATTTAAGACATAACCACTTCTGAAATTATACTTTTAGATATGCAACTTACTGATACTTTGTCTGCGGAAAAAACAATTTCTTTCGAGAATGTAGCACAAGATGCTGAACTAGCGAAACACATCCAAATTAACTTAATTCGTCTACGATTGCTTGACCCACCTGCTGACGGTAAATTTGGTCAATTTTCAATTAAAGCACTGACAGATTTTCAATCTCTGTTGAAAATATCAGAAGCGGGACTAGGGCTACAAACAGCAAAAGCATTGATTGAATGTAAAGAAGCTATTCCTTTAAAATTAGGGAATGACTTTGCCAGCCGCATCGTCAAGTATATGCAAAATAAAAAGTATTATATTGCTGTAGGCAAGCAACAATATAATATTGTTTATGTCGAAGGTGTAAATGCCAACGGTACACTCAACAATGATAAATTCAATCAATGGAATGACCGACGTATTGTCATTGAGATAGCTTCCGGAACTCCACAAATTGTAGGAAACTGGGTAGCGACTACTGAACCTGGCGATTACTATACCAAAAACCCTCCCAATCCTAAAGGTGTTGCACGCATTGCGTTTGGACAATACAACGCTTGGCGAGTTGGCTATCATTATGGCACTACAGGAGCAGAGACACACGAAGCTCTAGAGCAATGTGGGACAATTAAAGTACACCGCGATCGCAACAAAGATGGACTTCGTAGTGGCGACCCCATAGATGTCGGTTCTCATTTCTTTATCAATCAACATTGGGGATATGACAAAAGTTTAGTTAGTACAGCTAGTGCTGGTTGCTTAGTAGGTCAATCTCGTGAAGAACACAAAGACTTTATGCAGTTAATTAAGCAAGACCGTCGCTATCGATTAGATAATAAATATGTCTTTTGGACAACTATAATTCCTGGTGATGATTTAGCTAAAAATTTTCCAGCCTAGTGGTCTATTGCGTTAATTACGATCGGTTCGTAATGAGCGATTTATTAGGATTTAACGGGCATGGGGCATGGGAAAGAATGCCAATACCTCATGCCACATGCGCCGACTTTCTGTAAAAGATTGGGAACACTCAAAGACTGAACCCTTGATTAACTTCTAGACTGAATTTGCTTAATTAATTCATAAAATGGTTGCCAATTATCTTCTTGTGTAATAGGTTCCCAAACCGATTCAATTACGGGTCTTAACAAAGCCGTTTTTGGATTGTAATGTGCCAGAGTTTTGGCAATTATATCGATTTCATTGAGAGCAAAATTATTCAAAATCTTATGGTATAAAATACACCAATTATCAAAAATTGCTGACGCTGCCGAAGCTGGCGTAATATCTGAATTATTTAACACAAAATCTGGGTCATCTCGCCATTGCAAAGAAAAAGTGCGAGCTATCTCATAAAAAAACTGGTGATAACCAACTTGGCTAACTTGCAAAAATTCAATCGTTAGTTTAAAAAGTTCATCAACTTCTGGAGCAATCAAATTCTCAAAACCCAACTTTCTCAACATTAAAGAGCGATATTTAGTATAATAATATTCATCAAAATGGGCTAATCCAGCTTCTAAATCATCTTGAGCAATTACCGCCTTTAATGGTTCTTGAAGCATTTCTAAATTTAACTTACAAATAATTGGTTGATTGCTGTAACAATAGCGCCTATAATAATCAAAATATGCAGCAGTAAAGTATGGGTCGTATGTAGGAATAAAGGCATAAGGGCCATAGTCAAAGCTCTCGCCTGTGATTGACATATTGTCAGTATTCAGAACTGCATGGCAAAAACCAGCAGCCATCCACTGCGCTACAAGTTCTGCCACTCTTTTAACTAATTCTGCATAAAATAGAGCATATTTATCTTTTTCTGCGATTAAATGCCGATAATATTGCTCAATTACATGGTCTAATAGCTTTTTGATTAAATCTGGACGCTGAATATAATGTAATCTTTCAAAATTACCAAATCGAATATGGGAACTGCTCATCCTCACCATCACAGATGAGCGAGTAGGTGAAGGTTCATCACCTCGCCATAAGGATAAACCTGTTTCAATCATGCTAAAACAACGAGAAGTACGTACACCCAAGTAGTGCAACGCTTCTGCTGCTAAAACTTCTCGAACTCCACCTTTAAGTGTGAGCATACCATCACCACCACGGGAGTAGGGTGTCCTACCAGAACCTTTTGTGCCGAGGTCGTATAATTCGCCATCAGTACCGCGCACTTGCCCGTAGAGAAAACCTCTACCATCACCTAAACCAGAGTTATATTCACCAAATTGATAGCCGTGATAACGCAGTGCTAGCAATGGTTTGCGTTCTTGAAACTTACCAAAGGCTGTAATGAAATCTTCGTCTGTGACTGCTTGGGGATCTAGCCCCAAACGTGGTAGAAGTTCGTCGTTGCGCCAACGCAAAAGATGTTGAGGAAATTCCGCTGCTACAACTTCGTCGTAATATTCATTACCTAGAGATTCCAAGGCTGGTTCGTAGTTGAGGTTAAGAAAAGGATTGCTAGAATTTGTGTTTGGAGTTTCAGCCAGAGTCATTATGATTACAGTTTAATTAATTCTTCTCTTAATACTACCTCTGGCACTAGCATTAGCGTAGGCGCTTCGTCAGCAGAGGAAAAATTATCGAAAATAACTATTTAAAAGTTGGGTGGTTGCCAGTTAGGATTTGTCAGGCTTGTAAGAATATGATCTTGCCACTGCCCATTAATCAACAAATAGTCCCTAGCATATCCTTCAACAACAAAACCTAACCTTTTAAGTACATTACCACTACGTTGATTATGTGGCATATAATTTGCCATGATGCGGTGCATATTTAACTCTTGAAAGGTATACTGAGTAGCAGCTTTTAGCGCTTCTGTCATATAGCCTTTACCTTGTTCAGCTTCCGCAAGGCTGTATCCCACAAAGCAAAAATGGGCAGCCCCTCGGACAAAATTACTAAAATTAATAGTTCCAATAATTTCAGTTAGTGATTTTTTGGGATAAATAAATAATTTTAATGAATGATCGTTAAGAAATTCAAGTAAATTATTTTCAATTTGAAAATACCAGTACTTTTTTGTAAAAAAACCCTCAGCCCAATCAGGATAGTATGGAGTAAGATAAGTTTTGTTTTGGTTGAAGTATTTGAGAATTTGAGGTATATCCTCTTGGATGCCGATTCTTAATAACAGGCGATCGCTATTGATTAATGGCAGTTCTGATTTCATAAATTAGAAACTTAAGTGATACCTTTTTAAAATATTTTTTGAATATAGTAACTTCTCTTAAACAAGCTGCATTTAATTTTATAATTTGCTGACTCAGTGTATTCCTTGATGGAAAAATTAGCAAATATAATGTCACCCAGGTTACAGAAATTTAATGAGCATTGCCTACAATCCATAAATTTAGCAGCACCAGCACGGCTGGATTATTCTCTTGCAATTATAAAAATCCGCTTGATGAAAGAAAATAGTGAATCTGCCAGAAAACCAGGCGTAAGTGCATTCTACGAAGTCTTAGTAGCACCTTAACTTTTAAAGACTGCGCCTAGTTTCTAATTGAGATAATGAGTATTTTTACTATTAATCTGCTACATAACCAAAATCTTGATAAGCTGATTTCTAATATCTAAAGCACAAGGATGAAAAGGCGATCGCTAATAAAGCACAGTACGCGGCATAACCTCAATTAGATCGCTTTACCTAAATGCTGTATCTTAAGATATTCAACGACAAGACAGCTATTGATAAATCCAATCTATAAGAAGGATAAGTGATGTCGGCAATACGCTACGATTGGCAAAAAGCAGAAATCCAGGCGATATATAATACGCCTTTGCTAGAGCTTATTTATCAAGCTGCTAGCGTGCATCGCCAATATCATGACCCAACAAAAATCCAAGTCTGCAAGCTAATCTCGATTAAAACAGGAGGTTGTCCAGAAGATTGTAATTACTGTGCCCAATCTTCCCGCTACAAAACAGAGGTAAAAGCACAAGCACTTTTAGAAAAAGACACGGTAGTTAGCATTGCCCAAAAAGCTAAACAGACAGGTGTTAGTCGGGTTTGTATGGGTGCTGCTTGGCGCGAAGTGCGCGATAATTCCCAATTTGAGACTGTGCTAGAAATGGTTCAAGAAGTCACCGCAATGGGTTTAGAAGTATGCTGTACCTTGGGGATGCTGAGTGCAGATCAGGCAAAGCGATTGGAAGAAGCAGGACTTTATGCCTACAACCATAACTTGGACACATCGCGGGAGCATTACAGCACAATCATCACTACCAGGACTTACGACGATCGCCTGAACACAATTGAGAATGTCCGTCAGACAAATGTTACAGTATGTTCCGGCGGTATTCTTGGTTTGGGGGAAAGTGCCGACGATCGCATATCTATGTTACATACGCTAGCAAACCTCAGCCCCCATCCAGAATCTGTACCAATTAATATTCTCTCGCAAGTACCAGGCACACCCTTGGAAAATCAACCTGATGTCCCGATTTGGGATGTGGTACGGATGATTGCCACAGCGCGGATTGTTATGCCAAGTTCTGATGTACGTCTCAGTGCTGGGAGAGCCAGACTTTCTCAAGTTGAGCAAGCCTTCTGCTTTATGGCAGGAGCCAATTCTATATTTTCCAGCGACGATAACAAAATGTTAACAGTAACGACTCCCTGTCCTGATTACGATACTGACCGGGAAATGCTGAATTTGCTGGGTTTAGAAATGCGTCCTCCCGCCCAAAGACCTGAAAAGGTGGCAACTCCAGCCGTTGTGGGATGAATATCTTTGTTTAGGTGCATATCTAAACAAAAAATTGGGCGTGATAGCCTTCTTTGATCCCCCAACTCTAACAATAAACCCACAATTCTGAGCGGTAGCTAACTTGTACCGCTCAGAAGCATGATAGCTGGGATAGTTAATCTTACTCTCGCGGTTGGGTTGATCAGAGTTTACTTACGTTGGTTGGTTTGATCGCGCATCATCTGATGCATATTGTTCATCTGATGCGTATTGTTCATCATCATATTTTTGCAACAGCTACATCCCATTTGTTGTGGCTGTTGTGGCATCTGAGAATTCGGTGCTGTCGTTTGACTAATTTGCTTCTGAGTTTGATTGACCTCGGAAGCAGGCTTATTACTGTTATTATTCGTTACAGTTCGGCTCAGGGTTTCTGCCAAACTAGGACTAGCTGCCAATGTTAGTAAGGCAAAACCAGCCAAAGCTCCAGTCAATACTGTCTGTGTACCTATATTCATAGCTTTTTTTAGTAATGTTGCTGCCAATTGGTGAGTTCTTGAGAAACTAGCCATATCCTAAACTCTCCAGTCGGGTAGAGAGTCAAGCAACTCATCAAAGAATTTTGCAGTTTTTTTTAAAATGAAACGGCCCTGCCTAAAACAGATGGCTTTAGCTTTATATAAATAAAATAAAAGATGCTTTTACGGGATGGGCATGATGCCCGTCCCATAATAGCTTTAGGTTTAACTCATCTCTAAATTAAATAATCTTGGCAGCACGCAGACCAAACAGCAGGCCCGCAGCAATGCCAACGAACAAAGCCAAGAAACCGATATAAGCTACTACTGCAAACATTTACCTTTCTCCATATACTTCAATAAATCTATTGAATCATTAGTCAGTGGTTATTGGGCATTGGGGAGGCAGTGCGTTGGTGAGGCAGTTCCTCCTGGGGGAAACCCCCAGGAGGAACTGCCGAAAGGGTTCCCCGGCTTGTAGACGCAAAGCGGCTTCCCGCAGGGTAGCAACTGCCGTCATTGGGCATGGGGCATGGGGCATTGGGTGAAGAGGACAAGGAGCATGGGGGATGGGGAGACAAGGAGCAAGAGTTATTTATAGTTCTTTCCCCTTGTCCCCTTGTCCCCTTGTCTCCCGTGCTTTTTCCCCTATTCCCCAGTCCCCAGTCCCCAGCCCCTAATCCCTAATTCCTCAGATTGCGGTAAAATACAGCCCACGGGCGCTTCTTTGGGGCTAGGCAATGACTTCAGTTATTAACGTGAATTTACCAGAGCAGTCTTATGAGATTGCGATCGCACCTTCGAGTTTAGACCAACTCGGTCAACACATGACCAGTCTCAAGCTAGGCAACAAGGTACTGCTAGTTTCTAATCCCACTATTTTTAAGCATTATGGAGAAAGAGCAGTTGCATCCTTGAAAGCAGAAGGATTTGAGGTTGCTAGTTGTACCTTACCACCAGGTGAACGCTACAAAAACCTAAATTCGATTCAAAAACTCTACGATGCTGCTTTAGAAAAACGTCTAGAACGCTCCTCTACTATCGTGGCTTTAGGAGGAGGTGTGATTGGGGATATGGCTGGATTTGCAGCCGCAACTTGGCTGCGGGGTATTAATGTAGTGCAAGTTCCTACTACACTGCTAGCAATGGTAGATTCGGCAATTGGCGGCAAAACTGGTGTGAACCATCCCCAAGGCAAAAACTTGATTGGGGCATTCCATCAACCACGTTTAGTGTTAATTGACCCAGATGTGTTGAAAACCTTACCCATGCGCGAGTTCCGGGCAGGAATGGCAGAGGTGATCAAGTACGGTGTGATTTGGGATGCCGAGTTATTTGCTCAAATGGAAGCGAGTAAAAACTTGAATCAACTCCGCTACATCAAGCCTGAACTTATAGAAAGTATATTAACTCGCTCTTGTCAAGCTAAAGCCGATGTTGTCAGTAAAGATGAGAAAGAAGCCGGACTACGGGCAATTCTCAACTATGGTCACACTATCGGTCATGCAGTCGAAAGCTTGACTGGTTATCGTTTAGTAAATCATGGTGAAGCTGTTGGCATTGGTATGGTAGCAGCAGGGGAGATTGCTGTGGAACTAGGAATGTGGCAAAAGCAAGATGCAGAACGCCAAAATGCCTTAATTCAAAAAGCGGGTTTACCGACTCAGTTACCATCTGGGGTAGATATTGAAGCAATTGTTGAAGCGCTGCAACTAGATAAGAAAGTCAAAGCGGGTAAAGTGCGGTTTGTTTTGCCAACGCAAATTGGTGTGGTGACAGTTACCGACGAAGTGCCATCAGATACTATCCGGCAAGTGTTGCAGAAAATGTAATTTATAACCGAATTACAATTGAAACTAGCCGCCAGATGGTTTGCGCCATGATACTCCAAACGAATAATCAATTGACTTTACAAGAGTTCTTGAATCTTCCGCTAGGCGAGGGAGATATCACCTACGAACTCGTTGATGGTCATGCAATTCCTAAGATGTCACCAAAGTTTTTTCATGCCAAGCTGACTCATGCCTTTCTCAATCAGATTGAACCATGGTCTGAGGGGCGGGGGGTAGTCTGCCCAGAATGGGCTGTCGTGTTAATTCAGAGAGGCCGAGATTGGGTACCGACACCAGATTTGTTGTACATTGCTTATGAACGTTTACCTGCTAACTGGAACGAAGACGAAGCTTGTCCTGTTCCTCCAGATTTGGTAATCGAGATTATTTCGCCAGGGCAAACCTTTGGGCAAATGGCAGCTAAAGCCAAAGACTATTTAGACGCTAAGGTGCTGCGAGTGTGGGTGGTAGACAGTAAAGCTAGAAGCATTACTGTTTTTTACCCAGATGCAGCACCACAGACTTATATGAGAGATGAAGTCCTTACAGATTCTCTGTTTGAGGGGTTGGAATTTACTGTTGAACAGGTATTTCAAAAGGCAAAAATTCCATTAAATTCCTAAATCACACACTGGTTATCTTTTTAAATCTAGGCAAGAAAGAATTGCCTATATCTGAAAAATTAACTTTTTGTACTGCTTGGATGATAGTCTTTGTGCGATCTGCTGAAAGCAGCAGCGCTTCGCGATCGCTCTCACTCATGCCCTTAATTATCTAATTAATATTCTTAACCTTAGTCAGTTCGCAGCATTAAGTATCTATTGTTAACGATAGAAAAAGTTCTCTAACAAGTTTGATTCTTCCAGATAGAGGCATAATCATAACGAATATAGAGACAGTAGATGCACCTTAATTTTAAATACAGCCCTCAGACCCAAGCTGGGGGCTTTTTTTATTTAAATATAGATGGCAGCAAACTCGGTGCTGACCATAGTGCATAACCAATAAATCCAAATAGCAAAGTAATTAATATAGTAACGATGTAACTGATGCACATCAATAAACCATCAGATTCTACGGTGGCGACTGCTAATAATAAAATACCTATGGTAGGTATGGGATTGGTAAAGGGAATTGGTGAAATTAATAACACTGTTAACCAAGAGATACAAAATCCATTTAATCGCCAAGCCCAAGAACTATTTGCTATTTTCCCCAACCTGGGACGAGCAATTTTCTCTAACACCTTGGTGACGCGTCGCAGATTGTGCAACAGTATATGGGCAAAGCGGCGAGGAAATTTGTAGTTAGCAATTTTTTTGGGTAGCCAAGGCGATCGCCTCCCCAAACCCATCTGCATCGACAACAGCAAGCAAGCAACACCAAATGGTCCAGCCAATCCAGGTGGCATAGGAAACAAAAATGGTAAAACTAATAATGCAATTACTAAGCTAAAGCCTCGTTCTGAAGTTTCTGCTAAAACGTCTCCTAGAGTCAGTGGCTGTTCGGCTAAATGTTGTAACAGTGACTTAATTTCTTGCGAAAATCTTAAATGCATTTGGCTTGAGTCTATGCGATCGTCCACAATACCCAGCTTTATTTAAGTAAATATAATTATAGATGTATACAATTACTCCGAAATTTATTCCGGAATCATTTAAATATTATTTCAGTACATATACAGCTTAACTTATACTCAAAAAACCAAATGTTGCAAATTTAACTCTAAAAATTTAAAACTTTGTTGCTGGCGGTACAAAAACAGCTATAGCTTTAGGAATCACCCGGAAATGGGCAGGGGTATAGGTGGTAATTTCCCCATCAGTATTGATAGGACGTGGTTTTCGAGTATACACTTTCATTTCCTGACCTTGAAGCGCACGTACTTCTCGCCATTTTATGTGTTGCCCTTGCCGCATTGCCGGAAGCAACGGTATAATTTGCCACCAATATTTAATCTCTAAACTGTATAGATCAAGCCTTTGATCATCTATTGTGGCATCATGAACCACTGCCATGCCACCACCATAATAGCGACCATTGCCTACAGCAATCTGTACTGTTCGCACACGAATCGATTCTCCATTGACGTGAATTTCTGCGCTGAATGGTCGAGTTTCCCACAATACTTGCAATGCAGTGGCAAAGTAAGCAAATATTCCCCAGCGGCGCTTAACTTCTTTAGTAAGTCGCTGGGTAATTTTCACGCTTAGTCCTAAACTAGCAACGTTGAAAAAGTGTTTGCCGTTCACCCATCCTAAATCGATGCGCCGCTGGTGTCCGTTAGCAATAATTTTGCAAGCTTCGGCTAGGGAAGTAGGAATTCCTAAAGTCCTCGCCAAATCGTTAGCAGTTCCCAACGGTAATATTCCCAAAGGCAACTGGGTATCAACTATAGCATCTACTACTGCATTGAGAGTACCATCACCACCGCCAACAATCACTAAGTCCACTTGATATTGGTAGCGCGCGATAATCTCAAAAAGGCGTTTAGGGTTTTCTGTAGATTCCTCAATCAAAACAAACCCTAGTTCCTCTAGACAATCGATTGCTTCCTGAAGACGCTGTTGTCCTTGACGAGCATGATGATTTACTAACAGCAGTGCGCGGGGACTCATAGGAAGTACCTTTTGTAATTTAGATCTCAAATTAACAACGTCTAGACACCCTGCTAGTAGTTGATTCTCCAATTGTGCCAGGGCTGTTATGAAATTTATTAACAATTCAGTTTTTAACCGCTTGTTATTTCATTACCAACGTTATGTTTTTGAGTTGGGTTTATCTGATTTAGCTTTGTCAGCTATTTGGGTGCTAGTACCCAGCAAATAATCCAACTACTTAAAGAGTAACTGGGATTCAGATATTCGTGTTTCTAAAGCAGGTATTTATTTCAATATTATAAAGCTAGCAAAAAATTATATTTTAATTTTCATGAGTATATATAGATAGAATCAGCATAAACGCTACTCATAATTACAATTATTTAAGTTATTTTGGGGCAACCATCATATATGTCAAGGTAGCTTGTGGCAGAATTAAAATTGTCCCCTAATTAAAGCTTTATTTATAGCAACTTTCTCTATAATATATTTCCAAAGTTAATCAATTAATCTATAGGATTACTAATTGATTTTTGAACAATACGTAGGGTGGGCATTGCCCACCCTACAAATACTATAATATATTTCCAAAGTTAATTAATTAATCTAAATTATCTATGAGTTAAATAGATTAAAGACTATACAAATAATTATCTATAGTATTCATAAATCTCATTCGTGATAGCTTCAAAGTTAAATTCATACAGTCATAAAAAATATATTCGCAAAATCAGGAGGTTCTGCAACTAGCTTTGGTATTACTAGTTGCCACCTCGCTCTTTACCTCACATCGTATCCAAACAAATTCGGGTCAACTTCGCCTAATTGCAAATTTGCCAAACCATATTCTGCCCATCGTCTATCAACCATCGCTGCCACATCTGGATCTGACTCCAATGGCGCACCCCATTCATGATCGATTTCTGGCGGAATTTTGGTGGTAGCATCAATTCCCATACGTCCGCCTAAACCAATTTTCTCGCTGGCAAAATCCAAAGTATCAAAGGGTGTATTTGGCAAAATAAACACATCTCGTGAAGGGTCAACTTTAGAACTAATAGCCCACACTACTTGACGCGGATCGCGAATATTAATGTCTTTATCTACGACAATGACAAACTTGGTATAAGTAAATTGTGGTAAAGCACTCCAAAACGCTAAAGCAGCTCGTCGTGCTTGTCCTGGGTATGCTTTATCAATGGAAATAATTGCCGCTTTGTAACTCAAAGCTTCCATTGGTAAGAAGAAATCGACAATTTCTGATACTTGTTGCCGCAGAATTGGGGTATAGATCCGATTTAGGGCGATCGCCATCATCGCTTCTTCTTTGGGTGGACGACCGCTAAATGTTGTTAAGTAAATCGGATCTTTGCGGTGTGTCATACATTGAAAACGAATCAATGGCGAATCTTCCACACCACCGTAATAACCCATGTGGTCGCCAAAAGGGCCATCTGGCAATACTTCCCCTGGTGTAATTGTTCCTTCTAAAACAAATTCTGAATCGGCAGGAACTTCCAAATCTACAGTTTTACATTTTGCTAACTGCACACCCGAACCACCGTAAAGTCCAGCAAATAGCCATTCTGATAAATCTACAGGTATGGGTGTGGCAGCTGCCATAATAATTAACGGGTCTACACCGAGTGCGATCGCTACTTCTAATTTCTGACCACGTTCTGCTGCTTTGCGTAAATGTCTCGCCCCACCCCGCACCGATAACCAATGTACTGTCATCGTATTTTTAGATTGCAGTTGCAAGCGATACACACCTACATTTGGCGTACCAGTTTCACAATCTTTGGTAATTACTAGCCCCAGCGTGATAATTTTGCCTGCATCACCTACATAAGGACGTATCAAGGGCAGCTTGTTTAAATCTAACTCTTCCCCTTGAATCACCACTTGCTGACAAGCGGGGAAAAAGTCCCGTCCTGGTTTAGCTTTCAGGACATCGAACAGTACTTTCCCAAAATCTATTGCCTGGGAAATCTTCTTAGGCGGTTTTGGTTGTTGCAGCATACTCAGCTTTTTTCCCAAAGTTTCCAATTCCTCTGGATGCTGCATATTCATTGCCCAGCATATCCTTTCCACAGTGCCCATCAAATTCACTGCCACTGGGAAGGATGCACCTTTGACGTTTTCAAACAGCAACCCTGGGCCGCCTTGTTGCAGCATCCGGTTAGAAATCTCAGCAATCTCTAACTCTGGGTCAACTAAAGCTGAAATTCGCTGTAATTGTCCCTTTTCTTCTAAAATTTTGATGAAACCCCGTAAATCTCTTGCCATTGTTCTGATAAAACTGAATAATTAAGAAGTGTGAAGCGCTATTTTATATTATTAGCGATTATTTACCTCTTCTTCCCAATCACAAGCGTTACGTTTGAAGATGTATCGTTAACGCCCACATCAATAAAAGCTGCTCCCACGTTAGGACATTTATTTAACTACAACTTAATCTAGTGCTTGACTTTCCTTAACGACTTACGAGCAGCTGTTTGGATATCCTAAAAAAGGATAAAGCATTATTTATTACAAATAAGCGCTAACCTGATCAAACATGGCCAGAATGTATGACGTTTTCCTGGCAGGTGGCTCATCATGCGGCCCCTGCTGGGTTTATCTTTTTTTAGCTAGACCCCCACGGGCGATTGCGCCGCAGTGCCCTAAAGGGCGATCGCAACCACAGCATTCAGCAATTCTAAATAAGACACCCAGTGTGTGCAAGCACTCTAGCTACCAACCAACGAATTGCTCAAAATCTATTTTCTCCCATCCCCAGTCCCCAGTCCCCAATGCCTTCTACCCAAAACGCCCACTCACATAGTCTGCGGTTTTTTTATTTGAGGGATAATTAAAAATTGCTTCTGTCTTGTCAAACTCCACCAACTCACCCAAATACATAAACGCCGTATAGTCAGAAACACGCGCAGCCTGCTGCATACTGTGAGTTACAATCAAAATCGTCACAGTTTCTTTGAGCTGAGCAATTAACTCTTCAATACTGGCGGTGGCGATCGGATCTAAGGCAGATGTTGGCTCATCAAAGAGAACAATTTCAGGGTCGGTCGCTAAAGCACGGGCGATACAGAGTCGTTGCTGTTGACCACCAGAAAGGTTAAAGGCTAAATCACGTAAACGATCCTTAACTTCATCCCATAAAGCTGCATTACGCAAAGCTTTTTCCACTTTCTCATCAATAACTCCACGTTTCGATTCACCTCGCACCCTCAGTCCATAAGCCACATTCTCATAAATTGATTTTGGAAAAGGATTAGGTCTTTGAAACACCATGCTGATCCGCATCCGGACTTCAATTGGATCAACTTTATTGCTCAACAGATTAATTCCATCTGGATCTAAGGTGATTTCGCCTCGATAACGATTTCCGGGATAGAGGTCGTGCATCCGATTGAAACAACGCAACAAAGTAGTTTTGCCACATCCAGAAGGCCCAATCAGTGCTGTTACTTGCTTGTCACCTATCGACATATTAATGTCCTTCAGGGCGTGGACTTTGCCACCGTAGTAAAAATTAAGGTAATTAACTGCTGCTTTGATAGGTCTTTCTAAAATTAAAGATTTTGTTTCTACCATTTGATTTTTTTACGTAAGCGATAGCGGAGATAAATGGCGACAGCGTTCATAGCCAAAGTCATGGCAATTAGTACGATACCTGCTGCTGCTGCGTTCACCTGAAATTCTTCTTGGGGGCGAGAAACCCAATCGAACATTTGAATCGGTAAAACGGTGAATGGAGCTAACAACCAGGCAAAGGAGATAAAGGGAAACTGATCTTTGATAGGAGCATCTGGTAAGAAGGCAATAAATGTTAGTGCGCCTATGGTGATTAGAGGTGCAGTTTCACCAATGGCTCGTGCTAAGGAAACAATAATCCCAGTCAGGATGCTGCTAGTTGAATAAGGCAGAACGTGATCCCATATCATTTGCCATTTAGAAGCTCCTGTGGCGTAAGCAGCCTCACGGATACTATTAGGAATGGCACGGAGCGCTTCACGAGTAGTAACAATCACAACTGGCAACGCTAATAGCCCCAAGGTTAATCCAGCCGTAGCTACACTTTGACCAAGGTTTAAACCATAGACAAACAAACCTAAAGCCAAAAGTCCGTAAATGATTGAGGGAACACCAGCCAAGTTGGTGACGTTAATCTCGATTAAATCAGCAATCCAGTTTTTTTGAGCATACTCTTCTAAGTAAATACCTGAGGCTATGCCAATGGGAATTGCCGCTGATGCTGTTACTAGCATTACTAGTAAAGTTCCCACCCAAGCTGAAAGGATACCTGCATCTTCTGGTTTACGGCTGGGGAAGGAAGTCAAAAATTGCCAAGAAAGACGCGGCGCACCATCACTTATCAAGTCAAATATCAATGCCAGTAGAGTGACAATCCCAATCAGCATCGACAATAGGCCAATGATGCCAAAAATATATTCAGACCGTTTGTTACGCGTAATAATCTTACGGATTTGCGGAATATGTTGAGTTGTCATCTCAATAAATTTCTCGATAGCGCTTGGTGAGGAAATAACCGATGATGTTAAATACCAAAGTCATCAGTACGAGAGTGAGTCCAACAGCAAAAATAGTTTCATATTCCAGGCTGCCATGAGGTAGATCGCCAAGACTTACTGCGACGATATATGCAGTCATTGTTGCTGCTGGTTCCATTGGATTCAAGGTAAGATTAGGTTGCCCGCCCGCAGCGATCGCTACTATCATAGTTTCACCAACTGCACGCGAAATCCCCAAAATATAAGCTGCTGATATGCCAGAAATCGATGCGGGCAATACAACCCGCAAAGCAGTTTGCAAGCGGGTAGCACCAGTTGCATAAGAACCCTCACGCAGATTTGCAGGTACTGCACGCATGGCATCTTCACTTAGGGAACTGACATAGGGAATAATCATGATGCCGATGACTAACCCGGCGCTCAACATATTAAAACCGGGTAAATCTGGCAGTAACACCTGCAACAAAGGCGTAACAAACAATAATGCAAAATAACCGTAAACTACTGTTGGAATGCCTGCTAATAATTCTAAAGCTGGCTTAACTATCTCTCGCACTATCGGTGGTGCAAATTCACTGAGATAAATAGCAATAATTGTTCCTAATGGCACTGCTATTAATAAGGCAACCACTGTAGTAACTAAAGTCCCTGATACCAAAGGCCAAATTCCATAGTGTTTGTCGTCAAACAATGGTGTCCATTGGGTATCTGTGAGGAATTCCCATAAAGATACTTTTTGGAAAAATAAGATTGATTCATAAACTAAAATAGTGACAATCGCTAAAGTAGTCGCTACAGAAGAAAGTGCTGCCAGAAACAAGACAAACTCAATTGCCCGTTCCCGTAAATTACGTACTAGCTTGGGAGAAAGTCGAGTTTGTTTTGCACTAATCATGCTGCGAATCGGACGCTTGTTGGATGAGTAGGGTTTATAAGATAAAGAGAGGTTTTGCACCTCTCTTTAGTAAATTGTGAATTTTGAGCTAATTCAAAACTCAAGGTTCGGTTTATTCTTTAGCTTCACGGCTGATTAATTCTTCAATCTTCAATCCGACTGCTTCTTGACCACCAAATACGCTGCCGTACCGCTTCTTATTGAAGTGGTTCTGAGCAGTGGTATAAGCTGACCCTGGCAGAGCCACATACTTTACTTCTTTAGCTAAGTTAGCTCCATTTCGTAAGTAAAATTGGACAAACTGTTTTACTTCTGGTTTATCAATAGCTTTAGAACTGACATAGATAAACAGAGGCCGGGACAGAGGATTATAAGTGCCATTTTTGACTGTAGCTTCGGAGGGCAATACACCGTTAATTGCCACAGCCTTGAGTTTTTTGCTATTTTCCGCGTAATAAGCATAACCAAAGTAGCCAAGAGCATTCTTATCACGAGAAACACCTTGTACAAGAACGTTGTCGTCTTCGCTAGCGGTAAAATCACCTCGGCTAGACTTCGCTTTGCCAACAACAGCTTCAGTAAAGTAATCAAAGGTTCCAGAATTAGTACCAGGGCCAAACAGCTTCAGGGGTGCATTGGGGAATCCTTGACGTACTTGACTCCAGTTATTAATTTTGCCCTGCGCCCCTGGCTCCCAAATTTTCTTCAGTTCAGCTACTGTCAAATTCTTCGCCCAATTGTTTTGCGGGTTAACTACAACTGTTAAAGCATCATAAGCTACTGGCAACTCTACATAACGAACGCTATTAGCTTTGCAATCACTGATTTCTTTTTGTAGGATGGGACGGGACGCATTAGAAATATCTGTCTCACCACGACAAAACTTTTTGAAGCCGCCGCCAGTACCGGAAACCCCAACAGTAACTCTAACTCTACCCCCTTGAGCCTTTTGGAATTCTTCTGCTGCTGCTTCAGTAACTGGAAAGACAGTACTAGAACCATCAATTTTAATTGTGCTGACACTTTGGGACTGAACCGCGGATATTGATATCCCAAGGGTTGCAGCAACCAATGACATTACACCTAATACTGTCAAGCTGTTAAGCTTAAAATTCATTTTGTTCACCAGGATACTCCTCATTTGTTGGACGTGCAATTTTTTGCGCCCAATCGCTCCTAAGGCACAATAGTCTTCTTCGGTTAAAACTTAGTGAACATATTAGTTAAGTGTTCACTGCAACAAATTTGACTTATTCAGGTAATATAAAAGTTAACTCGTAGTTATTTGGAGATTAATTTTCAAGAATAAATAATCATGATAAACCTTTGGTAAGAAAATTGATTCTTTACATAAACATAGATGTAATGAATGAAGGAAAAGATATCATTAGCAATTCAAGAATCTCCTACTATGTAAACAACCTCACTTATGCTTTAAATTTCCAAAGTAACTTGATAACAGCATCATATTTTTGTCTATTCCTAGTAATTTATTAAGTTAAATTTTATATCACACGCTTTACAAGCATGAGTAAATCAATTCCAGCTATTAAAGTTAAGAATCTCAATGTTTATCACGATACTCAAAAAATACTTGAAGGCGTTTCAATAGATATTTATCAGAACAAAGTCACTGCAATTATTGGCCCTAGTGGTTGTGGCAAGTCTACTTTTATGAAATCCCTCAATCGCATGAGTGAATTAGAAGCACAAGTGCGAGTTGAAGGAAGAGTAGAATTTTTTGGTCAAAATATTTATGAGCGCCGTGTTAATTTAAATCGGGTGCGCCGCCAAATTAGTATGGTACTCCCAAAACCAAATCTTTTCCCCATGAGCGTTTATGACAATATTGCCTATGGGGTAAAACTAGTAGGATGGCGTCCAAAAGCAGAACTAGATGGAATTGTAGAATCTGCCATCAAAACTGCCAACCTCTGGGATGAAGTAAAGAATAAGCTGCATAAATCTGCTTTAGAACTCTCTGGCGGTCAACAACAGCGACTCTGCATTGCCCGTGCTATAGCGGTCAAGCCAAGAGTGATTTTAATGGATGAGCCTTGCTTTGGTCTTGATGCGATCGCTAGTATGAAAATTGAAGATTTGATTCAGAGTTTGCGTTATGACTTAACAATTGTAATTGTTAGCCATAATATGCAGCAGGTTGCTCGCGTATCTGATTTTACAGCTTTCTTCCACAGCAACGAAAATCGAATTGGTCACATGGTTGAATTTGGTTCCACAAATAAAATCTTTACTAGTGCCGTTGATTCTCGTACCCGCGACTATGTTCTAGCACGTCTCGGTTGAATATTTACTGTTGTAATTCTTAATACAGCTTAATTTCTGAATTATGAATTACAACAGGCTTGATACCTGGCGAAGTGGTAGGCGATTTTAATCACCCCATGCTTTCAACTTCACACCCCGAATTGAATAATCTAACAACTCCATCGGGTGGATTACAGAAATTTTCTTACCTTGCAATTTTAAATGCTTAGTAATCTGCAATGTACAACCGGGATTAGCAGAAGCAATTAAATCAGCGCCAGTATTCAGCAAATTCTGCACCTTTTGCTGACCCAATTCTTCAGCAACTTCCGGTTGTAGCATATTATAAACCCCGGCACTACCACAACATAAAGCTGCATCTATTGGTTCTCTTAACTTCACTCCTGGAATTTGCCGCAGCAACTGACGCGGTTGCACACTAATTTTCTGTCCATGTAATAAATGGCAAGCATCTTGATAAACCAAATTCAAGGGTTGATCAGTTAATGGTGACAGTTTTGCTGTTAACCCAACAGTTGCCAAAAACTCTTGAGCATCTTTAACCTTAGCTGCAAATTCTTTTGCCTTTTCTCGATATTCGAGGTCATCTTCTAAAATATGACCGTATTCTTTCAAAGTATGGCCACAACCAGCAGCATTAATAATTACAAAATCTACATTAGTATTTGCAAAACTATCAATCATCTGCCTTGCTAAAGCCTGAGCCTGTGCTGTCTGTCCTTGGTGTTCGGGAAGCGCCGCACAACAACCTTGAGATTTTGGAATCACAACCTCACAACCATTTGCCGTTAACACCCGCACTGTAGCCTCATTGACTGGTGAGAAAAACAGCCGTTGCACACACCCTAAAATCACCCCAACTCTGTAGCGCTTCTCGCTTTGCGCTGGAATGATATCTGGCAAATTGCTTCCAAAGGATTTCAGCGTAACTTTGGGCAGAATTGATTCCATTGCTGCCAAGCGTGGAGATACATAATTAAGTAACTTCGTGGCGCGAAATAATTTAGAAAAACCCAACTTTTGATAAACCAACAATGGTACTAGTAAAACGCGTAAAAGGTTGGGATAGGGAAATAGAGAAAATATCAGTTGACGAATCAATTTATCTGGTAAACTGCGGGTGTAATTCCGTTCAACTTGGTGACGAGTTGCAGAAATTAACTTGTCATACTGCACACCAGAAGGACAAGTTGTCACACAAGCAAGACATCCCAAACAAGAATCAAAATGTTCTACTGTAGCATTATTAAGTGCAATCTCACCTTCATTAATTGCATCCATTAAATAGATGCGTCCTCTCGGAGAATCCATCTCTTTGCCCAGCACTCGATAACTGGGACAAGTCGAAAGACAAAATCCACAATGCACACAACTATCAATTAACTTTGGTTCCGGCGGATGGCTGCCATCAAATCCATGTAAATTCTTCAAACTAGCCGTATTATTAACAGAATTTTCTGAAGCTTGCATAATTTCCTCTTTTCCCCTCTGAGTCCTCTCGAAGTTTGCAAGGGCGCAGGGAACCCCTTCGGGTTCGCCAGTCACCTGCGGAGGGAATCCCTCCCGCAGTGCTGGGCTCACCACACCACAACTTCTCTGTATATCTCTGTGGTTCGTTTCTTAAATCCCACCTACAAACCGACCAGGACTTAAAATATTTTTGTCATCAAATTGTGCTTTAATACCACGCATCAACTGCAAAGCATTACCTGTATATCCCCAAACATCAATCTTTTGTTTCACTGTCACTGGTGCTGCCAAAATAGAGAGAAAACCACTATAGCGTTGACAGATATCACGTAATTTTAAAACCTGATTTTGACTATCAAACTGTAAAACTCCCAAACCACTACTAATATGAATTAAACCTATTTCCACTTGAGATAAAATCTCCACAGCCGCAGCAGGTAATACTCCTATTTTGCAGCTAATTACAGACTTTGTGTGAGAAGATTGCATTTGCTCTGGCAATCTCTGCCATAGATTAGCCTCATTTGCTGCTGAATAAATTGCCCCATCTAAGCCCAATTTATGTCCAACTTCCAGAAGCCGATTGGACTGTTCATCAACACTCTCGCTAATACTTTGGAAGCGAGCAATTAATCCTAAGCCTTTGCCCAAGCCTAAGCTAGATACTAGTTTAGTTGATAATAAATCGGCTTGGGTTGGTGTTAAAGCAGAACCTCTAAGAGTACCAGCCGCTTGGGATATAGCTTCTGCGGTTCCAGTTAATACCACAGTTCCTGATGTCTCTTGTTGGGGATAAACCCGAAAAGTTACTTGAGTGATAATACCTAATGTGCCATAAGATCCAGTAAACAATTTCATTAAATCGTATCCGGCAACATTTTTGACTACTCGTCCTCCAGCTTTGGCAATTTGTCCATCGGCACGCACAAAGGTAATACCCAGCAGTTGGTCACGCACGCTGCCAAAACGTTGCCGTAAGGAACCTGTATCACCTGTAGCGACAATGCCGCCAATGGTGGCTAATTCTGGTGCAGTCGGGTCTAAGGCGAGAAACTGGCGAGACTTTGCCAACATAGTTTGAAGATGAGAGAACTTCATTCCCGCTTCTACTGTGACAGTCAAATCGCCGACTGCATGTTCAATGAGGCGATTGATGCGTTCTGTACTGACTACTACATCAATGTTTTGAGCTAAACCACCCCAGCTGAGTTTACTACTACTACCGCAGGGTAGGACGCGCCAATTTTGACGGTGTGCTTCTGCAATGACAGCCGCTAGTTGTTCCTGGGTGTGAGGATAGACAATACAACTCGGATGGGTTCCAGAAGCCATTGCCTGTGTGAGTAGTTCTTTTTGAGTGGGTTCAATATTTTCCCAAAGATTGACACTATTTTCTTCGTCAATGATAGATGCAAGACAAGAAGCGATCGCTTTCATCAGTTTATTTTTTACGCCCTACATCTAATTTACTGGCTAACCTCACCAAAAAAGTTTTGATTCATAAGTCCTGAGTAATTTCTTGTAACTCAAGGCTATTGCAAAATTTCCCATACACAGGAATACTGCCAAACGCCTCCAAAATCTCTTCTCTCATCCCTGCGTATGATTATTCTAAATCATTAAGTTTTAAACTTAACTTAAAAACATACAAACCTATTTAAGTATTACTACTGAAGTAATAATAATAATTATGACTTAATTTAACTACAGTAATTGCTATATTCCAACTTATATCTGCCGAATTTGGCAATTATAGGCGTTATAAACCATAAATTCAATCATTATTATTTTCAACAGTAACTTATCAAATTTCAACTTGCATCATCAATGTAGCCTAATGAAAGAAAAAATTTTGGTTGTTGAAAACGAGATAATTATTGCATCTGATATTAAAAAATGTCTAGAAAATGCTGGATATACTGTACCAGCAATTGCTAGTTATGGAGAAAAAGCGATTGAACAAGCAGCAAAATTTCGTCCAGATTTAGTTTTGATGGATGTGATGCTGAGAGGCGATATGAACGGTATAGAAGCGGCTGCGGTAATACGCGATCGCTTTAATATACCAGTCGTTTATCTGACCGCTTATTCAGACCAAAATAACTTGCAGAAAGCTAAAACTACGCAGCCATTCGGATATTTACTTAAACCCTTTGAAGAAACACAATTAATTACTACTATTGAAATTGCTTTGAATAAGCATCAAACAGAAATTGTGATGCGTGAAGCCTTAGAAAAAGAAAAAGAGGATATAAAAATTAAGAACCAATTTGTTTCTATGGTTAGTCACGAGTTTCGGAATCCTTTGAGTAATATTTTTGCTTATACTGAATTACTAGCAAATCATAGCTATAAATTAAATGAAGATAAAAAAACGAATATATTCATAATATTCAGAAATCTGTTAAGCATCTCGATCATTTATTGAGCGATGTTTTGTTGATAAGCAAAGCAGAAGTAGGTAAATCAGAGCGTACTCTAGCACCAATGGATTTAGAAAAATTTTGCCAAGATTTAGTGTTAGACGTTCAACTTGCTGCAAGCGAAAATCATAATAGTATATTCACAATTCAAGGAAACCGTATAATTGCAGGTAGAATGGCCATGCAAAATCCGCAGATGGTCAGCTTAGATGAAAAAATGCTGCGCCATATTCTCACCAATTTGCTGTTCAATGCTGTTAAATATTCCCCCACAGGTGGCATAATACGGTTTGAACTTTTTTATGTCCAAGGAGAAGTTGTTTTCCGGATTCAAGATGAGGGTATTGGAATTCCAGAAGCTGATCAAGAAAACTTGTTCAATTCTTTTCAAAGAGGCAGTAATGTAGGCAAGATACCAGGAAGTGGTTTAGGGCTGGCAATTGTAAAACATTATGTAGATTTACACGGCGGAGAAATTTCTTTTGTTAGTAAATTGCGAGTAGGCACAACATTTATTGTCAGCTTGCCAATTGAAATTAATTAGTTAATTAATAGCTGTGGCTGATTAGTTATTTATTGATGATTATTTATTAAATCAGTGAACAGGCTGATAACTGTTCACTGTTCACTATTAACTGATTACTAAACGTTAATTGGTTGTCTCCTTTCTTCTGGAGAGTAATAGCTTTTACTATTATCTCCTATTGGCACAGGCGATTCTTGACCTGTAATCAATCTGGCTCCACGATTGCGGGTGATAGAGTTCCATGCCCACTGAATCATTACTACTAATTTGTTATCAAACTCAATTAAAAAGTAGATGTGAATCACAAGCCAAAAAAGCCATGCAAAGAAACCCTTCAGCTTGATAAAACCTAAATCTACAACGGCAGAATTTTGCCCAATCATCGCTAAACTACCATGGTCAGTGTAATTAAATGGTGGCAAAACATTATCTTTAAGCCGTTGTTGAATTAATGCCGCAACATATTCTCCTTCTTGCTTGGCTACTGGAGCTACACCAGGTAGAGGTTTTCCATTTTGATGAGAAAAGTTTGCTAAATCGCCAATTACAAAAATATTAGAGTATCCCTTAACGCTTAAGTCTGCTTCAACAACAACTCTTCCTGCACGATCAAGTTCAGCACCTGTGCGTTCTGCTAAGACTTTTCCCATCGGTGAAGCTTTTACACCCGCAGCCCATAATATTGTTTTTGAGGCAATTTCTCGTATATCATCGCCTTGTCTGATGGTAACGATGTCATTTTCAATATTGGTTACTAGTGTTTTTGTTTGAACAATTACACCCAATCCCTTGAGAGATTTTTCTGCTTCTTGCGATAATTCAGGTGCAAATGGTGGCAGGATGCGATCCATACCTTCTAATAGTAAAATTCTGGCTTCAGATGTATCAATGTTGCGGAAATCTTCTTTTAGGGTTTGGTATGCTAGCTCTGCGATCGCACCTGCTAATTCTACGCCTGTAGGGCCACCACCAACAATTATAAAAGTTAACCAAGCACGGCGTTTGGCTGGATCGGTTTCTTTTTCTGCTGCTTCAAATGCTGTAAAAATCCGGCGACGCATTTCTATAGCATCTTCCACGGTTTTTAATCCTGGTGCAAATTCTTCCCAGTCATCTTTACCAAAATAAGAATGTTTCGCGCCTGTAGCAAGAATTAACGTATCGTAAGGTATCGCTTCGTCGCCTACTAAAACTTTTTGCGCTTGTGGATCAATATCATCTACTGCTCCCAGCAGCACTTTTGTATTTTTGCTCTTGCTAAGTACCGATCGCAGAGGTGAGGAAATATCGGCTGGTGATAAAGTACCTGTGGCGACTTGGTACAGCAGTGGTTGAAATAAATGAAAGTTGCGTTTATCTATAAGTGTAACGTTGACCGGAGCCTTGGCAAGTGTTTTTGCCGCATATAGCCCTCCAAAGCCTCCACCAACTATAACAACCTGATGTAATGGCTGTTTGTCAAGTGAATCAACCATAATAAATATTTCCTTGCGTTACTTAATGTAATTATTCTTAACAAATTTGTATCAAAATTGTCATATTTATTTCTGTTTATCTTGGACAAATAACAAAATCTTTAAAGTGAGCAAAATTACAATGGATTGGGCATTGGGGATTGGGCATTGGGGATTGGGCATTGGGGGAGCAGAGAAGAAAACTATACCCAGCACTCAAGGCTCAGCACTCAGCCCTTATAACTAAATCAACTCTTCTCGCAGTAATGCTCGAAATCCTGCTTGCTGAAAATGCTCGTTGGCAGTCAGAGATTCAGTAATTCCACTATACTCCATTACAATAAAAGATACACAATCACTAAACCCCCACTCTTTTTCAGATCTTTCGCAATATAGCTGGAAAGCTCTGTCATAGAGTTCTTGAGATAACGGTACAATTTCTACCTTAGAGTCTGCTGCTAGAGCATTTAATAATATGACTGCACCATGACGTAACGGTTGTTTAGATAAAACATTGCCAATTTCTAGCATCACTGCTTGTGTTGTCACCAAGCGTGTACCTGCCGTTTCTAAAAGTTCAGCTAGATGAACAGCTCGTTGATGCAAGGCATCTTGTGGTGCAGACAAGGCGATCGCAAAGGATGTATCAAGAAAGACTTCAGACCTCATGCTGAGTTTTTATACCTTACAAATATTTATATTTATCGATGTTGGCAGCCCAATTAGGCGGCCCCGATAGTTTGAGCGATCGCGCAGACATTATAAATGATACACTTTCTTGTTTATCAGGCGGTAAAATTTCAATAGTTAGCCGCACACGAGTATTGGCTGGTAGTGCCATTGCTTCGGTAGGATAAAATACTTTACCATCAAATACAGCTGTGATTTTTTCTGCCATTTTTTTCTCGAAAAGCGCTCTAATTCTATCCTAATCTTGTTATGGTGGCGCTTGCTACAGCGTCAATTTTGATACTAATATAAGATTTAGTTTTATAAGACAGCATAGAGCGATTGCTGAATTTACATCCTTAATGCTGTGGCAAAAAAACACCCGCTACCAGAAGACATTGGCAACAGGGTGGAATTAAATACGATTCAAACAAAAACAACACACCCTTTGAGCATACAGCCATCAAGCGATTGGCTGTAAAATGCCACATCCATTTTTGGCAAATTCATCAATCGTTTGCAGGGAGAGTTCATGAGTGGTCATAGCTTGCAACATACCCAAAGGTAAGGTGAGATGATGGGCACCAGCTTGTAAGGATGCCACTGCTTCTTCGGGAGATTTGATGCTAGCCGCCATGATTTCTGTATTGCTGCCTGTGACCATACTAGCGATTTGCCGCACCAAACCCACTCCATCACCTAAAAGTCTAGTAGCTCGATTAACATAGGCGATCGCATATTTTGCATCCGCTTCTTTTGCTACAGCTGCTTGGGATGCACTATATATTCCCGTTACCGCACAGGGAATTTCTCCTGCCAATTCAGCAACTACCTGAAAGCCAACTAACGATGCTGGAATCTTCAATATAGTTGGGTGTCCAATCAGTTGAAAAGCTGCGCGCCCTTCCGCCAGCATTCCATCAAAGTCAGACGACATCAGCTGATAAAACAAGGGGCCTGTAGTCAACTCTGCCAGTTTTTTAAGTGTTGTCTCTACTGGTAAATCACTTTTAGCCAAAAGCGTTGGGTTGGTTGTGATGCCTTTTACCCAGCCTAATTTTCTAGCAGCTTGAGCTTCTGCGATAATTGCCGAGTCGAGATAAATGCTCACCTGTCTCTCCTCAGAAAGGTAGTGTCGCTGTCATCATACATCAGTAAGCTATCAGTTAACAGTTGTCAGCTTTTATTGTCCTTTATCTGTTCGCACCTCAAAATAGGTGGTAGGTTTCAGGTGGTATAGCTCATCCCCAGCCTTTACCTAGTAACTGCTAACTGAGCACTTTTCACTGATTTAACCACAGGATGGTCTGAGCGATGGCTGAACATCATACATTTAAGAAAATCAGAAAATCCCTTGAGGAAACTGGTGTTAAATTTGTCCGCATTCTCTGGTGCGATAACGCCAACATAATTCGCGGGAAAGCTGTTCATATAGAAATCTGGAGTTGTGGGTTTTAAGAGCATTGTTTGTTACCGTACTGGTTTGGATGTTCAACCTGTGGCGTTTGAAGTTGCAGCATCTCATTTTTACAAACTAAAACAACAGTTTAATAATCAACTACTGCGTCTAGTTGACAAACCCCTAATTGATTTTTTACTGCAACAGGCTTTATTAATTGCGGCTAAATATAAATTACCACTGCAATTACATACTGGGTTTGGCGATCCTGATTGAGATTTGCGATTAGCCAATGCTCTTCATTTGCGATCGCTTTTAGAGTTACCCCAATACCAAAATGCACCTCTGGTATTGTTACATGCTGCTTATCCGTTTATGCGGGAAGCTGGATATTTAGCTTCTGTCTATCCCCAAGTTTATTTAGATTTCGGTTTGGCAATCCCATCTTTAAGCGTATCTGGGATGCGGGAGGCAATACGGCAATTGTTGGAATTGGCTCCTACCAGCAAACTGATGTATTCCTCTGATGCTCACTCAATTCCAGAATTATATTACTTAGGCGCAAAATGGGGACGCCGACTATTAGGAGAAGTGCTAGAAGAAGCGATTCAAGATACAGATATTACTGCGAGTGAAGCCGAGGCGATCGCTACTGCAATTTTACGCGAAAATGCTTTGGCACTATATCAGTGAGTTAGTTTTAGAGGTGGTAGGACATTTCAATTTAAGTTGCGATCGCTCTTATTTATACGTGAGACAGTTTCTGAAAAATCAAAACAAGAAAATAACACATTATGGAGGCATACTTCACCCATTCGCATCTTAAGTTTTCACATGGCAATGCTTCTTGTGTTAAGTTGCTTTGCAAAACTGACTACAAGCCTACAGAGGCAGAGGCTTTATTACAAGTGGAATTGGAAGAAAAAATTATTAGTCAAACACTATTTGAGCTAATTGAGTTAACAGATAGATATGCAAACTCTCATTTTTCATTATCAATCAATACAATTGTAAAATAAAAAGATTTTGTAATATATTTACTAGAAAATGTGAATTTATCTACTAATGGTTAATTAACTAACTTCCCATTATTGTTGAATTTATAAGAGTTCTTACTTTTACTTCACTACCCTAAACTCAAGATTCTGTTATTACCCAATTTTCTAAAGTAAGCCCCTGTACTCTCAACAAATCAGAATCATTAGAAACCAGAATTAAGCCGCGTGTAATTGCTGTAGCTGCAATCAATATATCTTGTTCTTGTATCTTCAAACCCCTGCGTTGTAAATCTATATGAATTTGGCAGGCTTGTTCAATAATATTGATATCATCTAGGAACAAAATTGCATAGTCCCTGCAAAACTGATTAAAATCTGCTAACTGTCTAGTAGCATTTACAGCTAAAAGCCCTCGCTTCACTTCATAGTAAGTAATGCAGCTGATAAATATTTCTTCTCCGCGAAGGTTTACTTGGCGTAATTTATTATTAACAATTGTATTTTTCTTTAAAATATAAGAAACAATATTTGAATCTAAGAGATAAGTCACTCTCTATTTTCCTTCCACCGCTGCATCATAAATTGCTATTTGCTCAGGTGTTAAATCATTTAGAGTACCTGAAACTGCCTCTAAGGTCAACATTTTTTTAATTCTGCGTGTTAGTTCATGGTCTGTAATAGCTCTCATTTCTTCAGGAGAAAATTGCCCAAATAGTTCTACCAACATTTCTATCATTTCTTTTTGGTTTAATTTGACCTGATAAAAACTATTACCTTTAATCAATTTTTCTACTATTGTCGATATCCGGTTAAGTAGTTCTTGATGATAATTAGCAACTTCAGGCATAATTCCCCCTCATTGATCAAGCATTTACATAAATTATAAACAATTTTCTTCTGCCTCCCTCTGCGTAAAAAAAAGGCGGGCAATATGCCCACCCCATAAGAGAATTTAGAGATTATGCTGTTGTTATTAACCCAATAATGCTTTCGCTTTCGCTAACACATTCTCAACACTAAAGCCAAACTTCTCTAAACAAACACCGCCAGGGGCTGAAGCACCAAAGCGATCAATACTCACGCAATCGCCTTCAGTACCTACATACTTGTGCCAGCCAAAACTACTGCCAGCTTCTACAGACAAGCGCTTGGTAACGGCTTTAGGCAGAACAGACTCTTTATAAGCTGCATCCTGTGCTTCAAACAGATCCCATGAGGGTAGTGATACAACACGGACTTTTTTGCCTTCGGCTGTGAGTTTCTCGGCTGCGGTGACACAGAGGCTCAATTCGGAACCAGTACCAATCAAAATTAGTTCCGGCGTACCGTCGCTATCTACCACCGTGTATCCACCCTTGGTTACGCCTTCAATCGATGTACCTGCCAAGTTGGGGACATTTTGACGGGTGAACGCCAATAAAGTGGGAGCGTTTTGCTTTGCTCTTTCAATTGCCACTTTGTAAGCGCCAGAAGATTCGTTTCCGTCTGCGGGGCGAATCACTGTTAGTTTAGGAATAGCTCGTAGGGAAGCTAGAGTTTCAATGGGTTGGTGGGTTGGGCCATCTTCACCTTGTCCAATCGAGTCGTGGGTCATCACCCAAATCACGCCAGCTTGGGACAGGGCAGATAAACGAATGGCAGCACGCATGTAATCTGTGAAGATCAGGAAGGTTGCGCCGTAGGGAATCAATCCCGAACCATGCAGCGCCATGCCGTTGCAGATTGCGCCCATACCGTGTTCCCGCACGCCAAAGTGGATGTTGGGGTTTTGGTATTGTCCTTTTTGAAAGTCACCCTTGCCCTTGAGTTCGGTCAGGTTGGAGTGAGTTAAGTCAGCCGAACCACCAATCAGCTCAGGTAAAACTGCTGCTAGTTTGTTGAGGCAGGTTTCTGAGTGCTTGCGGGTGGGTAGTGCTTTGTCTTCGGCGGTGTAGGTGGGTAGTACCTTATCCCAACCATCGGGCAGTTTGCCGCTGAGGTAACGTTCAAATTCAGCTGCTTCTTGAGGATATTTGGCTTTGTAATCAGCATAAGCCTTGTTCCAGTCCCCTTCGTAGCCTGCACCGCGCTCAACTGCTTTACGTGTATGGTTGAGGACATCTTGTGGAATTACAAAAGGCTCGTGTTCCCAACCCAAATTTTGACGAGTTAATGCGACTTCATCTGTACCCAAAGCAGCACCGTGAACACCAGCTGTGTTTGCCTTGTTGGGCGAACCATAACCAATAGTGGTGGTTACCTTAATGAAGGAAGGCTTATCTGTGACAGCTTTGGCGGCTTCAATTGCTTTAGCAATAGCTTCCAAATCGGTATTACCATCTTTGACATGCTGGACATGCCAACCGTATGCTTCAAACCGTTTAGAAACATCTTCTGTGAATGCTACATCTGTAGAACCATCGATAGAAATATGGTTGTCGTCGTACAGAGCGATGAGTTTACCTAATCCCAGGTGTCCAGCATAAGAACAAGCTTCACCAGAAACACCTTCCATGTTACAACCATCACCTACAATTACGTAAGTATAATGGTCGACTATTTTGGCATCGGGTTTGTTGAACTTTGCGGCTAAATGTGCTTCAGCTATTGCCAAACCGACTCCATTGGCAATACCTTGTCCCAAGGGCCCGGTAGTAACTTCTACACCAGCGGTCATGAAGTTTTCTGGGTGTCCAGGGGTTTTGGATTCCCACTGACGGAATTGCTTGATGTCCTCAATAGTCACGCTGTCGTAACCAGCCAAGTAGAGCAGGGCATACTGCAACATTGAGCCGTGCCCGGCAGATAGGACAAAGCGATCGCGGTTGAACCACTTAGGATTTTTGGGGTTATACCGCATAAAGCGATCCCAAAGTACAAAAGCCATTGGAGCAGCGCCCATCGGCAGCCCTGGGTGTCCCGATTTTGCCTTTTCTACGGCGTCAATAGCCAAGAAGCGAATCGAGTTAATACAAAGTTCTTCGAGGGATTGGGTTGCAACAGCCATAATAAGATTGTTTTTAACGACGGGTTAGCACTCTTGGAGCTTCACTTACCGGGGAGGCAAAAAGGGGCGTGGATTTTCCTCTTATTGCCGTGTTGTTTTAACATTCCCCCACAGTATCCTCATCATCCCATTCCCGATTGTTGATGGACAAGCGGGTTTTCCTGAGTTTGCAGTGATAAATCCAGCTAATAATGTGGTCGTTTTGAACCCTTGGTTTAGCTGGAAATGATATATATGATACTTTTCCACCTAACTTGAGGAGATTTGACCAACTGACGAACTGGGGATTTTTAGGCGTATTTTTTAAAGGCTAGCGTGACATTGTGACCGCCAAACCCAAAAGAATTGGATAGTGCTACTTGGATTTTTTGAGCGCGGCTACTGTGAGGAATATAGTCCAGGTCACAATCTGGATCGGGATTTTCCAGATTAATTGTTGGTGGAACTTGATCGTTGGCAACTGCCAATACTGTTGCCACTGCTTCAATACCTCCAGAGCCGCCCAAAAGATGACCTGTCATCGATTTGGTAGAACTAATTGTTACCTTATAAGCGTGGTCACCCAAGGCTTTTTTCATCGCTGCTGTTTCAGTGGAATCATTAGCTGGGGTGCTAGTGCCGTGAGCATTGATGTAGTTCACCATCTCTGGAGTTAGTCCTCCATCCTTCAGCGCTAGTTCTATGGCTCTGGCTGCTCCTAACCCACCAGGGACTGGAGAGGTCATATGATAAGCATCACAAGTCATCCCATAACCGACTATTTCCGCATAAATGCGAGCGCCTCGGCTCTTGGCGTGTTCGAGTTCTTCGAGCAGCAAAATTCCCGCACCTTCACCCATGACAAATCCATCACGATCGCGGTCAAACGGACGGCAGGCATTAGCCGGGTCATTGCTCGTTGAAAGCGCCCGTGCTGCGGCAAAACCAGCTACACCCAAAGGTGTAATTGCCGCTTCACAACCTCCGCAAATTATTGCTTTGGCATACCCCCATTGAATCTGGCGAAAAGCATCTCCTATGGCATTTGAACCAGCGGCACAAGCTGTCACAGAACAAGAATTGGGGCCTTTAGCGCCAGTGTGGATAGCTGTTAAGCCAGCTGCCATATTCGCGATCATCATCGGGATCATGAACGGACTACAGCGATCGGGGCCACGGTTCAGGTAAACTGTTTGCTGGTCTTCTAAAACCTTCAGTCCACCAATGCCAGAACCAATAATGACGCCCACCTGTTCTGCATTCAGTTCATTAATCTCTAAACGCGCGTCAGATACAGCTTGTTTTGCAGCCGAAACCCCAAATTGGGAAAATCGATCCATGCGCTTGGCTTCTTTACGATCCAAGTAATCATGCGGATCGAAGTTTTTTACTTCACCAGCAATGCGGCAATCATGGCGAGATGCATCAAAAGAGGTGATGTAGTCAATGCCATTACGACCACTCAACAATCCTTCCCAATACTCAGCTGGTGTATTGCCAATAGGTGTAATCGCGCCAACACCAGTTACCACAACGCGTTTACGTTTATAATCTGTCATGACTCAGTTAAAGGTGGCGAGAAAGCAGCAAAAAGGGAGTACTAGAGATTAGGGACTGGGTACTAGGTACTGGGTACTGGGAATGAGATATGGCATAAATTTTTCCTGATCCCCAATTTTCAATCCCTGATCCCCAATCGCTTTTTAGGCAGATGCAGCAACTTTGCTGTTGATATAATCCACTGCCTCTTGAACCGATAAAATCTTTTCAGCGGCTTCATCGGGAATTTCAATATCAAATTCTTCTTCAAAAGCCATTACTAGTTCCACAATATCTAAGGAATCAGCCCCTAAATCGTCAATAAACGTAGATTGCGGTCTGATAGTCTCAGCCTCTACACCGAGTTGATCGGTGACAACTTTCTTTACTCTTTCAAAAATGTCCGCTTGGCTCATAGATAAATGTCCTTAACCAGTTGCTATGATCTGCTCTTTATGGGCAACATTGTTTTGAGCATATACATCTTATCGGAAAGCGCGATCGCCCGTACACTGCCAAAGGGTTTTCCTATAGAAAAACCCTCCTGCTTTTTTTGGAACACAGCCACTACTCAAAGAGTAATTGGGCAACAGAACCCGCAAAGCGATCGCATACACTGTATATATACTTCTGTTTTGCAATTCTTACTGATTTTTTTTACAATGTCCAAATAAGGATTTAAAGTCTGGTAAGCGATAATGGCAATGAGTGATAAAACAGTTATCGTTAAAAGGCTACAGGCTTAACCTAATATAATTTTATGCTATCTCAAACGTTAAAATACGCTTACTTTCCTGGTTGTGTTGCTCAGGGAGCGTGTCGGGAGCTTCACCTATCAACTCAAGCCCTTGCCCAAGCATTAGGTATTCAACTAGTTGAACTGAAAAAAGCTGCCTGCTGCGGTTCAGGTACGTTTAAAGAAGATTCTCAACTGTTAGAAGATACAGTTAATGCTCGCAATATTGCCTTAGCAGAAGAGTTAAATTTACCTTTACTTACCCATTGCAGCACTTGTCAAGGTGTTATTGGTCATGTCGATGAACGCCTAAAAGAATGTCAGGCAACCAAGCCAGCATACATTGAGCAAGTCAATAGTTTGCTTTCCAAAGAAGGCTGTTTACCTTATCGCGGTAGTACCGAAGTTAAGCATCTTCTTTATGCTTTAGTGACTGATTACGGTTTAGAAGAAATCAGCAAACGTGTTACTCGAAAGTTGAGTAAACTCAAATGCGCGGCTTTTTATGGTTGCTATCTCCTCCGCGCCCAAAAGTCCATGCCCTATGACGACCCCTTCCGACCGGAAGCGATGGAAAATATGTTTCGTGCAGTGGGTGCGGAACCAATTTATTACCGAGGTCGTACTCAATGTTGCGGTTGGCCTTTATCCAGCTACGCGACTACCCAATCTTTCAAGATGGCGGGGACACATATTCAAGATGCTTTGGAAGCTGGTGCTGATTGTATGGTGACTCCTTGCCCGCTGTGTCACCTCAATTTAGATTCTCGTCAGCCAGAGGTGGAAAAAGTTATTGGGCAGAAGCTAGGTTTGCCAGTATTACATTTATCCCAGTTAATTGCTTTAGCACTAGGGGTAAGTCCGAAAGAATTGGGTTTAGAACGCCACATCGTTTCCACAAAGCCAGTGTTAGAAAAGTTAGGTTTTTAAAACGATTAGGGGTTGGGGAGCTGTTGAGTGTGGAGTGCTGAGGAGCCAGTGCGTTGCGGGGGTTTCCCCCGTTGTAGCAACTGGCGTTGCTGAGTGCTGAGTGCTGAGTTAAGAATAAGAATTCCTCTCCTTGTTCCCCAATCCCCAATCCCCAATCCCCAATCCCCAATCTTCACTTTTGCCCTAGTTGACGTTGTAATTGTTTCAGTGATTTATACATTTCTGGTAACCGACTATAAACAGCAGCTACCTTGACATATATTTTGTGAGGAATCGCTGGGCTTCCAGAGACAATCTCTCCTGGCATAACGTCATTATGAATTCCGCTTTGAGCGGTTGTAATCGCACCATCACCAATTTTCACTTGATTGGCAATTCCTGATTGTCCAGCTAAGATAACGCGATTTCCAATTTGCACGCCTCCCGCCATACCGGACTGACCGGCTAATGCACAACCAGCACCAATTTTGCAACCATGACCAATTTGCACCAAGTTGTCAATTTTGGTATCGCAGCCTATACGTGTTTCTCCTACCGCTGGACGGTCAATGGCAGTATTACAGCCAACTTCTACCCTATCTTCTAAGACAGTGTAGCCCGATTGTTCCATTTTGACCCAACCAGTGCGGGTAGGAACAAAGCCAAAGCCTTCTGCACCGATAACAGCACCGCTATGAATTACGCAATCTGCACCAATGCGGGTGCGTTCGTGGATAGTACAATTAGCGTGTAAGGTGGTGCGATCGCCTATTTGGGCATCTGGATAAATTACCACATTAGGATGAATGATTGCATTATTGCCAATTTTCACTGCTTGCTGAATCACCACATGAGGGCCAATATAAACATCGCTACCAATTTCTGCGCTGGGGTGAATCACAGCAGTTGGATGAATTTCTGCGTTAGGACGATACGGTTGGTAGAAAATTGCGATCGCTTTAGCAAACAATAATCGCGGTTCTGGCGTGGCTAACCATACAATACCGCGTTCTTGTGCTTGTATCTGTAATGTTTTGTCATTAGGCAAAATTAAAGCACTAGCATTTGTTTTGTCCAGTGCTGAAGCAAATTTAGGCCCTTCTATATAACTGAGAGTGCTGATGGTAGCTTCATCAATGGCTGCTACTCCAGTAATATCTGGATCATGATTTTGGTTAGCATTAAGGCTGTGGTCGGTGATGGTATCACCCAATTGACCTACGATTTCACTGAATTTCATTGTTATAAGTTCACAAGTCATCTACAAAGGCAAGATAATTGTCGCTCTTTGTTAGGACTATGTTCAGAACTTATGCAAATATCACAAGCTTAAGTTAGTAAGCCAAGACTTACACACGGTGAAAACACTGGTTTTACTTAATTAACATTGTATCTTTTCTTTAATGTGTCCGCTTGCTTTTTAACCGAAAAAGCATACACTGTCAAGAAAATTTAAAAATATTGTTTGTGTAAATACTGTTTAAACTTTGTGCTAAGGTATTGTTTTACACATTTTTTAATCGGTTGCTTAAAATGATTTATCGCCACAAATTGCCAAAATATCTGACGCTTTTATCTTTATCAGCAGTATTAGGAGCTAATTTAGCCATCACAGGAATAACTCCTCAAATTTTTGCTCAAACTAGTACACAGTCATCTGTTGGTAAAGGAGTGACATTTACTTGCAATGATACTGAGGCGACCATCAAAGCTAAAAATGGGCCAAAAGTGACTATTGGATCGACCACAATCTACATTGGTTATCAGCAAGTATCATCTATTAACAAAGACCCCCGCCTCGTCCGTTTCGATAATGGTGTCAAGAGATGGTGTCGCAGCGACTACGAAACAACGGGTGACGACGGTACAGGCTATGGATTGCTTTGGGATGGAGGAAGTGTTTTATATAGCGTTTTCTCCTCTACCGGTAGCCAGACTGGTAATGATTTTCGGCGCTTTGCCAGTGGTCGTTGGCTATCCAGTTATGGTAGCGGCGGCGGCCCTAAAGTAGCAGTTCTAGCACGGATTAATCCAAGTAATGGTGACGTTTACTATGCCACATTTCTCAGTTCTAAGAAGGCGACTGATGGCAAAACTAACTCTTTAGCCGTCACTCAATTATCATGGAATGGCACAAATCTAACTGTGCAGGCAGATTCCTGGTGGACTCCGCGTCGCGCTAATACGACTCCTATGACTTGCTCTGGTTCATCACCTTATAAATACACGGCTGTATTTACTGGCGACTTAACAAAGGTAAATTCGGCTTCAGCAATTACTTGTAGTTAATGGGGACTGGGGACTGGGGATTGGGGACAAGGGGACAAGGTGAGACAGCGCTCTTGGTAGGGTTTCCAACACCAGTCGCTCATGGGGGAGACCCCCAAGACCGCGCTGGCTCCTCCGCAGGCGACTGCGTTTCGCGCAGCGTCTCCAAAGGAGATACCCGAAGGGGGACAAGGGGCTGGGCAATTTCCTTTAGGACTTACGCACTGTACAAATTGGCCATAGTATAGATTACGGTTTTTGGTCGTTTCAGGCGCTTCGCATAACCCCGATTTATTCCCATATTTGCGATCGCTGAGTGCTAAACACGGCTGAAATACCCAAATTGCGTGTAGTACTCATGTACGATGCGTAAGTCCTATCTTTAATCCCCAATGCCCAATGCCCAATTCATCCCACTGTTCTGTAACACCAAAAAATAACCCCCTGCTCGCTGTTGTGCGGGTAGGGGGTTGGGGGTGAGGATAAGCTTAATATCCGCCTTCTTCCTCGTATTCTGGCTGCTTTTCTTTAACTTTCTTGGGGATATTCACTGGCTTTGGTGCATCCTCCCAAGCATCGCCTTCTACGTCGTCATAATTATCATAGTCATCGACGTATTGCTTTTTGTAAGGTTGGGCTTCATATATGGGCGTCTTTTGATAACTGTCTTTATCAGTTGCTTCGCTCCAGTTATCTTCTTCGTCTTCTTCGTATTGAATAGATTCGTATTGTCGCGCTTGCATCACCTGACGCTGTGGTCTTTCTTGTTCCACATAGTCTTCATCCCATTCTTCCCGTGCTACGGGTTCGGGGGTACGAACTTTCGGTTTGGGTGGTTGTAATGGTACACCACTAGGCAGTTGATTAGCAGGTGCAACTGTGCGAGGCGCACTGTAACCGTATTCTTCTTCTGCATCCCGTTCCCAAGGTGCTTTACCAATACCCAGACGCTCAAGCACACCAACTGTTAACTGGTTGACGCGCTCTTCGGCTCCTTCAAATACAATCAATCTACTGGGGCCTGTGCTGACAATTTCATCTACTGAGAACTCGTAAGTACTGAGCATTTGGTCGGGAATTTGGGGCAATCCTAGAGAAGCAATAACTATGGAGTGAAGCTTACCGCTTTCTCCATTGAATTTGAAGCCTCGCACTCTGCCTAATACTTCACCGGTTTCTGTAATTACTTCCCAGTTAATCAGGTTGCTAAGAGTTTCAACTTCAATATCTTCAATTACATCTTCATTATCAACCAGGACGACATCGCCAATTTGATTGATACTGCTAAGGAACATATTGCGCGGCACACCCGATATAGAGATCAGGCTGTCTCTCAAGCCAAGAGCCACAACCTCTCTTTGGTCAATATCAACCCAGACCTGATTTACGATGCCTAGCCGCTTGCCGTTGTCGCGGGTAATCACCTGGGTATTTAATATGTCGGAACGCCTAATTATCTGTTCAGAGGTCATTCTATACCGAGTCCTGATCTCGAATCCGGTTAATCTATACACTATTATTAACAAAAACTCAAGCAGATGTATGGTCGGATGATAACTTAATGCCCAAAACTTGAGTGTAAGCTCCCCGTGCTTGAGTAACGCCTATTGTGCGTTCGGCTGATTCTATCATCGGGCGACGCAAACTCACAACTATAAATTGCGCTTGTTGCGCCTGTTGTTTAATCATTCTAGCTAATCGTTCTACGTTTGCCCCATCCAAAAACATATCTACTTCGTCAAAGGCGTAAAATGGCGATGGGCGATAGCGTTGTAGGGAAAAGATGAAGCTTAATGCTGTCAGAGATTTTTCACCACCAGACATGGAAGCTAATCGCTGGACTGGTTTACCTTTGGGGTGTGCGACTAAATTTAGTCCACTGCCAAACGGATCTTCGGGATCATCGAGTTGTAGATAGCCGTCACCGTCAGAAAGGGTGGCAAAAATTGATTGAAAGTTTTCGTTAACTGCATCGAAAGCTTCTTTGAAGGCGCGTTGTCGCAATGTAGTAAAGTTTTCAATCCGCAAAAGTAATTCTGTGCGCTCCGCTTCTAGGGTTTGTAGCTTTTGCGTAAGTTCTTGCAGACGGTTTTGTGTACGTTCATATTCTTCTAGGGCCAGCATATTTACTGGTTCCATTGCTTGCAAGCGTTTAGCTAGCGATCGCAATTCTTTTTGTAGTTCTTCTAAATCTACTTGATCTGGCACTTCTGGCAAAGGACTCGGCAATTCGGCTGCTAAAGTTTGCAGTTGTGCTTGTACATTTACTAGTTCTTCTCGCCGCGTATGTTGGGTTTCTTGGAGTTTTTGCAGTTCCCATTCAATTTGTTGCTGGCGTAAAAGATGCGATCGCAATTCTTGTTCGGTGCGATCGCGTTTTTGTTTTTCTTCTCCCAAATTCTGTTCCATCTGTTTCAAAGCCGCACGAGTTTCAGCAATCGCATTGCTAAGTGCTGAGTGCTGAGTGCTGAGTGCAGACAGTTGATTTTGCTGTGTCTCTTGCTGATGGTGAATTTGGGTAATTCGTTGTTCGCCTTCTTGAATTTTTTCGTACAGCCGTTGTTGCTGATTCTCAAGGTTTTTTAATCTTTGCTCTGCATCTCGTAAGGCTGACTCGCGCTGTTGTAATTGTTGCTCCTGATTTTTAATAGTTGCTTGGATTTGTTGCCATTCACTAGGCGTCTGCGAAGCTTCTAACTCCGCTAACACTTGTCGCAATTGTTGCAATTGCGCTTCTTGTCCTGGTAATTCCCGATCCAAAATCTCCAAGCGAGATTGAGCAGTAGCTAATTTTTCACTATTTTGAGCTAATTGCGATCGCGTTGTTTCTAACTGCGCTGTCAAGGTTTTAATTTCTTTGTGCAATTGCTCTAATTGCAACTGCTGTTCCCGCCGTGCTTGACGAGTTTCTGTTACTTCTTGGGCTAATCGTTTTGTTTTGGCTGATAAAGTATTTATTGCCTCACTACAACGCTCTAAAACGCGCTCAATTTCCACCAAGCGATTTCTGAAAGCGGCTACTTCTTCTGATTCTGCTGCTTCCACCGAGCCAAAGCGCAATGCTGAACGCTGGTTATTGCTACCACCAGTCATCGCACCGCTAGTTTCTAGCAATTCCCCGTCTAAGGTGACGATTCGATATAAACCTAAGTTTTTTCGTGCTTGTTCTAAGGTAGAAAATACTACGGTGTTGCCAAAAACGTAGCCGAATACATCTTTATAACGGCGATCGCACTCAATTAAATTAACAGCATAGTTAACAAAACCACTGGCTAAACGTAGTGTGGCATCTTGAGTAAATCTAGGAGCGTTAATTTTATTTAAAGGTAGAAAAGTTGCTCTGCCAGCACGTTTTTGTTTAAGCAATTCAATTCCAGTTGCGGCTACGCCGTCATCTTCTACCACTATATGACCCAAACGTCCGCCAGCAGCAATTTCTAAAGCTAGTTGATAGCGAGGTTCTACTCTGCCTAACTGCACAACTAAGCCACAAAGTCCAGGCATTCCCGATTGCAAGATAACTTTACTCGCTTGAGTGCCTTGTACTTCTTGCTGTGCTTGTGCTTGCGCCTCTAGTTTATCTAATTGCCGTTGCTTATCTCTTTGCTCTTGCAAAAGGCGCTTTTGGGTATCTTGTTGGATTTGCAGTTCTTGTTCTGTGGCTGCGAGATTTTGCGCTACATTTTGGATGGGTTCGCTAGAAGCGCTAAATTCTGCTTCAATGCGACTACATTCAGTTTGTTTCTCTGCTAATTGGGGTTCTAAAGTGGCAATTAGCTGAGTTTGCTCTTGAATTTGCTGCTGGAGTTGGTTATTGCGCTCTCTTAGTTGTGCTTGCTCGGTGCGCTGCGGTTCAAGAGTTTGCAGTATAGTTTCAATTTGACGGTTTAATGCTGTTTGTTGCTGCACCCAAGCTTCCGAAGCCGAAGCAATGGCTGTGGCTGCTGCGCGGGAATCGTCTAAAGCTTGTTGCGTCTCATCCCTTTGCTGTTGACAATAAATAATCGATTGCTTTTCAACAAGCTGTGTTTGAGCAATTTGTTCTAGAGATTGCTGATGTTGTTGAATTTCTTGTTGAGTTTGTGTTTGGCGCTTGGCAGATTCCTGTATTGCGGCTTCTAATTCGGTTTTTTGACGCTGGAGTTGTTTGTGTTCTGCTTCTTGGGTAGCGAGGGTAGATTGTACCGCTAACAGTTCATCTTCTCCCAAAGCTTTGACATGAGCATTGAGTTTATCTAGTTCAACAGTTTTTTGCTCAATCTCGGTGTTAAGAGTTGTTAGTTGAGTAGAAAGTTCGCCAAAATTGCGATCGCCTGTTTGAATTTGGTTAACTAATTTTTCTTGCTGTGTTTGTAGAGAACGCCACGATAAGACGGCTTCCCACGATTGTTTAGCAAGAAATTCTGTGCGGAGTTTTTGGTATTTCTCGGCTTTGGCACGGTCTTGGGAGAGGCGATCGCGCTGTATAGTTAATTCTGTTTCGATAATCCGACAGCTATCTTCTTTCTCCTTTACCTCATCCAAAGTTTCCTTAGCTTGGTTAATTTTGCGATCGAATGCTGCTACCCCTGCCAATTCATCAATGATTTCCCGCCGTTCTCTGGCATTCATCGAAATAATACTGGTGACGTCCCCTTGCAGTACAACGTTATAGCCTTCAGGATATATCCGCAGTGTCTCTAATTCTTCATGCAGTTCTGTGAGGGTGCAGGCTGTACCATTGATATAGTAATTCGATGTGTAAGTTCCTTGGTGGGTGACTCGCAGCTTTCTAGTGACACTCCATTCATGAGGAACCGCTGAGTTTTGAGTTCTGAGTTCTGAGTGAGAATTTTGTTCTACCTCTATTTCTTCGGTACTTTCTTTGCTTTGTGCTTTTGTATCGTGGTGTGACACAGCATCGGTAATATCAAACGTTACCGTGACGCTAGCTTCGACAGTGGCACGACTTTTAGCAGTTTGGGTATTGTTTACCAAATCCGGTAGGCGATCGGCCCGCATTCCCTTAGAACTAGCCAGTCCCAGGCAAAACAGTAGCGCATCAAGAATATTCGATTTTCCGGAACCATTTGGCCCAGATATGACAGTAAACCCTCCCAGTAGAGGAACTTGGGTAGTACCGCCGAAGGATTTGAAATTGGTAAGTTCCACCCGCTTTACATGAACCATAGGCGCTGGGTAGCTGGGCTAATGAAGTAAAAGTGTATCAATTAATTAAAAATTCGCAACAGGTTAGGATGAATAATTTTGAAAATTAGCGAACCGCAGAGGCACAGTGAAAGCAAAGGCGGCAAGGAGGGTTCTGCAAGGCTATTCAAGTGAATCAAACGCACTGTTTAAGTACAGAAAACAATTTTAACGATTCTACGAAAAATAACAGTATTTTTCAAAAAATTATAATTTTTTAATTTTATTAGTAATAAATTTTTAACTTTTATATGCTATGTGTAAGTAATTTATACGTGTGCATATAAAAATTACTCAATTGAATATTAATATAAAAAAGTCAGAAACGCTTTTAGTTTATTGAATTCTTTAGCCTTTTTTACTATTTAATATAAATTCTTATAGTTCTCAATTGAGTAAGGTACGGGAAACATATAAATTGTACCTCAGTACACTATGCGAAGCTATATATTTAGCTAAATACGGACGAATAAACCCATGACTATTACTCTAGACACAAGAAACCTCAGACTAAGAGATGTTCAAGACCTTTTGCATTTTGAAGAACAGTTGAATGACTCAATTACATCATTACTATCGCTAGAAACTCTTACAGAATTTGAACAGCAAGAATTACATATAATCCGTAATATATTCCGTGATTACTACTCAGAAGGGAAAATTTCGGAAGGACAGATAAAATTTCTTTTCCTTGCACCGTTAATGAAATTAGCTGGATTTTATCAGCCCAGTATTAAGATTACTTTAGAAGAAAATATTGCTGATATTTACGTTGAAGATGAAGATACGAACATCAAAGGACGGATGGATATTTTAGCTGTTAAAAAGTCTCAAGAAAGAACAGTAACTACGCCTTTTTGGATACTAGTAATTGAATCCAAAAATAGCAGCCTTAATGCCTTAGAAGGTTTGCCACAACTACTCACTTATGCCTACACAAGTCTAGAAAATCAAACATCAGTTTGGGGATTGACTACTAATGGCATGGATTATCAGTTTGTCTATATGCAACAAGGAAATCCCCCGATTTATCAATTATTTCCCAAACTCGATCTAACTCGCTCCGACTCTTCTGTTGAGTTGCTGCAAGTTTTCAAATCAATATGTAAGCTATAATTCGATAATTTTATCGTTTCTCAGAGGTAGGGTTAGAAGTTTTAGCTTTGGCTGGCTGATTTTGTAACAGATTAATTTCCTTTTGGGTATCTTGATAACTAGTTTTCTGTCCTTTTTGTTTAAACAGTTTTGCTGCTTGCTGAAAATCTGCGATCGCTCCCTTTTTATCACCTTGCCTAGCCTTAATTAAACCTCGATTGTAGTAGGCTAAAGCATAGTTAGAATTAACTGCGATCGCTTGAGAGTAATCCTCAATCGCTGCTTTTTTATTTCCCCGTTCGAGATGAGCATTACCCCGGTTATTATAAGCTGCTGCATCTCTAGGATCTAGCTTAATCGCTTCCGTGTAATCTCCTATTGCACCTTGGTAATTACCAACAGAAAAGCGGTGCATACCTCTGTGGATGTAACCTGTGGAATATTTAGGATTAAGCTCTAAAACTTTGTTGTAATCTTCGGTAGCCTCTAAGTTTTTGCCCATTTCACTATAAGCATCTCCCCGATTTAGATAGGCTTCTATATATTTGGGATTGAGTTCAATGGCGCTATTATAATCCTTAATTGCAGCGTCCTTGTGGTTATTCCCAAATTGAGTTAATCCTCTTTGATAATATGCTGTAGCATTATTAGGATTAATCTCCATTACTGTTTCAAAATCTTGGATTGCTGCTTGCTTCAGTCTCAGGCGACGACGGAGAATCCCTCGTTGTAAGTAAGCTTCAGTATACCCAGATTTGAGGCCGATCGCTTTATTAAAATCTGTTATTGCTCCTTTATAATCCTTCAGCCTAACACGGGCTAAACCTCGTCCATAGTAACTATAAGGATTGTGTGCTTTAAGTTTAATTGCTTGACTGTAGTTGGCGATCGCTTCTTTAGGTTTGCCTAATTCATACAAAGTAAAGCCTCGGTCATAATAAGCATTAGCATCTTGAGGATTAAGCTGAATTGCTTTGCTAGAGTCTGCTTGAGCTTGCTTGTATTCTCCTAATCGATAAAAAGCATCACCTCGACGATTATAAGCCAAAGCATCTTTTGGATTAAGTTCAATAACCTGAGTAAAAGTTTTTACCGCCTCTTTGTAGTTTCCTCGTTCATATGTTTTAACTCCCTCCTCGAATAATTCTTTGGTATTAACTACTTTTTTTGGCGTTAATAACATCCATGCTGTGGCACTAATAGCAATACAACCAACTATGCCTGCCAGAATTAGCCAGGGTTTTTTAGACCGCTGATTTTGCTGATCAGACTCATGATTGTTTAACTTTTTCAGTGCTTTTAAAACTTCAGTCGCTGATTGGTAGCGTTTACGGTAATCAAATCGCACCATTTTATCCAGGATATTTGCTAGTTGTTTGTTAAGTTGTGGAATTCTATGACGCCAGACGATTTCACCTGTTAGTAAATTTTTATTACTTGGTAATATAGATATTTCGTCTGCGGTTAAACCAATAAGTGCCGCGATCGCAACTATACCTAAAGCATATATATCACTATTATATTGAGAGTTACCATGTAATTGTTCTATAGGTATATATTCGAGATTTCCAACGATAGTTGTAACAATTTCTTTAACAGAACCAAAGTCAATCAAAACTAACTTATTATCTGATTCCCGGCGAATAATATTAGTCGGTTTAATGTCTTGATGGATCACCCCATAGCTATGTACAAATGCTAAGATTTCTAACACCTCTGATAATAAACTGATGACTTGGTTTTCCTTCAGGGGTGTTCCCCGTAAAATTTCATCAGTTAAAGAATTACCAACAATGAATTCTTGGACTAGGTAAAATTCGTCATTTTCTTCAAAATGAGCAACTAACTTCTGAATTTGGTCGTGTTCCTGACCGAGTTTTTTTAAGGTATCTGTCTCATCTGCAAACAAGCCTCGCAGAATTTTTAAAGCTTGGGGATTTTGATCGGCAGGATGCAGCTGCTTCAAGACAAATTGGTTGCCGGGAAGATTACTATCTTCAACCAGGTAGGCTTGTGCCACTTCCCCCGCACTTAGGACTGTCAAGATTTGGTAACGTGCATCCAGAAGGTGACTATGCATGAAAATAAATATAGTTTTATACGGAATTAGTTGATTGCAGCCTGCGTATTATTACGGAGTAAAATTATTTTAATAGATAAAAACTTGAAAAAGCTTAGGTTCCTGTTCTCATACCACTTCACTTTAATAAAGATACAAATATGTCGGTAGGGAACAATGCTGTACGCTTAGGAAAAATCTATATGTATCAGAGTTTTTATGAATTGGTATCAGAAATACCTACTTTCCTCATTAAAAAAAGTAGGGGCGCAAAGCTTTGCGTCCCTACAAGGAAAATTTAATTTTTTCTCATCTTTCTCTGTGCCAGACTCCTGTAATCGTCTGTTGCTGTTAAAAACACAACAGCTTCTCTATGCTGGGACTACAAATTTCTCACTACCAGCAAGCCCAAAGGCAGCATGAATAACTTGTAAAGCCTGAGTACCTTGTTCTTGTGCTACAACACAGCTAATTTTAATTTCTGAGGTAGCAATCATTTGAATATTGATTTGATTGTGGGCTAGTGCCTCAAACATTTTAGCGGCAATACCTGGTTGCCCGACCATACCTGCACCGACAATACTCACCTTGGCGATCGCACTGTCTAGAACAATTTCACCCCATCCTAATTCTGTGGCTGCTTGGGCAAGCAATTTCTGAGTTTTTTCCCCATCCATCCGGGCGACGGTAAAGGCAATATCTCGTCTGGGAATTCCATCAACTATGCGACAGCGTTGAGATTGAATAATCATGTCAACGCTGATGTTGTGCTGCGCCAATAGTCCAAACAGCTTCGCCGCCATTCCAGGGCGATCGGGGACTTGGCGAATTGCAAGACGCGCTTGATTCATGTCTAAGGCAACGCCACGGACGGGGGGAGGGGAGTGGGGAGTGCTGAGGAGCCAGTGCGTTGCGGGGGTTTCCCCCGTTGTAGCAACTGGCGTTGCTGAGTGCTGAGTGCTGAGGATAGGAGTTGAAACAGACCCCGTGTCTTCTTTTCCTGCTTCAATCTCAAAAGTATTGCGGAGTGCAGCGACGGCGCGATCGCATTCTGTGGCAGAAACTACGCAGCTTACTTTTACTTCACTGGTAGAAATCATCTGGATGTTAACGCCAGCTTCGGCTAAGGTGGCGAACATCTGGGCTGCAACGCCGGGACGCCCAATCATACCTGCTCCAGAAATGCTGACTTTGGCGATGTTTTGCTCTATCATCACCTCGGCTTCTTCTGTTTTTGGGTTGGATTGGTTTCTCAATGCTGGGGCGATCGCTGCTGCTACTGCTTCTGCTCGCTTTAATATGGGTGTGGTGACAGTAAAGGCGATGTCATTTGTATTACCTTCGTGAATCGACTGGATAATCAAATCTATATCAACTTTTTGCCGGGCAATTTCGCCAAATAACCGCGCTGCTACCCCTGGTTTATCTGGTACGCGCAACAAAGCTACCCTTGCTTGGTCTGTGTCAAACTCTACATCATCTACGGCACGGGCAATTTCTAAATTCACTAGCGATCGCCCTTGGGGTTTGGGTGTTGTCACCCAAGTACCAGGGTCATCAGTCCAACTAGACCTAACTACAAGAGGCACTCCATAATTGCGAGCAATTTCCACAGCCCGCGGATGTAGTACCTTTGCGCCCAAGCTTGCCAGTTCCAACATTTCATCACTGGTGATTTCAGTCATCAGTTGAGCTTCTGGAACTATGCGCGGATCTGTAGTTAAAATCCCTGGCACATCTGTATAAATTTCACAGAAATTCGCTTGTAATGCAGCTGCTAAAGCCACTGCTGAGGTATCTGAACCACCACGTCCCAAAGTCGTAATTTCTAATTCTTCTATGCTGGTTATGCCCTGAAATCCTGCTACTACAACTACTTTACCTTGATTGAGATGCCGCTTCATACGTTGAGTTTCAATATGCAGAATCCGAGCGCGAGTGTGTTCAGCCTCGGTAACAATTCCCACTTGAGCGCCCGTCATCGAAATTGCTGGCTGTCCAATTTCCTGCAACGCCATACTCAGTAAAGCAATAGTTACTTGCTCACCAGTAGAAAGCAGCATATCCATTTCCCGGCGGCTAGGATTTGTCGAGATTGCATTGGCTAGTTTGACAAGTCCATCGGTGGTCTTACCCATAGCAGAAACCACCACAACAAGGGAGTTCCCAGCTTTAACCGTCTGATAAACACGCTGTGCAACGGCTTGAATACGTTCAACTGAACCGACAGAGGTTCCACCGAATTTCTGAACTATGAGCGCCATAATTTTTATTCAATCAATTTGCCTGCTTTCATTTAAAGCCTCCGCCGGTTCGGGAAGCTTTGAAGGCATTGCTAGTTATTTAGTTTACAAAAAATTGCGCTCAGTCTGAAAGCTTTTGCCATTTATGTTATAGATTAACGATATTTTGATTCAAATTAGTTTACATTAAACAGCGTTGTTATCCATCGCTAGTGAGATGAATAACAACGCTGTTTAAAAAGATTATTTAACGAATCCAAGCTACCAACCAACTGGAAAAATGTAGTTTAAATCAGCCTGAAGAGCTGCATGGCACTAAATTTAATGACATCTCGTCTCCACCACCTGATACCGTTTCACTTTAAGTTTGATACAAATAGGCTGCATGGGGGCAGGGAGCAGGGAGAAAGAATGAAAAACCAATGATTTGTATCAGCATTTTTGTGAAATGGTATGAGGAGAAGCCGTCAGCAAAAAGCACGGGCTGAATGACACCATAGGATTTAAGTCACATGAGTCAAAAAGTCAGCAAAATATCTCAGCAATCCGGGGTAATTCCTTATCGAGTTAAAAATGGAAAAATCGAAGTTTTGCTGATCACAACTCGCGATCGCCAAGACTGGGTAATTCCTAAAGGTGATATTCCTAACGGAATGAGTCCACCGGAGTCAGCAGCAAAAGAAGCATGGGAGGAAGCTGGGATAATTGGGCAGGTAAATACTCATGAACTTGGCAGCTATAAATATCGCAAACGAGGCAAGATTTATCGTGTCAAGATGTATTCCTTGCCAGTTGAGACGCTAAGTGAAGATTATCCAGAAGCCGGTTACCGAAAACGCCAATGGCTAGATATTACCAAAGCCATCAGGCGGGTTAAAAGAGCTTCTCTCAAACGAATTCTGAAACGATTTCTCCTAACTAAGTCACTTTTTTGTGTATCTCGTCTCTACTCGGCCATTCTTCATCCTGCATTCGCTCAGTTTGGAACCAAATTTTCTTGGGGGATTAAGTGTCCTCACTCGTCCCATATTTAGGGCAGGGGAGCAGGGAGCAGGAGAGAAGTGCTTGGCGTTTCCCCAAGTGGAGCAACTTCGGAGGGCATGGGGAGGGAAAGTCGTGTTGAGTCCAGAAATTTGGATAATTTATTTTTTGGAGTTCCCTTATAACAGTATGGTTTGAGTTCAAAACAGGAATCGCCGAGTTTGAAACAGGAATCGTCGAGTTCAAAACTCGAATCGTCGAGCTTGAAACAGGAATCGTCGAGTTCAAAACTCGAATCGTCGAGCTTGAAACAGGAATTGTCGAGTTCAAAACTCGAATCGTCGAGCTTGAAACAGGAATCGCCGAGTTCAAAACTCGAATCGTCGAGCTTGAAACAGGAATCGCCGAGTTCAAAACTCGAATCGTCGAGTTTGAAACAGGAATCGCCGAGCTTGAAACTCGAAACTTCTAGATATACACGTAAGATGAGCAATGCCCACCCTACTCAAAACTCCGCGTCAGTCTTAATTATGGGTATTTAACCGGACACGATATAAGTCTTGAGGATATCTACGCATTTGGCATTTTGGCAGCTTTTTTAATTGCTGGGTTGCTATCTTAATACTTGCGAATGTCTTTGTGCGACAATACCGACTTGCAGAATCCCTCGGCTTAATACCGGGGGTCTTTTTTTCTTGGGGCATGGGGCATAGGAATAATTAATTACAAATCCCTAATCCCTAATGCCCAATGCCCAATCCCAATTCACGGCGTTGTTGGTGTAGCAGTTTCGCTAATTGTTGGTGTCGGTGTGGGCGTGGGCGTAGCAGTTTCGGTGACAGTTGGTGTTGATGTGGGTGTGGGTGTGGGAGTTTCGGTAACTGTTGGTGTTGGTGTGGGTGTTGGGGTTGGAGTTTGTGCTGTAATAGCAAGTTGATAATCTAATGATTGTGAGGCTGTGGAGACAACGACAAATTCATAAAATCCATTTTCGGGTAGTGTTGTTGAGAAACTACGTTGAGTGGAATCTTCTAAAAATTTGACTTTGCCAGAAGGTGAATAAATCGATAATAAAATTTTAGAATTTGCTTTAAGCTTCACTTCCATAGATTGCTCTTTGGCAAGTTCAGCGATGAAAACTTTGCCACCACCGGGGCTAAGAGTACCACTAACTGTTTTGCTCGTAGCACCTTGGTCAAAGACGATTTTTCCAAAAGCGCTACCAGCCAAAATTGCGCTGAGTTTGTCACTGACAAACCCATACCAAACTTGTCCAACAGGCTGATCGAGAAAATTTTTATTGCGCTGCTCAGGAAAAGCCGCGAAAAAAGCAGCATCTCCTAAATCATACAAAGAACGGCTACCAACATTAATTTGGTTAACTTCTACTTTCCAGCGATCGCGTTCGGCTGTTGTGTAAGTACCTAGCTGTTGGCGTGCTTTTGCACTTAATAATGCCAGCTTGTCTAGTACTGCTGCTGCTTGTTGATCCCATTTTGCTCGCAAACTTTCATCTTCAGGCCCGTCGCTCAAAGTACGTCCCTTTAAACTCGGATTTTTTTCCCAGAAGAGTTGATTTACCAAGTTAACGTAGAAGTTAAAATCAATGCCTAATTGTTGACGGCGATCGCGTAATCTATCTTTGCGTTGCTGTTCTGCTGCTGAATATCTTGGTGGAGTAGGGCTAGATGTGGGCGAAGGCTTAATTACGTCAATATCGCCCCCACCATTACGTGATTGAATCAAATTACTTACTCCCCACAAACTCACTCCTGCAATACCAGTCGATACCAGCACTACTAAGAAAATTTTTGCTGGCGGCCAAGAGTTGGTGGGTTGAGGCGTGGGAGAGTAGACAGGAGCAGGGGAAGATGGGGCGACGGGGGGAGATACAGCGACGGTGGCTGATGTCGGAACGTAAGCCGGGGCGGGAGGTTGAGTAGGGTTATAGTTAACTGGCTGCTGCGGAGTCAGTGCTTCTAGAACTTGATGAGCTGATTGGTAGCGATCGCTTGGTCTTGGAGCTAACATTTTATTTAATACTTGCCCCAAAGCCGGACTCAGACTAACTTCCTTTTGCCATTGCCAAGTTAGGGTGTAAGTATCAATTAATTCTTGCGGTTGTTTACCTGTCAGTAAAACTAGCATTGTTGCCGCTAAAGCATATAAGTCGCTGTGGGGCGACACCAAACCAGTTTGCATCTGTTCTGGAGGGGCAAATCCGATCTTTCCTAGCAGAGTTGGTGCTGGTGGCGCTCCCATAACACCTGGTTGGTAATATTGGGAGGCTACAGTTGCTACTACTTGTTTGACACCGCCAAAGTCAATTAAAACTGGTAGTTGATCAATATTACGCAGTATTAAATTATCCGGCGAAATATCCCGATGAATTACTCCTATGGAATGGATGTATTCCAGAATTGGCAGAATTTGCTGTAATAGCTGGCGTATTTCTGGCTCTGTGAACCGCCTACCTTGTTGTTGACGGGTATCTAATAAAGAACTGTAAGTTTGTCCTTCGACATAATCTTGTACTAGAAACAGGTATTCCTTACCATCCAAATTGGTGCGGAACAGTTCCCGAAACCGGGGGATTTGGGGATGTTGCAGCTTGTACAAAACACTCGCTTCTCGCTGAAACAATTCCTCAGCTTTTTGTAAAACGTAAGCTGTTTGGACTTGGGGAGAAAATTCTTTTAAAACGCAAAGTTCACGAAAGCGGTTGATATCTTCAGCTATATAAGTGCGTCCAAAACCGCCTTGACCGAGTTGACGCACAATTACATAGCGATCGCCTAAAATCTGTCCTGGTTGGATACTGTAACTGACAGGTGTATCTAGCAACTTCTCGCCGCAATTGAGGCAAAAGCGGCTACCGGAAGGATTTTCGTGTCCTTTGGAGCAATAGACAGGATGCATATTAATTAGTTAATAGTCATTAATCATTAGTTATTTGTATTTCCCCTTGTCCCCTTCCTTGTCCCCCTTCTCCCCTGCTCCTTACTTAGTTGCCAGATTCTACCTTACTTACTTGATCGGCTGCGATCGCATACCAAATTTGACCGTAAGTTTGTTGATTCAGTTTCCCACGCGGCTGACCGGGGAACAATCGATCAAACTTTTCATAAGTATCTTTTGTTAAGTCATTAAGTGTATATTTACCAAACTGTCCTGCTCGCGCTTGTCGCCTCCAAGTGTCGTAATTTCTTTGAGAATAGCTTCCTAGTTTACGACGAGCATCTGTAGTGAGATTAGCCTGTTCCAATTTCTGCAACAAGTTTTCTGCCATACCATACCATTCATCTCGTAATGCAGCATCCTCTGGGTTAGAAGTTAGGCGACGTCCTTGTAATTCTGGCTTTTTTGTGTAAAACAAATTATCTACCATGCGGATAAAAAATCCTTCAGGAATTTCCATCTGTTGGCGGCGACTTAAAATTTGGCTGATGCGACTTGTTCCTTTGTCGCTATCTGGTTTACCTATAGGATTTGATATTGATGGAAGTTTTGGTAATGAAATTGTCGGTATACCACGAATAATCGTATTTACCAAAGCGAAACTACCCGCGCCAATTAAACCTACCAAAGCTGTCCCAGCCATACTGAGAGCAAAAGGACGTATCCAAGCAGGAGCAGGTATTTTATTAGCTAGCAATTGCGTCTTGTTTTGGAGCCTACTAATAATTTGATTAGCCTGTTTTCGTCCAGGAGCAACCACCATCGTCTTAATCTTGGTAAGGTGAGAAGTTGGTGGTTTAGCAGAAATTAACACTGGTAAATCTTTCAGGACTTGCTCGGCACTTTGGTAACGAGCATTGGGTTGATAAGCCAACATTTTTTTTAACACCGCTTCAAGTTTGGCACTGACTTTTATTTCCTTTCCCCAGCGCCAAATTCCCTGATAGCTGTCATAAAGTGATTGTGGTTCCTTAGCTGTGAGCAACACTAATGCTGTCACTGCTAACGAGTACAAATCACTGCTAAAAAAAACTTTTCCCTGCCGTAATTGTTCCTCTGGAGCATATCCTTTCTTACCTAACAGAGTATGATTTACAGCCAACTTTGTGAACCAAAAACCTTGTGAAGCCGGCAATTGCTTCACACCACCAAAGTCAATTAGAACTGGCAAATTATCAGAACGCCGCCAAATCAAATTATCGGGAGAGATATCGCGGTGAACTACATCTCGTGAGTGGAGGTAGGATAACACCGGTAAAATTTTTTGTAATAAAACCAGTACTTCCTCTTCACTAAAGGTCTGTCCTTGACTTTGGCGCTGTTCTAACAATTGGTAATAATTGTCGCCATCTATATAATCTTGTACTAAAAAGAAAAACTCTCTACCCCCTAGCTTCTCTTGTAGCGAGGCGTGAAAACGCGGAATTTGGGGATGTTGTAGTTGTTTGAGAACATTTGCTTCTCGCTCGAACAGTTCTTTAGCTTTTTGTAAATCCTGCTTTTCTTGGGCTTGGGGCGCAAATTCCTTCAGCACGCATTGTTCATGGGATTGATTTTTATCTTCTGCCAAATAAGTACGTCCAAAGCCCCCCTGCCCCAGTTGGCGTAAAATTTTATAGCGCTTATCCACAACCTGCCCTACAGGTAGAGGCAATGGCTCACCGCAGTGAGTACAGAAACGGTTACTGCCATTATTTACGTGTTGTTTAGTGCAATAGACTTGCATAGCGCTGAAGGATAAATTAGGGTTTTTGTAATTGCTACAAGAGGTACAGCCAGATTTACAGAAATTTTCTCAACTCCTATCTCTGACTAGCAATAGATATAGCTTTTCTTTCTTCATACACTAAAAGCGGTTTGAGTGCATTGGACAATAGTTAAAATACTTACACCCCCGATCCTAGTTTAGGTTCTATTTCACGCCTGAGTAATGAAGTGCTGAGTTCTGATCTCTCCCCTTGTCCCCAATCCCCAATCCCCAATCCCCAATCCCCAATCCCCAAAGCATCATGAACTGGAAATCACAAAGCCAGCGAGCAATTACGGCATTTCAAGATTTTGTGTCTACCCCTCTAGACACGCTACTACAACAGCATCTTGATACTCCAACAGAGTCAGCAGTTTTAAATTTATTTCAAGATGTGGCTGCTAATGTACCCGCTTACAAAGCTTTTTTGGTGGAACAAGGAATTGATCCGGCTAGTATTCAAAGTTTAGGGGATTTTCAAAACTTACCAGCGATCGCCAAAGAAAATTATATATCGCGTTATTCTTTAGCTGAGTTATGCCGCCACGGGCAGTTGTCAGAATGCGACATGATAGCGGCTTCTTCTGGTTCCACAGGTAAGCCAACATTCTGGCCTCGGTTCTTCACAGATGAGCTTCAGATTGCCACACGCTTTGAACAGATTTTTTATGATAGTTTTTATGCTGATACCAAACGTACCTTAGCAGTAATTTGTTTTACTCTAGGTACTTGGGTTGGTGGAATGTTCACCACCAATTGCTGTCGCTATCTTGCCAGTAAAGGTTATCCGATTACTGTAATTACTCCTGGCAACAATAAAGAAGAAATCTTACGTGCTGTACAGGAACTTGGTTCAGGATTTGACCAAGTTGTATTGTTGGGATACCCGCCATTCCTCAAAGATGTAATTGATACAGGCATTGCTCGTGGTGTTCAATGGCAGCAATATCAAATTAAGTTGGTGATGGCGGGAGAGGTATTCAGCGAAGAGTGGCGGAGTCTAGTTGCTGAAAGGGTGGGTTCGCAAAATCCTTGCTACGACTTTGCCTCACTTTACGGAACCGCTGATGCGGGTGTATTGGCTAATGAAACACCTTTAAGTATCTGCATTCGCCGATTTTTAGCAGAACATCCCGATGCAGCTAGAGCTTTATTTGGCGAATCTCGTCTACCCACATTAGTACAGTACGATCCTATCAGTCGTTTTTTTGAAGTTCAAAATGGCTCATTGCTGTTTTCTGGCGACAATGGCATTCCCTTGGTGCGTTATAACATCTTGGATACTGGCGGGATAATTAGTTACGATGCCATGCTTCAGTTTTTGGCAAAGTGGGCATTTGACCCACTCAAGGATGACAATCTCTGTGCCGGCACTCACAATTCAACGAGAGGGATTCACTCCTTGCCTTTTGTTTATGTTTTCGGACGCTCTAATTTTACAGTTTCCTACTTTGGCGCAAATATCTACCCAGAAAATGTCACAGTAGGATTGGAGCAGCCAGGAATTCCACAATGGGTAACAGGTAAATTTGTTTTACAAGTCAAGGAAGATGCCGACAAAAACCGATTTTTATCTGTAGTTGTGGAATTAGCACCGCAAGTAGAGGGTAGCGAAGACAAAAAGCAAGCCATAGCATCCTCAATTTTGGCGCAGCTTCTACGTCTTAACAGCGAGTTTGCTAACTACGTTCCCCAAGAATATCAAATGCCACAAGTTACATTAACTTCTTTTGGTGACCCAGAATATTTTCCTATTGGCGTCAAGCATCGCTATACACGCAGATGAAGTTGACGCAGAGACGCGGAGAAGTGGGGACACAGGGAAAAGAAATCGCTCACGAGGGACAAACCTCCGACTCTCGCGTTGCTGTGTCTGGGTGTCTTCCCATCAGTCTAAACGAACGTGAATTCGGCGGCATAAATTGACTGTGGTAGGTTCCATTTGCCATGCGATTGCATTGATATGTTAATACATCGACCTGCAATTGAATTGCATGGCCCTGCAATCGAATTGCATCGGCTTGTTATATTAATGCATCGCCCTGCAATACGATTGCTCCTGCGAAATATAAGTTACAAAAATACATATATTCCAAACAGAAAATCCCTGAGAATGCTTCTGATTGAGTAATTCCAGAAGCATACTCAGGGATAAATCTAGATTATCAGCTAACTGTCTAGAGTGAATTTATGAACTGCTGTACTTTTTCCAAGAGTGGATGATATTCGATTTGCTCGGCTAATTCTTGAGCATCGCGGTAGCATGAGAGCGCCAATTTTTTGCGTCTTCTTTTAGCGTAAAGACTTCCCATATTGAGTAAAGTTGAACTTTTACCCAGGCGATCGCCTAGTTCTTGATAAATAACAATAGCTTTTTTGTAGAATCTTAGTGCCTGCCAGTGATTTGCAAGGCTACTGTAGGTAAAACCAATGTTATTGAGGGTTGTTGCTTCGCCAGAGCGGTCTTTGAGTGCCTGACGTGTCAACAGCACTTGATAATAGAGTAATAGCGCTTGTTTAGGTTGTCCTAAATCACTATAAATAGAAGCAATATTATTTAGAGTTGTTGCTTCGCCAGCTAAATTCTTAACAGCTCGTTGAATTGGCAATGCTGCTTGAAAGAATTCTAAAGCTTGGTCAAACTTGCCCAAGGTGCTGTAGGCAAAGCCAATACCATTTAACGTCGTTGCTTCGCCAGAAAAGTCTCCTAGCACTCGACGCATCGTTAAAATTTGGTTTTGGAGCAATAAGGCTCGTTTGGGTTCTCCCAATCGAGTGTAAATTAGCGCCACATCATTGAGAGTAGAAACTTCGCCTTGAGCGTCTTCTAATATCCTGAAGATTGGCAGTGCTTTGTTAAAGTGCTCCAAGGCTTGCGAAAACTGTCCGAATCGGCTGTAGGTAGCACCTAGATTACTGAGTGCAGTCGCTTCTGCTCGCATGTTGCCAAATTCTTGAGCCACAGCCAGCGCCTGAGCAAAACACTCTAATGCTTTTTGGGGTTGCCAGCAACCGAGGTGAGCTAAACCAAGGTCGTTTAATGTATAACCTTCTCTTGCTTTATCTGGCATTACTCTAGCTAAGTTTAAATTTTCGATAGCAAGAGCGAGATATTCTTGAAAGTTCCCCCGCTTGTAGAAGCGGTTAGCCTCATTACGACGTTGTTCCCACTCTGTGACTTGATTTAATGGTTGCGTCATCTGACCTCGGTTGCACTAAAGATAGACAGGTTTTCTTGGGCGGATAGTCTTGGGAATAAACCCCTCTAAAGTTAGGTTTCCCAAATTTAAGTTAAACATTATTCTCTATCTTTAGATATAAGACGTAAATAGAGGTGATATGGTAGCTTTAAATACTTAAAAAGTTACAATTGTCAATCTTGTAGTTAAAAAGCTGAGTGCTGTAGCTAAGGTTGTGACACGTTAGAGCGTAGTATTATGGAAGCTAGCAGCAAAAGAAAGGTCAGCCCAAAGCATTATTGTGTAAGGTTTTTAAGGTATATGTAAGTTCTAGATAGCGATCGCTAACACCAATTAAGCAGTACGTTTTGTGATGAGTGTCGCACCAATCTTTTTCTAGTTCAACGTAGCTTACATAGAAATTACAGGATATTGAGTATTTAATTTAACTTAAAAAGGAAATTTTGGGTCTGGCAAACAGAAGCAGGAACCTAGAATAGGCGTCTCTATTCTCATAATTTAGAGAATTCAATAAATGTATATGCGCTTACCTATAGTTATTAGTGCAGGGTTATTGCTGTCTTTGAGTTTAAATCCACCAGCCATATCCCAATCTTCCATCCAAACAGCACAGTCGCCAGCGATCGCTAACTCTAATTTTGGGCAATTAAAAACTAATCGCCGCTTGTGGAAGCAGCAACGTCTGTTTAACTATCGCTATACACTCAGCAGGAGTTGCTTCTGTACAGCCGAAGCTAGAGGGCCAGTAGTTGTAGAGGTACGTAACGGCAGAACGACTTCGATCACTTCTGTAGCTACAGGTAAACCTGTTGACCCAGAATTATTTAAACAGTACTCTACTCTTGCCAAGCTTTTTAATGTAATTGAGGATGCGATCGCCAAGAAAGCTTCCAGTCTGACTGTGCAGTACAATCCTCAACTCGGCTACCCAACCCAAATTAATATTGATTACAGCGCTCAGATGGCCGATGAGGAACTATATCTCACAATTGAGAAACTAGAAAAAATTAAATAATAAAATTTCCTTCCAGAGTCAGGAGTTAAATCCATCAATAAAAAACTCCACCCACGGATCGGAGTTTTTGGGCATGGGGGGCTGGGGGCTGGGGGACTGGGGACTGGGGGCTGGGGACTGGGGACTGGGGACAAGGGGAAAGAACTATGAATAACTCTTGCTTTTTGTCTCCCCGTCCCCCATGCTCCTTGTCCTCTTCACCCAATGCCCAATCCCCAAGCGACGGGGAGAGCAACCTCGTCCACCCAGGGATCGGAGTTTCCCGTCGCTTTCAATGAAAAATATGAAGCAGCGAGAATTATAACTGCCTTCTCATGCTAAATTACTAAGACTTGGAGTCGGGAAACTCCGGTGAGATTCCGGGACTGTGCCGCAGCTGTGATGGGAGCGCCTAAGTCAGAATGCCAACTCTAGGGTGTTCTTATGACAGAGTTACTATCTACTCCCTGCGTCGCACGGGGAAGGAGTTGCGGTTTTGCTGTCCGAATTTACTAATTGCCCTGGCTTATTTTACGTCACGCCTGCTCAAGATGGTATATTGTCGCGCCTGAGAATACCAGGCGGGATTCTTAATAGTCAACAGTGTCGTGCGATCGCAGATATAGCAGAACAGTATGGTGGTGGCTATGTTGATGTGACTAATCGGGCTAATCTGCAAGTTCGGGAAATCAGTCAAAAAATCAACGCTGAGGTTCTCAAGCGTCTACAAGATTTGGGGATAGGCTCCAGTAATACAAATGTAGACCACATCCGCAATATTATGACCAGCCCAACTGCTGGTATTGATCCGCAAGAATTGCTGGATACCCGCCCCTTTGTTCAAGCTTGGGATAATTACATTGCGACAAATCCCGCCTTGTCAGGACTATCTGCAAAGTTTAGTGTTTGTTTTGATGGTGGTGGGAAAGTTTCGGTACGCGATCGCCTGAATGATATCACCTTCGCGGCTGTGTTAGTTAACCGTAGTGTTTACTTCCGTCTGTATTTGAGTGCAGGCGCAAAGGGAGAACCACCCAAGGATACGGGAATCTTGTTGTCACCAGACAAATGTTTATCAGTCTTGGCAGCTTTAGCTGATGTCTACTTAACTCATATTGATACTAATAGTAAACGCAAGCCGCGTCTGAGAGAGGTAGTGAATACTTTAGGTTGTGAAAACTATCTCCAAGAAGTACAGCGTCTATCTTTTTCCTCTGTTCCAGAAACAGAAGTATTGGAGGAAAAGCCAGTAATTCACGAGAACATCTTACAACCAAGCATAAAAAACTCCACCCACAGATTGGAGTTTTTGGGCATGGCAAAAGAGTCACCAATCCCAAATCCCAAATCCCAAATCCCCAATCCCCCAAATTGTCTGCATATCGGCATCCATCCCCAACGTCAACCAGGATTATTTTATCTTGGTGTTGTGTTGCCTCTCGGTCGACTAGAAACTAGACAGATACGAGGTCTAGCTGATTTAGCAGCAAAATACGGTAGCGATACTCTCAGGCTAACTCCTTGGCAAAATTTACTGCTTACAGATATTCCTCAAGAATCGCTTACCCATGTCCAGAATGAAATAGCTGTCTTAGGATTAGATTGTTCAGCCAGTAATATTAAAAGTGCATTGGTTGCTTGTTCTGGCAATAAAGGCTGTGCTGCTTCTGCCACTGATACCAAGGGCGACGCTTTAGTATTAGCAGAGTATCTCGAAAATCGTGTTTCCTTAGATTGCCCTGTAAATATTCATTTCAGTGGTTGCTCTAAATCCTGCGCTCAACATAGTAAGAGTGACATCACTTTACTAGGTGTCAGCGTTGAAGAAAACAATGAAATTGTAGAAGGCTATCAAGTTTATGTAGGTGTTGATGACAACGAGCAAAAATTTGGTTGTGAACTCTATCAATTTGTAACTGTGGCGGAAGTGCCTACATTGATAGAACGGATGCTATTGGTATATAAAAATCAACGCTTAAACCCTAATGAGACTTTTGGACAATTCGCCAATCGATATGAAATTGCCCAATTAAAGCTATTATGCGATTGCCTAAGTTTTCAACAGCAGTCTTTACAGTTACGCTAATTGCCATTAGGTTGAAAAACTTGGAGAGTGGAACCACAGATAAACACAGATAATTTGCATACATAACTAAATAAATTCTCAATTTAAAATCTAAAATTCAAAATCTAAACTTTAATGTCTGACTACATCCGAGATGCCAATGAAATATACCGTAATTCTTTCGCAATCATCCGATCAGAAGCAAACCTAGAAGTGTTGCCACCGGATGTTGCAAAAGTTGCAGTACGCTTAATTCATGCCTGTGGAATGACTGATATTGTTACCGACTTGGGATATTCGCCAACAGCGGTGCAGTCTGGACGGACAGCACTAGCGGAAGGTGCGCCAATTCTATGTGATTGTCGGATGGTTGCCGATGGCGTTACTAGGCGACGGCTACCTGCAAATAATGAAGTAATTTGCACTCTTAATCATCCAGAAGTCCCAGAACTTGCCCAAAAATTAGGTACTACTAGATCGGCAGCTGCCTTAGAATTATGGCGATCGCACCTACAAGGGGCAGTGGTAGCAATTGGTAATGCCCCCACAGCACTATTCCGACTGCTGGAAATGCTGGATGAGGGTTGTCCCAAACCAGCGCTAATTTTAGGCTTTCCAGTCGGATTTGTTGGTGCAGCAGAGTCAAAAGCAGCACTAGCAGCAGACAGCCGTAATGTACCATTTTTAACTTTACACGGTCGCCGTGGCGGGAGCGCGATCGCCGCCGCAGCAGTTAATGCTTTAGCAACAGAGGAAGAATAATTATGACAACCAAAGGCCGTCTTTATGGAATTGGTGTAGGGCCAGGCGATCCAGAACTTTTGACTCTAAAAGCATTGCGCCTATTACGCGCTGCTCCTGTGGTCGCCTATCAATCAGCAACAGATCGAGATAGTATTGCTAGGGCGATCGTCGCACCCTATTTAACTGGTGAGCAAATCGAGGTAGCATTTCACTTGCCTCGTGCCTTAGAACCAGAAAAGGCAAAATCTATTTACGACAAAGAAGTTGAACCGATTGCAGAACATCTAGCCGCAGGGCGAGATGTGGTAGTAGTTTGTGAAGGCGATCCGTTCTTTTACGGCTCGTTCATGTATGTTTTCACACGCTTATCTGAGCATTACGAAACAGAAGTTGTCCCTGGTGTTTCCTCACTGATGGCTTGTCCAGTTGCATTAGGCGTACCTTTCACTTACTACACCGACATTCTCACCGTCTTACCTGCTCCACTACCAGCAGAAGAATTGACCACGCAACTGCTGACAACCGATGCAGCAGCAATTATTAAGCTGGGTCGTCACTTTACCAAAGTACGCGATATCTTACATCAACTAGGGTTAGCATCGCGGGCTAGATATATTGAACGGGCAACAATGTCACAGCAAAGGATTGTACCTTTAGATGAAGTTGATCCGGCAGAAGTGCCTTATTTTGCCATGATTGTAATCCCAACCAAGATTCGACTATAAGCATTTGGTTAAAGTTGATGTTCATACCAGTTGTAATAACTAAAACTGATATATAAACTGTGAGTGCGATGCGCTCATGGTTTTTAACTGTCTATGATTCTTTTACATAAACTTAGAGTAGAAGAATACTAACTTGACCAGAGACAATAAAGTGCAGCATTCTAACGGTCGACCTCTTGTTTTTTTAGATACGAATGTTGTGGCTGCTTATCTACGTGGCGAGCCACCTAGTTCGCATTTATTTTCTAATGAGGTGCTTAAAAAAGTTCGTTTTGCAATTAATCCTGTCGTGCTTCAAGAAATTTTTTTCTTGGCAGAGACTCGTAAGCATCCTGAAATACTTCAAGAACTTCAAGAAGAAGTTAGTGTACTACCTCTAAATTTTGAAAAGGCTGAAGAATATCTTAAATATGCTGCTAGCCTGCGTAATCGCATAGCCCACTCAAATGATGTTTTAATTCTTAGCAGTGCAGCTGAATGTGACTACTTGGTTACTTACGATCAAGCATTAAGGCAAGCATTAAGGACATTATCTACCAGCAAGCCTCAGGTAGTTACACCTGAACAGCTGTTATCTGAACTTGGAAGTAAGGTGTGAAAGTCTACATTGATACAGGTGTTTTGATTGATTACCTCAGCCCACAGGCGATTGCTGGTTCAACATTACGGTCTACATCTCGTCGTGGTCGTACACCCCAGAAACTGTTTGAGGATGCAGAAAAAGTTCTTAAAATGATAGCTTCTTCACACACAGGTGCGACATCAAGCCTTACTTACTATGAAGTTGAGGAAGCTTTATTCAAGCAACTTACATCAGTAGCGACAGGAATGGCTAATGCAAGCAAACTCCGAGTACTTGCAGCGCGCTCTATTGTGCCGCAAACTGTGACTGCGGTAAGATTTTTTGGCATCAACGTACTTGATCTGACGGCTGGAATTGTAGAAGCACAGTTAAAAAATGTAGAACTATATATTAGGGGTATACGAGCAGCTGATGCTCTGCATATTGCAACTGCTAGCGATTTTAATGCAGAAGTTCTGATTTCTGTAGATGAAGATGTGCTGAAACTTGATAGTGTAATTACAAATAAAAGTGGTAATCCTATTAAGTTCTGTGATACAGATGTAACATTGACAATTCTGTAACACGTTAATACTTAGTGAGGCGTATTAGTTAGTTCGCTGGCACTCATATTGAGTTTAATTGTGTTGATATATGGTTTGATTTGAAAGATATCAAAATTTGCTAGATATCTAATAAACTTCAAGAAGTTTCATGATGATCAAGGTTGCACCCGCCGTTATAGTACTCGGTCAAAATAGTGTGACAGTAGCACGCAAAATCATCAGCGTCTTGCCAGGGGCAACAATCTACGGTTTGGCGGGTCGCACTTGTGAGGTAGATGTTAGCTTCACAAATTTTGGTGAGACGCTGCGGGAGTTGTTCGCTGAGGGAACGCCATTAATTGGTATTTGTGCTGCTGGCATTTTGATCAGAACCCTAGCCCCGATGATTTCAGATAAACGGCAGGAACCGCCAGTGTTAGCTGTGGCTGAAGATGGTAGTGCTGTTGTTCCGCTTTTGGGTGGGTTAAATGGAGTGAATGATTTAGCACGCCGCATTGCTGAGGTATTTGATGTCCAAGCAGCTATCACGACTACAGGCGACATCCGTTTTCGCACGGCGCTGTTGTCTCCTCCCCCTGGATATCATTTAGCTAATCCAGACGATGCCAAGAAATTTATCTCAGATTTACTCGCTGGGGCGCGAGTGAAGTTAGAGGGGGTAGCGCCTTGGTTGAGTAATAGTCAATTACCCATTGACCCCGATGGAGATTTGACTATCCGAATTAGCGATCGCCTAGTAACTCCTACACCCAACTGCTTAGTCTACCACCCAGCAACTGTGGCGATCGCTATTAGTGACACCTCAGCGGCTGAAGATGATGTATTAACTTCAGTGCGGCAATTATTGACAGATGCTGAAATTGCCCCCGCATCAGTCGCGGGAGTATTTGCGCCGATATCTGCCGCAGTGAATCGAGCAATCTCAGCTGTTGCTAACGCTTTGGGAGTGCCTGCACGCTTTTTTACCCCAAATCAACTGAAAAGTCTGCTTTCACAAGGTTATAGCCCAGCCCAAGCCGCAGCCGTTGCCGCCACAGGTACATCTGAGCAACTAATTTCCTCATTGCCAATTGCGATCGCCATTTCTCCCCAGCCAATTGAACCTAGTACCATAGGCCAATCACGCGGACGGTTAGCAGTTATTGGCACTGGGCCAGGAAGTTCACAGTGGATGTCTCCTGAGGTCAAAGAAATCCTCAAGTCGGCAACTGACTTAGTAGGTTATAAAACTTACTTAGATTTAGTTGGAAATCTCAGTCATGGTAAGCGACGACATGACTCTGACAACCGAGAAGAAGAAGCACGGGCAAAGATGGCGCTTGATTTGGCAGCAGAAGGGCGATATGTAGTGGTGGTTTCTTCTGGCGATCCCGGTATTTATGCTATGGCAACAGCAATTTTTGAGGTACTTGATCGCCACGCTAAACCCGAATGGGACAGCATCGACATTCATGTTGCACCAGGCATTTCAGCTATGCAAGCCGCCGCCGCCGCGATCGGCGCACCTCTAGGACATGACTTCTGTACCATTTCCCTCTCGGATATTTTGAAGCCTTGGTCAATTATTGAACAAAGAATTGTAGCAGCAGCTCAAGCTGATTTTGTAATAGCCTTTTATAATCCTGTTTCTAAAGAGCGCACTTGGCAACTGACAGAAGCCAGAAATATTTTGCTGCGTTATCGAACACCCGATACCCCGGTAGTGTTGGCACGCAATCTCGGTAGACCAGGACAAAAAGTTACGGTAGTTACCCTTGAGCAGTTAGCGCCAGCAGTAGCAGATATGCGGACAGTGATTCTTGTAGGTTCAAGCAAAACCCGGAAGATAAAACGCAGTGATGGTAGTATCTCAGTTTATACCCCACGCCGATATACTTGATGCAGCTTCATACCATTCGACTTACAAGCAAAGTGCTGAGTGCTGAGTGTTGAGTAAAAATTAGACTTCTTGCAGAAGTCGGGAACAGGAAACAGGGAATGGGGAACTCTTAACAGTCTCAAGTCCTTCTTGTTGCCTGTTCCCTAACAATGCGCGAAAGTTACTTTTGCAAGAGTTGCATTAGTCCCGTCTTACAGTTTAATAGCAAACATCAGCGTGTTATTTAATTGCATCGACCTGCAATTCAATTGCATTGCCGTGTTATTTAATTGCATCGGTCTGCAATTCAATTGCATCGACTTGCAATGCAATTGCATCGACCTGCAACTCAATTGCATCGCTGTGTTATTTAATTGCATCGACCTGCAACTCAATTGCATCGACTTGCAATGCGATTGCATCGGTCTGCAATTCAATTGCATCGCCGTGTTATTTAATTGCATCCACTTCACGACGTTGCTGATTTTAACGATCTTGTGGGAGTAAACTGTACCAGCCGTACCAGTGACGTACTGTTAGCCAAACAGCTGAGAGAAACCCTGCGAGGCTGAGAGTCAGACCGCTAAATGGTACTAATAATCCGAATACAGGTAATATTGCCCCGGCAATAGTGCAAATAATTGCAGCCAAAGAAGCACGACGATTTGAACCCAATCCCCATGTTAAGGCTAATAAGAGCAGCGAAATAATGCTCCAAGCGAACTGAGGGTTTATTAATCGCCCTATATAAGTCAAAGTCAGCAAACAAGCAAAGAAAATGCCACCAGCGATCGCTACGTTTTTTAAACTCATTGGTAGCGATAAATATAGCAATAATATCCACCACAAGAATAAGGCAGGAGCTAATAATAACAAACGCGGAATGATACCTGTGTTCAAAATTGGTTGAGTGTTAGTGAACACACCAAAAGGATTTTTCACGGACACATTATCATCAAATATCCAAGTAAATTGGGTGCTGTTTCTGTCAGCTGTAATAGTGTTAGGTACAATGCCACTAGCAAAATCTACGGGGTTAAAGTTGGCAGTTGCTATGAGGCGAAATTTAGAAAGTAACTGTCCGGTTGCGTTATAAACCCAACGTGGCCCACCTTGCGCTTCGTAAGTAACTTTAAAGGTGGTTTCTTGGCCAGGCTCTAAGCGAAAGGGAAAGTTATACTCATTTGGATTAGTTTGTTGTAGCCTAATGCGATCACGCTCTACTTTATACCTAGCCAGCAGTGAATAACCGTTGGGCGGCGGTGCTTCAAAGACAAAACTATTAATATTTTTAAGTGGGTTAATAACTTTATACTCAGCAGTGTAATCTACGCGATAAATAGAACTGCGACCTTTAACATCTACACTTTGGTCAAGCTTTGCCTGAATTTGCGATCCAGCCAGCGTCAGGAAACGGTTGACCTGTTGCGTATCATTTATCTTAACTATCTTGTCTTTTATTTGAGTTGTGTAAGTGTATGGCTCTCTAGTTACATAGCGTACTTGGGGCGCAGTTTGTTCTAGCTTATCACCAGCAACACTTTCAACAACTTGAGCTACCCTTGCTTGTTCCCAGTGGTGATAACGATTACTCAAGGTTGAACACAGAAAAAATCCTGTGACTAACAAAACTAATATTAAAGCTAAATGCTGTAAACCCCTTAAAAGTTGAGAGTAACGAATCGCCCATTCACCAAAGAAAACTGATTGTTCTAAGGGATTACGACGCAAAGAAAAACTTACCAAAGCGATCGCAATTCCTAAAGCTAGAACTAAAAATACAAATAATAGTGAACCTTTGAGCGCTTGGGTGCCAAATTGCACAAGCTCATTGGGATGTGTTAAATCAGGCAATCCTGGAATGCCTTGAGCAGAAGGAGACATTGGTTAATACTGAGATACTTTGAACAACCAGACCGATGTATTCTGACAAAAGTTTCTGGCAGGCAAATATAGCGGTTTTCTTGGTGATTAGTCAAAATAGTTGAGTAAGAAGCGGTATTAAGCTGTTACACATCTGATTTGCACATTGAGATAGCACAGGAGCAGGGGAGCAGGATTGGCGCTTTTTCCCCAAAATTAAAAATCGGGGTAATTCTGCGATTTTCCAGAATTACCCCGATTGTTTTGCATAAAAATAACCTAGCGCAGCGTTGCGGAAATAACTATCCAGTTTAAAAAGTTTGAAAAGCCTATGAAACCAGCTTTTTCCCCTTGTGTCTTTTTGCACTAGTTGCAATCTTTGGCTTACACCCTTATAGAGGCAAAAAGTGTTCTCTCTCACATAATCTACCTTTTCAATCTCTACATATTCTTAAAACTCCATCTACTAATTCGCCAAGGTAACTTTGATTAAGCTAGGCAATGGATTACTAGTAAATCTGATGATTATGTCCTAGATACTGGCTTCAAAAATAGCCATGCCACAAAAAATGTAGCTGCTGTAAATAGTTGCGTCAGATCTAAAGCAGATAGATAACCATCTGCAAAGGAAGCAATACTGCGGTCGGTAATGCCAAATAACCAAGATGAGAGGCCAAATAGCCAAATCCCATTCTTCAAATTGCCCAAAGCATCTTTAGAGTCTGATGGTTTCTGGTCATTCATAATCTTCTACTCCGTTGGTGAAGAATTCATTGATTGATACAAAATCCCCGTAAGAGCTTTTTTTAACTCCTGACGCTGAATATATTATTTATATTAATAAATATTTCATGCTATTGACTAAACTGCCATAAGGTACGTATAAATTCTTTGACATTCCTCCTTTGGCTCTGTGATGTCGGTTGAACGCTAACAGCATGAGTTAGCAGCTTTTTGCCTTAAAAAGCGTGCTAAATTATTACAGAAATAATACAAAACCCACATAAAAATTTATTTTTACAAAAGCAAGAATACTGAAAAAGATAGATGTATTTTCTAAAACATCAGACATTAAGAGAGAAATCGGGATATAGATACCTAGTGTTTGGAGTCTACATCCCTTAAGCTTCAGACTTCTGCCTTTAGATACTGATCACCTCAAGACAGAACTTAGTTAAATCAAAGAAGCGCCAATATTTGAGCAATTTAGTTAATGACCACAATCCAGTACCAAAATCTACCTAATCTACAGAATTTGCAAAATGGTTTTCTACCAGAGTTAGGGCTGGTTTGCATTACTGTTGACAAACGAGTGCGCTTTCGGACAATGACGCGCACCCGCTATTTGAAACTCACTTTGGAACAGCGTGAAAGCGCCTTGCGAGAATTGTATCTGCATAACTTGCAGCGTTTGCATGATGCTCTATCCTTTTGTGAGGAGAACAAGATTCGGCTCTATCGGATTTCCTGTGCCTTATTTCCTCTAAGTGATATGGAAGATGAAATTGGCGCAAATATATTAGAGGAAATGAGCGCTGATTTAGCTAAAATTGGACAGCGATCGCAAGCTTTGGGCATCAGAATGGTGCTGCATCCAGATCAATTTGTGGTGCTGAGTTCTGATTCTCCCCAAGTATTACAATCAAGCATCAAAATTTTAGAACGACACGCCCGGACATTAGACTTGTTAGGGTTACCGCGATCGCCTTGGTCATTGATGAATATTCATGGCGGTAAATCCCAACGTACTGAACAACTGGTAAAGGTAATCTCAGAACTACCAGAAGCAATTAAAAGCCGCTTGACCTTTGAAAATGATGAATACGCTTATAGCGCCAGTGAAATTTTAGCAGTGTGTCAGCAGGCTGGAGTGCCAATGGTGTTCGATGCCCATCACCATATTTGCCACGAAAATTTAGACAGCTACGACGATCCGAGTGTGGCTGAGATGTTTTACGCCGCTAGGGAAACTTGGAACAACCCAGATTGGCAATTAGTCCATATTTCCAATGGTGAAACAGCTTTCAAAGACCGAAAACACAGTGATTTGATTACGGCGATGCCGAGTGTTTATTATCAAGCACCGTGGATAGAAGTCGAAGCCAAACACAAAGAGGAGGCGATCGCTCAGTTGCGCTCTTGGTGGCTTATGGGACAATAATTTCACGTGAAACATTACTTTGCGCCTTTGCGCCTTTGCGCGAAATAAGAACTTAAGATATGGCGATCGCAATCGATTTTGGTACTAGCAACACAGTCATTGCTCGTTGGAACCCTGTCACCCAGCAGCCAGAAACCCTTAATATCCCCGGTTTATCAATTCAACAAAGTCTGAATCCGCCACTAATTCCCAGCTTGGTTTATGTTGAAGACGCAACCCAAGGTAAAGTTTTAGTAGGGCAACAAGTGCGCGATCGCGGTCTTGACCTCAAGGGCGAAGCGCGATTTTTCCGCAGCTTCAAACGAGGAATTGGTGCGGATATTCAAGGTTACTTACCTGAACTAGATGGGCAAATCGTTACCTTTGAACAAGTAGGTAAATGGTTCCTCACCCAGATAATTGAACAATTAGTACCACTGCAAGGCGGGTTAGATTCTCTCGTTTTAACCGTACCTGTAGACAGCTTTGAAACTTATCGTCATTGGTTAGGACAAGTTTGCCAAGCCCTTCCCGTCGAACAAGTGCGGATGCTAGACGAACCCACAGCCGCAGCTTTGGGTTATGGTTTAGCAGATCAAGAAATTCTCTTGGTGATTGACTTTGGCGGCGGAACTTTGGATTTGTCCCTTGTGCGCTTGGATCGAAGCGTGCAAGCAAACACTAAGCCTGTGGGATTTCTGCTGAAGTGGGGTAATAAATTTTTAGCTGAAGACTCCAAGCAAAAAGTCAAAACCGCCCGTGTACTGGCAAAAGCTGGACAAAATTTGGGTGGTACTGACATTGATACTTGGATAGTAGATTACTTTGCCAAAACTCAAGAACTGGCGGTAAGTCCCCTAACAACACGACTAGCAGAACGAGTCAAAATTCAGCTCTCAACTCAGAACCAAGCCAGCGAAGTTTATTTTGACGATGAATCATTTGAAAGCTATGAATTAGAGCTCAACCGCGACACTTTAGAAAATATTCTTAAAGAACACGCATTTTTTGAACGCCTCGATGATTCGATGACGAGTTTGTTACAGCAAGCACGACGCCAGGGAATAGAACTTACAAATATAAATGCAGTTTTGTTAGTTGGTGGTACTGTGCAATTACCAGCAGTGCAAACATGGGTAAAACAGTATTTTGAGTCAAATAAAATTCGTTGTGAACGTCCCTTTGAAGCGATCGCCCAAGGTGCATTACAAATCACTCAAGGCGTAGAAATCAAGGACTTTCTCTATCATAGTTACGGTGTCCGTTATTGGGATCGTCGTAACCATCGCCACAGTTGGCATCCGATCATTAAAGCTGGACAAGCTTACCCCATGAGTCAGCCAGTAGAATTAGTTTTAGGCGCATCTTTGGAAAATCAGCCCAGCATTGAGTTAATTATGGGAGAATTGGGAGCAGACACAGGCAGCACCGAAGTTTATTTTGATGGCGATCGCCTAATTACCCGTCGTATTGATAGTGGAGAAACCACCGTTAAACCCCTCAATGATAAGGAAGGTGCTAGGACAATTGCCCAACTTACACCACCAGGATTTCCAGGAAGCGATCGGATTAAAATCCAGTTTCAAGTTGATGAGCAACGCTTTTTGCGAATCACAGTTGAGGACTTATTAACCAATGACACGGTGTTAGAAAATCAACTTGTGGCACAGTTGAGTTAACGATAACTATTGAATCGTCATCTTACAAAAAATCTTGGTTGATCATTTTGAACCACAGATAAACACAGATGGACACCGATAAAAATCTGTATTTATCGGTGTCCATCTATGGTTTTATTCTCAAAATGAAATATTGTTTGACATAGAGCGATCGCCTAATTACCCATCGTCTTGACAATAAAGATAATCATGTACTCGCACCACTAGAATATCTAGGGGGCGATCGCATCAAAAGCCTATTTCAACTAAAGGGATTTAAAAATTGATCGCATCAGCAAAAGAGTTGGGACGGTCTTGACGAGAGGGTACTTCGAGGGTGTAATCTTCCTCAATAGCGATTTGGCGCAGTTTGTTAAAAGCATCAGCTAGAGACATCTTTTCACGCTGCTGACGCCAAGCCAGGAATTCTTCAAACATCTCAGCTTCCACAACAACCGCTACTAGTTGGTTCCGGTTGTAGATAAGTTGTGGTTCTTTTGTTACTGCCTTAATCAGTTCGGAAAATTTCTGTTTTGCTTCTGCAATTCCCCAGTTCATCCCACTACCTATTTCAGTCCATAATTATGTCTATTATAGATATTAATTATATCCATAAATTTACAAAGAAAGGCAGAGGGCAGAGGGGTAGGAGAGACTTTCTGATTCACCACTCATCACTCACTACTCAGCACTCAGCACTTTTTCATGTCAGCTACCCACGGGAAAATCCCACAACTAAGGCATGAAAATCAATGCCCTATGCCCTATGCACCATGCCCTATTTTCGCACTACTACTACAGTCCCAACTTTTGCCCAATTATATAGTTGACGCGCCTTTTTGACTGGCAAATTCACACAACCGTGGCTAACTGGAGTTCCAAATTTGTTATGCCAATAAGCACCATGAATGGCATATCCTTCATAAAAATACATGGCATAAGGGACATCAGGAATATCGTAGGTTCTACCGCGCATTCTGTTAATGCGATACTTAGAATTAATTTGAAACTTACCTGTGGGTGTGGGAGTTGAGCGTTTACCTGTAGAAATTCGGAAGGAATAAACACGTTTTTTACCTTCCCATGCAGATAGCCGTTGTTCAGATAAGTCAATTTCAATCCGCCGAGATTGAGTTATCTGTTTAGATTTAGATTTAGATACAGTGTTTTTGCTACTATCTACTGAAGCCGCCCTAGCTGTAACAAAGTTTGGATCAACCGTGATTGGCAGTGACCAAGAGAAAAAAGTTGCCAATACTAACATTACACTTGTACAGAAAGTTCCTGAGCAACGTAACCAGCTAATGTGCATCCTGCTTTGCATGAAGTATTACCTTTGAGTTAAGCTGCTAAACATGAGGCTTGTTGCAAAAATCTGACAAATAAAGATGGAAGAGGCTAAATTTATCTTGTTCCTTTACGCTTTACTCACCTCTTGTACAACATACTTTTGTCAGATAACAATTGAGTTATGTTGAACAGATGGGTAAATTTAGGAAATGATTAGAGGCATTTCTTCAACCTGAAAATATGCAAGTTTAGCAAGTTTATCAGTGAAACCAAAGATGGTTTTATCCTTGACTTAGCGCTTGATATTTCAAGTAGCATTTCCCAATTTTCAACTTATATGTTTAATTTATTCATGTCTTACTACTTAATACAGATAAGTTGATTACGAATAGAATAATCGTAAATTAATCTGTTCAAAGGCTACATATTTTTCAAATTTTTGTTAGCGGCTTATGCCAATTTTCTATGACATGATTTTTATGCGATCGCTTTTAGTAATTTATTAATATTATTGTTTTATAACTAGCTGTAATTTATAACTGCCTTAAGGCTAGTAAAGTGGTATCACAGGTGAATCGGCTACAGATTTTAATCTGTCTCAAGTAAGACCCCATGAATGGGATGGGCATTGCCGAGGCTGGTAGCTTAGGGCAGACAAATCTTTTTAAGTAACTAAAATTATCCAAATTTGTCCTACAATTATTCTTCTTCCCCAGACTGACAGAATAGGCATGACTTAGGGTTAGGTTGCAGGGCGATCGCTTACACATAAAACAAATTTAGGTTAGTTAGCGATCGCTCTGGCTTAGTGTTTCAGAGGTTTAGTTATTTATGAATAACAATCGGTGTACCCACTGATGCCCAATCAAATAACCATTTAGCATGGTTAGGGGCAACATTTACACAGCCGTGGCTAACTGGAGTTCCAAATCTACGATGCCAATAAGCACCGTGAATACCGTAGTTGCCTTGGTAAAACATTGCATGGGGTACATTAGGAACATCGTAGTCCCTACCCCGCATTCGGGTAGATTTGTGCTTAGATTGGATCTTAAAACTACCAACGCGGGTAGGGGTAGATTTTTTACCTGTAGAAATGGTAATCGCATACACAGGTGTTTTACCTTCCCAAGCAACTAGGTTTTGCTTTGAAAGATTAATTTGTATCCACCGTTGCTGGGATTGTTGTAATGTCTCGATAGCTTGGGTAATTTTCTCGTTCTTTGTATTGGCCGAGACTTCACTGGCTCCCAGATTTGCAACACTCAAAGACAGTGCTATACCAGTAAGCAATATTGGTAACTGGCGTATCCAGCGATGATAAAATAGTCTGTTCCTCATAAATCCACACCTAATTAGGAAGTTTAGGGAAAAATTTCCGTTTTTGCCCTAAAGTACTTACTCTAACTGTTGTATCAATTTTTTCGTCTGTTTAGTAATAGCGTGCCAATTTCCTTCGATTACTAGATGTTTGGGGAATAATTGACTACTTAAACCAACAGCGATCGCCCCTGCTTGTAAAAATTCTTTGGCATTGTCTAGGTTCACTCCCCCAGTAGGAATTAAGGGGATTTGACCCAATGGCCCTTGCAGGCTTTTGATATAATTAGCCCCTCCCATTGCTTCTACAGGAAATACTTTGACGCAGCTAGCGCCATGACTCCAAGCGGTAACAATTTCTGTGGGAGAAAGCCCCCCTGGAATGATGGGTACATTTTTCTCCACTGCTGCTTGAATCATAGCTAGATCAACATGAGGTGTGAAGAGAAACTGCGCTCCAGTGGCGATCGCTTCTTGCAACTGCTGGGCGTTAAACAATGTACCAGTACCAATCATACAGTTTGGTAATTCTGTGCGGAGTTGACTGATTAATTGCCCAGCGCGATCGCTATTCCAGGTAATTTCAATCAGCTGCATTCCCCCAGATGCTACTGCCAAAGCCATTTGCCTTGCCAACTCGATTTTTGGCGCACGTATTACTGCGATCGCCCGGTGTTGTTGCAACTGTGATAACCAAACTTGATTAGACATTTTGACTGTGACTGAGAAGCAAACGGCATAAAAATCTCCACTACCAGCGTGACACAGGAAAAGCAATCCACACTCAAGCTTGCTTCTGGAACAAAGCTATGCGATATTGCATATAATCTACGTTAAATCTACCGATTTAGTGGTTTTAATTAAGCGTCCTGATATTGGGGTCTAAAGGAGTAGTAAAAATGGCGATGCTTGGTAGTAAGCCCTTGGGCGTTTTTGCACAAGAAAACACAGAATCCTTGGAAATTAAGATTCACGATGATTCCAAGCGCTGCAATCAAGGCAGCCTGTGGAAATTTGTGCGACTAGGCGGAACATCAATACAAAGATTTTTGTGGCATGGTAAAGCATACGGGACAATTTCTGGCATTATGCTGTTAACCTTGATGAGTATGATTTTTTTAGGTGTTCATTGGTCTTACCGAAAGCTACTACCAGCGTTCACTACTAGTAAAAATACACCCAAATCAACAAGTGACTAGGTTAAAAAAGCTACAAGTTATTTCTTACCTAGCTCCCAATTGGTTTGGGTTCTACGAAGCAGTGTTGGCTTATTTAGGTCGTATGTTGGGGCTGGAAACGCAGTTAAAGCAGGGTGAATGCGATCCACTATTAGACCCCCTGCTCCTACAAGACCAGCTAGACCTAGCCTTCATTTGTGGATTACCCCTAATTCGCTATTGTCAGATAGTCTCAGATCAGTTGCAGCCTGTGGTTGCCCCAGTGATGCAAGCACCGCGTTATCAAAATCGTCCAATTTACTTTTCAGATGTGATAGTAAATGCCGCCAGCAATCTGGCAAGATTTGATGATTTGGCGGGTACAATGCTGTGCTACAACGATCCAGGCTCTAACAGCGGCTATAATTTGCTGCGTCATCGATTGTTACAAGGGAGATATCCCCAACCATTTTTCGGTAAGGTTGTGCAATCAGGCTCTCACCAGCGTTCGATTCGGTGGGTGGTAGAAGGGCGCTTAGACTGTGCTGCTATTGATAGCGTTGTACTAGAGCAAGAGTTGCGTGATTTCCCTGAGCTATCTCAGCATTTACGAGTTGTAGAGATACTTGGCCCTTATCCTATGCCACCTTTGGTTGCAGCCCAACATCTTGACACATATCTGATTCAGCAGTTGCAGTTAACTTTGCTTCAGCCAGATGTAGAACTCAAGACAGCAATGGAACGAGTAGGAGTTCAGCGTTTTGCCCCAGTCGAGTTAGCAGAGTACGAAGCGATCGCAGAAATCTACAATGCTGCTCTCAAAGCGGGATATCTGACAATTAGCTAGCGGACATAATATAACCTATCTGGTTGTTTTACGTTTCACCGAAACAGCCTTGAGCAACTTTACTCTTTTCACTCAGGACTCAGACCTCTTTTGTCCCCAGTCACCCAAAAGGTATTAGTGTCACTCCCTGATAAGCTGAAATTATTACTACTATCCACAATTTTTTGTCAAGTAGTATTGACGTATTGTAACAATATTGTTAAATTAAGTTACATAAATTAATAAAAAGTAGAAAAGACTATGTATACAACAGTTAATGAACAAGGCATTTTAAATAATTACGCTACTGAACCAAAAATTTACTATGCTGCTTACCCCGACCAAGACACACAACGCACCTACGCACTCCAAGGGGCATTCGCTACATTACTTGTTACCACTTTAATTTTGGTTGCCTTGGGCGTTAGCTAGATTTTTTAGCTTCGGTATCGGTATCTCTCATCGTCATTTGGACTTCTCCTAATTACCTCGGTTAGTTTCGCCGAGGTTTTTTTTGCAATTTTCTCTTAGGGTGCGATGTGCGAAACCGTACCGGCTCCCAAACTTAGTATTTGTACAGTTAAGCAAGGGGTGAAAAAGTACAGGAAGGAATGATTAATGCATTGTCAATCCATCAGTGTGGTCTACGCTTGCTAATTATTGATGACCATGCTGACACTAGAGAATTGCTCAAGATTCTCTTTGAAACCGAGGGATATGAAATAAAAGCTGCTGCAACAGCTAGTGAAGCTCTAAATGTAATGTCCGGTTTTCTACCGGACATCGTGATCAGCGAAATCTATTTACCGGATGAAGCAGGCCACTTACTGCTGGCAAAAGTCCGAAATTTAGAAGCGGCGCGAGACCGATGGATTCCAGCTATTGCCCTAACTGCTTTTGCTAAAGAGGAAGACCGTGCATATGCATTAGAAGCTGGTTTTCAGATGTATTTATCCAAGCCGGTCATCTTGGATGAATTGGTCTGTGTGGTTACTAATCTGTTTAGAAGGATCAGTTAAGGATCAGTTAAGGGTTTTCTAAAAATTTTTTATATAACAGTCGGATATGGTGGGCAATGAATGCCCAACGCCAGGTGCTTTAAGCCGGGAAACCCGTAAGGGCGCAGGGCTGCCCCTACATATATTTCAAAAATCAAATAAGAGTCCTATAGCTTCAAAAGTTAGTAGCCTGCGATTACACTAAACATCGCAGGCTACTAACTTTTATCCTGAATTTAGTGTTTAACAACACAGATTCAGATTATTTTTCATCATCTACATACAGGAATATTGGCTTAAAGTTTGGTCTTTGCTTATTTTTTTGATTACCAAAATCTCTTACATCCTGTAAGTAAGTACATCCCTAGAGAGGGAAATACGCAGTGATTTGTATGCTGGTATGGAAATACAATTTCATAACCAATTGAGCAGTACTTTAAACTTTATGGTTGTTGTGCCAACCTAGATTTTCCATGCATCGATATAGCATGTTTCATGAGTAAAGTATTTACATTAAAGTGGTTCACCATCTAGACGCTCTAAGCCATCTTCCACCTCTTTTTGGCATCTCTTGCTGGTGAATTACTACTGGCAATTTCCATCTAATCTTGACTTCTGTGTAAATTATAGATCAGCTGTGGCTGGCTATTCTGTACATTAGTTGAAGAATAGTGGGCAATGACAAATACAGGTAATGTCAAGGTTAAGAGAGCGATCGCAGTTCCCACAATGTCTGCCAAGCGATGGGAATATGTGTCGGTAGAGTTGGCAGACTGGCTATTTGAATTCATACAAAATTGAAGTTCATCAATCACTGTTAGGTTTACTCTCTACAAGAGAGCCTTGATTCTATTTTAACTATTTTTTGCCTGTCAACTGTGTATTTGAACTTAATTTTAACCAGTTTTATAACTGTCATAACAACGGATTGCTACTAGAAAATCTTGATACACATTTCTACACAAATTTTTCAGGCTTTAACCGAGTAGCTAATATTTGAAGCTCACTTACCTTACGGTATAAACTATAAGTTAAGCACAGATTATATTTATAGCATTATAAATCACCTTTTGTTAGCTATTTACGGATTGATTTTTCCAACATATCTGGGCGTTATTGCATTAGTATAACATCCTGAAATCTTTTGTATAAGGTAGTTCCAAGGAAAATGTTTGTTTATGTTACATAAAATAAATGCCGAAAATACACTGATAATAAAATCGTCTTATTACTACTTCAACCGTAGTTACACCCAAAAATCTTTCAGACATCATCTCAACTGATAATGTTACTTTTTAACTAAAAATCTCCACTTAATCACTACATATACATCACTGAGTTTGGCATTATTTATTCAGTGCTTACATCAAAAATTTTATAGAAAACAAATTATCTGGATTGATTAATATCTATTTATTTTTGTCAATCTATATATAGGTAGAGTAAAAATACCTTAGTCATAGATTTAGATTTGCAGTGGTTGGTTGCTAGACATTGCTAAGCTAATCGTCATTTAAATTGCACCATTTTCATGGTAATAAAAGCTGCAAACCCTCTCCCCTGCTCCCTGCCCCCTGCTCCCCTGCGGTCTCAATGTGCAAATTAAATGCTTAACAGCTTAGTGCCTGACCTATACTCATCCAGAATATATAGTCATAAAGCAGAGTTTGGTAAGAATCAAAAATGTTATGTGAGAACTCTGAAAGCAAATTGATCAATGAAAAAAGCCGCCGCTAAGTAGGGCGGTCTGGTTAAGCAATCGGAGGGTAGTTGTAGCTTACTCTACCAATTTTGCAATTGTTGTAGCAAAGGTTGCACTTGTTCACTTAACGTCTACCATAAACAGTCATTGGTTCTTTAATAAACCGAATGTAAAGATGTTTAAACGTGGATTTAATTACACGAGGCATAGCAAAATCGATAGGAATTAATTTGTCTGGTAACTGCCAATCTTCGATGCGGAGTAAGTCAGGTTCTAAGTTAGGGAAATCGATAGCAGCGAGTTCTGGACAGACTCCTAGCCTTTGGGAAGCTGCGACAGTGGGTACTTGATGCGGTGGAACATTGAGGATTTCTACCATTGCCCGATCTAGGGCAAATACATTTGATGCTGCTGCCAAAATACCCAATGCACGAGGTTCGCCATTACTGGGGCCATTACCTTCATGACCAATAATGCCATCCAAAATTGTTAAGTTAGGGTTAATTGCTTTGGCAGTTTCTACTAACATTTCACCAAATCGGTTTGCGTCTTTTCCTGCTTCCATGTGCCACCAAGCTTTCATTTTGCCGGGGACGCAACCAAATAAATTTTTTACTCCTAGTGTTAATGTCAGTTGGGCATGGGATTTTACTTTAGGCAGGTTAATCACCACATCTGCTTCCATCACCTCTTTGGAAAGTAACAAATGGTTAAAATTTTCGCTCAGGGTTTGGTAACGCTTGCCATGAAAATCAACTATCGGCAAATTGAGTTCTTCTAAAATTGGGAGATAGCCATTTGCCACAGCTACTCCCTTAGCGCTGCCAAATGCCGGACTATCTCCTAAAAATGGCTTACCACCAACCTCAATTACCATTTGGGCAACTTCGTAAACTAGTTCAGCACGGGTAGCACACTCTTTACGAGGACGCGATCCTGTGAGCAGATTAGGTTTGAGCAAGACGCGATCGCCTTTTTTAACAAAAGCTGCTATTCCTCCCAAAGGTTCTAGCAGCGTTACTAAAGACTCGCGTAAAGCTTCTCGTTTGTAGGAAGTAGCGCGGATTAAACTGACAGATGGTTTTTGAGTTGGCATGGATCGTAAATTACGAGTAGTAAAGATAAAAGCAAGAATTTCTTTACCTATATCTTCCTACTTTAGTTTCTACTCCACGTTGCTTGGTTCTGACCTGAGGGGTAAGATACCACTCATTTGTTCTAAATTTAACACTGCGGCCAATTCCGCTTCACTCATCAACCCACGTTCAAGGACAATCTGCCGCAAAGATTTGCCAGTTTCCAGGGATTCTTTGGCTACAGCCGCAGCATTGAGATAACCAATGTGAGGATTTAGCGCTGTTACTAAAGCTAAACTGCCTTCAGCGTAGGCTAAACAACGTTCTTGATTGGGAATAATTCCTTTGATGCAGCGTTCAGTGAGTGCAGCAATAGTGTTACCCAAAATTTCAATACTGTGAATTAGGTTATAGGCAATTAGCGGCATCATGACATTTAATTCTAATTGTCCTGCTTGGGCGGCCAGAGCGATCGCACTATCGTAACCCATGACTTGAAAGCACACCATTGATGTCATCTCTGCCATCACGGGATTATACTTACCTGGCATAATCGAGGAACCAGGTTGCACTGGCGGCAGTTGAATTTCTTTAAACCCAGTTTTTGGCCCCGAATCCATCAGCCGCAAGTCGTGGGATATTTTGACTAAATCCTGCGCTAAGTTGCGTAAAGCGCCAGATACATTCACAAATGGAGCCATACTCTGCATTGCTGCCATTAGGTGGGGCGCAGGTTCTAAAGGAGAGTTAAGCAATTGAGATAGAACTTCTACAACACGGGCACGATAAAGGGGATGAGTATTTAAACCTGTTCCGGCGGCGCTACCTCCCAAACCCAGCACCATCAAATCCCCAGAGGCAGTATATATCCGATTTTGATGTTCTGTTAATATTTGTGCCCAAGCACGAAAATTATCGCCCAAGCGCACAGGTACAGCATCTTGCAAGTGAGTTCTGCCAGATTTGACGATGTGTTGAAATTCTGTGGCTTTATCTTCTAAGGCTGCGATCGCCTGATCTAAGGCGGGGTGTAGTGTTTTAGATAGTGCCAATAATCCACCAATGCGAATTGCAGTCGGAATTACATCATTGGTAGATTGCCCATAGTTAACGTGGTCATTGGGACTTACACGCTTATAATTGCCTTTTTCATCACCAAGAATTTCTAAGGCACGATTCGCCAGGACTTCATTGACATTCATGTGGTGAGAAGTACCTGCACCGGCTTGATAGACATCGACGACAAATTGCTCGCGTAACTTTCCTGCAAGTATCTCTTCAGATGCTTGCACAATTGCCTGACTTATCTCTTGGGGAATACAATTTAATTCTCCATTGACAATTGCTGTAGCTTTTTTAATTAGTAAACAAGCATCTACGTAAGTAGGTAATGGCTTAATTCCGCTGATAGGAAAGTTTTCTATTGCGCGTAGTGTTTGAATGCCGTAATAAGCACTACTGGAGATTTGGCGATCGCCCATCGAATCGCGTTCGATGCGGAATTGGGAATCTGTTTGTAAAGTCATGGTTAGTATTGTTTCAAGAATGTCAAAACACAGATCATCCCACGCCTAGTGAAAGATGTGGAGATATGAGATTCAGGATCTAATATCAATTTGAAATAAGAGTGCGACAAATACATGAGTAGAGGCGCACAGCTTTGCGCCCTTACAGATGGGTCGATGTGTTGCAAAGATTTTTTGAATTGATAGAATTCACTTTTTAGGCAATAATTCAAGTATCTATAGTAAAGCTTAAATATCTATCTTTTGGGTGATTTTAGTAGTTTTCTCGCGCATACTGCAAAGCAGAACCCGTATCCCTATGAGGAAGCAAGTTACGCGTAGTGTCTCCGGTACAAAGAAGGGAAGGCACAGATAATAAGGCAAAATTGTGGTTTAAATAGATGGATAAGGCTATAAATTCCCCTTGTTTTAATTTCTTATGACCTTACCCAACTGGATTACGTTTTCTCGGCTATTGGGGATACCATTTTTGCTTTACGGCTTATACAACCCGACAACCCAAGCGAAGTGGGTATGTTTAGCAATTTTTTTGGTTGCTGCATTGACTGATTGGTTAGATGGCTATTTAGCGCGGAAACTCAACCAAATTAGCGATTTGGGGAAATTTCTCGACCCTTTAGTAGATAAATTGCTGGTATTGGCACCATTACTGGTTTTAGTTGAGCTAAGACAGGTGCCAGCTTGGGGAGTGTTTCTCATTTTAGCGCGGGAATTAGCGATCGCTGGTTGGCGAGTGAATCAAACAACAATCACAGGGGCAAATATTTGGGGTAAACTCAAAACCGTCAGTCAGATAGTGGCGATCGCACTTTTAATTGCACCATTATCAGCAATGTGGCATATCCCATCCTTAATTGCTTTTTGGGTTTCTGTTGTCTTAACGTTAATCTCAGGGTTAATTTATCTTCTGCCGCAAGAATGATTTATTAGTAATTGTGTAATTGCAATGATCCATGTTGTTAAGACTGAGGTAATCTAAAGGCAATTTCAGTAACTTTAGACCGTGCAGTTCTTTCCTTGCTGATCGAGATGAGTTTCTGCATTAATGCTGTCGGCCGCAATTTTTCCTGATGCATTTCCCAGGCGAGGGTAGTGTAAACTATGTCATCCAAGTTGTTATGCTTGGGTTTCCAACCCAATACTTGGCGAATTTTCTCTGCACAAGCTGTAACACAGGCGGGATCACCAGGACGGCGTTCTGTTTCGATAACAGGAAAATCTACCCCAGAAATTGTTTTTACTCTCTCAATGACTTGCCGTACACTGTAACCTTGCCCATAACCGCAGTTAAGAATTTGGCTTTCTCCGCCCTGTTCTAGGTAATCTAAAGCATCGACATGGGCCGCTGCTAGGTCTTCGACGTGGATATAGTCTCGAATTCCAGTACCATCTGGGGTAGGAAAATCTGTGCCATAAATTCGCAATTCTGGCTGGCGCTTAAGTGCCGTATTACAAGCAGCTGCAATTAGGTGAGTTGCAGCGCGTGATCTCTGTCCTAGTCTCCCACTAGGATCGGCTCCTCCGACATTAAAGTAGCGCAGAATCACGTACCGCATCCGAGAAGCTAGCCCGTAGTCTTGAATCAGCCATTCGCTCATCAGCTTTGAGCGTCCGTAGGGATTAATAGGTAGAGTAGGAGTAGACTCCGTAACAGGATTTTCTTGAGGCTCACCATAAACTGCTGCTGTACTAGAAAATATGAATTGGTTAACGCCCAGTACACTACAGCAGCGGAGCAAATTCAATGTATTACGCGTGTTATTTGCATAGTAATCTAAAGGATTGGCAACTGATTCTGGTACAACCAAACTAGCAGCAAAGTGCAGGACTGCACTAAATTTGTGTTTGGCAAATACTTGGTAAAGACGGTCTGTATCTGCTAAATCACCAATAATCAAATCACCATGCAATACGGCTTTGGGCACTCCTGTAGAGCAATTGTCATACACCACCACGTCATAACCAGCTTCACCTAACTGACGTACTACGTGGGAACCAATATAGCCCGCACCGCCTGTCACTAACACTTTTTCGTTCATCTGCCTTTACCTAATAAAACAACCCTGACCGTTTTAAAGGCGATCGCTATATCCAACCAAAAGGAATAATTTTTAATGTAATAGAGGTCGTAAGCTAGCTTTTCATACGCATCCTCAACCGAGGCCCCGTAGGGGTACAATACCTGTGCCCAGCCAGTAATTCCTGGTTTTACTAAATAACGCAGTTCATAGTACGGAATTGCTTCTTTGAGTTTCACATCAAACTCTGGTCGTTCTGGACGGGGGCCAATCAGGCTCATATCCCCGCGCAACACATTCCAAATCTGAGGCAATTCATCGATTCGTAATACTCGTAGCCAGTATCCCACCCTGGTGATCCGGGGATCGCGTTGACTGGCCCATTGTGCGCCCCGCTTCTCAGCGTCTTGATACATTGAACGAAATTTGTAAACCTTAAATGGCTTACCGTACAACCCTGTTCGTACTTGACTATAGAAAACTGAACCTGGGCTATCTAACTTAATTGCTATTGCTGTCAATAGCATTAATGGAAACAAAAGAGTAAGTAAAAGCGCTGCCAACATCAGATCTGTCAATCGCTTCAGCTTTAGACTAATACCACCAGCTACTAGGTTGAAACCAGCACTAAAAGCCAACCACTTGTCTTCAAGCAAGGATGAGGGAAGTTTGTACCATAAGATTTCGCAAATATCAGGTAACCTGTAAACTGGTATACCTTGTAGCCTCAGTTGCATCAACTGCTGTATGTGTGTATCAGAGAAATCCATCTGGGTTGCCACTACCACTCCCGACCAAGGTTGCTGACTCCAAGACGGTAAGTCACTAAGGCAACCTCCATAAATTAGCTGGCATTGTGTTTCTGTTAAATGGGTGAGATTTTGATCTGCTTCCGCAAGTATAACCAAACGCCCCAAAGGATTTTGCATAAGGAACATTTGTGCAAAATTGCTCGCACTTTTGTTAGCACCTAGTATGAGCCAACGACTTTGCTCGGCGTGCGATCGCAACCATTTGACTGCCCATAACCTTAAGATCACTGCCCAGCTTGTAAACATTCCTAAACTGACCAGCAAAATTCCCCGTCCCAAAAGTGGGTGCTGCCCCCAAGTTCCAGATAAATAAATGAGAGCCGATGTAATTCCACCAACTATTAAACTGCTGATCAGTATCCGAGATGGAGCACGTAAACCCGCGATTTGGCTATCTGGATGGTAAGTATCTCCTAGATAAAGTCCTGCGAGAACCAACAGTATAAACCCGCAAACAACTAAATCAAAACCCTCAAGCAGTTGCCCCAGACGAAACCAAAAAGCCAGCCCTAAACAGATGACTAAACCAAAAATATCTCCTACCAAAAGTAATGCAGGCAAAAAGCGCGGGATTTTTGGTAAATTAATACTTCCGCTGTCACCGTGAAATGGTATATTGAACATAAGTATTTTATACTACTCTTGATTTTGCGATCAACAATCTGTGACTAGTCAAATTTTTGCACTTTACAGTGCTTGTTTCTCGGTATTGTTAACCAGCATCATTATGAAATTTGCCGATTAACATTTTATAAATGTGCTAAAGAATACTAGTTCAGTTACAAACTTTCTTATATATTTAAGAATAATTCTCGGACCTTTTAAGTGGTAAAACGGCATATATGCTGTATATATATATACCATAATCTTTGTGATTACCTGTAGTTGTTTAGTAGATGAGGTTAATTTAGTTAAGGACGCAGGCATATCCACCAAGTCGCAAAATACTGACGCATAAACTTTTACCTGCTTAAATTAGATTATGCAAAACAGGAAGCGGTCACGCGCAGCAGTTGCGGTGGCCTCACTCAAGTTATAATAAAAACCTAAAATCTATAAGTAATTATTGTCACTTATATTAAATTGTATAAATTGTTTTTATGCACGCCAATGACTGTGTCAAAGGTAGGATTCTTAATAAAGGGATAATAGAAAGTAGTATAAAATAATCAGGACATTTTGGGAATCCAGATATTTTGCAGAAAATAGCCAATAAATATCAAAACTAACGATCCTCATCTGATGTTGTTGGAGTAATAATTGTGTTGGCGCAAGGTGCAGCGCCAACTTAAATTATTTGTAATTTTTTAGTACATAATGTATGCCTACTCAGCAAGACGACCGTGACCTTATTGATTTTCAACAGTACTGGCCGATACTGAAAAGGCGTTGGCCAGTGACAGCAACTGTGATTGGCTCTGTGTTTGGACTGACAGCCTTGGTCACCTTCCTCCAAAAACCAGTTTACGAATCGCAAGCCAAGCTGTTGTTCAACAAACAGAGTGGAGTGTCATCGCTCACTGGTCTGTCTTCACAAGTAGGAGAATTAAGCGGTTTGACCAACTTCAGCAACCCAGTGGATACAGAAGCCGAGGTCATTCGTTCATATCCTATTATCCAAAAAACTATTAGCACCCTGAAGCTCAAGGATAGCAAGGGTAGACCTCTCTCCATAGAAGTGTTTCTCAAACTACTGAAACTGAAGACTATCCGAGGAACAGATGTGATGCAGCTTTCCTACCGTAGTACCAATCCACAGGAAGCAGCATCTGTAATTAATTCCCTGATGAGCTATTACTTGGAGAGTAACGTTCGTAATAACCGTGCTGAGGCAAGGTCTGCAAGGGAATTTTTGAATAAGCAATTGCCTGAGGTCGAAAAAAGAGTTTTGAAAGCGGAAATGTCTCTGCGTCGTTTCAAAGAAAGAAACAGGGTAATAGCGCTGGAGGTAGAAGCAAAAGCTGGAGTAGAAGGTCTTCAGACTTTAGGGGAGCAAATTACTAAAGCCCAAGCAGACCTAGTAGATGCTAATACCCGTACTAGGGCTTTACAAAGCCAAATAGCATTAAACACACAACAGGCTGTAGAACTAAGTACCTTAAGCCAATCCCCTGGTGTGCAGCAGGTACTCACAGATTATCAGAAAGTGCAAGATGAGTTGGCTGTGGTACGGACTCGCTTTAGTGATGAGCACCCTATGGTGATTAATCTAGAGCAGAAAGAAACTGCACTTAGAAGTCAATTAGAAGGGCGAGTTGCCCAAACTCTCGGCAACTCCGAGTTTGTGCCAGAGCAAAACTTGCAAATAGGAGAACTCAAGCAGACCTTGACCGAGGATTTAGTCAAGTCAGAAGTTGAACGGTTGGCGCTGGCAAACCGATTAGCAGAATTGCGCCAAGCATACGTACTCAACCGAAGCCGCTTGGATATTTTACCCCGGCTGGAACAACAACAGCTACAGCTACAGCGACAGTTGCAGGTAGCACGAGTTACCTATGAACAACTCCTGAAGCAATTACAGGAAGTTGAGGTCTTAGAAAACCAGAACATCGGTAATGCGCGGGTAATTTCTCAGGCTTTAATTCCCGATAGAGCAGTATCTCCTATTATTCCCTTAAACTTGGCACTGGGTGGAGTTTTAGGAATTGTGCTAGGTGTGGGAACTGCGCTAATGCTAGAAGCTATAGATAATTCGCTGAAGACTATTGAGGAAGTTAAGGGGCTGTTAGACTATCCCTTATTAGGTACGATTCCTTTAGCTGAAAAAGCCAAGGGAAGTGATGGTGAAAGCGGTGCAGAATTGCCTGTACTCAACAGTCCTTATACGCCTGAGTCCGCAGCTTTTGAGATGCTCCAAGCTAATTTAAGTTTCAGCATTTCTGACAAGATGCTGAAAGTGATTGTTGTCAGTAGTTCAGTTCCAGGCGAAGGTAAATCTTTTGTAACAGCTAACTTGGCAGTAGCAGCAGCACAGAGTGGACGTCGAGTGCTGTTGATAGATGCAGATATGCGTCGCCCTCGCCAACATAAAATTTGGGAACAATCTAACCTGATAGGGCTGAGTAATATTTTAGTCAATCAGGCTGAGTTAGCAACAACTACCAAAGAAGCGCTGATGACCTTAGATTTAGTAACTGCTGGCACAATTCCACCCAATGCTGCTGCACTTTTAGAGTCAAAACGGATGGCTGCTTTAATTCAAGAGGCTACTAATGACTATGACTTTGTAATTATTGATGCTCCACCTTTGACTGCGGTTGCAGATGCACAAATATTGGGTAAGTTAGTGGATGGGATTTTGTTAGTTGTACGTCCTGGTGTAGTTGACTCTGGAGCTGCGACTGCTACAAAAACTCTGTTAGCGCAGTCTGGTCAGCGGGTTTTAGGAATGGTCGTCAATGGTATTACTGCTAGTAGCAGCTATGGAGGCTACTATTCTAAGGGTTACTATCATCAAAATGGACATTCTAAAAATGGAAAAGTTGATGTTAAAACGCCCAAAATTAAGCTTTCTTGATAGATGTGTGTGTTGAAATTAACTATCTACTAGTGCATAAAAAAGCACTGATCTCTGAAGTATCAGGTCAAGATAGAGCTGATGCTGATTTAGCTCAACTAGTCTTTCTTTTGAACAACTGGTAGAAACGCTTGAAAGTTTTGCTCTTAGGACGCTGAACCTTTTAGAGGCAATTCTTTTTATTAGTAAACCCATCAAATTTTATAATGCAGATTCTAGCGAAAGCTTTGGAAATGCAAACTAAAGAAGCTTTTAGTTATGTAAGTTTAGATTGGTAAAATTATGTTGTCGTTGATGATAATTTATTAAGACCATCTAAGATTACTATTGGACAAGGCTATCCAAGTAAAGCCAGAAGAAATTTAGGATGAGCAAGCAAACTATAAAATGAGCAATGTGGTAAAAATGGTGGTCAAGTCAAAGCTAACAATTTAATTCATCTGCATTTTATATACAAGATAAGTCTAGCTTAAGCTTTAAAGAATCTTAATTCAATCAAAAAATGCGGCAATTCAAACAGCTGTTCCAATATTTAACTAGCAATTCTATAGATAGAGGACGAATGAGAATTCGTCGTGCAGGTGTAACCGGTCTGACAACTTTAGTTGTCAAAGGAATTTCAATCATAGCTGGACTTGTTACCATTCCACTTACAGCTAAATACTTAGAAACAGAAATATTTGGGCTATGGTTGATACTGAGCAACTTATTAAACTGGATCAGCATTGCTGACTTGGGACTAGCAAATAGTCTAACAAATGCACTTGCGGTAGCTGACGGTAAAGAAGATAAGAAAATGGCACAAGAGGCTGTCACAAATACGTTTTACTTAATGTTAGGAATAGCATTATTATTACTATTTGTTTTTTTATTAACCTCTCCATTGATTGCTTGGGAACAAATATTTAATGTAAGTTCCCCAATGGCTAAAAAAGATATAGGAGCATCCATTTCTGTATGTTTTATTTTGTTTGTAATCCGTTTACCATTGTCAATCCCCGGTCGCATCTATGGAGCCTATCAAGAAGGTTATTATTATCAAATATGGAGTGTATTAGGTAGTGTTTTATCAGTAATTGGTCTCATCGGTGCTATTCATATTCATGCTAATCTACCCTTATTAATAGCATCTTGCTTTGGAACTTTACTAATAGGAGATATTTTTTCTACTATCCATTTATTTGGATTTCGACGCAAATGGTTAATACCTAAACTTAAATATTTTAATTTTCGCAAATCTAGGTGGCTTTTAAACACTGGCTTGCAGTTTTGGATTGCCCAAATTTCAGCAATTTTAATTTTTCAAACTGATCTTCTTATTGTTGCTCATTTGTTTGGGACAAGTGCAGTAGCAAGCTATGGAGTAACTCTAAAATTGTTCTCTATTGTAATTTATATTTCATCTTCTTTTATTATTTCTCTTTGGCCAGCCTACAGTGAAGCTTCAACAAGAGGAGATTTCTCTTGGATTATTAAAACTTTTAAAATGTCCATTTTGTTTAGTTTTATATGGTCTGTATGTATAAGTAGTTTACTGGTTATATTTTCTCCTCAAATTTTGAGCTTGTTGGTTAATAAAGAAGCAATTCCACATAATAGTTTAGTTTTGGCAATGTTGTTTACAACAGTATTAAATTGCATATCTCAATGTGTAGCAATGTTAGTCAATGGGTTAGGTGAATTAAAATTACAAACTATAGTTGCTCCTGTTTCTGCTATGAGCAATATTGTATTATCAATAATATTAGGTAATTTAATAGGCGTTTCAGGAGTCGCTTGGTCTACTGGAATTTGCATTTTATTATTCTCTTTAGGAGCAGTAGGCGGTGATATTACAAACAAGCTAAGGTTAAGAATCAAAAGTGGTGAATATTAAATGAGTAAATAAAATGAGTAAAGATTGTCCTATATGCTCTTGTACGAGAGATATTTATTTCAAAGAAACTATTCTTAATAAATATGATATTACCTATCTATACTGCAACAACTGTGGCTTGCTCCAGACAGAACAACCATATTGGTTAGAAGAAGCTTATAATAGTGCGATCGCAGATGTAGACACTGGTTTAGTTGCAAGAAATATTGCAATTTCTAAAAAACTAGCTTGTATTCTTTTCTTCTTTTTTGATAAACAAGGCAAATATTTGGATATTGCAGGTGGTTATGGAATGCTAACAAGGCTAATGAGAGATATTGGTTTTGATTTTTATTGGTCTGACTTATATTGTGAAAATATTCTTGCTAAAGGCTTTGAGGCATCTGCTACCACTAATATTTTTTCTGCAATAACTGCTTTTGAGGTATTGGAACATATTTATAATCCTATTGAATTTATTGATAAATCTTTAAAAGATTCAGGGACATCGACAATTATTTTTTCGACAGATTTGTTTCAAGGAAGCCCCCCATCTCCTCAATCATGGTGGTATTATTCATTCGGCACTGGGCAGCATATCTCTTTTTATCAAGCTAAAACACTTAAGCTGATAGCGGATCAACTATCGCTATTTTTTTATTCATATAATAACTTCCATATTATGACTAATAGACAGATAAAATATCCATTCGTTTTAGAAAAAATGTCCGGAAATTTTGCTAATATTTGTTGTAAATATGTCAAAAGAGAAATGAGATCCAAAACGGTTACAGACTACAATGATTTGAGTAAAATTACTACTAAATTTAAAACTATCAAAAATTAAATTATGCTATGCTGATTACGCTAATTTAGTTTTTATATCCTATTTAATATATAGAAAATTATCAATATTAAAATCAATAATTTATAATTAATCTATATCTTTTAAATATAAATAAATTAACCATAGCTTGCAAAAATAATTAATTTTATGAAAATCGTCTATGATTATCAAATATTTAATGAACAAAAGTATGGAGGTATATCTCGCTATATATGTGAGGTTGCTAATAGAATTGCCCAAATAGAGGGATTTGATGTTAAAATTCTTGCTTGTTCATATATAAATAAGCACTTAGAAAGTGTCAATCCTGAGTTAGTAATTGGTATGCAACGTCAACATATTCCTAAAACTAAAATCTTAATAGACAAACTCAATGCTCAATTTTCTAAATTTTGGTTAAAGTCTAATAAACCTAGTATTATACATGAAACTTATTATTCAACAACTAGAATAGCACCTAAAGGTTCTAGAACTGTAGTAACAGTTTATGATATGATTCACGAAAAATTTAATTTCCTTTTAAACAATAAATTAGACAGAGAACTCACTCTCTCTAAAATAGAAGCCACTAAACGTGCTGATCATATTATATGTATATCTAACAGTACTAAACAAGATTTATTAGAAATTTTGGACATTAATCCTGACAAAGTATCTGTGATTTATCTTGGACATTCTCTTATTCATAAAAGCAAAATTGATTGGAAACTAAACATTCAATCTAAGCCTTATATTTTATATGTTGGGCAACGTGCAGGTTACAAAAACTTTGAGAGGTTATTGCAAGCCTATGCTAGCAACCAGAATATACAAAGGGATTTTAATCTAATTTGCTGTGGAGCAAATTCTTTTTCTACTCATGAGTTAGATCTGATTTGTAAATTAGGTCTAAATGGAAATAAAGTTATTCATGTTACAACAGACGATCAAGCTTTAGTTAAGCTTTACCGTGAAGCATCTGTTTTTATTTATCCTTCTTTATACGAAGGATTTGGATTACCACTTTTAGAAGCAATGTCGCTTGAGTGTCCTGTTGTTTGTAGCAACACTAGTTCATTGCCAGAGGTAGCTGGAGAAGCAGCTGAGTTTTTTGACCCTTATAGTACAGAAAGTATTGCTAATTCTTTAGAAAAAGTTTTGTACTCTTCTGAGAGAGCTAAAAATCTTATTAAACTTGGAAAACAGAGAGTTAAAGCTTTCTCATGGGAAGCCTGTGCAAAACAAACTTGTTCTCTGTATCGCTCATTAATATAGAAAATTAATATTAATTTTTTTAGCTAAATATTTCTGATATATAAGTTATATATTTTGTAAGTCAGTTATTTATCTAATTCTTAAAAGATGAAAAAACCAGATATAAAGTCAAATCACAACAATATATTATCATGAAAACCAATCTTTTTGAAGTTATAACAAAGCTTGATAAGCTGAAATCAATTGCCAACAACCAAGGTCTAAAAGGAACTGTTCAGCTTTTATATCGACGCATTGTATCAAAGGATAAAACAGTGCGTAGGAAAATTTCTGCTCGCTATTTAGTTGGGGAGGGAATAGAGATTGGAGCATTGCATTCTCCTCTAGAAGTTCCTGCTACAGCTAAAGTTCGATATGTTGATCGCATGTCTGTTGCTGAACTTAGAAAGCAATATCCAGAGTTAGCAAATTATCAATTAGTAGAAGTTGATATTATTGATGATGGAGAAACCCTTGGTTCCATAGCAGATTGTTCCCTTGATTTTGTGATTGCAAATCACATGATTGAACATTGCCAAAATCCCATTGGTACAATTGAACAGCACTTGAGAGTGCTGAAATCTGGTGGAATACTTTATATGGCTGTGCCAGACAAACGGTATACTTTTGATGTTAGTCGCCCTGTCACATCGCTAGAACACTTAATTCGTGACTATACGGAGGGGCCTCAATGGTCAAAATTATCTCATTTTGAAGAGTGGAGTAGATTAGTAGAAAAAGTTTCTGAAGAAGATTTATCAACATCAGTTCAACATCTAATTTCCATTGACTACAGTATTCACTTCCATGTATGGACTCAAGTGGAATTTTTAGAAATGCTCTTCTATTGTCAACGTACTTTATTACTTCCTTTCAAAATTGAACTATCGCAAGAAAATGCTAGTGAATTTATTATAATTCTCAGAAAAACTTGATTTTAAATCCTCATGTTTATAGCATTTACTAATGTAATGGGGTACAAATTTATATATGTTAATGCTTGGTTAGTTACTTTTTGTACCTCACTCTTTAGCATTTATTAAAATAATAATTAAATATTGTAATAACTAATGAGGCGTTGCTAATTTTATGGAAATTCCTAGCGCAACAGAATATGACAGCAAAAAAAACTATCCCCAATGCCTAGAAGGTGGGCTGAGATTAAGTCATGATTATCAGAAAAAATCTCAAATTAACCAGCCATTAATTACTATTATAACAGTTGTCTTTAATGGCGAAAAGCACATAGAAGATACTATTAAAAGTGTTATTAAACAAAAAAATGAACATATAAGTTATATAGTAATAGATGGTGGAAGTAATGATAATACTCTAAAAATAATTAAGAAATACGAAACCGATATTGAATATTGGATTAGTGAACCAGATAAGGGTATTTATGATGCAATGAATAAGGGATGGGCTGTAGCAGATGATAACAGTCATATTCTCTTTTTAGGTGCAGGTGATTTAATATTGAGCTTGCCAACGGTGAATCAGATGTACTCTAATAAAGCTATTTTTGGCAGAGTAAGCCTGGGGGATAATGGTTTTTTTAAATCAACGTCTGGTTGGAAACTTAAGTTAGGAAACACTCTGCACCACCAAGCATTACTTATCCATAAATCGCTTTCCATGGTTCCTCCATTTAATACGCAGTACAAAGTTTATGCAGATTATGATTTTAATGCAAGGCTTTTTAATGATGGGGTGAATTTCGTCTTTTCAGATTCATTCATTGCATATGCTTTGCCAGATGGCTTAACAAGTAAGCTATACATTCATGAATGTTTAAAAATTATCGAAAAAAATTTTGGAATAATTTGGAAAGTTTTAGCCGCAATTTACTACCTCTACCAAGGAACGAAGTATGGATTCCGCAGAATTTCAATATTTTCTTAAAAAACTTTTAGTTGTTTTAGTACTTTATAAAACTGATCTAAATCATTCCGACTCTTTTAAATCATTAAGCTATTGCTTAGAAAAAAACTCTTCTACCTTAGACATTCTAATTTACGATAATAGCCCTTTGCCAATGCTAAATCCAAAGGAAATGGATTATCAAAATTGGTATATTAATTATATTTATGATGAAACCAATCCTGGGGTAGGTAAAGCATATAATACAGGATATAAAGTTGGTAGACAAATGGATAAGCAGTGGCTATTGCTGCTAGATCAAGATACTAAATTTGAACCAGATGCTTTACTAAAGTACTACCAAGCAGTATACAGCAACCGTAACTCATTTCTGTTCGCACCCATCTTGACTTCGGATATAGGTGAACTTTATTCACCTTGTAAATATGCATTTAGAAGAGGATTTCCCCTCAAAAATATTGTACCAGGATTACATAATACTAAAAATATCTCACTATTAAATAGTGGTCTATTGATAAATATGGATATTTTTGAGAAAGTAGGTGGTTACAATGAAGATTTAAAACTTGATTTCAGCGATTTTGAGTTTATAGATAGGTACAAGCAAATTAATAACTTTTTTTTCCTTATTAATACTAAGTGTCTACATGGATTTTCCTCTCAACAAGATAGCATGGAGGCTGCATTAAATAGATTCGGTAGATATTGTGAAAGTATTCAAGTACTGACTAAAATCCATATAGATGCATTTATACTTTTGTTTTTTTCTTTAGTCCGTTCTTGTAAATTATCAGTTAAATTTAACAATTATCGATTTATTTATATTTTTTATATTAATTTAATTAAACCATATTTTCAGAGCATAAAATTAAAAATTAAACATTTAATTTAATTAGGTGAAACACTTAAGTATGACAGAGTACATATTATCAATAAATTTTTACTTTTATATACCTCTTGTGATTTTGGCCTTAGCAGCACAAGTCTTAATTTTAAGAAAGCTTATTTTTGCCTGGTTCGATCCACTATTCACATATCTGGTTTTTAATTCATTTAGTATTGCATTTGTTATGTATTTGTTTTTTGACGAGCAAATATATTTTGTGTATTTAATCACATTTATTTTATCAAATATATTTTTTATAACAGGACTAATATTAGGAAACAAAAAATTAGGTTCTCAACCTAATAATTTTTCTAATTTAATTAACCTAGACTATAGCAAAGACGATTTGCTAATTAATAATATATCTATATTAAAAAAATATTCCAAGCAATTAAATATTATATTATATATTTGTGTATTTATTCTTTTAACTGCTAATACGATATTATTTTTACAGTATGGATCGGTTCCATTATTTTCTGAAAACGCCGAGGTAGCAAAAGTTGAGTTTCGTACTGGCGGCTTTGGTTTTATTTATCGAATAAATGACGCACTTTTACCAGGCGCAATTGGAATAATTCTTATTAAAATTTTTAATCCTAAAATTCAGGTTGGTAAATATCAATATTTAAGTTTGATATTATGTCTGTTGATTCTGATATTCTTAGCCTTATCGAGCGGTAGTAAAGGAGCAATTTTACTGATTGTAAATTTAGTTTTTTACATTTATTTAATAAACAAGCAGTTTAATACTAAACATATTTATAAAATAAATTTTTATATTTCAATATTATTTATTTTAGGCATTAGTGTTGTATTATTCATTTTGTGGAGAGCTTCAATTGCAGTCCAATATTTAAATGTATTTGAAGCTTTGTTAGTTCGCTTTGTTGGTGCAGGAGATGTATTTTACTATTTCTACAATTATGATTTAATTAATGTTTTTGATTATAATCCCATAGATTATCTAATTAATAGTATCAATCCGCTTTTGAGTCTACTTAGATTGAGTGAATACAGTACTGCACTGGGAGAGCGCATAATTTCAGAAGCAATCGGATTAACAACAGGGGGGTTTGGTGCAAATCCTCAGCATCCTATTGAAGGTTTAATTTATTTTGGCTTTTTTGGGTCTTGGATTTTTAGTTTGACAATTGGTTATATAGTTTCTGTAATTAGAACTCGGCTACTTTTGTTTGTTCTCAAAAAACCGCATCAATTAAATTTATTATTGTATATGATCTGCGCTTACCAAATTATGAAATTACCTGTTGATTCAAATTTATTGCTAGAATCTTTATATAGTACAGTTATTATTGGCATTCCTATTTTCATGTATGTTCAATTATTTTTTGCTTCAAAATCTACTTCTGTTAAGCAAGCAGGAAAATAAAAATTAAATTATGAATGTCTCAGTATGCATGGCGGTATATAACGGTCAAGAATATTTAGAGGAACAATTACAGTCAATCTTAAAACAGCTACAGCCGGCTGATGAAGTTGTAATTGTTAATGATGCTTCTGTAGACCGCACTATTTCTGTTATCAATAAATTTCAAGATTCACGCATAAATTTATTAGAAAATAAAATTAATTTAGGTGTAGTAAAAACATTTGAAAAATCGTTAAATAGTGCAAGTGGCGATATTATATTTCTTAGTGACCAAGATGATATCTGGCTTGCAGGAAAAGTGCAAAAAATTTTAGCGGTGTTTCAAGCACATCCTGATGTAACATTAGTACTGAGTGATGCACAAATTATTGATGAAAAAGGTAAGATAACAGCCGATTCTTTTTTTGAAATTCGTGGAGAATTTGTTGCTAATCCTATTTCTAACTGGATTAAAAGTAAGCATCATGGTTGTACTTTAGCTTTTAGAAGAGAAATGCTGGAATTCTTTCTACCTTTTCCAGATGATACTCCAATGCATGACATATGGATTGGCATAGTTAATGGCATTTATGGCAAAGCTTTTTATATAAATGAACCACTAATACAGCACCGCAGGCATACCAGTAACACGGGCCGGGGAATTTTTAACCATGCTGGAATTTCTCAAATGATAAAGTGGCGATTGATTTTGGCTAAAAATGTTATTAGTCTAATTTTAAAAAATAAAAAATTAATAAATTATATTTGAAGATTTAAAAATACAAAAATATACTATTTAAAATGTTTTTTATATGCAACGAATCTGGATTTTAAGTGAGTTATACTTTCCAGAACAGACATCAACTGGGTATATTTTAACAAAGATTGCTGAAGGCTTATCTGAAGAATATGAAGTTAAAGTAATTACGGGCCCAGCCACAAATTTTTTAAATTGCGAACATCATCAAAATTATGAAATTAAAGATGGTGTTGAAATATTTCGTTGTCAAAGTACTTTATTTAATAAAGATATTTTCTGGGGACGCTTAGTTAATTTAGTCACCCAATCAATATCAATTTTAGGGAAATCGTGGAAGCTTTGTCAGCATGGAGACGTTATTTTAGTTGTTACAAATCCACCTTTGCTGCCTTTTGTAGCGCTAATTTTAAAATGGCTGAAAAATTGTCAATTTATCTTGTTAATTCATGACGTTTATCCTGAAGTCCTTGTTGCTGCTGGATTATGTAGTTCTTCTTCATTGCTAGCTAAAATAGGTCGTAGAGTAAGCGTTTTATTATATACCCAAGCAAGTAAAATAATTACCTTGGGTAGAGATATGACTAAGATAGTTAAAGATAAATTATCTAATAATAGTAGTATAGAAAATTTAAGTTCAAAAATTTATTTAATTCCTAATTGGGCCGAACACGAAACAGTTAGACCTGACGATCGCGACAATAATCCATTATTACAAGAGTTAGGATGTTCCGATCGCTTTGTCGTTCTGTATGCAGGTAACATGGGGAAAACTCATGGTATCAAAGACTTAGCAGAGGTAGCCACAATTCTCCAAGTTGACGGTAATATTCATTTTGTGGTTGTAGGCTTTGGCGCAAAAAAGAAATGGCTGGAAGAATATGTTAAATCTCAAAACTTGCAAAATATGAGTATTATCCCTCTATCAGCTAGACCTCGTTCTGAACAATCTGTTTCGCTGAATGCTGGAGATGTTGCTTTAATTTCATACGTTCCAGGCATGGCAGGTGTTTCTGTACCTAGTCGGATGTATAATCAAATGGCCGCTGGAAAACCCATTATTGCTGTTGCAGATGATTGGTCTGAATTAGCTGAAGTTGTTCGAGAAGAAAACATAGGCTGGGTAATTAAACCAGGTGACATAGAAGGATTAGTTCGTACCATTCAATTTGCAGCAACTAATCGTGAGTTATGCGTTGAAATGGGAATTAGAGCCGCAGAAGTAGCTAGAACTAAGTATAGTTTTGCTCAAACTAATCAAGCTTATAAAAAATTGTTTAAAGAAATATTTTCAATATCTTCTTAAGTTGCAATAATTTTTGCAATTTTTGCTTAATTTTATAAATTACTTAGGGCGATCGCTACAAATTTTCGCCAAACTTTAGCAGGAATAATATTAGCTAATACAAAAGCGATCGCCAAAATCAGCCATATTTATATTACATTGTTCAATTATTTTTTATCAAAGAAAATAAATATGGATCGCCGCTCTTTTCTCGCTTGGATGGGATTGGGTTGGTTAACTGCTTCTCCTTTATTTATTAGCTCTATATTCACTAAACTTCAGCAGCAACCAGTTTTTGCAAATAAATCTAATAGCATAAAATCTACTATTTTTTATGTTGCCCCTGATGGCAATGATGCTTGGACAGGAAAACTGGCAAATCGGAATAAAACTCAAACTGATGGGCCATTTGCAACCCTGGAACGAGCACGCAATGCTATTAGTGAACTCAAGCGTCAACAAGGCGGTATCCTGAAACAACCCGTTACTGTTTTCATTAGGGGGGGTACATATTTTTTAGCCCAACCATTAGTATTCACCCCAGAAGATTCTGGTACGCAAAATTGTCCGATTACTTACACAGCCTATCAAAATGAGAAACCAATAATCAGTGGTGGTCAGCGTCTTCGGGGATGGCAACAGGTAGTAATCAATGGTAAACGATTATGGATGCTGGAAATTCCTCAAGTTCGCCAGGGTGAATGGTTCTTTCGACAACTTTGGGTGGGAAACCAACGGCGAACTCGTGCCCGTTACCCTAAAAAGGGCTACTTGCCAGTTGCAGAAGTACCGGATGCTACCCCCAACTCCCCCGTGGCTCCAGGGCAATCACGGTTTAAGTATCGTCAGGGCGATCTCAAAAATTGGAGTACCATTAACAACGCTGAGATAGTAGTTATGACTCGATGGGTGGAGTCTCGACTAGCAGTTGCCGGTTTCGACGAAAACCAAAGAATAGTCGCCTTTGCTAGCCCCAGTCTTCATAGCATGGAGCCTGGTAATTCCCAGTCTTCTGCTGCCTCAATTTATTACTTGGAAAACGCTTTAGAAGTTTTAGAAAATCCTGGTGAATGGTATTTAGATAGGAAATCAGGCAAACTTTATTACATGCCTTTACCTGGAGAAAATATGGCCAGAGTAGAGGCAATTGTTCCTCGTCTGTCTCGTTTGGTTGACCTCCAAGGTAGCCTTGAAAATAGCAAATTCATAGAATATCTATCATTTCAAAATCTGACATTTGCCCATGCAGAGTGGTACTATGCCAACAATTCTTATATGGTAGGTTTTGGCCAGGCAGCAGAAGGCGTTCCTGGTTCAATTTATAGTCAAGGAGTAAGATACTGCACTTGGCAAAACTGTCAGATTACGAATGTCAGTAATTACGGCATTGAGTTTGCTAACGGCTGTGCAAATAATTCATTAATTAATTGCCAACTTTCTGATTTAGGGGCTGGAGGCATTAAAGTTACTCAAGGAGTTGATGGAATTAAAATTATTAACTGTCATATTCACAATGGAGGCAAGATGTTCCATAGTGCAGTAGGCATTTTAGTAATGAATGCACAGAATAACTTAATCAGTAGAAATCACATTCATGATTTTTACTACACAGGAATTTCAGTTGGCTGGACTTGGGGTTATCAAGCTAGCCCGACTAAAAACAATATTATTGAGCTTAATCATATTCATCATATCGGTCGGCTCTCAAATGGTGATGGCCCTTTGTTAAATGATAAAGGTGGAATTTATACGTTAGGTGTGCAACCAGGAACAATAATTCGTAGCAATATTATTCATGATATTGATGCTTACAGATTTGGAGCTTGGGGTATTTATTTAGATGAAGGTAGTTCGCAAATTTTAGTAGAAAATAATTTGGTTTACCGTACTAGAGACGCAGGATTTCACCTACACTACGGTAAAGACAACTCAATTCGTAATAATATTTTTGCTTTTGGTAGATTTGCACAAATTCGCAGATCAAGACCAGAAGGTCATTTAAGTTTTACTTTTGTAGGTAATATTATTTACTGGAATCAGGGACAACTTCTGGATAGCCAAGGTAGTTGGGATGATTCTAATTATGTATTAGACCGTAATCTTTATTGGTATAGAGGGAAGGGTAATATTCGCTTTGGTAAACTGTCCTGGCAAGAATGGCAGAAAAAAGGCAGGGATAAAAATTCTCTCATTGCTAACCCATTCTTTGTTGCTCCCGATCGCGATGACTTTCGGTTGAAACTGAATTCTCCTGCATTTAAATTGGGGTTTAAAAATTTCACCAAATCACCTTAAACGCTGGTTATAACTTGCACCACTCCGCCCGCTCAAAATCCACAAAATTGATCGCCCACAATCTCGCAACGCTCGTACTAGAGATTCTGATTTATCTAGTGGTGAAGGTACTACGACTGGAGTGACTGCTATTCCTTGGCTACCCAAAACAATAGTTGCGATCGCCCGTGCCCGCCGCATATGATAATCCGATGTAATCAAATAAATATGCTCTAATTTCTGTTTCACAAAATCTGCTGCCAAGGTAGTGAAATTAGTCACCGTATCTGTTGCTCGACCATCCAACCGCAACCGTTGATCCGGGACACCAAATTTGTGGAAAATCAAACGATTAAATTCCAGATTTGAGGTGACATCAGAAACCCAAATATTTAAATTATTATGAGATTGCCCAAATTTTGCAGCAAACTCTATCCTAGCAAAATCTCCTCCCAAGACAAAAATTGCTTGTGGGCTTGGCGCTTGGTAGAGGGCGATCGCTAGTTTAGTAGGAATTATACTAGCCCAAACCAACGCGATCGCTAAAATCAGCAAAACTAATCTCAATCTGCGTTTCATCTAACTATATGGCACTTAAGAAAACTAAAACTTATAAAGTAGCCTCCTAAGAGGCTACCGTGTTTGTTCATCTGTGGTTCGATATAAAAAACACAGGCTTATGTAAAAGGTCTATTAAGGCGTTATCCCTTAATAGTAGAGATGTCAACATTATAAAAGAATTACAGCCATTCAGAATTTAGCCGTTTTTGCATGAGTCTACTGGGGATATTTATAAAGTTCAGCTGGAGTATGGAATATAATTGACGGTCAGCGCTCAAGCTTATATGGATATTAGCACTGGAAAAAATTTTGCTTTTGTTCATGCAGGCAGAGTATAAAGGATGTGAATTTTATTCTTAATCCAAAATAATTTTAGCCATACCTTCTTTATTGAATATTTTAGATATGGCTCAATTCTATTTTTGGCCAGCATAAACTTTATTAACTTATTACGGAGAAGATATGGCTAAAGTCTTAGTCACAGGTGCTGCGGGTTTTATTGGCTTTCATTTGAGTCAGAATTTATTGAATAGGGGTGATGAAGTTGTTGGTTTGGATAACCTCAACAATTATTACGACGTTACTCTTAAAAAAGACCGTTTAGCTTTACTGCAAGAAAAAAGTAATTTTATTTTTTATCAAGTAGATTTAGAAAACCGAGAGAAAATATTTAAAATTTTTAATCAACACGAATTTGATGGGGTCTTGCATATGGCAGCCCAAGCAGGCGTGCGATATTCTTTGCAAAATCCTTATGTTTATGTTGATAGCAACGTAGTAGGATTCATCAATATTTTAGAGGCTTGCCGCCATTCAGCAATTAAGCATTTAGTCTTTGCTTCTTCTAGCTCAGTTTATGGTGCAAATACCAAAATACCTTTCTCCGTCCATGACAATGTAGACCATCCCTTGAGTTTATATGCTGCTACTAAAAAAGCTAATGAGTTAATGGCACATACTTATAGCCATTTATATAGATTACCTACTACTGGATTGCGCTTTTTTACGGTCTATGGCCCTTGGGGACGACCTGACATGGCATTATTTACCTTTACGAAATCTATATTATCAGGGAAACCTATTGATGTATTTAATTACGGCAAGATGAAACGAGATTTTACATATATTAGTGATATTATCGAGGGAGTAATCAAAGCTTTAGACAAGATTCCTCAACCAAATCTTAACTGGTCGAGTGCGCTTCCCGACCCTGGAACTAGTAATGCTCCTTACCGGATTTATAATATTGGTAACAATCAACCTGTAGAACTAACACACTTTATTGAAGTGTTAGAAGATTGCCTGGGAATGAAGGCACAAAAAAATCTGCTCCCGCTTCAACCTGGTGATGTTCTTGAAACTTACGCAGATGTGGATGATTTAGTTCGGGATGTTGGTTTTAAGCCCAGCACACCTATTGAAGTAGGAATTCAGAACTTTGTATCTTGGTATCGTTCTTACTACAAAATCTGACGATAAAGCTGCAAGCTGATTACCTCTAATCATTGGGAGCTAAAACTAACTCTAAACTCTTTTGCCAATCTGGTAGAAGCAGCCCAAATTTATTAGTTAACTTCTGACTGTCTAATAAAGAATAAGCTGGCCTACTTGCTGCTGTTGGATATTCTTGGCTGGTAATTGCGATCAACCTCTGCATTCTACGCTCACTATGCTTAACATCATTCGCAAAAATTGCTTTGGCAAATCCATACCAGCTAGTCTTTCCGCTTGCTGTTAAGTGATAAATTCCGCCCTGAGTATTAAGAAACTCATATATATGATGTGGAGATTGAGACAAAATTTGTGCTGTCACTTCGGCAATCATGCGACTCCAAGTAGGTGCGCCAATTTGGTCATCAACAACTTTGATTTCTTCACGTTCCTGAGCTAGCTTCAACATAGTGAGTAAAAAATTTTTACCTCGCAGACCATAAATCCAACTGGTGCGTAAAATTAAATGCGGTACGCCTACAGCCGCGATCGCCTGTTCACCAGCTAGTTTTGTTTGACCGTAGGTATTTTGTGGATGAGGCTGATCTTGCTCAGTGTATGCAGTTTGTTTAGCACCATCGAATACATAATCTGTTGAATAGTGAATGATAGCTGCACCTATTTTTTTTGCTTCCTCAGCGATCGCACCTGGGGCAATACCGTTAATTGCCATTGCTAATTCTGGCTCAGACTCTGCTTTATCTACCGCCGTGTAAGCGGCAGGGTTGACAATTAAATCGGGTTTTACTTCTCTAATTGTGCGGCGAATGCTGTCTGTCCGAGACAAATCCATCTGTAAAGTTGCCTTACTAGCGCTGCGTCCTACAGGAATTACTTTACCTATAGTCATTAAAGTGCGTTGTAATTCCCAACCCACTTGCCCAGTTACACCTGTCAGTAGGATGTTCATGCATATACCTCTGCATCTCGCAGCAACTTTCCAGATTTATCTTTAGCAGATAAGATTGGTTCTTCTTGAATTGGCCAGGCGATCGCTAGATCCGGGTCGTTCCAAATCACAGTACGTTCATACTGGGGTGCATAGTAGTTCGTAGTTTTATACAAAAACTCAGCATATTCGGAAAGCACCACAAAACCATGAGCAAAACCTTTAGGTATCCAAAGCTGCCGTTTATTTTCGGCTGTTAGATATGTCCCAATCCATTGACCGAAAGTATTGGAGCTTTTTCTCAGATCCACAGCCACATCAAATACTGAACCTACTACCACCCTCACTAGTTTTCCTTGAGGCTGCTGAATTTGATAATGCAAGCCACGCAAGATGTTCTTAGCAGAACGCGAATGATTGTCTTGTACAAAATGCTCAGTAATTCCTGTTTTTTCTAGCAAAAGCTTTTCGTTATAGCTTTCATAAAAGAAACCGCGATCGTCTCCATATACCTGCGGCTCAATCACTAATAAATCAGGAATTTCTGTTTGTGTAACCTGCATCGCTTTACCCTTAATTAAATACAAAATTTTTTGCTCAATTAAAGTGCATTTCATTGACAAAAAATGTTAAATACACAAATTTATGTAAAGCCTGGTTCAGCTTTTAGTGTTGATTGTACCAATGAATTTTAACCTAATGAAAGTTAGTCAAAATAGAATATTCTTGCCCATTTTTATGTTCTATGGTTGCAGAGCTTTGCTCATTTTCTATAATTGTCATGAGGTAACGACCATAGCTACTCTTAGCCATAGATTCAGCTAACCGACGAAGTTGGGAGAAATCAATATATCCTTGAAGGTAAGCAATTTCTTCAATACAGGCTATTTTTAGACCTTGCCGCTCTTCTAAAGTTTGAATAAAATTACTTGCCTGATGTAGAGATTCATGAGTACCAGTATCCAACCACGCGTATCCTCTACCTAAAAGTTCTACTTGCAATTGACCTAGCCTCAAATAAGCTAAATTTACATCTGTAATTTCTAGCTCATTACGAGCAGAAGGTTTCAAACTAGAAGCAATTTCTACTACTTGCGAATCATAAAAATATATGCCAGGAATAGCATATTTAGATTTAGGAATTAAAGGCTTTTCTTCTATACTAATTAGCCGTCCAGATTCATCAAATTCAATTACTCCATATTGGCTTGGATCTTTCACTTGATAACCAAATACTAATCCGCCTTCTGTAAGTGTGGCAGAGCGAGCCAAGACTTCTGTCAAACCATGCCCATAAAAAATGTTATCACCTAATATTAAGCATACTGGTTCGTTAGCAATAAAATCTTTACCTAATATAAAAGCTTGTGCTAACCCTTCTGGCTTCGGCTGCTCAATATAACTAAACTGCAAACCCCACTGGCTACCATCTTTTAAAAGTTGCTGAAATAATGGCAAATCATTAGGAGTCGAAATAATTAAAATTTCCCGAATGCCTGCGAGCATCAGTACAGACAAGGGATAGTAAATCATCGGCTTATCGTAAACAGGCATTAATTGTTTACTAATAGCATAAGTTATAGGGTACAGACGTGTACCAGAACCGCCAGCTAGAATAATACCTTTCATTTTGCATCCTTATACATAAACACAGAAATTACTATTAGCTGGAAGTTTCAGCTTTTCTGTTTTCATAATTTTGTTTAAGCCAGTTTTGGTAAGCACCTGAGCGCACTTCGTTTACCCAGGCAGAGTTACTAAGATACCACTGAACCGTTTTCAGCAAACCACTTTCAAAGTTTTCTTCAGGTTGCCAACCTAAATCACGGTTGATTTTACTACAATCAATTGCATATCTTCGGTCATGACCAGGGCGGTCTTTCACAAAAGTAATCAAAGAAGAATAGCTGTAATCAGGTTTCGGTGCTAAGTCGTCAAGGATAGCACAAATTTTTTCAACAACTGTCAAATTAGTTTGTTCATTAAGACCGCCTATATTATAAGTTTCACCAACTTTTCCTTGATTAAGAACAAGATAGATAGCCTCGCAGTGGTCGGTCACATAAAGCCAGTCTCGAATATTTTGTCCATCCCCATATATAGGTAACGATTTATGATCTAAAGCATTGAGGATAGTTAATGGAATTAATTTTTCAGGAAACTGACGAGGCCCATAGTTGTTTGAGCAATTAGTTGTTAAAGTAGGTAATCCATAGGTATGGTAATAGGCTCGTACAAAATGGTCGGATGCAGCCTTCGATGCTGCGTAGGGACTATTGGGTGCATAGGGAGTATCTTCCCGAAAAGCTGGATCTTGTGTTTTTAGTGAGCCGTAGACTTCATCTGTAGACACATGCAAAAAGCGAAATTGCTGTTGTTTTGGCGATGATAATTTTTGCCAGTAAATTCTGCTTGCTTCTAGTAGTTGAAACGTTCCCACTACATTAGTTTGGATAAAGTCTTGAGGGCTAAGTATTGAACGATCTACATGACTTTCGGCTGCAAAATTAATAATCGCATCTGGCTGATACTGTTTCAATAAATAACTTACTAACTCTACATTGCCAATATCGCCTTGAATAAAGTGATAGTTAGGATCGTTTTGTAAGTCTGCTAAAGTTTGTAGGTTACTAGCGTAAGTTAATTTATCTAGATTAACTACATTTGCCCATTCTGCTTGTCTAGCAAGGAGGATAAAGTTAGCACCAATAAATCCGGCTCCTCCGGTAACTAATATTGTTGGCATATTTTGCTATAACTCCTGATTCATAGATATTGGTATTAGTGCTGAATAGTAGCTCATAAATTAAAGTCAGGGAATTGAGTAATGAAAAAATTTCTTATTCCTCCACAACTTGAAATCGGGTTATAGCCTGACGTGAATTCGACAAACCTCTCCCACCCAACCTCCCTCTTTTCGCAGGCTACGGTGTACACACAAGTCTTTGAAAGTTGCCCCACAGCCTTTTGATCCCCCCAACCCCCCTTTTAAAGGGGGGCTAAAATCCCTCAAAGTCCTCCAATTTATCGGAGGATAATGACGGATCTACAATGATTTCGGTTTAGTACAGAGATGTGTGTACACCGTAGCTTTTCGCAGGAGAGAGGTTTGGAGAGAGGTCAAAATCATAATGCATCCAACTCACGTTAGCCTGCGGTAACGCTACGCGCAAAAAAAAAGTCCTTGCAATGACTGCTGGGTAATGTTTCGGTGAGTTGGATGTTACCTTTACATTCACAAAGCTTGTAAAATCTCTTCATCCACAGAGAAATCAACCTCGGCTTTATCGCGCCCAGAGGCAAGATAGTCATTCTCAAATGAATCAGTCAGCCCGGAGATTAAATCATACTCAGGCTGCCAACCCAATTCGTTCTGAGCTTTATTCACAGATGCAAAGAAATGCTGCGCTCGTAGTGGAAAAGCTTTGCGCTTACCAAAATCAAATTTTTTTGGGTCGTAATGGACAATTTTCACTGCATCAGGTGATTTGCCAGCAGCTTGGACACAAGCACGAGCTAAACCATCAAAAGTGACAAAGCGATCGCCAGAAACATTATAAATTTGACCTACTGCTTGGCTATTGCCTAAAACCTGCGTCATTGCCTTTGCTAAATCTTTGACATGGCCTAGCTGAGTGATATACAACCCATTACCAGGGATAGGAATCGGGCGATCGCGGGCAATTCTGTCAAAAAACCAACTTTCTAAATCGTTATAGTTACGCGGCCCGTAAATGTAAGTTGGACGAATAGAGGTAAAGGGCAATCCTTGCTGAGTTAGGTAAGCTTCTGTTTCATGCTTACCGCGATGGCGGCTTTTAGGATCTATGGGATCACCTTCAACATGAGGCATTTGGTCAGATTTGAGATATACTCCAGCAGAACTCATATACACAAAATGTTGTATACGATCTTGAAAAATTTCTGCCAGTGGTTGAGTATCAGTCAGTTCCCGGCCATTATTGTCAAAAACGACATCAAAATTTTCTGCTGATAACTTTGCTTTTAACTGGGTAGCGTCCGTGCGATCGCCTATAATTTGTCCTACTCCCTGCAAGGAAGGTGCGGGACGATTACCACGATTGAACAGCACCACCTCATGTCCTTGCTCTACCAGCAGTTGAGTTAGATAGACACCAATGAACCGAGTACCGCCCATAATCAAAATTCGCATAAATTATCAATTCCTATATCGATTGTTGTCAAAGGATTTGGGATTGGGGGCTAGGGGCTGGGAATCTCAAAAATAAACTCTTCCCAATACCTAATACCCAATCCCTAATCCCCAGTACCCAACCCCATGTTTGAGGTTATCAGGTTGCAGCATCCGTCTGGAACCTGTTTCGGAGAATTACGTCTTTAGAGTCAATCTGGGGCGCTTCCCATTTTTAATTACAAGGGAAAACCTTTCAGTTAACCTCATAATTGGCTTTAATTATTTTCAACTCATTTAAAGTTAGCTGTGCCCTTGAAATATGCTCTGGTTCATGAGTGGCTGACACCTAAAGCCACAGGCGGTTCAGAACTAGTTGTGCGGGAAATTCTGAATCACGTTGATGCCCATTTGTATGCACTGATCGACTTTGAATCTAGCAACCCTCAAAGTTATTTATACAAACGTCAGATTGGTACAACATTTCTCCAACGCTTTCCCTATGCTTACAATGGTGTACAAAAATACCTGCCTTTGTTGCCGTTGGCGATTGAACAACTGGATTTACGACAGTATGACGTAATTTTGTCTTCATCTCACGCTGTCGCAAAAGGAGTGATCACTACTCCCGAACAGATACATATTTGCTACTGTCACAGCCCCATGCGCTATGCTTGGGACTTAACTTTTGATTATCTGCACCAGAGCAAGCTGGGAAGTGGCGTAGCAGGATGGGTGACACGGTATTTATTGCATCGTTTACGCCAGTGGGATGTATTAACAGCAAATCGCGTTGATTATTTCATTGCCAATTCACAGCATACAGCTCGTCGAATTTGGCGCTGCTATCGGCGAGCGGCGACAGTAATTTATCCCCCAGTGAATGTCGAGGCATGGCCATTTTCTCCTCAAAAAGAGGATTTTTATCTGACAGTTTCCCGGTTAGTGAGTTATAAGCAAGTATCCTTAATTGTCAAAGCGTTTAATCAACTGCAAAAACAATTGGTAGTAATTGGCACGGGCCCAGAGATGAAACATCTTCGCCAGATAGCAAACTCTAATATACAAATACTAGGATGGCAACCTGATGATGTAGTAAAAAAATATATGGCTAGAGCCAAAGCATTTGTGTATGCAGCTTGCGAAGATTTTGGTATTGCCTTAGTAGAGGCGCAGGCTTGTGGTACTCCAGTAATTGCCTATGGTGCAGGCGGTGCATTAGAAACCGTGCGAGATATTCGCTCCTGTCAGGTCAATACAGGAACAGGCATCTTATTTAAGATGCAAACAGACGCGGCTTTAGTAGAAGCAGTAGAAAAGTTTGAAATGTATCAGGGTGCTTTTAATCCTGAGTATGTGCGATCGCATACTGCCCAGTTCTCTGAGCAAGCCTTTGCCAATCGCTATCTAAATTTTTTAGAAAAGTTTTGCAAAGAAAAGGCATCTTTAGAATGATGATCAAAATTTTTGTAATAGTTTTGTAGGCTTTTGGAAATTTAAACCCAGAAGCACCTCATTTTAGCTTTAAGATTGGGACTATGTGTGGTGTGGATTATTAAGGAGTATGATGACTGCCCAGAGCTCACTCCTCTCCGGCAAGCGACGAGGCCTACGGCAAGACGCTAGTACGTCTACGCGTACTTTCTTAAAACGTGGTCAACAGAAAAAGGCTCCTAGGCTAAAACCTAAAGGTTTGTCTTTTCAAGGTTTAAACGGAGAGTTTGCCAAGCGATTGTTCGATATTGTGTTTTCGCTGTTGGTTTTGATATTGTTTTTCCCCCTTTACTTAGTCTTAGCCTTGCTGATTGCTTTAAGCTCACAAGGCCCGATTTTTTATATCCAAGAACGGGTTGGTAAAAACTACAAACCTTTTAATTGTATTAAATTCCGCACAATGGTGAGCAATGCCGATGAAATTCTAGTGCAAATGATGGAAACATCCCCTGTGATGCGGCAAGAATTTGAAAGCAGTTTTAAGCTGAAACAAGACCCTCGGATTACAAAAATTGGTCGATTTTTGCGAATTACCAGCTTAGATGAATTTCCGCAGTTTTGGAATGTCCTCAAAGGAGACATGAGTGTTGTCGGCCCGCGTCCTTTAGTAGCGGAAGAACTACCAAAATACGGATATCACATAGATGATATTCTTACCATTCGTCCAGGAATTACTGGATTGTGGCAAGTTTCTGGGCGTAATGATATTCCCTATCCTCGAAGAGTTCAAATTGATTTACACTATGTTAAATTCAGAAATTTTTGGCTTGACTTATGGATAATCTTGAAAACAATTGATGTAGTCATTATGCCCAGAAATAACGGGGCATACTGAACAAATAGTAAAGTTTGTTGTGTGGGGCAGTTTATGCCCCAAAGTACCAGATCTTTATCAGAGTCTAGATAAATGCAGGAGAATTAATCTCTATCTCACAGTCAAACTGCATTTTGGTACAGATTTGTTTAATTATATTTTTATCTATGTAAATAATAATACTTGAGCAAATATAAGTTTTATTTATTTTCCATAAACACGCAAAATGTATAAATTTATAGCAAAATCAAAACAAAAGATACAAAATAATTCAGAAGTCTTGATTTTAGCAGTGTTAAATTAAGTTTTATTAAGGATGTTTGTTTAAATTGTAGATAGAGTATAAACGAAGACTAATAGTTTCCCATTAGGCAAGTTAGGAATTAACTGCTAACTTGTATAAGTTGCTGCAACTACTGCACTCAAAATTACAAGGAATAACTAAGCATGGCGCAAAAGAAGCGAGCATTGATTACCGGTATTACTGGTCAAGATGGTTCATATCTAAGTGAGTTTTTGCTAGAGCAAGGTTATGAGGTTCATGGTATTATTCGCCGGACTTCTACATTTAACACAGATCGTATCGATCACATGTACGAAGACCCTCACAAAGAGGGAGTAAAGTTATTTCTTCACTACGGCGATTTGACTGATGGCACAACGCTACGCCGAATTCTAGAAGAAGTGCAGCCGACAGAAATTTACAATCTAGGCGCTCAATCTCACGTCAGAGTTAGCTTTGATTCACCGGAATATACGGTCGATGCGGTAGGCATGGGCACATTGCGTTTATTAGAAGCAATTCGAGACTATCAACAACGTACTGGAATTCAAGTACGCTTCTACCAAGCAGGTTCTTCAGAGATGTATGGTTTAGTGCAAGCCGTACCTCAAAGCGAGACGACGCCCTTTTATCCCCGTAGCCCCTATGCTTGTGCTAAAGTTTACGCCCACTGGCAAACAGTGAATTACCGTGAGTCTTATAATTTATTTGCGTGTAATGGCATACTTTTTAACCATGAATCGCCCCGACGCGGTGAAACTTTTGTAACACGCAAAATTACCAGGGCAGTTGCTCAAATTGTTGCTGGTAAACAGAAAAAAATTTATATGGGTAATCTTGATGCCAAGCGGGATTGGGGCTATGCCAAAGATTACGTTAAAGCAATGTGGCTGATGTTGCAGCAAGAACAGCCAGATGATTATGTAATTGCTACTGGTGAAACGCACTCAGTGCGGGAGTTTTTGGACTTGGCATTTGGGTATGTGAATCTTAATTGGCAAGATTATGTAGAGTTTGATGAGCGCTATCTCCGCCCTGCGGAAGTTGAGTTACTAATTGGCGATTCTACCAAGGCACGCCAACAGTTGGGCTGGACACCATCGGTAACTTTTGAGCAACTTGTTGCCCTAATGGTAGAAGCAGATTTACAAGCATTGGGTTATACTTCCCCAAATGGAAATGGTTCCACAGCACTGCATGATATTGCAACTATTCGTCAACAACTGGGCGCTCTCCATTTCTGATTTACACTTGCTGAGGATAAAAATATGACCGCCTTAGAACTAAAAAACAAACGGATTCTCGTCACTGGTGGATCGGGTTTCCTAGGTCGTCAGGTAATAGATCAGCTGTGTAAGGCAGGGGCCGATATTGAAAAGATTACAGTCCCGCGATCGCGGGACTACGATTTGCGGATTTGGGAAAATAATCAACGCGTTGTTGACCAGCAAGACATTATTATCCACCTAGCAGCTCATGTCGGCGGTATTGGGCTGAACCGCGAAAAACCAGCCGAGTTGTTCTACGATAACTTGATCATGGGAACTCAGCTAATTCACGCTGCCTATCAAGCTGGAGTAGAAAAATTCGTCTGTGTTGGTACTATTTGTGCCTATCCTAAGTTCACCCCTGTACCATTCAAAGAAGATGACCTTTGGAATGGTTATCCAGAAGAAACCAACGCCCCTTATGGAGTTGCTAAAAAAGCACTTCTAGTCCAACTGCAAGCTTACCGCCAGCAGTACAACTTTAATGGTATTTATCTGCTACCAGTAAATTTATACGGGCCAGAAGATAACTTTGACCCCAGAAGTTCTCACGTGATTCCGGCGTTAATTCGCAAAGTTCACGAGGCACAAATCAAAGGTGAAAAAGAACTCCCTGTTTGGGGTGATGGTAGCCCTACCCGTGAGTTTCTATATTCAGAAGATGCGGCTCGTGGCATTGTTATGGGTACTCAATTTTACAACGATTCTGAACCGGTTAACTTGGGAACAGGTTATGAAATCTCCATTCGTGATTTGATTAATCTCATCTGCGAACTCATGGAGTTTGACGGTGAAATTGTCTGGGAAGCTGACAAGCCTAATGGTCAACCCCGCCGTTGTTTGGATACTGAACGGGCAAAGCAAGCTTTTAATTTCACAGCCCAGGTCAGTTTTCAGCAAGGGCTAAAAAATACGATTGAGTGGTATCGTCAACACGCTGCTGCATAATTAAATTTTTGTTTGATTGAGACTGTTGGCTATATCTTTTACGTAGGGCAGATGCCCTACGTGTTTTTTGGTGATAAATTTTATACTTTCATGGATGAAGTTAATCTTCAAAATTGTCAGTTAGCTAAAACAGAACTACGCCGTACTCTGCTGCAAATACGTCAATCAATGCCAGTCAAAGAGTGGAGAGAAAAAAGCGATCGCATCTGTACGCAACTGCAAAACTCTGCTTTACTTAACCAAGCAAAAACAATACTTGCTTATTTTAGCTTTCGCCAAGAACCTGACCTCAGCCCGTTATTTACAGATAATAAATACTGTTGGGGATTTCCTCGCTGTGTGGGTAAATCCCTTGTTTGGCATATCTGGACACCTAACGACTCTGTAAAAATTGGTGCTTATGGTATTAGCGAACCTCTTCCCAATGCTCCCAGGTTAGGCCCTGCTGAAGTAGATTTAATTCTTGTCCCTAGTGTAGCTTGTGACTATCAAGGATATCGCTTAGGCTATGGCGGGGGATATTACGATCGCTTACTCAATTCACCTGAGTGGATAACAAAGCCAACTATAGGAATTGTCTTTAATTTTGCCTATTTGCCTCAATTACCTGTGCAATCTTGGGATAAACCTTTGAAAGCTGCGTGTACAGAAACTGGCTTGACAGGTTTATGAAGTCAAGAATTGCTAAAAAACTGATAATTTGGATATTTTTAAATTCTCTTGCTTACCTACTTATTTAATAAAAAAATCTCAAAAAACACAAAATCATTATAATTAGATTTCAAAGCGGCAAATTCAGGTCAATGATGAATTTTCTCAAGCGCAATTCACAACTTAATATTATAGGGATGTATGGAATTTTAGGAGCGATCGCAATAGTCACTCTGTTTCCATTGCTTTGGCTGATCAGTACAGCCTTGAAATCTCCAACAGAAAATATCTTACAATCACCACCGCAGTTGTTACCAACTCAACCGACACTGAGTAATTTCTCTAGTGTTTGGCAATCCCTACCTTTTGGACAGTATTTTTATAACAGTATATTGGTAGCGCTGCTAACTGTTGCTTTGAATTTAGTATTTTGTGCCTTAGCCGCTTACCCCTTGGCGCGGTTATCGTTTCCAGGACGAGATGGGATTTTTATTGCGATCGTGGCTACGATTATGATTCCCTTTCAGATTGTGATGATTCCCCTATACATTCTGACCGTCCAGATGGGTTTGAACAATACCTATTTAGGAATGATTTTTCCTAGTTTAGCGTCTGCCTTTGGCATTTTTCTGTTGCGACAAGCTTTTATGAGCGTTCCCAAAGAGATAGAAGAAGCCGCCCGTATGGATGGCAGTTCAGAATTAGGCTTATGGTGGTACGTGATGTTACCAGCGATTCGCCCAGCACTAGTGACTCTAGCTATTTTCGTCTTCATCGGTTCTTGGAGCGACTTTCTTTGGCCTTTGATTATTATTCAAGACGAAAATTTATATACTCTGCCTTTAGGAGTAGCAAAACTAGCGGGTACATTTTCCCTTGATTGGCGGTTGGTAGCTGCTGGTTCTATTATTTCTATTGCTCCAGTACTGGTATTATTTCTGTTTTTACAACGCTACATAGTACCCACAGAAACTAGTAGTGGGGTTAAGGGTTAAATCATTAATTTTAAATTCAATATTATAAATTCAGATAAAAGTTTGATTTTGAATTCATAATGTTGAATTTTTTATTTTATTAGCGTCGGCGCACTTGGGATAATAACAGAGGCAAAAACTTAATAAGCACCGCTTTTTGACAAGACTACCCAAATAGTTTTCAAAATTAAATTCAAGTCGTAAGCTACAGACCACTTACGCTGATAATCAAGATCCATGCTGACGATGGTTTCAAAGTCTTTAATGCTGGAGCGACCGTTAGCTTGCCATTCCCCAGTAATACCTGGCTTAACTCGCAATCTTTGCCAATGGTGTAGTTCGTAGTTGATAACTTCATCAGGAGTAGGTGGGCGAGTTCCAACTAAGCTCATTTCTCCCATCAGAACATTCCAAAACTGAGGTAATTCATCTAGACTGGTGCGCCGCAAGAACTTACCCACGCGAGTAATGCGTGGATCTTCTGTAGATTTAAAGATGTGGCCTTGGGCTTGATTGTTCACCAGATGCTTGAGCTGATCGGCATTAACAATCATTGAACGGAACTTCCAAATCCGGAAGGGACGCCCATGAAGGCCACAGCGAATTTGGCAATAAAATATCGGGCCAGGATTATCAATAATAGTAGCTATTGCTACAGGAATTGCTACTAGCGCTGTAATCATGAGTCCGACAATGGCACCGAAAATATCAATTAATCGTTTTTTCGTGCTGGCGATAGAAGGGTGTGAAGGCTGTTGTAAAAAATTTCCTAAATCAAGCTGACTCAGCAGGGCTAAATCATCAACAGTACAACCTTTTACGTTAGTACTCAAAGTAGACATGGACATAAGTGGTTTTTGGTTTTTACTTATTTTGTCTTTCTACTATGTTTCCAGTTTTACCAAAATTATTACTGAGTGCTAATATAGACAAGTTTTTGGTATTATACAACCGTAGGCTTAACCTTTGTACAATCTTTCACTTGATCTGGGTTACTGTAATTTTTTAGTACATGAGCAATGAATTAAAAATTCATACTAGCAGATACTGTTAAAAAGTTTCACGCTGACGCAAATACTCAGCTAGCATTTCTCACTAAAGTAGAAGCGATCGCCTGATAAAATATACAAATTTTTTCCTGTCTCTGTAAGCGATCGCGTCGTTGTAAAAGAAGAGTCTGCCCCAAGCTACCGCAGAAAATACAGAGGTATAGAGCAATCAGCAATAATATGTAAACAGCATGTAAACAGCAGTTTGCTGTTTATATTTGAAGATTGTGTGAAATTATATACTTAGACAAGTATCTGTCCTTGAGGTTCTTACTAAGTCTGTGACCAACAGGAGTATTTAGCAGTGACGCGCATCCAGAGGTTTAGCGCCAAGGTCAATCCTCAAAATAGCCTTAGAACCCGGTTGGGACTAGCAATTTGTGGTGTGGCTTTTGTGTTGTCGATATTAGCCAGTCTAATTGTCGGGCACACTACCAGCAAACAAGTCAAAGTAGATGTGGGAAGGTCGCTGGCAGAACTGGCGTACCAAATGAGCGATAAACTAGACCGGGGGATGTTTGAGCGCTACCGCGATATCCAAATTATCAGCACCTTGGATGAGTTAACGAGTTACCCCAACACTTCAACATTTCAAGTACGTGTCCTCTTAGAAAAGCTGCAAAGCACTTATAGTGATTATGCTTGGATAGGTTTTGCCGATCACCAAGGAATTGTCCAAGCTAGTACAGGAAAATTATTAGAAGGTAAAAATGTTTCTCAAAGACCTTGGTTTATCAATGGACTAAAAGCTCCTTATGCGGGTGATGTGCATGATGCAGTAAAACTCAAGCAACTGCTTCCTAACCCAACTGGGGAACCGTTGCGTTTTGTAGATGTAGCAGTACCCGTAATTGATTTTCAAGGAAATCTACGCGGTGTACTTGGCGCTCATTTGAGTTGGAATTGGTCTAAAGAAGTCGAAAAATCGCTGTTGCGTTCGGTGAAAGAGCGTAATAAAGAAATGTTCGTTCTCAGCTACAATGGTGATGTGTTATTAGCACCATCAGGATTTAATGCCCAACTGCAAAACCTAGCGAGTGTGAAAGCAGCACAAAGAGGGATCAGCAGCCATATAGTTGAAATCTGGCCAGATAATCAAAAGTACCTCACCGGCTTTGTCCAGAGTAATGGTTATCGTAATTATCCTGGTTTACAGTGGCTGGTGTTGGTACGCCAAAAAACAGATATTGCCTTTGCTCCAGTCAGGCGACTACAACAGCAGATATTTACCTGGAATATAATTTTAGGGGTAATTTTTGCTGTTTTAGGTTGGTTAGTAATAACTGCAATCACCAACCCCATGTTAGCGATCGCTACAGCCGCTAACCAAATTCGTTTTGGTAATAAACAAGTTAAAATTCCTGTACTACGAGGCAGAGATGAAATTGCCAATCTATCTCAATCCCTCAGCCGGTTAATTTCTACTTTGACTCAGCAGGAAAACGACCTAAAAGCTAGTAACAACCAGTTGCAGATAGAACTTACGTCAAAACTGGTAACGCAAGAAATGCTACATCAAAGCGAACAAAAGTTTCGCCAGTTAGCAGAAAACATTCAAGAAGTCTTTTGGCTCAAAGACCTAAATAGCAACAAAATAATCTATGTTAGTCCAGTCTATGAGCAGGTATGGGGTCGTAGTTGCCAAAGTTTATATATTAACGCCAATTCTTGGATAGATGCGGTTCATCCAGAAGATAAGGAATACGTACTCGCCACCAGAGAGAACAACCCTAAGAGCACTTATGACAATGAATACCGTATTATCCAGCCTGATAAGTCAGTACGCTGGATCTGGGAGCGCAGCTTTTTAGTAAACAATAACTTTGGAGAAATTTATCGTCAAGTAGGTATTGCCCAAGATATCACTGAGCGCAAGCAAGCAGAAGAAACACGTTTAGCCCTCGAAAAAGAAAGAGAAGTCAGCGAACTTAAATCTCGATTTATTTCCATCGCCTCCCATGAGTTTCGCTCACCATTAACTAGTATTCTCTTAACTTGTGATTTGTTACACAAATATAGTCACAAATTAAATGAGGATAAAAAAGACCGATATTTTGAGCAAATTAAATCAGCCGTCACTCATCTTAATCAAGTCATAGAAGATATTTTAGTGATTGGAAGAGCAGAAGCAGGAAAACTCAATTTCAGCCCTGCTCCCTTAGATTTAATAGATTTATGCTGGCAAATAGTTGGAGAACAACAGTTTAGCGCTGGCGATCGCTATCATATTAACTTTGTGGAACAATGCATTTATGGTTGCGATACCAAAAAATTGCCTTTAATGGATGAAAAACTTCTGCGATATATTCTCAGTAATTTGCTTTCCAACGCTATTAAGTATTCACCTGAAGGCGGCAACATTCAATTTGAACTAACTTGCGATCACAACAGTGCCATATTCCGCATCCAAGACGAAGGAATTGGCATTCCTAAAGAAGACCAAACCAAGCTCTTTACTTCCTTTTTTAGATGTAGTAATACAGAAAAAATTTATGGAAACGGGCTAGGATTAAATATTGTAAAAAACGCCGTTGAATTACACCAAGGGAAAATTACCTTTCAAAGTGAAGTAGGTGTGGGTACAACATTTACAGTTATCCTGCCGCTGAATTACGCTGTCGCTATAGGAAAAATAGAATGATATGTTAATAAATTAAAATTATGAATCATCAAACCTACAAGCTTCTTGGCGCTAAAAGATGTGTATTTGCCATCAGCATAGCATCCCTGACTACTTTGCTAGCAATTGGCCCCACTGCTGCTGACTCCCCTAAAAATCCCATTATTGAAACACAGACAAAACAACTCCGCCCAACTCGTATTACATCAGAGGAAATCAGCCAAGTTAAACAAGTATTACCTCGCCGGAATATACTTGTTAAACATGCATTCCGAATTAATTTACCAGATTTTGGTTCCTGTCTATTCGTACCAATACAAGAATTCCCACAAGGTTCCAAAAAAGCCAAGCTTTCTTTATATCTAGTCAAGAATAAACGAGTACTCTATACTTTACCTCAATCCCAACAAGTTCAACCTTGGAACTTCTTAGCGTTGAAAGCTGTATCTTTTCTAGAACTAGATTTTGATGGGCCTGATGAAGATGGCATTCTTCTCATTGGTAGTTACATGACTAGCGATTTTCCTAGCTCTCGAAATTTACCTCTAAGAACACCTAAACCTTTTCCAGTAGCAATTCTGTACCATAGAAAAAAAAATGGATTTGAAGTTTATGAAGATATTAGTAAAAAACTGACACAGCGTCAGGTCAAGACGATCACCGAAGCTAAGAATATTTTAAGAAGAGATTTTGGTTTTATACCATAATCTTAAATAGCAATTTTTAACTTTCAATCATCACTCAAAGTTTCAATTAACAAATCCACTTGTTGCTGTCGCTGCTGCAAGAAACTTTCGCACTGGCGCAAATATTCAACAGCCTTAGCAAATTTATCAAATACCTCTTCCAATTCCAACTCACCCGCTTCGATGCGAGCGATAATTCCCTCTATTTCCACAACCTTTGCTTCATAATTCCAGCCTTCCATTGAGTCAGAACTAGAAGAATTCTTACGTTTAACCATTCAAATCTTGACGTCCTTGGCGGTTTATTAATCTTTCACTTCCATGACTTTCACTTTAACTTCCCCTTGACCCAACTGAATCACCAATTTCTCGCCTACAGCTAACTCCGTAGCAGAACGAGCGATCGCACCATTTTCTTGTCTAACCACAGCATAACCACGCTGTAACACAGCCTTTGGATCAAGAGTTGCTAACTTTTGCCGTAACATTTCTAGATGTTGGTTTGCTTGTTGCGATCGCCTTGTTGTTACTTGCATTAGTTGTTGGCGCTTCCAAGTTAGCTTTTGCATTTCTTGTTGCACTTGCCGATCTAACCGTAAACGCCGCAAGCGATTTTGCAATACTTGCAGTTGGTTTGCAGCAGTTTCGCAAGAGTAAGCCACCGCCTCATGTAAAGCAGTCACTCGCTGCCGATGTTGAGTATATAGCTCCCAGAGTGATGGTACAACCATTTCTGCCGCAGCAGTAGGAGTATGCACACATGCATCTGCAACTAAATCTGCTAAAGATTCATCTCTTTGATGACCAATGCCAGTAATTACTGGTATTGAACAATTAGCAAGCGATCGCACTACTCGTTCATCATTAAAACAAGCCAGTTCCTCTACCGCGCCTCCTCCCCGTGTTAAAATTAGCACCTCTGCACGACCATCTCGTTCTACTCGCTCAATTGCTTTAACTATCGATTCTGGCGCTTGCTCACCCTGCACTGTAGCGGGAGAAAATAAAACGTGTAAACCAGGATATCGTTGTTTGAGAGTTTTTTGAATATCACCCCAGGCCGCCGCAGTTGGTGAAGTGACAACGGCGATAGTTTGAGGATGGAAAGGAAGCGATCGCTTTCTTTCGAGATCAAATAATCCCTCAGATAGCAAGCGGTTTCGCAACTGTTGATAACGCAGCGCCTGTAAACCCACACCAGCTGGCAAAGCCTGCCACACTGATAGCTGATATTCTCCCCTTTGAGGATAAACTCTCATGCTACCCAAAATAATTAACTGCTCGCCAGGAATAGGTAGCTGTGCGAGTTTTGTCAATTGACTATTCCACGCCACACACTTAATTCCTGCGGTTCCATCCGGATCTTGCAGTGTGAAAAATAACCCACTGCGATGATGATTAGCGCTGGAAACTTCTCCAGTCACCCAAACTTGCCGCAGTTGCTCATCTTGTTCTAAAAGCAAGCGGATGTAATCGGTTAACCCAGCTACAGAAAGTGCGGTATCGGGAATTAAAAATTTAGCAAAATCAGAAGTCATCAAAGATGCTCAAATGGGACAAAGACTGGATACAGTAGCTTAAAGTCTATCCAAATCCTAGCAAATCCCTGTATTTGACGGATCTGTTGATAGCGTGGCAATCAGCCTAATGTACGCAAATAAATTTGGTATAATAGAGACAACTCGTCAGATATACAATTTCTTCTTGCTGGAATATTTACGCAAATTTTGCATTATATATAAACGACGAGGACAAAAGCAGGTTCGGTAAGAAACTGCCAGACAAAACCTCAGCGATCGCTAATTGGTAATCGTAACCACCCTGCGCCCTATAATAAAATTTTATCGGCATCAAAGCGTATTGGTTTGCCTTTTGCGCGCTACAAAATCTCACCTTACTTAGAGAGGCTATCTAAATCAAGTAGAGATCAGGTTACGATCTTGTCACACTTGTTTGTCTAAAAAGCCCTATTCCAGAATTTTCTGGCTAAAATAGTATATCTGTTCTACTCAAGCTCCAATCCCAACACTCCTTAAATTCATCTATTTCAGAGGCAGGAATGGCTATCAACACCGATACTTCTGGCAAGCAAAAAGCGCTGAATATTGTACTCAACCAGATTGAGCGTAGCTTCGGTAAGGGAGCAATCATGCGCCTAGGCGATGCTACCCGGATGCGGGTGGAGACGATTTCTACTGGGGCACTCACCCTGGATCTAGCATTGGGTGGCGGTTTACCCAAAGGACGGGTAATCGAGATTTATGGCCCGGAAAGTTCCGGTAAAACGACAGTAGCACTACACGCGATCGCCGAAGTGCAAAATGAAGGTGGTATTGCTGCCTTTGTTGATGCTGAACACGCCCTTGATCCCACTTATGCTGGAGCTTTGGGTGTTGATATCGAAAATTTGTTGGTTTCGCAGCCTGACACAGGGGAAGCCGCTTTAGAAATTGTCGATCAGCTCGTCCGGTCTGCCGCAGTTGACATTGTAGTTATTGACTCCGTGGCAGCACTAGTTCCTCGGGCCGAAATTGAAGGCGATATGGGCGATGCTCACGTTGGTCTTCAGGCAAGGTTAATGAGCCAAGCTCTACGTAAAATAACTGGTAACATTGGTAAATCTGGATGCACAGTCATCTTTATTAACCAACTGCGGCAAAAAATTGGTGTTACCTATGGTAGCCCAGAAACCACCACTGGCGGTAACGCCTTAAAGTTTTATGCTTCAGTGCGCTTAGACATTCGCCGGATTCAAACCTTGAAGAAAGGTACAGATGAATTTGGTAACCGTGTCAAAGTCAAAGTTGCCAAAAATAAAGTAGCACCGCCCTTTAGAGTTGCCGAATTTGACATTATTTTTGGTAAAGGAGTTTCTACTTTAGGTTGTCTTGTTGACCTAGCAGAAGAAACTGGCATTCTGATCCGTAAAGGTGCTTGGTATAGCTACAACGGCGATAATATCTCCCAAGGTCGAGACAACGCCATCAAATATTTAGAAGAAAAGCCGGAATTTGCTGCACAAATTAAGCAGCTAGTACGTGAAAAGCTAGACAAAGGGGCTGTTGTTTCTGCTAACTCTGTAACGAAGGTTAGCGACGAAGAGGAAGAAGTCGAATTAGAAGAAGAATAGTAGTTAGAGAGTTCGATAAGCCAATACAGTTCAGTTAATGGTAACCGTCACCCCGTCGGTTTGTTAAGATAGCCCCAGGCATTAGTTCCTGCGGGCTTATCTGAGAACTGAAAACCACTAACTGAACTGTATTTATTAGGTTAAAAATCTTGAAAAGCCGATTATAGAAGCAATGTTTCTTCTGCCATCTTGCACTATTGATCATAAATTATTAGTTGCATTATGGCACTTCAGATACAACGACTGAATTCAAATATATAGGTTATGCAACTAATTTACTCTACCAATATGTAGGGTAAATTTTTTTTGATTAGTTTGGAAAGCGTTTATCTGCTAAAAAAGCGGTCTAAAATTTCTGACTTTTCTTCTGCACTAAAAGTATTATGTTGGTGTATATATTTGTCAATTAAAATTGAGTCTCTAGCAATGTGTAGAGCATCGTTTGGGTTTTCAAATAAATACTTTTGTGTATCATTTGATTTACTAATTATTTTTTCTAAATTGGAGTCTATTCCAGGTACAAGCTGCATCAGCAACTCTATTGCCACAGTCGGCAAGGCACGGCACGTATGATTAACAAAAAAATCAAAAGTTAGATTGCCTAATCGAATACGATCGCCATCATTAAGCTTGATTGCCTGATAAATCGGTTCACCATTCACAAATGAACCATTGGTACTGTTAAAGTCTATTAAGTAGAAGCCTTGATTATTAATATATTGAATAGCAGCGTGGCGAGGAGACAAATATTTATCAGCAACATATATGCCACTACTACAATCCCGGCCTATTGTCCAGATTTGCTGTGGCTGTTGTAAACTTTGTGTTTTGTTTTCACACAAATTAGTAACTACATAAACACAAGAACCATCTACTACACCCTGTAAATAATACGGCTTCACTCCTGTAAAAGATGTCTGAGTTAGGTTTTCTAACTGGAGAATATCATCTAGAAGGCTGCTATGTTGTTCATACAACTTGAGGAATACTTGAAATAAACTTAATCGCCTCTCTAGTTCCTTCTCTTGCAACTCAGTCATCATAGATAAGCCTTTTACTGCTAAAAAATGTGACTTGCTGTTTTCGGTCATTATTATTTTTTATTAGCTTACTATTAGAAATAATTTACTTGCTACTACTACGTACACAGTTGATCTGCTGAAGAGCATTGATTTGTTAACCTTTTAATTGAAAGTTTTCCAAGCCTTAGCCGTCATAAATGTCATGAAAAATTTTATAAAAAAGTATTGCTTTATGTTTTATTGTAAATTATTTTTTTATAAATGTAACAGAGAAATTATTAAAATTTTACTATCTAAAAATCGTCAAAAACAAGGTATTGCTTCGCTATCTACCAGCGAAATTTAATATTAAGCAGTTACGCTCATACTAAGCATAATTACCACAGCATTAAACCGATAATTTAGATACAGCGTTTTTAGCTTTAAGTATTCAGGATACTCATCTCTTACTGCCTAGATAGCGCCTTAATAATTAAAATATTTTTTATTATTAAATTTACAATAGTGAATTAGCTGAATCTAACAATCCCACCTAAATCTCGACATTTCAATCACAGCAGCCCTCGTTTACCATTAGGGCGCACTGTCATCCAATTGGTCTTAGCTAGTACCAACTGCTCATCAGAAATCTTGGCACCAGTGAGATTGGCTCCACACAGATTAGCTCCTCGGAGATTAGCATTACTGAGATAAGCATTGCTGAGATCTGCTCCTCGCAGGTCTGCTCCTTCTAAATCAGCATTATTGAGGTAAGCTTTGCTCAAGTTAGCATCTCGGAGATTAGCATCAGTGAGACTAGCTCTTCCAAAGTCACTGTTATGAAGATTAGCTCCCTGGAGGTTGGTTTTCTGCAATTGAGCGGAATTGAAATTCGTCCCTGATAAGTCAGCACCTTGCAGGTTAAGCATACTCAAATTGTGTAGAGCAAAATCTCGTCTCCCCTTAAGATAGGCGGTTAGTAAACCTTGAGTATTTATCTTACGTACAACTTTAGAATTCTGAATTGGCAAACTACTAGTGTTGCTGCTATCCAAAATTGTTGGTTTTGCCATTAGAACTCCTGGGCGCATTCCTCCTGCCTGCAAGCCAACGCTTTCTACTGACTTAGCTCGTCTAGCCCGAATTGCAGCTGCTACCTGGGCTACTCCTGCACTAGTAGAATTACTAGGAGAGTTATTACATAAAACAGCAGAATTTGCTACATGATTATGTGCTTGTTCTTTAACGCATAAATCTGATTTAGTCAGCATTCCCTTAGCCAAACTGTCTAGGTAAGGTTCCATTTCTAAGCCCCTGAGTACTTCTTGGGCTGACTTGTAGCGATTGCGGACTGATACCTCTAGCATTTTCCGTAACACACTTGTCAAGTGATCACTCACTTGTACAAGCGATTCCCATATCATTTCACCAGTTGTGGGATTGTATTCTAAATCTTTAGGAGACTTACCAGTAAGTAAATAAATACATGTTACCCCCAGAGCGTAGATATCACTGGCATATACTGGACGCATAGCCATTTGCTCTGGAGGCGCAAAACCAGGAGTACCAATTGCATATGCAGTTAATGCTGTTTGCTCTGATTGGCCCGTTATACCTTGAGTAACTTGATTTTTGACTGCACCAAAGTCGATCAGCACCATTCTCGCATCTTGAGTGCGACGAATTAAATTGGCTGGTTTAATATCACGGTGAATCACCTTTTGCTCATGAATGTATTGCAGCAACGGCAGAATTTCACTTAAGAATTGCTTGACTCCGGTTTCAGTAAAGTTGCCATTATGTTGGATCTCCTGCTGCAAGGTAGCACCGCTAATATATTCCTGAACTAAGTAGAATTGTTGATGCTCTTCAAAATAGTCTAGCAGCCTTGGAACTTGGGGATGATTGCCAATTTTACCTAAAGTTTTAGCTTCTCGCTCAAAGAGTTCTCGCGCCATCTGCAAAACGTGCGGTGCGGTTGCGGAGGGACGTAGCTGCTTAATTACGCAACTTGGTTCTCCTGGTAAAGCCTGATCGTAGGCTAAAAAAGTTGCACCAAAGCCACCTTGACCTAATGGTTTAAGCACCTGATAGCGATCGCTCAAAAGTAGTTGCGAACCGCAAGACTGACACCTTTGGCTATATGCCAAATTTTCTGGATGAGGACAGGTAGGATTTAAGCAGTAGCTCATGCATTGACAACTCGCTACACGAATAATAATGAGTAGAGTTACACTCTCACATCATTATTGTGATTCGGAATCGAATTGTGCCAGGTAATTTCTGCTGGAAAAGCTTTAAAGTTTTCCTAAAGTTTGCACTGGGCTTACGTAAAGTCAAGCCGATTTTACTATCCTTAATTATACTTAGGCTTAAAAGTAGTTATTAGAGGATGTTTTAACTTATATTTGCTAATCTGTTTATGACTTGTCGCAAGTGTTAAGTTATATTTTCATTATCATTAAGTATTAATTACATATTTTAAGTAAATTAACTTTGTTTGAGTTTGCTTTGATAGCAGATTTTCATCCTTGGCAGAAATATTGATCGGTATTGTCTAACCTTTAGGCTCTGAATCCCAAATATTGGTCTAAATTATGTTAACTAATATCTGAAAATCTGTTCAGATATCATAGAGTAATCTTACGAAGAAATGGAGAAAATTATGGCAACCGTAAACCAAATGAAGTGTGCCTGTGAGTCTTGCCTATGTATCGTTTCACTTGAAGATGCCATTAATAAAGACGGCAAATACTACTGTTCTGCTGGCTGTGCTGAAGGTCATAAAACTATCCCAGGCTGTGGCCACACTGGCTGTGGCTGTTAATTAGTGCTGAGTTGTAAGTGCTGAGGAGCCACTTGCTACCCTGCGGCTTGCCGCTACTCTGCGAGAAAGCTTTGCCAATCATCAATGTATCTACGGGTGTCTACAAGCCTGGCGACCGAACGCGCTGGCTCCTCAACACTCAGCACTATTTTAGTTACAGGCTAGAAAGCACATCTCTTGCGACTGCTAGAGTCTGTTCAATATCTTCCTCAGTGTGAGCAAAAGAAGTAAATCCAGCTTCAAATTGAGATGGCGCTAGGTAAACACCGCGCTCTAGCATACCGCGATGAAAGCGTCCAAATTTGGCTGTATCCGAATTTTTGGCATCTTCGTAGTTATGAACTGGGCCAGAAGTGAAGAATAACCCAAACATGGCACTGATGTGACCACCACAAGCTGCGTGACCAGTTTCTTGAGCAACTTGCAGCAAGCCATCTGCTAGTTTTTGAGTAATTCGGTCAAGATACTCGTAAGTACCAGGTTTTTGCAGCAATTCCAGGGTCTTAATGCCAGCAGTCATTGCTAGAGGATTGCCAGAAAGAGTCCCTGCTTGATAAACAGGGCCAGCAGGGGCAACCATTGACATAATATCCCGGCGACCGCCATAGGCTCCTACTGGTAACCCACCACCAATAACCTTACCCAACGTTGTCAAATCGGGGGTAACGCCAAACTTTTGTTGAGCGCCACCATAGGCGATGCGGAAGCCAGTCATTACTTCGTCAAATACTAATAATGCTCCATGCTCATGGGTAAGTTCCCTTAAACCTTCAAGGAATCCAGCATCAGGAGGAATAAACCCAGCATTGCCAACAACTGGCTCAAGAATCACACCAGCAATCTCATCACGGTTTTCTTCAAATAAAGCTTTGACTGCTTCTAAATCATTGAAAGGCGCAGTCAGAGTATTGTTAGTTGCCGATTTAGGCACTCCTGGGGAGTCAGGTAAGCCGAGTGTAGCAACACCAGACCCAGCTTTTACTAGGAACATATCGGCGTGACCGTGATAACACCCTTCAAACTTGATGATTTTATCTCGGTTGGTGAAAGCCCGCATCAGCCGCAGCACGGACATACAAGCTTCTGTACCAGAATTGACAAATCGTACCATTTCGATGCTGGGAACTGCATCGATGACCATTTCTGCTAAGACATTTTCCAGTACAGAGGGAGCGCCGAAACTAGTACCTTTTTCTAATGCTTCATGCAGCGCTGCAATTACTTCTGGATGGGCATGACCGCAAATAGCAGGTCCCCAAGTGCCTACATAGTCGATGTATTTGTTGCCATCTACATCCCAAATATACGCTCCTTTAACACGATCAAAAACAATAGGTTGTCCACCTACGGATTTGAAGGCGCGGACTGGGGAACTCACTCCCCCTGGCATGAGATTTTGGGCAGCAGCGAAGATCTCTTGTGATTTTGTAGTTTTAATCGTTGTATTTACCAAGGTTCTCTCCTAAATCGGTGGCAAATAAAAAGCTCTATCTTAGAATAGGGTTAAAGACTGCTTAGAATTTCTATCGTATAAAATTAGAGGAACCAGGAAAATAACATTATGTTATGCAAGTCTAACCAAGACTTGCCTTTAGAGATTCGTAATCGATTATCTGAGACCTAGCAGGATATTTACCGAGCAGCTTTTAACTCAGCAGTTCATTGGTATGGTGAAGCAGCAAAAGCTCATCAAGTTGCTTTAAGTGCTGTTAAAATGCAGTCTGCTATGAATAAAAATGCTGCTTTTGAAGGCTAAATTAGAAGCTTAAATAAAAAATCGTACTAGCTGCCCTATTCTGAGATGGTATCGTGAATCCATGAATCATTCTCACTAGAAAAAATTAGCTGGTATGTTTTCTACTGAACCGCATTCACTGCACAACACTATTCCTGTTGAAAAAATTCATTATAATGAACAGGGCTTAGTGCCGGCAATAGTTCAAGATTATCTCGATGGCACTGTCTTGATGATGGCGTGGATGAATCGGGAATCTTTACAAAAAACTTTGGAAACTGGAGAAACTTGGTTTTGGAGTCGTTCCCGTCAGGAGCTATGGCACAAGGGGGCGACTTCTAGTCATGTTCAGAAAGTGCAGAGTATTCGTTATGACTGTGATAGTGATGCGCTACTAATTGGCATAGAGCAGGTAGGAGATATTGCCTGCCATACAGGTGAGCGTAGTTGTTTTCATCAATTAGATGGGCAAATAGTTCCACCACCTGGAGATACTTTATCGCAGCTATTTCAAGTGATATGCGATCGCCGCGACAATCCATCAGAAAATTCTTATACTTGTCAATTATTTGCAGGTGGCGATAACAAGATTTTGAAAAAGCTGGGCGAGGAAACTGCTGAGGTGGTTATGGCCTTTAAGGACGATGATAGCGATTCCATTGCAGGGGAAGTTGCAGATTTGCTTTATCATACACTCGTTGCCTTAGCCCACCATCAAGTTGATTTGAAGTCGGTATATCGGAAGTTGCAAGAGCGTCGTCGGTAGAGCAAAAAAAGCCAATTAAATCTAGCAACTCTATCATCAATGCTGTAAATAAAAAGTTATTAACTAGGTAACAGAGGTAACTAAGAACTAGGGCGTTGCTTGCTGAAAGGGAACTGACAAATAACGGCTATGCAAGATGCCATACAAAAAATAGGGCAATTGTAGTTTCAGCTAATCTTGGCATGACTTACACGTAAAGGACTTACGTGCAAAGGTTGTATGTTGAGATTGGGTGTAAGAGAGTAAAGGTGTGTAGACGCGACTTCAAAGGCTTCTCCTTGAGTAGATGTAAGAATTTCATCATCTACACCCCTAAACTTTTATATCCCTAAACCCATTGTCCCAACGCTTGATGAGTGCGTATCACTGAGTAAATTCTGTTTATCAAAAAATTAATGTTTTTGTAATTCTTATCATTAGTGGACATTTTCCTCACAGATTCCACAGAGTTTCCACAGGGATTTTAGCAGTTTTCCACAGATGCTCTACGAGACGATAGGCTCTTGCCGCCTTACTGGGGATTTTTTGCTTCTAAGGGCAAGGAATCTCAGTGACTGAGTTTTTGTTAAATTGAGTAACAAAAATCAATACCAAACCCTGATGATTTCGTTAGCAAATATTTTTTATACCATCGTTTTTAACATTTCGCAGCATTGACAAACCTACCCCCTCTTAGCGCACAATGATTCGGCTTGCTGTTGTAGTTCGTTGAACCCGTTAACATCAAAGTGTGTAAAATACCTCAGATGTTGGTGGAAATTGTCGGCCAGGCAAAAAATTGTATGTGTCGCTCCAATCTGCTCGCTGCAAGCAACTAGTCCCTCTTGATTGTCCTCAGTGGAGGAAAATCTTATGAATGCAACGGTTAACATCTTTACAGAAATTCCGGAAACACTTCACGAATCCCTCAAAAGCTACTTAGAAACACATCCTGATTGGGATCAAAATCGAGTACTGACGGCAGCACTGTCACTATTTTTGCTTCAAAATGGAGATAGCGATCGCCGTGCCGCTCGTGTTTATCTGGAAACTTTATTCCACCACAGCTAAGTAAAACAGCCCTATAATGATTCAGTTTTGACAGCCTACTTTGTCAGTGCGATTATTAACGGTGCTAGTCATGTTCATGCTCTCGTATGGGCAAAACATAACCTTTAATTCTTCAAAAGAATTAAGTTTTTGTGTTCGTCTTGAGATTGATGAAGGCATTCTACAAAATTTAAAGATGCTGTTCTATTGGTAAAAACCCCTACAAATTTCGATTCAAAGTCAAATATTAATAAATTTGTAGATGGAACAGACAAAGCCATAAATATATTTGTTGGGAATTGTTATGGCTTGGCGGGATTCTATGGTATCCGTGTGCTTCCAAATTCAAAACGTCACAGTTTTGAATAACCATTCCATAAAATACTTAAAAATTATCCTCCGCAAGGAGGATTTATTATCAAATTTATTGGTTATATATTTGGGAAATATTCAGTTATGCAAATATATACTTTCTTACATAGCCAGCATTTCAAGCTTAACTATCAATCTTTAAAATAAATGCTTGGTCTGTATAGGCGCACTATATATTTATGGTGTGACTTTGGGCGACTGTGTTAACCTTGGTTTGAGTTAAGCCCAAAGAGTTCACCAATTTTGACAGCAAGCATACTTATTAGCCGTAAGCCAAGAGTTAAAAAACTCTCAACCATAGACTATAACTTAGGAATTAACTTCTAACTGCGGGGAATGAGTAGGACATTCAAATTTATAACCTACCCCACGTACTGTCTGAATTAATGCTGGCTGACTAGCATCGGCTTCAATTTTCTTACGAATTTGGCCGATATGTACATCTACAACCCGTTGGTCGCCCACATATTCATAATCCCACACCTCTTGAATAAGTTCTGCTCGCCGCCACACTCGACCTGGATGGCTAGCTAAAAAATGTAACAAATCAAATTCCAAAGCGGTTAAGGGTACTGCTTGGTTGTTCAATGCTACTTCCCGCCGCACTGGATCAATCATCAACTTTTCAAATACCAGACGTTTCTGTTCTGCAGTGGTTACAACCCGCTGACGCCTCAAGATAGCTGCAACTCTGACTTCCAGTTCTCCCAGCCCAAATGGTTTAGTGAGATAGTCATCAGCACCTTTAGAAAAGCCGCGAATCTTGTCAGCTTCATCTGCGCGGCTAGTCAGCATAAGAACAAAAACACCATTACGACTTTGCATCTCTTGGCAGAGGTTAAACCCGATTACATCTGGTAAATTTACATCTAAAATCACCAAATCTGGGTTAAATTGCTCAAATAGTGCTAAGGCTGTCTTACCATCCTCAGCCGCTTCTACTTGATAGCTCTGCTTAATCAAAAAGCGTTGGATTAAATTCCGAACCGCTAGGTCGTCGTCAACTACAAGAATCTTGGCAGGAGCCATGACCATCACTTTGCACAAAAATTCATAGGATTAACAAGGGGATTGCGTAAAAACGCAATTTCGACTTTGGGAATCAATAAAGAATCTACAAGGCTAAGGGATGCATTTCCTGATTATCTTAAAAAAATAGTTTAATCAAGATTCTGGACAATATAATACTAAAAATCTTTTGGTAGCCTACCCTGTATCTAAGTGCAGCTACTATAGTAGTTAAATTTGTGCCCAGTATGCACTTGTTCTATCCCAAGCCACAGCAATTTAGTAATTTAGAATACTTTATTATCCCAATCAAGTGGTAATTTAAATTGTTACAATTTTAAATCGATATGCGGATCGATACCACCAACAATTATGAAACTCATTGATGAAAACTCCATCTGAGTAGGCTGAGTGGCTAAATTGGCAACAGAAAAGTTATTTTTTCATAAAAAATGCATTTTAGGTATCCCTAGTTCAAATTCTAGAGTAAAGCTCTAACTGGTCAACGACATGGGGATATACACTGAGTTATAACAATATGTTAAAGTGACTTATAGTTAAAATTCCCCAGTCGATCAAACTAACCCATGCTACTATCCAGGTAGGGCATAAAATTGATCGGCGTATTGGTTCCGAATCAAGATAAAACCTAAAGTTGTATTTACGTCAACAAAAGACTGCCGCTGACTGAGGCTGAAGTATAAACTCCCATGAGCGATCAAAATCCCTACGAAAAACTTGGGGTATCAGAAGACGCTAGCTTCGATGAAATTCAGGATGCTCGCAATCGCCGATTGGAGCAACACAGTGGCGATGCCAAGAGTCTAGAAGTGATTGAAGCGGCTTACGACGCGATTTTAATGGATCGCTTACGGATGCGCCAGGAAGGTAAAATTAAAGTGCCTGAGCGTATTCGGTTTCCAGAGTTACGAGTGCAATCGCTCCCGAAAGAAAGCCCAACCCCCCGCGAGCAGTCACCGGCATGGCTGCAAAGAATGCTCGATCAACCAACACCTGCTGATATTGTGTTACCTGGGGTTTGGTATGTGGGTTTGAGTGCTGCTAGTGTGTTTTACCCAGCTACAGGCGATCAGGTTTTGCAGCTGGCATTGGTGGTTGGTGTAGGAATTAGTATTTACTTTCTTAATCGTAAGGAAGGTAAATTTGGTCGAGCAGTTTTGTTTACGCTGGTTGGGCTAATAATGGGCTTAATCATCGGTGGGCTAATTGCTAACTGGCTGTTGTTGCAAATACCATTCATTGGTCTGACACCGAATCAGTTTTCTACGGTGCTGACGTTTATATTGTTATGGTTAGTTAGCAGTTTTTTACGTTAATTTAGGGGCTAGCTTACCATATCTACTTTTTGGGAAGCTACCCGAAAGCAGGTGTCTGAAAATTGGAGATTTTTAATCACTAAAGGGTAATAGATACTTAAACTCATTATCTATTACCCTTTAGCTATTACAGAGATTTTTACCGACGCTCAGATTCTACCCAACAGAAAGCTGCTTTGTATCTGTATATGCGCCCTCTAGGATTAAATCTACTGCAACGCTTAAATCTCGAACAATGAATTCAGGGTGGTAAAGTTCTAATTGAGCGCGATCGCGGATACCAGATTCGACAGCGATCACTTTAATGTCGTGTTTTTTAGCAGCAGTGATATCGGCTTCCGTATCCCCCACCATCCAGATGTCATTAGCAGGAGGTAGTTCTTCGATTGCTCGTGCCATTAATAAAGGCTTATCATCGATATCGCGGGTTTTAACATAATCGTTACTCAGGCAATAACAGCGGTTCTCCGGGAAAAATTTACCTAATTGGAATTTTTGAAAAGCATAGTCGAGTTCCCTAACCCTACGCATTGTCATGACTGCCAAATCAATTCCAGTTTGTTGAATTTTTACCAGTGCGTCCACAGCACCAGGTACGAGGGTGTCATATTGAAAGTACGGTTCTGTATGTACTGTTTGCCGCCGCAGTTGTGCAAACTCTTGTGCTTGCGCTTCGTCCAGTCCTGAATTCAAAGCAATTTGCTTTTCGGGAACCCGCGATCGCTTTAGTTGCCAAAATTCTTCTTTAGAAAGTTCTCGTACTGGTTGGCCTGAACGTCGAGTTTTCTCCAGGCAAAATTGATAAACACGGTAGTATCTTTCGGAAACATCAATAATAGGGCCGTCGAAGTCAGTAATTAGTCTTAGCATCGGCGGAAAATAAAACATTAACTTTTATTAATATTATCTCACCTGTTGCGGTTGAGAGGCAGGCACTGAACAAATTAAAATAACTCATCTGTGTTTAAATCGGCTGGACGAAAATTCACTTTATCTAGTTTATTCAATTTTTTTCTGGGTGATCAGTTGATTCTGTTTTTGATTTAGAAACTAATTTCAATCAAATATGCCAGTAGAGTATATCTATTTACGCTTAACTACTTACTGTCAAAATTCATTACTTCGTATTTTTTGCCATTAGCCTTTAATACAAATTTGGCAGATGAAATTAAAAATTTCATAAAACTAGAACCTAAGTTTAATTTTTTGATAATTGAATTAGGTAATTGACCACATATTTTCTGCAACTCTGTACCTAGTTTCGATATCTTTATTGAAAAAGGCTAGCAATCGCAATCAATCATAATTATCTTTGCTCAATTTGATATTATTCCATGCGATCGCATTTTCTGAAATACTTCCTCAATGCCTCATTTTCTATCCCTGAGATAGAGGCGGATTTTACCTGTGGGTTGAAATTTAATCTCATAGCTGTTTGTGAATTATTTTAACAATATCTCCCCTAAGATGATGTAGAACTAACAGCGATCGCAATTAAACTTGCAGAGTGAAACTAATTTTTTATTTAAATAGCTATGGTAGATATTTATATTCTTGACCTTTTGGTTATTGGTCTACTCTTGCTAATAGTCACATTAGGATCAGGCTGGATTTCACGTTTACCACTTTCATTTTCTCTCATCTATCTAGTGGTAGGTATTTTGTTAGGGCCTTATGGCTTAGGGTTGATTCAATTACGTCGTGATGAAGTATTTAACGCTGAATTTCTAGAGCGAATTACAGAACTTGTGGTAATTATTTCTGTATTTAGTTGTGGCTTAAGAATAGTTCGGCCGCTAAGATTAAAGGCTTGGGATATTACAGTAAGACTCATTGCGTGGTTGATGCCTATTACCATTTTTGCTCTAGCTGTTGTAGGTAAATTCTTTTTAGGAATGGATTGGGGAGCAGCTATTTTATTAGGAGCGATTCTAGCACCAACTGATCCAGTGTTAGCTTCAGAAGTTCAACTAACTGATATAAATGACCAAGATGAGTTGCGCTTTGGTTTAACTTCTGAAGGTGGATTAAACGATGCTTTAGCTTTTCCCTTTGTTTATTTTGGCATTCATGCTTTAAAAGATAACAGCTGGGGTAACTGGTTAAAAAATTGGGTAGCAGTTGATTTAATTTGGGCGATCGCTGCTGGTATTGTTATGGGAATTATTGTTGCTAAAGCAATAGTTTGGATTGATAAAAAAATTCAAAAACGCCGTCAAGCTGATGATTTGATGGAAGATTTCATCGCTATTAGCTTGATTTTCTTGACTTATTCATTGACCGAAATTGTTAATGGCTATGGATTTCTAGCAGTATTTGTTGCTGGTTTAGTTACACAACGAAGTTATAGAAATGCAGAAAAATCTATAGCTCAATTAAAGTTTGTGGAGCGCTTAGAAAAGCTGTTAGAAGTAGGGACAATTTTGGTATTGGGTTCGATATTATTATTCCAACCGATGCTCAATTATGCGGCACAATCTTTGTTAGTGATAGTTCTTTTATTCTTGATTATTCGACCTGTAGGAGTCTGGATCAGCACAATTGGTAAACGTCCTATTGATTCCCGCCGCCGAACTATGAATCCAGGAACTCGATTATTAATAGGCTGGTTTGGCATTCGTGGTGTTGGCTCTTTATATTATCTTGCCTATGCATTTGGTAATGGCTTAGAAGGTGAAACTGCCGAACAAATTTCCTGGATAACTTACACTACTATTGTAGTTTCTGTGATTGTGCATGGAATTAGTGCAACTCCATTAATGAATATGTATGAGCGGTATCTTGCTGAGCACAAACAACCTCATACTCCTGCCACAATTGATGAATTTGAGTGAAGAGAGCTGGGGATTGGGTAACAAAAACAAAAAATTATGGAATTGAATTGGTCTCAACCCCTCCCATAATTCTTCCGCTGATTACCTGATTCCCAATCTCCAATACCTAATCCCCAGTCCCTTTTACTTCACCTAGTAATTCCCTTCTGTTGTTTACTTGCCTGTCACTTTGTCAACTATTTCACCAGCTTTTTCAAGTAAATTTGGTTGGGAATTGTCTCTTTGTTGAGCTTTTAAATTCCTTTCATAAGCCTTGTCTAGACTTTCTAAATTTTCAGAGTCCTTTATCGCTTGCTTGTAAGCTTCTTGTCGCTGTTCTTCTCGTACACCAGCAGCGCGGTTATATTCATAAGCACGATCAATTTTGTCTTCAGCCGTCAATCTTTGATCTGGAGGTATCAGCTGCAATTCTTCAAGTGTAGTTGCATAAGTAGGTTGCTGAACAACAACGAACAAACTTGACAGGCTAATAAAAGCCATTAAACCTAAAACAAAAACTATGGAGCGCAATGCTTGCTTTAAATTGGATACAATTCTCTGCATGGTAATTCCCTCCTAAAATCCTGCTGTCAACCCCCGTTGTGCGTAAATAAATAGTATTAATTACGCAATACGTAAGGTTTACAGGCATCGTATGTGTTGAAGTGCCGCTTCTCCTTCTATCGGAGGGTATATATAACATCAATTCATAATTTGTAATTCATAATTTGTATTATCTGCTATTATCTGCCTGTAAATTCTACAACCAATGATGATCAATCTTAATTCCTCGGCTATCCATCGCTTGGATAAATAAATCGGTTGGTAGTGCTTCTTCTACAGGTGATACACCTGGTTTCTTGAGTTTACCTTCTAGTAATAATTGGGCAATGCTACCTGTGCCACAACCAGAAGCTAATGCTGTATTTTCATACACTAAATTTGAGCAATAAACAGCTTTTTCACCATCTTTTTGACCTGTAACTTCTGCACGCACTGCTACTCCAATCCCACTAAAAGGATTAGTGACATCCGTCATAAAATGACTGACGTAAGACAAAAATTCAATCATACTACGACGCTGCATTAACCATTTAGGAAAGATATGGGCTGCAACCCAGGTAAGGTGATTGTAAAAATCGGGAATAGAACCAAACTTGGTAATTACAGTTTTGACTGATGGGAAATAATGGGGCATCGTGAAGGTTTCAGGCATATCAAACCAATAAACTCCACTTCGTCCATAGGGGGCTGGAAAGTTAATAACTTCCCTTTGGCTGTAAGGTTTAACTAACTGCCAATTACCATTGATCCAAGCCTCAAAAGGATGTTGCAACCCTAGAAAAGTTGTCCGCATTACTGTAATACCCGCACCACCAGAACCAGACACTAAATAACTGAGATGGATTTTTTCTGGCTGCTCGAATTGCTCAACACCTTGGCGTACCATGCTGTTAGAAATGCCGGGAAAAATCCCAGTATTAATAATTGCAGTTACGCCAGCAGCGGCAGCTTGTTCATTATAATTTAAGGCTTTACTCGTATAAGAACGGTGGTCGCTGACATCTAAATAGTTAACGCCTTGTTCAATGCAAGTTTGCAAAACATTGGTGTCTCGGTAGTGAAAGGGGCCAGCACAGTGGATGACTAAATCGGATCTGGCGATCGCCTCCCGCAGTTTACCAACTTCCGCCAAGTCCAATACCAAAAACTGCACTTGTGTACCCGCATTCCAGTGTTGATTATCGGTTAGCCACTTCGCGTCTGCGTCCCCTTCAGCTACTGGGGAACGTCCGGTAATCGTAATTTGTGACTGCGTATGGGTGGCGATATCCTGAGCAACACTGCTACCAATCCGCCCCCGTCCTCCAAGAATTAAAACGCGGTGTATCATTAGACTCGCTGGGCAAAACTAGCTTTATTTGACCAATTTAGAGATTTGATTGTCATCGGTAACAAGTAAGACCTTAACCATCAAGCAAGTAGTAGGATTTGAAGGAAAGTTTAATTAAATTAAAAAGGTCAAAATCATATTTAAGTAAAAATCATTACAAAATTTTGTGGAATACTTGCGTAACTCTATCTTTCGCTAACGCTGCCTCTATCTCAAGACTGTATATAGCTCATCATCTAGGCATATACCCAAATATATCAGAACTTACGCACTCAGATCCCCCAACCCCCTTTTTAAGGGGGGTTAGGGGGGATCAGGGTTTCAGACTTCAGTGCGTAAGTCCTATATATATATTTTTTGCTGCACTTGGTTGGAAAGTGCTGAATGCTGAGTAATAATTTCTCCCCTTCCGCGCCCCCAGCCCCCAAAACGGAGTGGGCTATTTTTATTAGAATAAAGTAAAGATAAGTAAAGAAAGTGCTGTAGATTAAATGGCTGTTCCAAGCTTAAAAGAAATCTCTGCTCAGTTAGAAAGTCCGAATGTGCGCGATCGCATGGTAGCGCTTGCTAGTCTGCGCCATGTTCCTGCTGAAGATGCAGTACCTTTAATTAAAAAGGTTTTGGATGACGAATCTCTGCAACTGCGATCGATGGCGATATTTGCCTTGGGAGTTAAACCAACACCAGAATGTTATCCAATTTTAGTGAAAATTCTGGAAAGTGACCCAGATTATGGCATCCGTGCTGATGCGGCTGGAGCGTTAGGCTATTTAGGTGATGCTAGAGCTTTTGAAGTGCTGTCACGAGCATTTTATGAAGATACTGATTGGCTAGTACGCTTTAGTGTGGCAGTTTCCTTGGGTAATATTAAAGACCCCCGTGCCCATGCCGTCTTAATCCAGGCATTGGATAGTAAGGAAGTAATATTACATCAAGCGGCGATCGCAGCACTGGGAGAAATCAAAGACATTGAATCTGTAGATTTAATCTTACGCTTTGCCCAAGCAGAAGATTGGTTAGTGCGCCAACGTCTTGCAGAAGCTTTAGGCAATCTTCCCACCCCCAAGAGTGTATCCGCTTTGAACTATCTGGCAAGAGACAGCCATTTTAATGTTGCTGAGGCAGCAAGAATTTCTCTCCAGAGGCTCCAAGCAAACGGCAATTAAACTTAAGGTCAACACCTCCTCCTGCTACCTTTTAATAATAAGTGGGATTTTCAGCATTTTGATGCAGGTAGTTTCATTCATGAATATAAAAGAGTTTTTTGAGTTGAGCGCTGGTAAGTGGTTTTCCCATCGTACTAGTCATCATTTGGCGTTCAAGCAATCTGAAGATGGTAAGTCAGATATCGTTATTGAGACGCTGGCCGCAGATCATCCAGAGGTGATCAAACTGTGCCAACAATACGAAGTTAACCCTAGTGATGCCTCCTGCGGTGCTAGAGTTACTTGGAACGGCACGATGGAGTGGGACGAAGAAAAACACAAGGGATCTACTGTGTTAGTTTCAGTACCCGATGCTGATAACCCAGATGAAGGCAAGTTACTACGCGAAATGGGTTATGCCGAAAAAGCTCCAGTCGCTGGACGCTATAAAATGGGTGGCGATGGTGCATTGACGCTGACTACAGAGTATGAAACTATGTGGTCTGAGGAACGCCTCTGGTTTGCTAGCCCTAATTTGCGGATGCGAGTAAGTGTCCTGAAACGTTTTGGCGGCTTTAGTATGGCTTCCTTCACTTCCGAGATTCGCATGGGTGGTAGTCCACCAAATGCAAAAGCGTCCGAGGCAGCTAATTCAGCATCCAGTTAATTTTGCTACCTCATCAGGTTTGTTTTATTCTTTAATACTCCCGCCTCTTCCGCTTCGCTCAAGGGGTGGGATTTTTGTTTACTTTAGGTACAAATTTATCTGTGTACATCTGTGGTTATACCAAGTTGCGTTCTGTTGTAGTAATCTTTCGTCAGGGGAGATTGCTTCGCTCCACTTTGTTTCGCTCGCAATGACAGTTGCTACTTTTGATTGCAACTTGGTGTTAATTACGCTTCTCGGCGTTGCTGATTAATGGGATGAATTTTGTTTTGCGCAAAGGCGCTAAGAATTTACTTTTAGCTTTTGACAAAAATGATAATTCATCCCGCCATTATGCAACGCCAGAGGCATAACGCGATCGCATTTCTTATGAACTAATTTGCCCGAAAATTGATTACACATAACCACAATAATTGTAGTAATCGCTACTCATTTTAGACAAGCAGTATTTTGTAATGGTTGTGATATGCGATCGCAATTTAATATTTACCAACTTAATCAGGTAAAAGTTGGTAAATTATGAAATAATTGCTCAAAAAATCTATGCCTCAGGATTTATCGCCCCTCTGGATATCACTTAAAACTTCATTACTTGCCACATTTATCACGTTTTTTCTCGGCATTGCTGCTGCTTACTGGATGTTAGAGTATCGTGGCAAAGGTAAATCGTTGATTGAGGGTGTGTTTGTAGCTCCCCTAATTTTGCCTCCTACAGTTGTCGGCTTTTTATTGCTGCTGTTTTTTGGTAAAAATGGCCCTGTAGGGAAACTCATGCAACCATTGGATATCACCATTGTTTTTACTTGGTATGGTGCAGCGATCGCAGCTACAATTGTTTCCTTTCCACTGATGTATAAAACTGCATTGGGAGCTTTTGAACAGATTGATGGCAATCTGCTGCGGGTAGCTAAAACTCTTGGTGCTTCGGAAAAGACAATTTTTTGGCGTATCACTTTACCTTTAGCACTGCCAGGAATTATAGCGGCTACAACTCTTGCTTTTGCCCGTGCTTTGGGAGAATTTGGTGCAACCTTGATGTTGGCTGGTAATATTCCTGGACAAACGCAGACAATCCCGATGGCGATTTATTTTGCCGTAGAAGCAGGAGCAATGGATGAGGCATGGTTTTGGGCGATCGCTATCATGGTGATTTCTCTATTTGGAATTATTGCCGTCAACTTCTGGCAAGAAATGAGGAGGAAAGTTGGACGCGCGGATAGGGAGACAAGGGGACAACAAAATTCAAAATTCAAAATTCAAAATTCAAAATTGAAATTTCAGCAAGATACAACTAGCTGTGCAAGACTAATCGTAGACATCGAAAAACATCTACCGAGTTTTCATCTTAAAGTTACCTTTAATAGCGATCAGCAACCGTTAGGATTGTTGGGGGGTTCTGGAGCGGGTAAAAGCATGATTCTGCGGTGCATCGCCGGGATAGAAACACCGACAAAAGGCCGGATTATCCTCAATGGCAGAGTGCTATTTGACTCGGAAAAAGGAGTTAATTTACCTAGCCGCGATCGCCGTATCGGTTTTTTAGTTCAGAACTATGCTCTGTTTCCACACATGAGCGTGGCACAAAATATTGCTTTTGGCTTACCCAAAGGGTTATCTACCGGGAGCATTCGGGTACTAGTAGAAGAGCAACTAATAGCTATGCAGTTGCAGGGATTAGGCGATCGCTATCCACACCAACTCTCTGGAGGTCAGCAACAACGGGTAGCTTTAGCACGAGCTTTGGCTAGTCAACCAGAAACATTACTATTAGATGAGCCGTTTTCCGCACTCGATACTCATCTGCGGAGTCAACTCGAACAGCAAATGACCGAAACTTTAGCTAATTATCCAGGTGTGACTCTGTTCGTCACTCATAATATGGAAGAAGCTTACCGGATTTGTCCCAATTTGTTGATCTTAGAAGATGGTAGAGCAGTTCAACATAATTCTAAATACGAAATTTTTGAGCATCCTGTAACTATGAGTGTTGCTAAAATCACAGGTTGCAAAAACTTTTCTCCTGCTAGTCTTGTCTCATCGTATCAGGTAGAAGCAAGTGATTGGGGTTGTACTCTTCAAATTATGGAACCAATCCCCAACGAATTAACTTACATTGGCATTCGTGCCCATCACATCATCTTAACCAGCGACTCCAACCAAGAAAATACCTTTGCTTGCTGGTTAGCTAGAACTAGCGAAACACCGCACCGCATAACTTTGTTTTTAAAACTACATTCTGTGGCTAATAATCCTCACGATTATCACTTACAAGCTGAACTCTTCAAAGAAAAATGGTCAGTGATTAAAGACCAACCTTTTCCTTGGTATGTGCGGTTAGATCCTCTACGCTTGATGTTGATGGAGTAATACCAAATAATCGTAGTTTCGCTGTTCAAAATTAACCATTCTGCGATACTACCCCGTGCTTCAATGTGGAAGCAACAAATTATGACTTACGGGTATGCCGCAGAAAACAGCCGCTTTAAAGTTTGTTATTTTACTCGGTTTTGTGAGTCTCTGTGCTGATGCAACTTATGAGGGCGCACGTAGCATTACCGGGGCTTACCTAGAAGTTTTAGGAGCTAGCGGTACTGTAGTAGGTCTGGTGGCTGGTTTTGGGGAATTGATTGGCTATGGGTTACGGTTAGTGATCGGTTATCTCAGCGACCAGACACGCAAATACTGGGGCATCACAACTTTAGGTTTCATTTTAAACACCGCAGTTGTGCCTCTTTTAGCCTTAACCGGAACGTGGCAAGCAGCCGCAGGTTTGATGATGGCTGAACGCACAGGTAAAGCGATTCGTACTCCTCCGCGAGATGCTTTACTTTCTCACGGTGTCAGCCAAATTGGTAGAGGTTTTGGCTTTGGTTTGCATGAGGCTATGGATCAAACAGGTGCAGTTATGGGCCCTTTGGCTGTAGCAGCTATGGTTTATTGGCAGGGAGAGTATCGTAACGGCTTTACAATTTTAATTGTGCCTGCGGTGTTGGGATTAATTGTTTTATTAGTTTTACAACGAATTTATCCAAATCCCAGCGATTTTGAAGCCGAAACTGTTACGAGCCAAGATGAAGGAATGCCACGGGTATTTTGGATTTATCTTGGTGCTGTAGCAATTATTGCCGCCGGATACGCTGATTTCCCGCTTATTGCCTTTCATTTCCACAAAAGCGAAATCGCTTCTGGGCAAATGATTCCCCTGTTTTACGCTATGGCTATGGGAGTAGATGCCGTAGCAGCGTTAATATTTGGATATTTATTTGACCGCATTGGTATTTCTATTCTGATAGGTGCAGCCTTATTGTCATCCTTATTTGCGCCGTTGGTATTTTTTGGTGATACCCGTCTAGCTCTGTTAGGAATTGCATTTTGGGGTATAGGCATGGGAGCACAAGAATCGATTTTAAAAGCCGCGATCGCCGGAATGGTAGCGAAGGCAAAACGCGCTACAGCTTATGGCATTTTTAGCACTGGCTATGGTTTATCTTGGTTTGTAGGTAGCGCTCTCATGGGTATTTTATACGATCGCTCAATTACCTCACTAGTGGTCTTTTCTGCCACAACTCAAGTGCTAGCAATTCCTTTCTTGATTTGGGTGAAGTTGCAAATTAATAATTCCAGCAGAGTTGACAATACCTAATCAGCGATTCAGGCAAGCTTTAACTTACACTAATTTGAAAGCAGAATATAACAGATACAAACAAAGGAAATCTAGATTAAGATTCAGACTTAAAACTATCGTTCGTACACAACATGAAACGCTCAAACCGCCTAGCATGGCTGGGGGCGATCGCACTGGCGGTCTGCATTTTACTCAGCTTGATAGCGGCTCCCACTAGTAGCACAATTAATAGTGGTTCCACCTATAGCCGTGCTGCTGATGGCTATGGTGCTTGGTACGCTTTTATGCAACAGCAAGGAATTACTATCAAGCGCTGGCAAAGACCTTGGAGTGATCTCAAAGCAGAGAAAAGTCCAGTAACTCTGTTACAGGTATATAGTACTCTCACTTCACCACTGCTGAATCCTGAAGAACGCGCTTGGTTAGCAAAAGGTAATATTTTGATCGCCTTAGGCGTGCGTTACCCAGCAACAGGGGCAGATTTTAGCACTATGCAGAATTCCCCGTTTGGTGATGTCAAGATTGCAACCCGAAGACGTTATAAGAAAACAGAACAGCAGCAAATTTTGTTAGGCGATCGCTTCGGCGCTGTCGTTTGGGAAGAAAAGCACGATCAAGGAAAAGTAATTTTTTCTACTACTCCTTATTTAGCTGCTAATGCTTATCAAGATAACTTGAGTAATTTTAAATATTTAGCAGATTTGGTTAGTAAACAAAATAATGTAATTTTTGTCGATGAATATCTTCATGGCTACGAAGATGCTGATGTACAGCAAAAAGAAGGCGAAGGCGACTTATTAAGTTATTTTGCTAACATACCCTTGTTTCCGGCATTCTTGCAGACAGTTATTTTACTATTAGTACTAATTTGGGCGCTTAATCGTCGCTTTGGTAAGCCAGTCACTTTAAATACACCAGGCTTAGACAATAGTGAGGCATATATCCAAGCTTTAGCGGGAGTTCTTCAAAAAGCTGAATCTACAGATTTTGTTGTGGAGATGGTTGGCAAAGAAGAACAACTACAACTACAAAAGTCTTTGGGATTAGGGCAAATACCACTAGAACCCCAAGCCTTGATTAACGCTTGGGTAGAAAAAACAGGTGCAAGTCCAGCAGAATTAGCTGCATTATTAAAGCTACAATCCCGAAAACGACCTATGAGCGAACGAGACCTGTTAAGCTGGTTGGGGAAATGGCGGAACCTGAGAAAAATTCAAAATTAATAGCTAGAATTTTACGTTTTCGATACGTTTCTTTGCATAAGAATTTATCAATAAAATATGAGCGAGATCCATTCTGTTTTAATTCGCCTCGGTCAAGGACTTAACCAAGTAATTGTGGGACAATCCAGCCTTGTACAGCAACTACTAGTAGCACTTTTAGCGGGTGGACACATAATTTTGGAAGGAGTACCGGGAACTGGTAAAACACTTTTAGTAAAAGTGTTGGCGCAGTTAATTCAAGCAGAGTTTCGCCGGATTCAATTAACGCCGGATGTTTTGCCATCAGATATTACTGGGACAAATATTTTTGACCTCAATAGCCGCAGTTTCACCCTCAGAAAAGGCCCAGTTTTCACTGAGGTGCTACTAGCAGACGAAATTAACCGCACTCCCCCCAAAACACAAGCGGCTTTACTAGAAGCAATGGAAGAGATGCAAGTAACGCTAGATGGTGAAAGCTTGCCTTTACCGGATTTATTTTGGGTAATTGCAACGCAAAATCCCTTGGAATTTGAAGGTACTTATCCTTTACCAGAGGCGCAGCTAGACAGGTTTTTATTTAAGTTAGCAGTAGATTATCCCGATCAAGCTGCCGAAAAGCAAATGTTACTCAATCGTCAGGCGGGGTTTGCAGCCAAGCGCTTAGATATTAATCGTTTAAAACCTATAGCAACAGTAAGCGAAATCTTGGAGGCACGACAAGCAGTCAAAGAAGTTAAGGTAACTGAGGCAATTATTGATTATCTTCTAGCGTTGGTCAAAACATCACGGCAATACCCGGATTTAGCATTAGGTGCATCGCCTCGCGCTACCGGTGCTTGGTTGCAGACATCTCAAGCAGCAGCGTGGTTAGCAGGAAGGAATTTTGTTACACCAGATGATGTCAAAGCAGTTGCATCACCATTGCTGCGTCATCGCCTGATTCTCAAACCAGAAGCGATGCTAGATGGTTTACAAATTGATGCAGTAATTGCGGCTGTAATTAATCAAGTCCCAGTTCCAAGGTGAAGAATAAGGATGAGTAAATAAATAGATGAGGGTCTGATGAATCAAGAAAAATCCCAAAATCGGCGTTATTTAGTTTTGCTTTCTGGAGGCATTCTGAGTATTTTGGTTATCTCGGCAGTTTTTTTAGTTGGGAGACAAAAAACTGCTCAAAATCAAGCTGTAGTCCAATGTATTGCTTCACCATTACCAGCGCCATCACCTTCACTATCACCATCGCCATCGCCATTACCTTTTTTAGGGAGTAATTACCCTGTAAATAAAGAAACTTTAGAACAGTTGAAAAGTGATATTTGTAAAAATCTTATTGGTAAATATGAATCTTCCAGTAATTTAAATTGGTATTGGAATCTAATTATACTTTTCGGTACTTTAATTACAACCTTAATAGTTTCTGTAATAGATGATATTAAAATTAGAGCTTTTTTGGGAGGTCTTGCTGCTAGTTTAGTTTCTATTCGGGCTGTAATTCCAGTAGAGCGCTGGTCTACTTTTCACCAAAGTTTAGCAGCCGATGGACGAGCTTTGCTAATTAGGCTTAAGTATAGCGTCACTGAACCTGCTGAATTTCAAGAGGTTGTTAGGGAATATGAAAAAGTAATCATACGTGCGGGTCAAGAATCACCTCTCGTTAGCCCTAGCTCAAATTTAAATGTTAGTCCAAATGAATCAAATACTGAAGTTAATTCCAAGCCAAATGCGACACCAACTGAATAGTTTATTAAACTTAAAGATAATATATCGTCTGAAAGCAGCAATTTCAATAATCCCTAATACTCGTTCTTGCTTGACTTCAATAATATTATTATTAAGTTTTACAATAATTTCCGTACCCATTGGTTTATATTTCAATTTCCTTAAATTTGGTTTTGTCCATTTAAATTTAGCAGAAATAATCAAGCTCATAGCGATTTGCTTATTTACACCTGCAATCACAGAGGAGATTTTTTTTCGAGTTTTACTATTGCCTCATGTAACAGAAAATGTTTCACCAATTAAAAAAGGGTTGTGGGGATGTATAAGTTTAGCAATTTTTATTATTTACCATCCTCTTAATGCCTTAACAGCATACCCTGCTGGATTCCCGACATTTATGAATCCATTTTTTTTATTACTAGCAGGATTTTTAGGGATTATTTGTACTAGTGCTTATTTACAAAGTGGTTCTTTGTGGACTCCAGTTGCAATACACTGGGTAGTTGTAGCAGGTTGGCTACTATTATTTGGTGGGTATGAACGATTGAACACTTGATTAGTTTTTAATATTTATAATCAAAAAATAATCTTTTTCAATTTAAATAATGGTTCCTGGAAATAGAGTTTATTTATTATTAGTTTTAGGAATTGCGATCGCCCCGATCTTAGCCATCTTTTTCGGCATTTCTCTCAGCATCGCCCTCACACTATTATTTGATGTCGTAGTCTTAGGATTAATGGTTGTAGATGGTGTTAGGGTACGACGCGATCGCGTTCAAGTTACCCGCGAATTTCCATCACGATTATCTATCGGTCGAGATAACTCGGTTGTGCTAACAGTAAAATCGGGTAATGCTGATGCTGTAATTCAAATCCCCGACTACTACCCAACAGGATTTGATGTTTCTGTACCCACACTCAGCACTAATATTGCAAAAAACAGCACCCAAGAATTAACATATACCGTCCAGCCAACACAACGGGGAGAGTTTGCTTGGGGAAATATTCAAGTACGACAACTGGGAATGTGGGGATTAGCTTGGGATGATTGGAAAATTCCGCAAAAGCTACGGGTAAAAGTTTATCCAGATTTAGTCGGGTTGCGATCGCTTTCAATTCGTCTCACACTGCAATCATCTGGATCAATCCGTCAATTTCGCCAACTTGGTATTGGTACGGAGTTTGCCGAACTGCGTAACTATCGCAACGGTGACGATTTGCGGTTAATTGACTGGAAAGCTACGGCCCGTCGTGTAGGGCCCTATGGTAATACAACGCCATTGGTAAGGGTTTTAGAACCAGAACAGGAGCAAACTCTGCTAATTTTGCTAGATCGCGGGCGATTGATGACAGCAAAAGTGCAGGGTTTACAGCGATTTGACTGGGGTTTGAATGCTACTTTGTCTTTAGCTTTAGCGGGTTTACAACGAGGCGATCGCGTAGGTGTAGGTGTATTTGACCGCCAAATGCATACGTGGATTCCTCCTGAACGTGGTCAAAATTATCTGAGTCAGCTAATTGAGCGCCTGACTCCGATACAACCAGTTTTGCTGGAATCTGACTATTTAGGCGCAGTCACCAACATTGTGCAGCGACAAACTCGTCGGGCATTGGTAGTATTAATTACTGACTTAGTTGATATCACTGCTTCTACTGAACTCCTCGCTGCCCTTTCCCGCCTAGCACCCCGATATCTACCATTTTGTGTTACTCTTCGAGATCCTAAAGTGGATCATCTAGCACACACCTTCACTGAAAATGTTACAGATGGTTATGTCCGTGCAGTTGCTTTAGATTTATTAGCACAGCGACAAGTTGCCTTTGCCCAGTTGAAACAAAAAGGTGTGTTAGTACTTGATGCACCAGCCAATCAAATCACAGATCAGTTGGTTGAACGATATTTGCAACTTAAGGCGCGGAATCAACTTTAACAACCTAAGCAGCACGACGACGACGAGTTGTTAAAAAGCCAAGTCCAACAATAGCAAATAGTGCCATAGTTGCGGAAGGTTCTGGTACAGGCTTAACAACACTAGCGTTTTCTTTACCAATATCAATGGCGAAAACTGTATCGTTATAATCTTTGTCGCCACCTCCCCACCAGTCTTCAAAACCGAGTATTAAGTAGTCCTTATAGAGATAGGATATGGCGTGCTGCATACCATCTGGGTTCAAAGCTGTATTCAAACTCCAGATACCCTTTGCCTTGTTCCCGTTGACATCTGTTCCGTAGATGCCTCCGTTTATATCATTTGAGTGCAGCAAAAAGTCCAATTTTGTACCAGCGCTCATCGAGCCTAAATTCACCCAGTCACCCACGTTCAAAGGTCTGTTGGGTGCAACTTTATTTGCTAACGGTTTATTAGGATTAGAGCAAAATTTACTAAAATTAGCAAATTTTGCATCTCCAGCGTTACAAGAAGTATCGCCAAAGATTTTGCCTGTTGTCACTGTAGAACCTTCAACAGCTTTGAAATCTAAGCGGTTGCGGTAACCTCCAGCCGTTTCGCCAATAAAGAAGACTTTTACTTCATGAGCAAATTTAAGTTGCAACTGAGAAAGATCTACCTTTTTAGCATTAATAGTTTCAGGTGATAAAGTATGAGCTTCTTCACCGACGAAAGCTCTAAAGTCTTGAAGAATACTTTTGAATTCATCAGGAGCCTGGTCTCTGCTTTTTATCTCATACGCTCTAGCAGGAGCATTTGCACAGAAAATGCTAGTTCCCAAAGTAGCAGCAAGTAAAGAAATAAACAGTTGATTTCTCATAATTAGCTATGACTTTATGAAGACATAAAGTGTTTACAGTGCTAATTAATTAATATTTAAAATTTTATGAATTTGTCCACTATATTATCAAAACTTTATTAATAATTTGCAATTCCATTTATTAAGTAGTATTTTCCCTTAAATCTAAGTAGTATTACTACCTAAACAACAAAATATTGTTTTTTAGAGTACGGTTTTTTTATAAAACCAACTCCCTATAGAAGAGAAAAAGCTTATTACAGAAATTTATCAACCTTTTTCAACCGGATATTTATTACCGCCACTATGCATCAGTATTTACAAGGGCTTTTAGGTTTAAGTAATTCTATCTATTTAAATAAGCTAATACCAAGTTGCAATCAAAAGTAGCAACTGTCATTGCGAGCGAAACAAAGTGGAGCGAAGCAACCTCCCCTAACGAAAGATTACTACAACAGAACGCAACTTGGTATAAGTTGCATTATGGAATGCTCTGGACTGCTCATATTTTATATTAAATAAGTTCTACATTCAAAAATCATGCAATTCCAAAATGTAAAAGTTAAAAGTATTTAATTATTTTAAAATTTTTAATTTTACATTTGAGCGAAACGACAATCATTATCTGTTGCTTTATTTTTGAGAATTTGCATAAAGCCGCTTGCGGCTACAGTACTTTACCAGAAGCACAAATAATCCCAGCCCAGCGAGATATTTTAAAGGATTAGGCACGTTGGGATTAGGAGATAAAAAGCCTTCGATAGCGCCAGCGATCATCAACAGAGGTACAATTCCAAATACTAACTGCACCGCTTGCGAACCGTAAAATTTCAGTGCATCACGACGACGATATATACCAGGAAATAAAATTGCTTTTGCTAGTAATAATCCCGCACCCCCAGCTAAAAAGATGGCGGGTAATTCTAGGGAACCATGAGGAAATACAAATGCCCAAAAGGGATAAGCAAGTTGATTTTGACCAACTAAAGTACCAATAGCACCAATTAATAAGCCATTAAATACCATCAAAAAGGCTGTGTATATTCCGGCTGTCATCCCACCAGCCACAGCCCCAAAGGAAACTGACAAGTTATTGATCATAATATTGCTGGATGCTATGGGTTCAATCCCCACAATCGACCCCATCCATAATTTGCGCTCATCTCGCACTTGGGAAATTAAGCTTTCAGGTACTAGTAACGACATAAAGGTTGGGTCTTGCCAAGCATACCACCAAGCAACTACCGCCCCCAGTAGAAACAAGGCGGTAGCAGTAGCGATGTATGGAAATGTTTGCTGCACTACAGATGGGAACCCCCATCTGTAGAATTCCATCGCAGCTTGCCATTCTTGGCGACGTGAACCTTGATAAATCTGCGTATAAGCGCGAGTGGTTAATGATTGTAAACTTTGTATTAAAGTATTACCGACTTTTTGAGTACGGGCGCGTGCCAAATCTGCCGCCACGGAACGATATAAACTCGCTAATTCACAGATTTCAAGTGCCCGCAGTGACTTTAGCCCTTTTGTTTCTACTTGTCTTAAAAGGTAATCCAAACGCTGCCAATTTGGTTCTCGTCTTGCAATCCAACGTTGAATATTCATAAATTTTAAGAATATTTGGTTTAACGTACTTTAAGATAGCCTCAAATTCATCTCTGTACTATCTAGGAAAATTTGTCCTCATGTCTGGCAATATTGGTTCTTCCAGTCCCATGCAACCCCTAAGTGTGGGAAATGTTGTGAGTGCAGGAATGCGGTTGTATCGTTCTCATCTGAAAGAGTATTTTTTACTTGCTCTTAAGGCTTATGTGTGGATACTTGTTCCAATTTATGGCTGGGCGAAGTTTTCTGCCCTTTCAGCATTAATTTCTCGCTTGGCTTTTGGCGATTTGGTTGAGCAACCCGAAAGTATTGCTGCTGGAGAAGGTTTTGTCAATTCTCGATTGTGGCAGTTTTTATTAACAACGGTGTTAATGTTGATTGCCAGTATGGGAATTATTTTCGGTGTTGGTTTTGTATTCGTGCTGTTGGGCGTTTTAGCCGCGGCGTTGGTTGGAGGGATAGGTCAAGCGAGTGCAGCTGCTTCTATCCTGGTTTTTTTAGTAGCTTTTGTAGTAGGCGTTGCTGCACTTGTGGCAATTTGCTGGTTGTTAACAAGATTTTATTTAGTAGATGTGCCGCTTGCAATTGAAGATAATGTTGATGGAACCTCAACTATTAGTCGTAGCTGGGAGTTAACTCAGGGTTACGTCTGGCGAATTCTTTTGATCGGATTTGTAGCTTTTTTAATTACAATACCTGTACAAATTGGGCTTCAAATTATCACCACTATTATTCAGTTAATTTTTGCGCCCTTAACACAACAGGGCAATGGCGTTTTTAGTCTGCTGGCGTTCGTGTTAATCCTAGCTGTAAGTTTTGCTAGTGGGGCAGTTGTTTTACCATTTTGGCAAACAGTCAAAGCTGTTATTTACTATGACTTGCGGAGTCGTCGTGAAGGCTTGGGCTTGAAGTTACGCGATCGCGACATTTAAACGCTAAATTTGACTAATATGCATCTTTTTAATCGTGTTACATTTCGCACGCCAGAAAGTGTAGAACTCGAATTCACCCTCGCTGGAATTGGTAATCGCGCCTGGGCTTTGCTTATTGATTATCATATTTTGGCTGTAATTTTGGTGGGATTTTTCCTTATCTGGGGAACTGTGGCAATACAGCTAACAGCTTTTTGGTCAAGGATTTTTGGCACTGCTCTAGGTTTGTGGTTGCTGGCGATCGCTTTTATTGTTACTTTTGCTATTTACACGGGTTATTTTGTATTTTTTGAAACTTTATGGCAAGGGCAAACCCCTGGTAAACGATTTGCTAAAATTCGTGTTGTTCGAGATGATGGTAGACCCCTTGGGTTACAACAAGCAACTTTACGTGGCTTACTGCGTCCCATTGATGAGTTTTTGTATATTGGGGCTTTTTTAATTATGTTGAGTCGCCATGAAAAACGCTTAGGTGATTTAGCAGCTGGTACGATTGTCATCCAAGACCAAATCTCCACAGCATCAGCGACTTTTACGATATCAGAACAAGCAAAGTTATTTCATGAGCAGCTAATCCAAACTTCTGATTTATCAAAATTATTACCAGATGACTTTGCTGTAATTCGGGAATATTTACAACGACGTAGTGCAATGTCATCTAAGGCAAGAGCTTTGCTTTCCCTCAAGTTATCTCAGCAGGTTCAAATTATTATTAACTTAGAACAAATTCCCGCAGATGTTGCGTCTGATGTGTTTTTAGAAGCTATTTACCTTGCGTATCAACATAAAGAATTTTAAGTTTTCAAGCTGAAGTAAGTAGAAGGCAGAAGGCAAAAGGGTGAATATTTTGATCAATTCGTTATGTACGAAATACATAGGGGTTTGACTTGAGAAAGTGCTGAGTACTAGGTAATTTTTTACTAAATACTCAGCACTCAACACTTCATTACTCAGCACTCAACACTCAAAAATGACTAATGACTAAACTTGGCCAGTCTGATTGACGATAATAGTGTGTCATATCGTCGAATTTTCGTAGTTCAACACGATCTATCAAAAATTTTGGTGAGTTTAAAAGCCATTGTTGATTCAACTGAGATAGCATCGTACCGAAGTTTGTACGGTCTAAATCAGAGGAAATCTCCCCAAAATAGCCTAGTGTGATATGGGCAGTGAAATGATAGTGTTGTTCGATGCCCAAGGCAATTAACTGAGGATTTTGATAAATGGTTCGACGAAACTTAATGATCTGCTCGTAACAACGTTCATCTTGAGGTACTAGACAAACGCCTACAGCTCTTGGCATAACAATCAGTCCCAGCACTTGCCAATAAATGGGTTGGCTCTCACTAGCGATAGATTGTTGATATTCTTGAAAAATTTCAGCCAAGCAAGAACGTAACTGCTGCTCAAATTCAGGGTTTTTCTCGCAAGCATCACGGTAAGCACTGTCCCAGATCAAATCTGCTAACGTCAAATGGAAGCTAGTAGAGGGTACAGGCACAATCAAATCACTGTCCACAGACAACTTTAACAGTTGCTGTTGGTAATCTTGTAACTGGGCATAGAAAGCAGAGTTTTCTGAGGCCTCTACCGCAGGCGGGGTAATTAACGTATAGCCTGGAAATGGTACTGCTTGCCTATATCCGGAATCTGGCTGAAATTTAGCAGATTCCTGAATGTGCTGGACTTGGGATCTGTAAGCTTCTGGTAGCGTCATTCGTGCTACCCGATTCAAGTAAGTTTGATAGTTGTCGTCCAATCTTCTTGGCCTCGCGCGCTCTCTTGATAGATTTTAGGCAAAGTTACCCTGATTAACAAAGTAGTTTTGAGGTTTTTTGAGGTTTTTCGATGCCAATCTATGTTTACTGGGGTGAAGATGATTTTGCCATAGAAAAGGCGGTTGCTGTGTTGCGCGATCGCGTCCTCGATCCTCTATGGACAAGTTTTAACTACACTTGTTTGCTTCCAGATCAACCTGATGCGGTAATTCAGGGATTAAATGAAGCCATGACACCAAGCTTTGGAGCCGGTGGACGGTTAGTATGGCTGATCAATACTACCCTTTGTCAGCACTGCCCAGAGAATGTGTTAGCAGAACTTGTACGTACCCTACCAGTAATTCCCGAAAGCTCATATTTATTGCTCACCAGTCGTAACAAGCCTGACGAACGTTTAAAATCTACGAAAATTTTGAAGCAGCTCGCCACTGAGTTCCGTGAATTTCCTTTGATTCCGCCTTGGAAGACGGAGTTGCTGGTGCAAGCTGTTCAGCAAGCTGCGGAAATCGCGGGTGTAAAACTAACTGCCAATGCTGCGGAACTATTAGCGGAATCTGTAGGTAACGATACACGCCTTCTCTACAATGAAATAGAAAAATTACGGCTTTATACTAGTAGTAGTAACCAGCCCTTAAATGTAGAGACGGTTACTAAGCTAGTAAGAAATACTACGCAGAATAGTTTACAATTAGCAGCAGCAATTAGAATCGGAGACACAGCTAGAGCTTTAGCAATCTTGAGCGATCTCATGAATGCTTCTGAACCTGGCTTACGAATAGTTGCTACACTGATTGGTCAATTTCGTACTTGGTTATGGGTAAAAATTATGATGGAAAGTGGTGAGCGCAATCCCCAAGCGATCGCTTCTTCTGCTGAGATAGGTAACCCCAAACGTATTTACTTTTTACAGCAAGAAGTCAAATCTCTTTCTGTACAGCAGCTCATCTCTACCTTGCCTTTACTACTAGAGTTAGAAGTGAATCTCAAGCAAGGATATTCTGATATGTCAATATTTCAGACTAAAGTCATTGAACTGTGCCAACTTTCTAAAGAAAGCTAAAAATAAATATAAAAGTTTGATGGATTGGAAGTTTTCTGGAACTTCTCACTCCTAAAATAATTCAAAGCCAATATCATATCCCTACTGTAGTTCTGTGTCACCCATCATATGAAAAATTTTTCTGATTTCTTTTTCCGAATTAGCTGGCAGCGGCTGCTTTCCCAAACTTTATCTTATAGTGCGATCGCCACTACTAGTTTGGTTGCCAGCGCTTTAGTTTTAAGTAGTAAAGCTAACGCTCAAACTCCATCACCAGTTAATAATAATGAAATAAATAGCTACGCTCAAGCTGTATTAGCAATGGAGCCAGCACGTCAGCAAGCCTTTGATGAAATTAAAAAAATTATTGGTGGTAGAGAAATTCCTAAGATTGTTTGTAATGACTCTCAAAGTATAAGTACTCTGCCAAAAAAGGCTCAAGATATTGCAGTGAATTACTGTACCCGTTCTCTAAAAATAGTCCAAGATAATGGTCTTAGTATTGATCGTTTCAACAAGATTACGCTAGAACTACAAAATGACAATAACTTAAAAACGCAGGTTTATAATCGATTAATAGACATACAAAAGACTGCTGGCCCTCGCTAGAAATCACCTAATCAAAAATCAATAACCCTAGGCATATCCAAGGGTAGGCAATAGCGAAGAATCATTAGTTGTTAACTTGTCAAAGCAAGTATGAACATCCTCTGAATTTATTACCATCTTAAATAAAGACTAAAAATGCCTGTCGCTAAACGTGAATATTTTTCATCTGCTTCTTTACAGTGTTAGTTGTAATGTATTTTCAGGTGCGACTAACAAGACTAGCAACTACTGTAGCTAATTCAGCTGCTTCAATTGGTTTAGGTAAATGTAACTGGTAACCTTCCTGTATAGCGCGCATCCGATCTTCTGCTCTAGCATAGGCTGTTAAAGCTGCTGCTGGAATAGTTCCCCCTTGCTCTGGTGGTTGCGATCGCAGTTTCCGAATTAAAGAGTAACCATCTTCTTGAGGCATACCAATATCGCTGACTAAAACATTAGGTTTCCACGTAAGTATTAACCGCAATGCTTCTTGTACTGATTCGACTGCTTGCACTTCGGCTTGGCACTGGTGGAGTACAGTGGCGATAAATTCGCGGCTATCAGCTTCGTCATCCACAACTAGCACCCGCACGCCTTTAAGATTAGGGTACAGGGAAGCAGAATCTTCTTCCTGGCTCTGTGGTTGTGAAACGATTGCCTGATCTGGCACAATTAGTGGTAGTTTAACTGTAAACGTCGCTCCTTGCTGCTCACCTTGACTATCCACGTGAACAGTACCGCCATGCAGTTCTACTAAATGACGCACAATCGCTAACCCCAGTCCCAATCCACCATGGGCCCTGGTACTAGAACTATCAGCTTGGCAAAACCGATCAAAAACATAAGGAAGGAATTCTGGATTAATACCAATCCCTGTATCAATTACTTGGATTTGAGCATAACTAGTAATATCACCCTTGAGCTTTTGCTGCTCACCGCCGTTCTTCGAGAGCCTGATTTCTACCCTACCGCCTTGAGGTGTGAATTTAATGGCATTGGATAGCAGATTCCAAATGATCTGTTGCAAGCGTTCTGCATCCCCAGAAACTAGAAATTCTGAATTTAGCTCTTTAGCATCGTTGAGGTTGCTATGGTGTGGAACATCAAAAAGACTAGTTGTAACTACTGTAGATTCGGGATTTCCGCTATTTATTCCCAATGCTAAATTTGCTGTTGGTGACTCCCACCCAGGATAGGAAAATTTCACATCGATTTCCTTGACTTGGGCTGCTAAACTGACAGTCTCAAGGGCTGATTCAATAATTGGAATCACATTGCAAGTCCGAACATTAAGACGTAATTTGCCTCTAATCATGCGCGAGATATCCAGCAAATCTTCAATTAACTGAGTTTGCGCTTTAGCATTGCGCTCGATTGTTTCTAGTCCCTTATGAGTCTGAGTTTCGCTGAGATTGCGGGAACGGAGCAACTGTGCCCAACCAAGGATGGCGTTGAGGGGCGATCGCAACTCATGAGACAATATCGCTAAGAACTCATCTTTCATGCGGTTTGCTTCTTGTAGCTGCTCAGTTTGCTGCTGTAAAGAAGCAATTAACTTGGCACGTTCCATAGCGATCGCTATTTGGTCACAAACTGCCTGCATCATTCCTTTTTGATTATCGGTGAAGCGAGTGCGAGTGCGAGAGCCAAAAGAAAGAGTACCCAAAAGCTGTCCCTGCGCTATTAAGGGGTAACAATAATAAGCCGTAATCCCTAGAGAGCGAATCAATTCTGTTTTTGGGTCAGTTGATTGCTGTACATTTTCGACCGCAATGGCACAACGCGTCTGAGCTACAGTACCGCAGACTGCTTCACCAATCTCTAAATATTCAATTTCTGTTGCTAATTCTTCTGGAATGCCTGTGGATGAATCTAGATGCATTAGTTGAGAGTTTGGCTCAACCAAATAATTCAAATAAACATCTAAACCAATCTGCTCTGAAAGTTTTCCGTATAAACTGGCGATTAATGCTACAGGATGCTGGCTCGATAGTAGTTCACTGGCAGTGTCAAATAAAAGCTGGAGTCTTTTATAACCCAATGACAAAGCTTTTTCCACCTGCTTGAGATTGGTAACTTCTTGAAACACCAAGATACAGGTCGCTGGATAGCCGTGCATTGCTGGCATGGTATCAGCAAATATTAATAAAGAGCGAATACCTTGGCTGGTGTGCCAGTCTACCTCCAACCCATCCAGACGTTCTCCACGCGCCACCCGCACCCCTGGCATTTGCTCGTTTGGGATGCGATCGCCATTGAGGTCAGTGTAATAGTAAAACTGATGATATTCTTCAGCGGTTATACCTTTAGGAAACTCGCCTCCGGCCAATTCATTAGCAGATCGATTGGCAAAAGTCACCCGCGCTGTTTCTGGTTCGATAAAAAGCAGCGGTCTGGGCATTAAATTTAACACTTCTTCCAGCCATTTTTGCTGATTTAGCAGGATTTCCTCGGCTTGCTTGCGCTCTGTTATATCTAAAAATGCACCGATGCATCCTCTAGTCTTGCCTTCTTCATCAAACAGGGGTGTAACGTATTCCAGCAGTTTGACCATTTTGCCATTTTCTTGGACAACATCAACTTCAAAATCTAAAACTTCAACACCGTTAGCAGCAGAGTACTGCATGGGTAATTCATTTCCTGCAAGTTCCCTACCTTTACGGTAGAGTTTAAATTTCGGTCTTTCCTCAATGGAGGTAGTTAGGGAAGCATTCATATCTGGCGATATCCCTAATTGTTTGGCAAAATGGGGGTTTACCCTGATAGTTTGGCATTCTGGATCTTCAGCAATGCCGATGCCAATTGGGATCACATCTAGCAAAGTTTGTAACTCGCTGATGCGGCGCTGTAAATCTTTGTTGAGTTGTAGAATTTGTTGCTTTGCTTGCTTGCGTTCACTCAAGTCGAGAATAAACGCTACAGACTCTTCCCGTTTTTCTCCTAGCAGTACGTAACCAACTAAAACTAAGATGCGGCTACCATCTTTGCGAATATATTCTTTTTCATAAGGTGTACAAGCACCGTTAGTATTTGCCTTTGCTTCATTGATGCCTTGCTCGTCCAAGTATAAATACTCTGGTGGTGTGACATTCTTCCAAGATATTCTGCCTGCTAATAAATCTTCACGTGTGTAGCCAATCATCCTCAAAAATTCTTCGTTTGCTTCTTGGATGCCTCCATCAACATCACCAAATAGAATACCGATGACGTTAGCATCTACAAAACTTCTCAGTTTTTCTTCGTAGGCTTTCAGTGCATCTTGGATACTATCGCGTTGATGGCTGAGGTGATCGATATGTGCGGCACTGTGCCATATTAAAATGGCAAATATCAAAATTACGGCGATCGCGAACAGTGATATTGCAAATGCTGTGTCATATTTTCCGGCTCTTTGACCTTGAACAATTAGCCAACCCAAGGTAAAAGGCACAAGAATTGCTGCAAGCAACAAACGACGAGCAAGCAAACCTCCATAGTTATTACTCATGACTACCTGCATCAATCCTTTGTGTGGATGCGTGCATACAATACCAATAGATAACACAGTGAAAGTCAGTGCCGTGTGTAAGGCCATTGATGTTGTATAAGGTTGGATGCCGTAAAAAACTTTGCTTTGGTAGGCATAGCCAATCAGAGCTTGTAGGGAAATTAAAGCAGCTATTAAAGTGAGAATTTGGGCATACCAATAGCTCCTTTTGGTTTTTTGATGTCCCGCAAGCTCTAGGGATCTACCAACAAGCATAAAACTCAGTGCAGTATTCAACCCCATGCGCCCTGGATGGGATGTTAATACTGCATTTGGCGAGTCACGGAATAAAAGCTCGTCAATACCCAAGTTCCAACCAAACAGATATTGACCAAGTGTGAGCGAACCAATTATGCTCACACCTACTGCACACATCCTGGACAACCATAGGTAAAAAGCGCTGTTCAGGTAAGTTTTAGCTTCGTCTTTTCTTTTTCTTCCTCTCTCAATTAACAGTAGCGATACACCAGACAACAAGAAACACAAGGCTGTATTTGCCTTCATTGTTACTACGCTGGTATCAAAGCCATTTTTGAGAAATTCAATGTCTAAACTCCAGCCAATTAGTACCAAACCACCAACCAAAATGGCGATGGCTCCGCCAACACCTCCGGTGAACGCACTAGTAGCTTGTACTATCAATGAAAGTGAGGCGATCGACTGTTGAACTTGCAGCCGCAAGCAGTTGACTTTTAACATTGAGGTTTTTTAACCCCATCTAAACGAGCTTGTTAAAGTTCAATATCTCTTTTGGGCTAGTGTGTTTCTTGGCTTTCTGGTCATGCTACTAGTAATTGGAAGATATTTTATCTATCTATATGCATATTTTGTCGTTATAGCATTGGCAGTAAAAAATTATGTTTGCCCAAAATCTCTCTTTGAGCATATTTCAAAATTCCCAGCTATGTTCCAAACCATCATCTTGAAAGCGTCGTTCTCCAATGCCGACAAGTTCAATAATTACTTCTCGCTGTGGTGACCATTCTCCTTCGCGTGCGCCAATTGTGATAATTGTTCGCTCATCATCTGTAAACACGCTAATGGTTCTTAAAGAATAGTTTTGATTTTGCTCTACTGTATATCCATCATCTTCAAAAAAACTGTATTCATTGTTGCCTGGCCAAATACAAATGCGAAGTTGATTGAGAGGAGATTGATCAACATATTGCGTAACAGCTTGCATGGGGATAATTGCACCACCACGAACATAAAGTGGCATTGTTTCTAGTGGCGCATGGGTGAGAATATGGGTAGGCCCTTCATATTTTTCGCCGTTCCACCAGTCATACCAAGTACCTGCGGGTAAATAAACAGCCCGATATTCAACTCCAGGGCGGTAAATAGGTGCAGCCATCAAAGAAGCTCCCAACAATACTTGATCATAAAGGGTGTAGGTTTTAGAATCCTTGGGAAAATGGTATAATAATGGTCTTAAAATCGGAGCGCCTATTTTTGCTGCTTCCCAAAAAAGATTGTAAATATAAGGTAGTAGCTGATAACGCAGATTAATGTATTCTCGACAGATGTTCTCAACGCGATCGCCAAATACCCAAGGCTCATGACGAGCAGTAGACATTGCTGAATGACCACGCATCAGTGGATACAGCATTCCTATCTGCATCCAACGGGCAAATAATTCAGCTGTCGCGTTACCTGCAAATCCACCAATATCGCAACCGACAAACGCCACACCCGAAAGCCCCATATTGCACAGCATCGGCAGCGACATTTCTAAATGCTCCCACAATGAATGGTTATCCCCCATCCACACAGAAGACCAACGCTGTATACCAGCATAACCAGAGCGAGTCAGCACAAACGATCGCTCTGTTGAACGATGTCTTTGCAAGCCTTCAGCACACGCTTTAGCCATCATCAAACCATACAAGTTATGCACTTCCAAATGAGTTGAAGAGGACGTAGGAAAATTCTCCCCATCTCCCTGCTCCCTGCTCTCCTGCTTCCCTGTACCTCCCTGTGGTGCATCTAAAGGAAACCAAATTTTCTCTCCACCATCCCCAAAAGGGCGACTATCAATGGCAGGTTCATTCATATCATTCCAAATTCCTGCAACACCAATGTCAGTGAGACTTTTATGTAAATCACCCCACCATTGACGCACATCAGGACGTAAAAAGTCAGGAAAAACAGCTTTCTCAGGCCAAACATAACCGTGAAACAATTGACCATCGGCTTTACGCACAAAATAGTCATTGGCTATTCCCTGGTCAAAAACGTGATAATCGGCTTCTGGTTCATACTTCACACCAGGATCGATAATTGTGACTGTTTTAAAACCATCCTCCGCCAAATCGCTTACCAATTTTGCCGGGTTAGAGAAGCGCTTCGGACTCCAGGTAAACACCCGATAACCCCGCATATAGTCAATATCGAGGTGGATGACATCGCAGGGAATGCGCCGCTGGCGGAATTCTCGCGCCAGTTCGCGCACAACATCTTCTGATTCATAACTCCAGCGGCATTGATGATAACCAAGCGCCCATTTTGGCGGTAGCGGCATCCTACCACTTAATTGAGTGTATGTATGCAGAATTTGGGCAGGTTCAGGCCCATAAATAATGTAATAATCCAACTCCCCACTACGAGTTTCCATTTTCCAAACACCGGGTTTTTCCGCGCCAATATCAAATTGACTCCAAAAAGTAGTGTTGAAAAAGATGCCATAGCCAACCTCTGGACGCAAAGCCATAAAAAACGGAATGGCTTGGTACATTTCATCAGTCAGCGCATCGTAATCTAAAGCATCGACTGTCCAATTCGTTTTAACTTGGCTAAGTTTATCGAGAAAACCTGTGCGTTCACCAAAGCCGTAAAAATGCTCATCAGCTGCAATTTGCTTCCATGCAGCAGTTGCACCCATGCGCCAACCCATCCCCATATCTACATCTTGGGCAAACGGACGATTAGCTTTGTCAAAGCAGGCGATGCGACACTCTTGTTTTTGAATGCATACCCGTATTTGTTCAGTGACAATTTCTACTGTGGTATCGGTTTCGTGTACCTCAAAAGCTACTTTTGCCCATTCTGAATCATCCAATGTTACTGCCCAAGAACGGCGATGCATAAATTCCCCAGTCGGTGCAAGCCTCACTCGAATTAAATTTGGAGCAAGTATGATGATTTTGAGGTGTGAGTTACCACACTCCAAATTGATAGTGCGATCGCTCCAATTTACAGCTTGCACACTCCCAATAGTTGTCCACGGTTGGTTAGTTGTGGGTAATTTTCCAAAATATTGCGGCATGATAAACCTGTTTTGCAAATAGGGACTGGGGAAATTAAACCTCCACAAAGTAGGGGCACAACATTGTTGTGCCCTTACAAAAGATTTGTATTCCACGCAATTGAAACTATCTATAAACGACCTGTTTTGAAAATAAGGCAGAAGGCAGATTTTTAATAATACAACGGCGTATATTGGCGGCTAATTATTCATTTTTTGCACTATTGCCAAAAGCCTCATCTACATCTTGCGGCTCTTGGGTTAATGACTTTAATTCTTCTAAACTACAAAGCAGACGTGGCTTATCAGAGTCAGTCAAATCTAGCTTGTCCCAAGGTACTATATATCCACCGTAGATTTTATGTGCCCCAAATAAATGTAAAATTCCTAACCCAATTGTCCACGCGGATAATCTTTCTAAAATTGCAGTATACCCAATTAGATATTCTTGAACAACCCATTTTTGACCTTGTGGGCACGTACTTCCTCAATGTGTCCAATGGGTTTACCAGTTGAGTCTAATACTCGTTTACCAAGTAGCAGTTGTAAATGAATTTCACAAGTTGCCATTATCCTGCTCCTGGAATGCGTTTGATAATGCGATGTGCAGCCATTGTTCATAGGCTAATGCTGGCGTAGCTTTGGCTTCTACATGAATTTTTACATCAATACCAACATCCCGCACTTTTGACCATGGAATCCGAATCGGAAAATCTGAATGTTGCTGCCCTGTATTTAGAGTAAATTAACGGGAGCTCACTATTGTGGATCTATCAAATCATCTTTCGTGATTTATAGCTTCAAAAAGCTGCTCTCGGTTAAAATCTTGACCTTTATTGTCATTTTAGATTACTGTGATCTGTCACCAAGTGTTATCCAATTGTCTTTATTGGCGCAAGAAGTATGGCTTTCTAGCCAGATGGCCTTAGACTCTAGAGGTTTTAACCATGTAAAATTGGCTGTTCCCTATTAAATAACTTGAGAGGTAATTGACCACTTAGCATAATTGTTCATATTACCGTGAAAATTTTATGATGCCTGTAGTATTTCATACGCTATGCATTTTTGCCATAAAAGCCTTATATACTAGACTAGACTTTGAGAAATTTGAGATTTTTGTTAATTGTGATACCGACAACTATTAGTTTTTAGAGGAAATACTAGCGGAAATACAGTTCTTAAGGTTTAGTAAAAATTAGATCCAGTATCATCAAAAAACTGAAAACTTCATGTGGTGTGAAAATCAAGAGAGGAGTGAGGAAATGGATTTACGTAGAGATGCGCTGCAAATCCTGAAGGAAACTAGCCGAACTTTTTACATTCCAATTAGTATTTTACCGCCTGGATTACAAGAGGCAGTCGCATCAGCATACTTGTGTATGCGCGCTATTGATGAAATAGAAGATCATCCCGATCTGGATAACGCAACTAAAGCAAAACTATTACGAACAATTAGTTTGACATTACAAGCTGGCGTTGATGGCTTTGCAGTTGATGCTTTTTCTTCAGGATTTAGCGGGTATGAGAATACTTTAGCAGAAGTCACCCTTGGAATTAGAGAATGGTCAATCTTAGCACCTGAGGCGATCGCACCCCGGATTTGGGACGCCACCGCTGCAATGGCAGACCGGATGGCTCACTGGGCGGAAATCAACTGGAAAATTCACACCGAGTCTGACTTAGATCGTTATACCTTTGGGGTTGCAGGCGCGGTGGGATTGTTACTATCAGATTTATGGGCTTGGTACGATGGGACACCAACTAACCGTACTCAAGCAATTGGCTTTGGTAGGGGTTTGCAAGCTGTTAACATTCTGCGTAATCACACCGAAGATTTGAAAAGAGGAGTAGACTTTTATCCTGAAGGTTGGAGCGCGGCAAATATGCAAGAATATGCACGCCGCAATCTAGTGCTAGCAGATGCTTATACTAAAGACCTCCCTGCTGGCCCTGCTCTAGACTTTTGTCAGATTCCGCTCACCTTGGCACATGGTACTCTTGACGCCTTAGCTAATGGCAAAGAGAAACTCAGCCGTAATGATGTGTTGGCACTCATCCAACAGTTTATCAATGTGAACATGAAAGCTAGCTAGTTTAAAAAGGCAGAAGGCAGAGGGACGACGGCAGAAGTCAAAAGTCAGACAAGGGAGAATAACAATCATGCCCAATGCCCAATGCCCAATGCCCAATTACTTTTGACCTTTGACTAAGGAGAGATATCAATGAAGAAAACTTTGTTCCTCAGTCCTCCTTCCTTTGATGGATTTGACGGTGGCGCGGGTTCACGATACCAAGCCAAGCGCGAAATTACTTCCTTTTGGTATCCGACATGGCTGGCGCAACCTGCCGCGCTTGTCCCAGGTAGCAAGCTTGTAGATGCGCCGCCTCATGGCCAAACTGTGGAAGATGTGCTGAAAATCACTAAAGATTACGAACTGGTGATCATGCACACCAGCACCCCCTCACTGGCTAATGATGTCAAGTGTGCAGAAGCCATAAAAGCTCAGAATCCAGATGTGGAGATTGGCTTTGTCGGGGCGCATGTGGCAGTATTACCAGACGAGACGCTGCGGGATAATTCAGTTATCGACTTTGTGTGTCGTAATGAATTCGACTATACCTGCAAAGAGCTAGCGGAAGGTAAACCTTGGGAAGATATCAAGGGTCTGAGCTACCGCGATCGCACTGGTAACGTGCGCCATAATGAGGAGCGCCCCTTAATTCATGACTGGGATGCTATGCCCAGCGTCCTCCCCACTTATGCCCGTGACTTAGACATAACTAAATATTTCATCGGTTACCTGCTACATCCTTATATTTCCTTTTACACTGGTCGCGGTTGTCCGGCAAAATGCACCTTCTGCCTCTGGCCGCAGACGATTGGAGGTCACCTCTACCGTCATAAAAGTCCAGAAGTTGTAGGGCGGGAGATGGAAGAAGCCAAAGCCATATTTGGTGATAAGGTACGGGAATATATGTTTGATGACGATACGTTTACGATAGATAAACATCGGGCGATCGCCATTAGCGAACACATGAAACGGCTCAAACTCACTTGGAGTTGTAACGCCCGTGCCAACTTAGACTACGACACCCTAAAAACCCTGCGCGATAATGGTCTGCGATTACTGCTTGTAGGTTTTGAATCTGGTAACCAAGAAATTCTCAACCGCATCAAGAAAGGCATCAAGCTAGAAGTGGCGCGGGAATTTATGAAAAACTGCCACAAACTCGGCATCACCGTTCACGGAACTTTCATTATAGGTCTACCAGTTGAAACGAGAGAAACTGTAGAAGAGACAATTCGCTTTGCCTGCGAACTCAGTCCCCATACAATTCAAGTTTCAATTGCCGCGCCTTACCCTGGTACAGAACTTTACGAACAAGCCAAAGCCAACGGTTGGTTTACCAACCAATCTTTAGTAGCTAACTCTGGAATTCAAACTTCCACACTACAATATCCAACTCTTTCTAGTGAGGAAATTGAAGACGCAGTAGAGCGCATGTATCGTAAATTCTACTTCCGTCCCAAGGCGATTCTGCCAATTGTGCGGGAAATGCTCACAGACCGCCAGATGATGGTACGTCGTCTACGCGAGGGTGGGGAGTTCTTCTCTTACCTGAAAGAACGCCGCACTCAGCAGGCTGCTGCACACGCACAATCTATTTAGAATTGGTGACTGGGAACTGGGAAGAATCAAAGCTTCTTAATTCCCTAATCCCCAGTCCCTAGTCCCTAGTCCCTAGCTTCCTATGCCCAAACAAAATCGTCGTTTTGTCATTATCAATGGTGATGACTTCGGCTTTTCTCGTGGTGTCAATCAAGCAATTATCAAAGCTTTTAAACAAGGTGTACTAACTAGTACCAGCCTGATGGTAACGGGAGAGGCTGCTGAAGAGGCGATCGCAGAAGCGCGTAAACACCCTAACTTAGCAGTCGGTCTACATCTAGTGCTGGTGTGCGGTCGGTCTGTTTTGTCACCTTCCCAAATTCCCCATTTAGTTGACTCACAAAGTAACTTTCCAGACAGCCCCCTCCAAGCTGGTTTACGCTATCAATTCCATCCTGCCGCCCGTGAAGAATTACAACGAGAAATCCGCGCCCAGCTAGAAAAGTTTCGTGATTCTCGGTTGCCCCTTTCCCATGTAGACGGACATTTACATCTGCATACCCATCCCGTAGTATTGCGTATTCTGGTTGAATTGGCACAGGAATTTAACATCCGGGTGATCCGTCTGCCATCTGAAGAACTGAAGATGACCCTCAAGCTTGACCGCCGTGGGTTACTGACTAAGCTAGTCTGGGCAGGAGTATTTGGTAGACTGCGCCGCTATGGTGAGGGATTACTGAAAGCTCATGGTATTAACTTTGCTGAACGAGTCTACGGGTTGCTGCAAACTAGCAGTATGACCGAGGAATACTTGCTTGGTTTAATACCTCAGATTCAAGCAGACTTAGTAGAAATTTATTCTCATCCCGCAGTAATTAACCCAGAGGAGCCACTGAATGGCCCCTCAGGTTCAGGTGCAGCAGAACTCTCTGCGCTTTTGAGCGACAAAGTACGAAATGCTATTGTTCAAAGTGGGTTTGAGCTAACTAATTACAATCAGTAGTTGGACAAAAATAAATTAATTCGTAGCTTTTTAAACGCAGAGGGACGCAAGGTAAGCGCAAAGTAACGCAGCGAAAAGTTCCTCGAAGCCGGGTTTCCCGGCGTAGGAACGCCACTTTGCACAACGGGGGGAACCCCCGCAAGCAAGTGGCTCAACTTTTCAAGACAGAGTATTTTTATCAATTCGCTACGAATTAATGAAATGGTGTACTAAGTACTGATCAAGAGTGAGTGAAAGCGTGTTTTTGCAAATCTTCTAAATTACAGGCTTCTAAAGCTCTGGCATGGGTGGCTGCAAGCACAACGGGTGGAGCAACGCCAGCCTCAAGCGCTTCTTGCCAGCGTGCAGCACATAAACACCAGCGATCGCCTGGCTGCAAACCAGGAAAGTTAAATGCCGGAACAGGGGTGCTGAGGTCGTTTCCTTGAGATTTAGTAAACTCTAAAAATTCTGCTGTGACTTGAGCGCAAACAACGTGCATTCCAAAATCCTGACCACCTGTATTACATAACCCATCACGGTAATACCCAGTCATCGGAGAAGTGCAGCAAACCTCCAGGTTTGTGCCTAGTACGTTTTTAGCCTCTGCCATCTTCAATTCCTTGATACTGCTTGCTATATTCAATTCTGCCGTAATTTAGTTTTACTATCCGGTCTGCTAAATAAAAATAGTGATCGTCGTGGCTGATAACCACCACTGTTTTACCTCTATCTCGCAGTTCTGGCAGCAGTTGAGTATAAAATACTTCCTTAAATATTGGGTCTTGGTCAGCTGCCCATTCATCAAATAAATAAATTGGTCGGTCTTCTAAGTAAGCTGTAAGCAAAGCCAGTCTTTTACGCTGCCCTTGAGAAAGAGCAGTTGTAGAAAGTCGCCCATTTTCAACTTTGACTTTATGATCTAGTTGGAGTTGCTTGAGGTATTTTTGAACTTGAGTATCCAAGTCAGAATTTTCTAATCCTAAAAGTTCTTCAAATAAATAAAAGTCCGAGAAAACTACCGAAAAATGTTGACGATACCATTCTCGGTTATTCTCATTAATTGTCTCTCCATCTAACAAAATTTCTCCATTGTCAGGTATGTAAAGTCCAGTAATTAATTTAGCTAAAGTGGATTTACCGCTACCATTTCCGCCAACAATGAACAATAGTTCTTTAGCATATAGTGTTAAGTCTATGGGGCCAAGAATAAAGCTACTATCTTGTTGTTCTGTGTAATAAGTGTGGGTCACACCTTTGAATTCTAATCTTTGCCAAGATGATTTAATAGCAGGTGGTACTGTCGATGTTTCTACTCGACTAGCTAGATATAAACCTAGTGATTCTATCTTTTGTAAGGCGACATTAGCTTTAATAATCTGAGGTAAGTTATTAACAAGGTTGTCCATCGGCAACATCAAATAAGTAAAAGTCAAGACGTAGCTAGAAAGAGTTTGACGGCTGACGGTAATCAAATGCGGCAGTGCGAACAACAAAAAACCAACCGCGAAAAAAAATATGAATCTGCCCCAACTAGTAGTGAATGCGAAAAGAGTCAGACCTTTAACGTTATGCTGACGGTAATTAATAGCTGTTGATTCTAGTTGTTTTTCTAAGAAGACTTGACGGCGCTGATAGTTGAGTTTAAGTTCCTTAACGCCTTCGGTAATCGTGCGAAAATGCTGAAACAGTACATCTTGATCCTCACGAGCAAGAGCAAGCGATCGCCCTCCTCCTTGCAATAGCCACTGGCAACTACCAAGCGCTACTACCATCAGAGTTAAAACCAACAAAAATACTAACCAAGAAAGCCAAGTTATGTAAACTAGGCAACCCAACACCATCGATAGATCAATGCAGAGGAAAGGAATTATATAGACAGCGTTAGCAACAGCTTGCACATCCTCTGTGAGGGTTGCCAATATTCGCGGATTTCCTAGCTGTTCTAAATGGCTTAACTCAGAAGCCAATATCTGACGGCTCAAGTGCATCCGTAATTGCAAGATTGCATTTTGAGAGAGGCGAACCAGCATTACCTGAGAAATGATACTGGTAATCAGTGCAACTATTACCAAGCCCACAAAACCCCAAGCTATAGTTGTCAGGGGTGAGGTTGTACCAGGATTGGCAGCAGAACTAATTAAAGCAATCAATCCAGCACTACTACCACCACTCAGGAATCCGGTTACGATCGCGATCACCACCATCCCCCATGAAGAACGTAAAAGAAAATAAATCAGATTCATGATGGTATAGCTGCCAGTTTATAGAATGCCTTCTTCCAGGAGTAAAATTGACTCATAAAATTATATAAGCAAAATTTATCATTCTTTTATACCAAAATCTGTTTTTGTTTCCTCATCCGAGTGTGGTAAATCCTATTTTTAATCTCTGCTTTTATATACCTTTAAGACTAAACAAACAGAGGATGGCAAACTCAGTGTACTAGAGTTAAAAATGTAGCATATGAAACCGTGGAGATAATATTCAAGTGGGGTTTACTTCTTTCTTCAGTCTTGATCTCGCACTCATTAAGTTATTTTTAATAATTCTTTGTTTATCAGCCATCTTTTTCTACTGCTACGGCATATATGCAGCGATCGCTTTTTGTAGTCACCCCCATGCTATCAATCGGGAGTTTCATCCACCTGTTACCATCCTCAAGCCAATTTGTGGAGTTGATTGGGAGGCTGACAAAAACCTCGCCTCGTTTTGCCAACAGAATTATCCAGAATATCAAATTATATTTGCTGTGCGCGATCGCAATGATCCAGGTATAAAAGTTGTCGAAAAAATTATTCAGCAGTTCCCAGATGTAGATATTAATTTGGTAGTGAGCGATCGCATCATTGGGGCAAACCTGAAAGTCAGTAATCTCGCAAATGCTGTCACTGCTGCCAAACATGAAATTCTCCTCATCGCCGATAGTGACATTCGAGTTGGCACAGATTATTTGCAACGAGTTATCCAGCCTTTCCAAGATGAGCAGGTTGGTGTTGTGACTTGTTTGTATCGTTCTTTAGCTCAAGGATGGGTAACTATCTTAGAGGCAATTGGCACTGCTTGTGATTTTCATGCCAATGTTTTAGTCAGCAATCAACTCGAAGGTATAAAATTCGCCTTTGGTTCAACCATTGTCATCCGCAAACAGGCGCTAGAAGCAATTGGTGGATTTGGGGCGATCGCTGATTATCTTGCAGATGACTTTCAACTTGGCTATTTACCAGCCGAGGCTGGTTATAAGGTTGTACTGTCCGATTATGTAGTTGACCATGTATTAGCTACCAGCACCGTAGCTGATACTATCGCGCGACAGATTCGTTGGGCGCGTTGTATTTGCGTTTCTCGCCCTTGGGGTTATTTAGGACTGCTGTTTACTTACGGTACAGTTAACAGCTTGCTTTTGTTGTTAACTACGGAAGGGTCAATATTCAGTTGGAATGTGCTAGTTATAACTTTGCTATTACGGTTAGTAATGGGTTGGGTAGTTGGAGTTGGAATACTCAATGATCCATCTGCCAAAAAGTTTTTATGGATGATCCCTATACGCGACTTGATCCACTTTGTCATTTGGTGCTGCGGCTTTATGGGCACAACAATAGAGTGGCGGGGACAACACCTGAAATTGATTAAAGGAGGTAAATTAGTAGCGATCGCTAATAATTCTCCAAAGACACTTTCAACTCCTTGGGAGGGAATTTAGAATTTAGACTTTTTTTGTAGTTTATATCAAGTTCAGGTAATTAGTTATAATTATCGCATCTGTGCAAAAACGTAAAAACCCTTTCTCTCCCTGCTCCCCTGCTGTCTTAATGATAAGTCTTTAACCGAACACGATATTACACGATATTAAAGGCGACGCAACCAAGTTGCTTGTTCCCAAACCGCTTTGAGAGAAACCAGGTTCTTACGGTTAAACCAATGTTGCCAAGCTTGCTTTAAGTCTCCTTTGGCTGCTGCTTTTACCCCATCACTGACAGCGACACCGATATGCTGCATTACACTTGAGTCGCGGTAGCAGTCAATCATACACGCAGTACAGCCATCACGAACTCGCTGAGAACCATCAAATTCAGTGATATGACACATGGGTTTATCCCAGTTGTGGCAACGGTAGAGGTTAAGATGCCAATCTAAGTAAAACAACTTCCAGCCGCCAAGACAACCGAATTGCTCTGGTTCACCGCGTAAATGGCGCTGCATATCTTCAATTGAGGCGGTAGGATTAACAACCTGAAAATTGCCTTTGAGCGCTTTGACAATCTCGAAACGCTCTTGCAACTCCTCGGCAGTGTAATCGACTAAGTTTGACTTTGCGTAACCAAGATAAGAAGATGCCAGAGTAGTTAGTGGATAAGAGAAAGTTACACTATCAAACCCTAGCGATTCCAGGAATGGCGGTAACTTGTGGTAATCATCCACCAATCGGCTCATAGTGACTGAAGCCGTAGTACTGATTTGCCGACGTTGGCAATGAACATTGGCTTCACGGATGCGATCGCACACTCCCTTAAGACCTCGGTTTTGTTCGTGCTTTTCCACTTCAGTCGCATCAACAGAAATAATTATGCTCGTTAGCCCAGCATCAGCCAACTCGTCAATTCGCTTTGGAGTCAGCAGAGAGCCATTAGTTACAAGCATGGGAGCCATACCAATACTGGACGCATGAGCAATCATCTCATTCAAGTAGGGATGAGCCATTGGCTCACCACCCACATAAATTAAGAAATACACTCCATTACGATAGAGAATCTCCGCTGCCTGTTTTGCTTGCTCCAGTGTGACGGAATGCCGCTCATTCATCGGCATCCGATCCACGGCAAAGCTACAAAAATCGCAACGGGCATTGCACACGCTGGTAATAGCAAATTGACAAGTAGAAGGGCCGCCATCCAGCACTCCCTCTAAGGCAAGTTCCCACAATGAGCGCCGTTTTACTCCTACAACCGAGCTATTCTGTGACATGGCTTTTTCCTCGTAATAGTTGCGAACTGAACAGGCCTGAGGCAGGGCGAGCGAGTTAATACCAATGTAAAAGGGATTGGGGATTAGGGATTGGGGATTGGGTTTCTACTCGTAAAAATTTACAAATTACGAATTAGGGCGTTGCTGTTATCTCACGCAGAGCCGCAGAGACGCAGATAGAATAAGGAGTTTGAGATTTCAATACATAAAATTTCCTCCCTTGATTCAGCAATGCCCGAATTAATATTACCTGCCAAACACAGTGCCAAGCGAACGCGCTATATTTTGCGGTTGCATTGCATCCATCGCGGCTGTTGGTTCGTAACCACAGTGAACCATGCAATCGGCACACTTAGGATTACCACTAGCACGACCGTATTGGCTCCAATCAGTGTCTTCGAGCAGTTCCTTAAATGTGGTGTAATACCCTTCACTCAGTAAATAGCAGGGTTTTTGCCAACCGAAAACGCTATAACTTGGGCTACCCCAAGGCGTACATTCGTAGTCCTTCTCCCCTGTCAGAAAATCTAAAAACAATGGGTTGTGATTAAAGTTCCAATTTCTCTCACCAGCTTTGTGAGGAGCTAAAATTTCACGGAACAGTGCCCGTGTTTGTTCACGCTGGAGAAAATGATCCTGATCTGGCGCTAACTCGTAACTGTAGCCAGGAGAAATCATCATGCCATCAGTCTTCAGAGTTTCTAGAAAGTCAAAGAACTCCTGCATTTCTTTGGGATCAGTACCCTCAAAGATGGTGGTGTTAGTGGTAACACGAAAACCTTTGGCTTTAGCGGCGCGAATAGCTTTAACAGCAATATCAAAAACGCCTTTGCGATCAACACACTTGTCGTGTAACTCTCGCATTCCATCAAGATGCACGCTGAAAGTTAGGTAAGGCGAAGGTTGAAACTTATCCAGGCTCTTTTCTAACAACAAACCATTAGTACATAAATAAACATACTTCTTGCGTTCAACTAATCCTCGCACAATCTGATCAATCTGGGGATGTAGCAGTGGTTCTCCCCCAGGAATTGAAACAACTGGTGCGCCGCACTCTTCCACAGCAGCAAAGCACTGTTCTGGGGTAAGATTTTGCTTGAGAATTTCCGGTGGATGCTGGATTTTACCACAACCATTACAAGCTAGGTTACAGCGAAAAAGTGGTTCCAACATCAATACCAAAGGAAAGCGTTTACGTCCTAAAAAACGCTGAGTAACTAGATATTTCCCGATATCTATAGCTTGTTGTAAATTAATCGCCATTGACTTTTCACTCCTCTGTTACTTTGAAAAACACCACGATAAAAGATGAAGACTGAAGGATAAATTGTTTCATCCTTCATTCCTTACACCTTCATTTTTTATTTGACATATCCCTGAGCAACAAACCAATCGACAGCATCCTCGAATGCCGTCTTCAGGGAAGACTGAGGCAGACCCAACTCTCGTACTGCTTTTGATGCATTGTAATACATAGGTTGTTGAGCCATCCGAACGCCATCTATAGGGACTGAGGGCGATTTGCCTAACGGTGCGAGAATCTTTTCATCAACCCAAGCAACGCTGAGGGGTAACCAAGCAGGCACAGCTTTTTGGGGTGCTTGCAAACTCGTAATTTGGGCGAGTTGTTCCAAAACTTGCTTCAAGGAAAGATTTTGGTGTCCTAAGATGTAGCGATCGCCTGATTTGCCTCGCTGCAATGCTAGTAAATGTCCCTTAGCTACATCCCGCACATCAATAAAATTCAGCCCAGTATCCAAGTAAAAGGGCATTTGCCGCCGTAAAAACCTCAAGATAATATCACCCGTTGGGGTAGGCTTGATATCCAAAGGGCCAATAGGGCTACTAGGATTGACCACAACTACTTCCTGGCCTGTGCTAGCTGCTTGCATGGCTACTTGTTCTGCCAGGTACTTAGACTTTTTGTAGTGACCTACCAATTTTTCTAAGGGACTTTGATAAGTTTCATCTACGACTTTACCAGGTGACCCTACCCCAATTGCTGCCACAGAACTGGTATAGACAGTGCGCTCAATTCCAGCTTTTTGCGCTGCTGCAAGCACATTACGCGTACCTTCGACATTATGAAGATAGAGTAGTTCTTGGTCTTTTTGCCAAAGCGAATAGTGAGCTGCGACATGAAACAGGTATTGGCAACCAAGCATCTGTTGCCAAAGTTCCGGGTCATTCAGGTTACTTTTAACAATTTCCACATCCAGCCCTTGGAGGTTTCCCAAGTTACTGCTAGGGCGCACCAGTGCTTTCACTGCACATCCCTCTTGCAGTAACAACCGCACTACATGGGAACCAACAAAACCTGTACCACCAGTAACAAAGGCCCGCATCAATGACTCCTCCTCTGTTTGAACCGAGGAAACCAATCATCCAAAATGGCGTAGACCACCGGCACAACAATCAAACTGAGGATAGTTGAAGTTACCAATCCACCAGCGATAGCTACAGCCATAGGCGATCGCAACTCCGAACCTGCTCCCAAACCTAAAGCGATCGGTAACATCCCTAAAATAGTAGAAGCGGTTGTCATGATAATTGGTCTCAGGCGGACTAATCCAGTCTTAAGAATCGCCTCGGTACGGTCTAAGCCAGAGTTGCGTAGCTGGTTGATGTAATCTACCAGCAAAATGGCATTTTTATTTGCCAACCCCAGCAAAAAGACAAAACCGATGAGGGAGATCATGCCAAAGTCACTTTTGGTAATTAGTAGTGCCAGTATGCCTCCTACCAATGCCAAAGGCAAAGAAACGCCAATTACTACCGGGTCTACCCAGCCTTTAAACAGCAAAATTAGTACTATTACAATACATAATGCCGATAGAGCTAGAGTAGTGCCAAAACTACCAAAAACTTCACCTAACCGAGCCGAGTCTCCTCCCAAGTCCAAAGAAACATTAGAGGGTAATACTGCCTTGGCTTCGGCTACCACTTTGTCTGTAGCATCGCCTAAAGATAAATCCTTACCGAGGTTAGCACTAATATAGGCAACTCGCTGATTGTTCAGACGCTCAATCTGAAACACTTTACCCTGTTGGTTCGCGCCACCTGTAACCGTCACATCAGCGAATCCTGGTAGTTTTTCAATTCTCTGTTTAATTGCCTTAGTAGCTTTGCTGAGGGATTGAAGGTCATTACCTCGTAATGATACTTGGAGAGGTTTTTGTCCACCAGTATCGACAAATTGAATATCTTCGACACTAGTAGTTACTCCAGGCAGATTGGGCAAAGTAGAGCGAAACTGGTCTTGTAGTTCCGCAGTTGTGATTTCGCGGTTTTCTTTCAGCTTCACATAAAGCGTACCTTTGTTCGGCTCACCCTCACGAGAACCAACAGTGGTAAATACCGTTTCGACTGCTGGTGATTTTATGACTACTTCTTCGAGTTTCTTGGCAACTTCCAAAGAATCGTTCAAAGGGTTGGGGATGGCGGCGGGTAAGGGAGAAATTCCTGCCTGTGCTGCCTGCGCTGCCTGCGCTGCTTGTGCTGCTTGCCTCTGCAAAGTAGCCTGATCAGGGATATTCGGCAAAGGAGCCGTATAAGTAATATTGAATTCGCCGCGATCTAATTTGGGAATAAATCCTTTGGGAATCAGCGGAATCAGGGCTATACCTGCAACAAAACTAAATACAGCTAATCCGATGACTATTTTACGGTGGCTCAAAGACCACCGCAGCAAGTCTCTGTAAGATTGGGCAAAACTAACCCAAATTTTTGCTTCCCGGCGAGGGGAACGCGAGGATGTAGGTTTTAGCCAGTAGATAGCCAGCACTGGGGATAAAGTTCGCGCCACTAGCATAGATGCAAGCATTGCCGCCGAGACAGTAATGCCGAAGGGCTTGAAAAACTGACCGATTACCCCACCCATTAAACCTATGGGCAGAAACACCGCTACGGCTGTCAAGGTGGCAGCAGTGACTGTCAACCCAATCTCATTAGTAGCTAAAAGCGCTGCTTGTTGAGGACTTTCGCCGTCTTCGACGTGCCGCATAATGTTTTCGACATCAACGATCGCATCGTCTACAATACTGCCGATCACCAAAGCTAAAGCCAGCAACGTAATTGTCTCAAGGTTAAAACCAAAAATCGCCATGACAATAAACGTTGCCAATAGCGAGACAGGAATCGCCAGTGCTGAAATCACAGTAGCTCGCAGGTTCCACAAAAAAGGGTAAATGACTACTACCGATAAGACTATGGCTTCAATCAGAGCATCAATTGTGGAATGAGTTGCATTACGGATATATTCTGCCTGAGTTGCGGCTAAAGTCAGTTTGACATCTTTGAGGTTAGACCGCAGGCGTTGTACTTCTTCTTCAACGCGACTGACTACTTCTAATGTGTTAGCGTCACCGCGTTTAATTACCTGAAACGCTAAAGCATCTTTGCCGTTGAAACGTACTAATGTTGCCCCTCCTTCGGGTAGAGCAGCTGCACTGGTTGGTAGCTGCAAAGGAGATGTGCTAGGAGCGCCCAACAGAGAGACTTTGAGTACTCCCGGCAATTTAGCGATCGCAGGTACGATCTGGTCTTTCGCCAACTTAGTCAAATCTGTCAGATTCCGTGAGGAACTCTCTATGGCATAGCTAACGGCGGCTGACTCGTTTAAATTCAAGGGAATAATTTTAGAAGTTGCTCCTTGAGGAAGACTTAACTGCTTAAGGGCAGTTTCAACTTCTTTGGTCGATGTTTCTAGATTTGTACCAACAACAAAAGACAGGCTAACGGCAGTTTGACCCGGATAAGTCGATGAGCGGATATTCTCAAGTCCTGTTAAAGATTTCAGGCGTTGCTCTATTGGTTGGGTGAGCTTTGCTTCTGTATCCAGAGCCGTTGTCAGAGGAGCAGTAGCATTTACTACCACCACTGGAAAAGTCACATCTGGAAACAAAGCATACTTGAGGGAACTGAGAGCTAAAAGCCCAGCTACCGTCACGGCAATCCAAAAACTTACCGTCAGCCACGAAAACTGAATCGCCAATCTTGAAATATTGAAGCGTTCTCGTGCAGATTTTGAGCTATTAGGCTTGTCCATCTTGGAAAATCATCGTGCGGGTGACACAATTATTAGTCATGCTACAGTAAACACCTCAAGTTTGCGAGTTCTGGCGATCGCTAATCGACAGTCTTGCTCAATTTAACCGCACTAAAATCAGAGCTAGTGTCTAATTTCCCCCCAATCCAAGCGATTTTTGTACCCCAAGGAGCAGAGTACAAGGCTGTGTGTCGTGGCTTGAGTCGTGTCACTGACTCAAAGCCAACTGTGATACCTATACCCATTGGCGTAAAATCTCTAACCACATATCTCCCAAAATTCCAACAGGATAGCTGGTTATTTAATTCTCCACAGCCAAGAGTGCTGCTGATGGGTATTTGTGGAAGTTTAAACCCTAATTATCAAGTGGGGGAAATAGTCTTGTATCAGGAATGTGTTTATCAGACAAGGCTGTTACCTTGCGATCGCACCTTCACATCACAGTTACACTCACATCTAGACTCAACACTCAATTTAGTTAAAGCATTAACAAGCGATCGCGTAATTTGTTCTGCTGCCGAAAAACGACATTTGGGCGAGACTGTGGGGGCTGATGTTGTGGATATGGAGGGATTTGCCGCTTTAGAGTTTTTCAATTCGGTGGGGGCGTCAGTAGCAATGTTGCGTGTGGTAAGCGATGACTGTCATTACGATATACCTGATCTAACATCAGCAATTAGCCCCGATGGTTCATTGAAACCTTTACCCCTAGCAATGAACTTACTTCGTCAACCCTTTGCCGCTACCCGACTGATTCGGGGTTCCTTACGAGGATTGAAAGTGTTAGAGGAAGTTACAAGATTACTATTTTGCTAGTTGTAGGTTTGAAAATAAGGCAGAAGGTAGAGGCAGGAGTAATGAAAAAGGAGGAAGGAAGAAAAGTAATTAATAAATAAAATCTAAATAGTTCAAATTTGTTTTTTTCTGGCTTGAAACTTATCTCAATACAGCATTTCCTTAATTCGTAGCGAATAGACCAAAACAAACTTTGCGCTCCTTTGCGCTCAACTCTGCGCCCCTTTGCGTTTCAATTTAGTTTATTAATATGCAAGACTCAGTATTTGTTATATTTATTGCCTTCGGATGCATCTGGATATTAATGGGAGTTGGTGGTTGGATAGCAGTTCTCAAGTCAGAAGGTGAAGAAATTCGATTTGGTAAATGGGGGCTTATTGTTGCTATCCCGATTATTATTCCAATTGTTGTTGCTCTCATTATTGGAGCATTGCATCACTAATACAAATTTGTAACTCGTAATTCGTAATTCGTAATTAATATCAATTTGAAAAAAGAATCAGACAGATAGGTAGAGAAAATTGTTGTACCCTAAACTTTTGAATTTATTAACTTTAGTTTATTTTTAATCTTCAGCTTGTTTCTCAAACACCATTAAATGCTGCTGTGGTAATAAGTTTTTGGTTTCACGCCAAACCAAACCTACAGCTTGCATTTCTTGACGGACTTGCTTTTGAGTCATTTTGTGTAGGCGTTTAATCATAATAAAAGGATTCTCACCCCGATACTCAACTAAAACTACCTTACCCCCTGGTTTTAGTGCTTTCACCAGTTCTTGCATCACTTCTCGCGGATGATCAAACTCATGGTAAGCATCGACCATTAAGGCTAAATCGACACTTGCAGGTGTTAGGTTAGGGTTGGTAAGGGTGGCTAAAACAGGCTCTACGTTAGTAATGTTGTTTTCTTTTTTAAGAAACTCGATAATATCGAGCATTTCTAGCTGAACATCTACAGCTAAAACTTTTCCTTGTGTTAATAAAGGCGCGATGCGAAAACTCATATAGCCTGTACCTGCGCCAATATCTGCTACTACATCACTGGGTTTGAGGTTGAGAACGCTGATTATTTTACTTGGCTGTTCTTCAGTTTCGCGGCTAGGCCTTTCTAGCCAGCCAGCACCTGTATGTCCCATAACTTTGGCAATTTCTCTGCCCATGTAATATTTTCCAATACCATCTGGGCTGTGAATAGTGTGCTGTTCATAAATTGTCGAGGTATTTGGTGCTGCGATCGCTATGTCAGTTCCATTTATCAGCAAACCCAGAAACACTACCAGGATAATTAATACTAAACCTGAAAAACTATACTGCCGCTTCACTTAGTTAGCCTCAACACTAACTATCGTGACTTTTGCCTTAGCTGATGTTGTATTGTCGCCCATAAAAATTAAATTAGGTGTAGTGTAGGGATTTTTATATCCAAAAGGTGGTGCAAAACCTGTATATTGTCGGAGTTTACCTTTAAGAATCGGCCTTGCACTTCCATTGGCAAACAGTTGATAATTGCCATCTTTGACAGATAAGTTATATATTTGTCCAGAAGCTTTCGTGTTATAAAACACATTTTCGCCACGAGTAAAGCCAACATTCTGCACCCAAATATTATTTTCCCAAAAACCCAATTCTATACCGTGGGGATGCGGTTCATTAACCAACTTATTACTAGTCACTATAACGCTGAAGCCAGCGCGATTCATTGCAGTGTGGCTTTCAGAATGAATTTGTACTCTAAAAGTGACGTTATAGCCTTTGGTACGCTCCAAAATTACGGGAGATTGCCGAAAATAACCTGCATAATTGCTGTTAGTTCCAGTGGTGTCGAGGATAGTACCTTCATTTGTGGCAATTGCCGAAGGAATAGGAAGTACAGAACTGCGGAAATACAACCATCCTTGTTCAGCAGGTGTTTGGTTAGAAAATGATAAGCCTCTGTACAGTAGAACAGCATTAGCAGGGTTTACTGCCATCAGCAATGCAAAGCCAGCAGTTAGAGTAGCTAGAGATGTTTTCATTATTCTTGATCATAAAGGTTGTCCTGTTTAACGAACCGCAAAGGGCACAAAGGACACAAAGGTTTTAGAAAATCTTGCTTCGCGCTCTTTGCGACCTTTGCGGTTAGTAAAAAAATTAAATACTTTACTAACGTTACAGAAGTATCAAAATTAAGCGATCGCCTATGATAATTTTGCCACTTAAATCACAAACGGTTTCAGCTGACGGGTGTACCACTGTTGCTCAAAGCGCTCTGCTACAAAAGGTTTGACGGAAAATTTAGGTGGGGAACCATCTTGAACATCAATCCGCACGCCGGAGTAAGGTAGCCGCTTTTGCGAACCGTGACCAGTGCGACCTACATACAAAAAGGAATCTGCTACTTTGCGAGTTGAACTACCGGAAATGTCAGTAAAGGTCTCCAGTAATTCTGTTCCCTCCGATCGCTGACGACGAGGACGACGACCACTGCCACCAGAGATAATGTAATTTAAATGCGAGTCGGCATAACCTGTGTCAACGGTGCGGAGATATTCTAGACAGTGGGCATGACCGCTGAGAATCAAATCAACTACTGAACGATCCTTAATTTGGGAACCGAGAGTTTCCGCTACTTGGTTAAACACCTCACGCAGACGGTGGCGAATTGCTAAAGTTTGTGCTTGATTCCACTTTGTTGCTTCAGTAACGTAGGGGGGATGGTGGAGATAAATCACTCGTCCGCGAACTTCAGAGGTATTCCAAGATTCGATTAACCTAGTGCGTAACCAATTTAATTGTTCAAAGTCAATGGTTGGTGCTGTGTGAGATGCTAGTTGTTTTTCAATGTCGATTTTCACCTCATTAATTTGGTCTAATTTGGCACTTAGTTCATCAAGTTGTTCAGCTTCGGCGGGGTTATCTGGATTAAGCCGATCGCTCATTGTTAAAATCTGCACTTCCTCTTGATCTATCTGCTGGCGGCGCTTTTGCAATTCCCGGCGGCTGTTTTCCCCCGCTTGGGTATCTGGTAAAGGTGATGGCGCATTAAAAGTATTGGAATCTAAGGCGAAAAAGTCTATTCCACCATAGCGAAAAGTGTAATAGCGGTTGGGTACACGGGTAAAATTTCCTGGTTCGTAACGCAAACATCGCCCTGTATCAGTTTTAGCAGTGTAGTGAGTGTCTAAATGCTCTTTTAATTCTTCGGGAGAAGCGATCGCTGCTAGATAATCTAAGAATGCTCTTGCATAAGCATCGCCTTGATTTGAACCATGCCAGCCAATCTCAAAATCTTTGTAGCGCAACATCCGGCGTAACCGCAACGTGCTACCTGTTAGCAAGCGGTACATCAAAGGAACATCGTAATAATCATGGTTGCCCAGCACTGGCAGAAAAGGTAAATTAAACACCATGCGATCGTAGGCAATATTTTGAGGATTTTCGCCACCTACAAGAAATTCCCGGTAAGGTTCGATAAAATTTGCCGGGTAATACTCACGGGAACCCACCACATAAATTACATCTCCCGTGTGCAATACAAAATTGCACTCATCTTTATGAGGAAGCATGAGTTCAGCAACTTGCCTTTGCGGGTGATATCCGTAATGAGACTTTGTACCACTGTCACCGATGACGAGAAAAGAGAATTCTGAGCTATCATCCTTGCCATCGTCTATGACCATACTCGTTTGGTCAATCCCCCGTTGCACAATATTGGGATGCAGCCACCGCACCCTTTCCCGCATCTTTTGAATTTTCACAGGAATTGATGGTTCGGATATCAATTTCATCAGTGATTACTCCTTAATTAAGTCAACAGTTAAGGATGAGAAGGCAGATGATACGGGGCATGGGGCAGAAGGCAGCAGGTAGGGGGCAGGGAGCAGGGAGCAGGGGGCAGGAGGGAAACCCTATAAATCAAGTTTAGGCGGCTGAATCCTTTTATTTCTGAAACAAGCTCGAAGTTTCATGGTCAAAGGTGCAGCGTTCTCACTTAAAGGTGCAACTTTCCGCATCAAAGGTGCAACGTTCAAGCTTAAAGGTGGAACTTCCATGCTCAAAGGTGGAACTTTCCACATCAAAGGTGCAACGTTCAAGCTTAAAGGTGGAAGTTTCATGCTCAAAGCTTCAACGTTCTCACTCAAAGCTTCAACGTTCTGCCTCAAAGGTGGAACTTCCATGCTCAAAGCTTCAACGTTCTGCCTCAAAGGTGGAACCTCCAAGCTCAAAGCCCCAACATTCTCACTCCAAAGTGAAACTTCCATGTTCAAAGCCTCAAAAGCCATTACCTTAACTTCACCCCCCAGTCCCCAATGCCCAATGCCCATCTCCTACTGATAACCCGCCGCTTGCAATAAGAACAGCTTGGCATAACGTCCTCCAGCTTCCAACAACTCCTCATGAGTTCCCTGTTCTACAACTTGCCCAGCTTCAATAACTAGGATTTTGTCAGCCATTCTGACTGTTGAGAAGCGGTGGGAAATCAAGAATACCATCTGCTTTTGGGTAAGAGCGCGAAAATGATTGAAAATATCAAACTCAGCTTGGGCGTCCATTGCTGATGTTGGTTCATCTAATACCAAGATATCCGCCTGAGTTCGCATAAAGGCACGGGAAAGGGCGATTTTTTGCCACTGTCCCCCAGAAAGTTCTTGCCCTCCCTTAAACCAACGGCCAAGCTGAGTCTGAAAATTGTCTGGCAATTGGTGAATAAAGGGTTCCGCCATGCCTTTTTGGGCAGCGCTTTGCCAACGGGTTGTGTCATCTAAATATTCCACATCACCCACGCCAATATTTTCTCCCACAGTGAACTGGTAGCGGACAAAGTTTTGAAAAATTACGCCAATGCGACGCCGCAGTGCTTCTATATTCCAATCCTGTAAATCCAAACCATCAAGCAAAATTCTTCCAGAGTCTGGGGTGTACAGTCGGGTGAGTAATTTAATTAAAGTCGTTTTACCAGAACCATTTTCACCAACGATTGCTAGTTTTTCTCCGGGTTTTAAATGTAGGGAAATGTTTGTTAATGCAGGGGTTGAGCTTCCTGGATAAGTAAAAGAGACATTTTCAAAACGAATGCCATCTTGGGGATTTATACCTTTGGTAGCTGTACCCCAAGGTTGTGGCGTTACTTCTTCGAGAAACTCGTAAAGATTCGATAAATATAAGTTGTCCTCATACATTCCGCCAATAGAAGTGAGGGCATTAGAGAAAGTAGACTGTCCTTGACGGAATACGGTGAGATACATTGTCATATCTCCCAAAGAAATTCTACCCAGCACTGTTTCTACTACAATCCAAGCGTATGCTAAGTAAAAAGCTGTGGTACTAACTAAACTCAGGAGATATCCCCACAATCCCCGCCGCAAAGTTAAGTCACGGTCTTCGCCGTAGAGTTGATTAAAAATGTTGCGATAACGTCCCAGCAGCATTTCCCCCAATTGGTAGAGTTTGACTTCGGTTACAAAGTCTTCTCTAGCCAAGAGATTTTCTAAGTAATGCTGTTGACGAGTTTCTGGCGCACGCCAACTAAATAAGCGAAAGGCTTGACCAGCAAACTTTGTTTCGGCTATGAATGCGGGCATTGCTGCTAAAATCAGCACCATCACTGCCCAAACAGAGAAATTTATTAATAGAACGCCATAAGTAATCAGTGAAAGTGCATTTTGTACCAATCCAAAGGTGCGATTTACTAAAGAAAGCGGACGAACTGATGCTTCTCGCCGCGCATTTAGGAGTTTGTCATAAAATTCTGAGTCTTCAAAATGCTTGAGATCGAGTGTCAGCGCCTTTTCTAAGATAAGTACATTCACTCGCTGACCAAGTAGCACCCGCAACAACGATTGGCAAACGGTTAGTCCTCTTTGACTACCTGCGAGTAAGATAACAGCGATCGCTTCTAATCCTACATACAGCAAAGGACGATAAATATTACTATCTGTACCAGCTTGCGCGGACAAAACCACCGCATCCACAATTAACTTACCGATGTAAGCGATCGCTGCTGGCAAAAGACCCGCCACTAAAGTTAAAGTAGCAAGGATAATCGTCAAAGCACGGCTAGTCGTCCATACTAAACTAATAGCCCGTCCGCTATATCGGAACACCGCCAGTGATTGACGCAGAGCATTTCGTTTCTTTTTAGTCTTCATTATTCTTTTTATAGCGCGAGGTCGCCTCTGATTGCTTGGCTGGGGAGCAGGGAGCAGGGAGCAGAGGAGATTGGTATAAGTTCTGTGGATACGCTATACGTTAATATTTCTCCCAGTCCCCAATGCCCCATTCCCAATGCCCCATTCCCCAGTCCCCAGTCCCCAATCCCCAATCCCCAATCCCCAATCCCCAATCCCCAATACCCAATGCCACTTATGACACACAAATGGCTTTCTATCGTCGGTATTGGTGAAGACGGATTAGAGGGGTTAAGTGCGATCGCCCGTTCCCTAGTGAATCAAGCGAAAGTTATAGTAGGAGGCGATCGCCATTTAGCCATGCTCCCTACAAATGGCTCATGGCAGAAAATAACTTGGAAATCTCCGATCAATGCCTCAGTAGAAGAAATAATTCGTCGTCGGGGTGAGTCAATTTGTGTATTGGCTAGTGGCGATCCCATGTGTTACGGCATCGGTGTCACCCTAACACGGCAAATTCCCATCTCAGAAATGACGATTATCCCTGCACCGTCATCTTTTAGTCTTGCTTGTGCCAGACTCGGCTGGTCTTTAACTGAGGTAGAAACCATTAGCTTGTGCGGTCGTCCACCTTCTTTGCTTCAGTCTTACATCTATCTGGGAGCGCGACTACTGATTTTGAGTGAAGCTAAAAATACACCTAGTATTGTTGCTCAAATTTTGAATGAACGCGGCTTTGGTAATAGCGAGATTACTGTATTAGAACGCATGGGTGGCATTCATGAACGCATTATAGAAGGTGTGGCTGCATCTTGGAATGAAACTGACCTTGCCGATCTCAATGCGATCGCAGTTCATTGTATTGCTGATACTGGAGTTGTTGCTTTACCCAGGCTACCAGGTTTGCCAGATAATGCTTATCACCATGATGGACAGCTAACCAAACGTGAAGTGAGGGCAATTACTTTAGCTACTCTAGCTCCCACACCTGGAGAACTACTGTGGGATGTCGGCGCTGGTTGTGGTTCCATTTCTATAGAATGGATGCGAACTCATCCGCGATGCCGAGCGATCGCCATCGAACAAAACTCATCCAGACTGCACTATATTGCTGATAATGCAGCCGCTTTAGGTACACCAAATCTGCAAATCATTGCAGGAAAAGCAGCAAATGCTCTCAAAGACTTGCCTGTACCTGATGCTATCTTCATTGGTGGCGGGATAACAGCAGAAAATTTATTTGATATTTGTTGGTCAGCACTACGACCGGGGGGACGTTTAGTAGCAAATGTCGTCACCATTGAAGGAGAGCAAACCTTATTTCAGTGGTATGAAAAAGTCGGTGGCAATTTCACCCGTATTGCCATTCAACGCGCCGAACCTATTGGTAAATTTTTGGGCTGGCGCGCAATGGCTCCTGTAACACAGTGGGTAGTAATGAAGTAGGGCATGGGACAGGGGGCAGGGAGCAGGGAGCAGGGAGCAGGGGGGAGAGTTAGAACTGCAACATCTCTGTGAAAGCTTTATGAATGAGTATCAAAGACTCGTTCATCTCCCTCAAAGACTGATTCACGAGTATCAAAGACTCGTTCATCTCCCTCAAAGACTGATTAATGAGTATCAAAGACTCGTTCATCTCCCTCAAAGACTGATTAACGAGTATTAAAGACTCGTTCATCTCCCTCAAAGACTGATTAACGAGTATCAAAGACTCGTTCATCTCCCTCAAAGACTGATTAACGAGTATCAAAGACTCGTTCATCTCCCTCAAAGACTGATTAACGAGTATCAAAGACTCGTTCATCTCCCTTAGAGCCTCATGAATCCACCTTTGAGCTTGATTAATCTACCTCATAACTGCATTAATCTCTTTGGCAACTTCACACTTCCGTCTCATCTTCCCATGCTCCCTGCTCCCTGCTCCCTGCACCCCTGCCTTGAAGTTGCTCGGACGTGATAATTACTGGGGATAAACTCTTCCTTTCCAAGCACCACCGCGCCCTTGCCAGTGACGAATGGCTGAGTCTATTGTCATCAGGGTGTAAAGAAAAGCGATCGCAGGTAAGCACAAAGTTAACCAGGGAGGACATTTATAAAAGCGGATGGTTGGGAAGTAAGCCAAACTCATCAACAGCCAAGCTGATAAACCCGCCAGTGCGATCGCCCAATTCCCTATCAATCCACCCACAATAGCAGCTATAGGTGGCACTAAATAAATTATCGTCATAGCCACAACTGTTCCTACTAGTAGCAGTGGAGAATAATTGAGTTGAGTATAGGCAGTCCGCGCCACCATATTCCAAATACTATCCAAAGAAGGATAAGGGCGCAGACTACGAGTTAAAGCACTCAGTCCCAACCAAATCCGCCCTTGTCCCCTTGCCCCTTTCACAGCTTGAGCCAAGGCGCAATCGTCAATTAAAGCTTGGCGAATCGCTGCAATTCCGCCGATACTTTCAAGGGCTGTTGTGCGAATCAAGATAGATCCTCCAGCAGCCGCAGCAGTGGGATTTTTTGGATTGTTGACCCAGCGAAAAGGGTAGAGTTTTTGAAAGAAAAAGACGAAAGCGGGTATTAAAAGTTGTTCCCAAAAACTTTCACACCGAAGCCGCACCATCACCGAAACTAGATCTAAATCTTCTTGTTCGGCTTTAGCAACCAGTCGGCGGAGATTGCTTTGGTCATGTTCAATATCAGCATCGGTGAGTAAAAAATAGTTTGGTGTAAACTCACTAGCTAATTGAATACCTTGCTCAACTGCCCAGAGTTTACCACTCCAACCGGCAGGCAATGCTTTGCCAGAGATAATATGCAATTGTTGGGATTTATTCAAAGCGTAAGCAACCCCTTGGGCAAAATCAGCTGTGCGGTCTGTGCTGCGATCGTCTACCAAAAAAATATTGAAATCCCCAGGATAATCTTGGAGTAGAAGCGATCGCAAGCAAGCCGGCAGCAAATCTGCTTCATTACGGGCAGGAATTACCACGCAAATCTTAGGTAAGGATGACAGCGTAATTTCGCCAACTTCTAATTTCTGGTCTGTTCGCCAAAACTGCCCGCGTAAACTCAGTAATCCTATCCACATCACCAAGGATGAAAGTGTTAACCCTAATACAATTGCACTCATATCCTCTTGCAAATTCTTAGTGCCTCAGACACAATACTATGTCTGCTGATTGTGGGAAAATATTTTTTCTCCGTACTGCTGTATTTATACTATGGGTGAGGTGGAATAGTATTTGATGCAAACTCAAGACAGAGTAACAGTCAATCAAGTCACAGCGGCGATCGCAACCAGCCAAGAATATCTGCTTTCAATTCAAAATCCGGCGGGTTACTGGTGGGCAGAGTTAGAATCTAATGCCACTATTACTGCTGAGGCTGTTTTACTTCATAAAATTTGGGGCACAGATCGCACTAGACCTTTACACAAAGTTGAAACTTACCTGCGTTCTCAACAACGTCAGCATGGCGGTTGGGAACTTTTCTTTGGGGATGGGGGAGAACTGAGTACTTCGGTGGAAGCGTACATGGCTTTGAAACTGCTAGGTGTACCAGCAACCGATCCAGCGATGCTCAAAGCCAAAGCTTTTATTCTGCAAAGAGGTGGTATCAGTAAAACTCGCATCTTTACTAAGTTACACCTTGCCCTCATAGGATGTTACAGCTGGCGCGGCATCCCTTCACTGCCGCCCTGGATTATGCTTCTACCCTCAACTTTCCCTGTTAATATCTACGAAATGTCAAGTTGGGCAAGATCCAGCACTGTACCGCTGTTGATTGTCTGCGATCGCAAACCTGTTTTTCAGATTGACCCAGCTATCACCTTAGACGAACTGTATGTTGAAGGTGTCGATCAAGCCCAGTATGAATTACCCCGTAGTGGCGATTGGACAGATTTATTCCTCACCCTCGATCAAGGCTTCAAGTTGGCAGAAAGCCTCAATTTAGTTCCTTTCCGGGAGGAAGGCATCAAAGCGGCAGAAAAGTGGGTTTTAGAACGACAAGAAGCCACTGGTGACTGGGGCGGAATTATTCCCGCTATGCTAAATTCTCTGTTAGCTTTGCGGTGTCTAGGTTATGGCTCCAGCGACCCGATTGTCGAACGCGGGCTAAAAGCCATCGATAATTTTGCCATTGAAACAGAGGATAGTTACCGAGTGCAACCTTGCGTTTCACCTGTTTGGGATACAGCTTGGGCGATTCGGGCTTTGATAGATTCTGGATTTGCACCAGATCATCCAGTTATTGTGCAGGCTGGAGAATGGTTACTCAACAAGCAAATTCTTGACTACGGTGATTGGATTGTCAAAAATCGTCAAGGAAAACCAGGGGCTTGGGCGTTTGAGTTTGACAATCGCTTTTACCCAGATGTAGATGACTCTGCTGTGGTTGTTATGGCTCTACATCAGGCAAAGCTTCCTAATGAACAATTAAAGCAAGCTGCGATCGCTCGTGGACTCAACTGGATTGCTTCGATGCAATGTAAGCCAGGTGGCTGGGCTGCTTTTGATTTAGACAACGATCAAGATTGGCTGAATTCTGTACCTTATGGCGACCTGAAAGCCATGATTGACCCAAACACGGCTGACGTCACCGCTAGGGTGCTAGAAATGCTGGGAGCTTGTAATTTATCAATAGATGCTGGTAATTTTGAGCGAGCGATCGCTTATATTCTCCGCGAACAAGAACCTGAAGGCTGTTGGTTTGGGCGTTGGGGAGTAAATTACATTTATGGCACTAGTGGTGTTCTCTCAGCCTTAGCCTTAATTGCACCTCAAACTCACCAAAATAGTATCGAAAGAGGAGCTGCTTGGTTAGTTGGATGCCAAAATTCTGATGGTGGTTGGGGTGAAACTTGCCGCAGCTATGATGATCCTAGCCTTAAAGGACAAGGGACTAGTACTGCATCCCAAACTGCTTGGGCTTTAATTGGGTTAATAGCAGCAGGTGAAGCTACTGGCAAATTCGCTCATGATGCCATTGAGCGGGGAATTAGCTACCTTGTAACCACGCAAAAACCAGATGGTACTTGGTATGAGGCGGACTTTACAGGTACTGGCTTCCCTAGCCATTTTTATCTAAAGTATCACCTCTATCAACAATGCTTTCCTTTAATTGCTCTAGGTCGCTATCAAGCGCTTAATTCCAAGGGTTAGGGATTGGGGAGTAGGAAAAAGCAGGGAAGCAGGGGACAAGGAGAAAGAACTATGATTAAATCTTGCTCCTTGTCCCCCCATCCCCCATGCTCCTTGTCCTCTTCATCCAATGCCCCATGCCCAAAATCATTGAAATTAAGTTTAGTAGGGTGGGCAATGCCCACAAGAATTTTATATGGTGATTTGAAAAATGACTAAGCTGATTGAATACGAAGAAGCCAGTGAAGAAGTACGTGCGGTATATGACGATATCCGTGCCACCCGCCAGACTGACTATATCAACAATTTTTGGAAAGCCATAGCTAATCATCCCCCCACCCTGCAACGAACTTGGCAGGCGGTAAAGGAAGTGATGACTAGTCCTGGCGAGATTGATCCGCTGATGCGCGAACTAATTTACATTGCCGTAAGTGTGACAAATGGCTGTGATTACTGCATTGCCTCACACACAGCATCGGGACGTGCCAAAGGCATGAGCGATACCATGTTTAGCGAACTTTTAGGGATAGTTGGCACAGCGAATATGACTAATCGCCTCGCCAATGGCTATCAAATTCCGGTTGATGAAAAATTTAAGACTTAAAAATTTCGGGAGTGCTGGGTACTGATTAGTACTTTGTACTCCTTACTTACCCAGCCAAGATAACGAATTGTTACCTATCAGCTTCTGACTAGCTATGTGACCTTATGGGTTATGGATTAGGCGATCGCAAGTTATTAATATTAAAAATTTTTTCCTTCTGCCCTCTACCGTCTGCTTTCTACTAAATATCTGCAACTAAAAACTTTAACTTTGCAGATTTGCTCTGATGGAATTTAGTAAATCTCACTGAAAGTTATCTACTACAAAAAGATAGAATATTACTGCAAGGTTTTATATATTTAAACCAGCCAAAAGAGAGATGGAATCATTGATAACTCAATTTAAATTATTAAGAATAAAGCAAAGGGCGTCACGACTATAATAAGGGTGCAGATACCTAGGTGATTATTCTAGGTGAACACAGAGTAAAAACTATGTTTTTTACTCTGTATTTATTTATATTGTTAATTGCTGTTTATTTACTTTCAGATTACATATTTGCAATGAGTAATTATTGCGTGTAACGCGTATAAAAAAATTGAAAATCCTAAATTGCTATTAAGGCGTTGATTGAGTTGTTGGAGATGGTTTTAAATTTTTGGCTTTATAGAAAGTTTCCAAACTATTGCGATCGCCTACAAAACGCCAATGCCACGGTTCATAACTGACACCTTGAGGATTATTTTCAGGAAAGGAAATTTCAAAACTAAAACGGGCTGCATTTGCTTGTAGCCATTTATAAGCTTTAGTATTTTCAAAATTGGCTTGAAGATTAGTTGCAGGTGCTGCTCCATCTCCAATATCTACAGCGTAACCTGTGTGATGTTCACTATGTCCAGGAGGAGCGCTTAGAGCAGCTCTTTGTGCTGGAGTTTGATTTCGTTGGGCACTCACACCAAAAAATAACTGCTCCTGCTCTTTCACTGAGCGAAAGCCAGAAATTGGTACTAAAATTACACCCGCGCTGCGTGCTGCTTGTTGCATCGCTTGAAACTTTTCCGCAGCGCCTTTTCGCATTCTGATACGCCCATTTGTAGAAATTACTACTAACTCAGATTCTGGTGCTTCTGCGTATATCAAATGTCCCAATACAGTATCGCGATCGCTACCTTGATTGGCAGAAATATCAGAATTTGGCGTTTGTACCTGCGAAGTAGTTGGCGCAGGTTGAGAATCTACAGTTTTTTTAGGTGAAGTAATGAAAAACAAAAAACCGCTAGTTACAGCGAGTACAACAAATACAGACACTCCCCCAATCAGCAAAACCAATGGTTGCAAGCGTGCGTTTGGCGTTACATCGGGAAGATCGCGTAAAGCCACTGGAATATCATCACTAGAAGCAGCCAATGAATTTTGCGGTTCATCAGAAAACCCAGCCTTATTCAAGAGTTAACTCCTGCTTTTTTTCAATAGCCATAACAGATTGTAGACTGGAAAAAAATAAAAGCAAGCCGTAGCATTTTACATCTGTATTCTTAGGTGCAATTTTGACAAATCTTTTAGAACTATACGTCAAGCTGGTGGGATTAGTTCTAGTAGGACTAATCTTGGGACGTAAGCTACCTGGCATAGTTCCCACTCGTTTGGGTCAGTTTCTTTTTTATGTCGGAGGCCCTATAAGCATAGTATCTTTTTTACGCCAAGCTGACCTGTCTGGTCAAATTTGGATTGCACCGGCGATCGCTTACCTAGCTATCTTTTTAGGGGCATTTTTAGCTTGGGTAGGAATTCAAGGTCAAGCCTATTTCACAAATACCATCCCCCAAAAACCAACTCAGGGTAGTTTGCTTTTAGCAGCAATGGTTGGTAATACAGGTTATCTTGGCTTTCCCATCACCTTAGCAATGGTAGGACATAAATATTTTGCTTGGGCGTTATTTTATGATTTGCTGGGGTCTCTCTTTGGCTCTTACGGCTTAGGAGTAGCGCTAGCAGTTCGTTTTGGCAACAATGTAAGTAATTATTTACAGGTAACTAAAGCAATATTAACTAATCCTACCCTTTGGAGCTTCGGCTTTGGCTTGCTGTTTCGACAGATTAAAATCCCTATTTTAGTTGAATTTTGCTTAGACAAATTAGCTTGGAGTGCCGTCGCTTTATCCTTAGTATTAATTGGGATGCGGCTCTCGCAGCTAAAGTCTTGGAGCAGCTTACCACAGGCAGGAATGAGCTTGGCAATCAAAATGTTGCTAGTTCCCTTAGTTATTGGTAGTACCTTACCCTTTTTTGGTGTAACTGGTTCGGCAGCACAAGTGATAGTGCTACAAATGGGAATGCCTCCAGCGTTTGCCACTTTAGTAATTGCTGAAACCTTTAATCTTGATCGTGACTTAGCTGTGACAGCTTTGGCGATGGGGGCTATGGTATTGCTAGTTACTCTCCCAGTGTGGCTATGGCTATTTTAATATTCAAACAGCAGTAGGTTTAGCCCACAAGTTTCAATGGAAATTCGCTCTATATATCTGGTGGTAAATTTAGACTAATAGTCAGTTTTGCTATTTTGTCCAGCTTCATATTTTAGCTTGATTGAGTTTTGCCACATTTTAGTTTTTAAGGATGTTAATAAAAAAGCTTATCACCTAAGCTTTTTGAATTTTAAATTTTGCGTAGCGGTAGTATCAGGTTATGCCATGTCCACTAACATTACTCAAAACGAGAGTTCCCCAGCACCTCCTGTTACAGACTGGGAACCTTCCCCACCACCAACAGATTTAATATTTGATGACGGAGAACCCTTGGAAAGTAACCGCCACCGCATTGCTATGAATGTTTTAATCCGGTCGTTGCAACAAGCTTGGTCAGACCGAGATGATTACTTTGTCGGTGGTAATATGTTTATTTACTATAGTCGTACACAGGCACGAAATCGGGATTTCAAAGGGCCGGATTTTTTTGTGGTTCTCAACGTCGAAGGGACTGGTTCTCGCCAAGGTTGGGTTGTATGGGATGAAGAGGGACGTTATCCTGATGTAATTGTCGAATTGATGTCCCCCTCAACAAGAAATGTGGACATAGGGGAGAAAAAGAATATCTATGAAAATGTTTTTAGAACTAGAGACTATTTCGTTTTTGATCCCTTTGACCCCAACTCCTTGCAAGGATGGCGGTTGGATATCAATTTTCGCTATCAGCCTTTAGTTGCTAATGAGCAGGGTTGGTTGTGGTGCGAAACCTTAGGATTTTGGTTAGGAATTTGGGAAGGAACGATAGACCGAGAAACTGCCCCTTGGTTACGATTTTATAACCGCGAGAAAAATTTAGTTTTCTTACCAGAAGAAGCAGAATTCCAACGAGCAGAAGCAGAACGACAACGTGCAGAACGTTTAGCTGCACGTTTGAAGGAATTAGGAGAAAATCCAGAGAATTTATAAAAAAAGATAGCGAAAACTCTCCAGCACCCCATTAACAAGCTTGAGTGATCCTAGCTGCGAGTTCGCCAGGGTTCATATGTTCATAGTGTTCAAAAGGTTGATGAATCCAGGGGTTGTCAGGTAGGTAATCAACATAGTAATCGGGTGCTATAACCGAACAAGCTTTATACCAAAGTACAGCAGTGCGAATTTCTTCAATTGCGAACTCACTATTTTGGTTTAGCCAAGGGAGAGTTTCTTTGAGTGTAATTCCAGAGTCTACTAGGTCGTCTACTAAAAGAATGCGCGAACCTAAACTTTCAGTGGTCATTGTTAAATAGCGAGAAAAGGTTAAACAACCTCTTTCTTGCTTGCCTGGGCCACTGTAAGATGATGTTGCTAAAATTGCCAACGGTTGCTGATATATACGGGAGAGAATATCTCCTACTCGCAGTCCGCCTCTGGCAAGACAGATAATCTGGTTGAATTCCCAACCCGATTGATAAATCTGAGCAGCCAGTTGTTCAATTTTTTGGTGATAATCTGACCAAGAAACGTAAAGGTCTGGCATAAGGGAAGTAATTTTGAGCTAATACTGAAGGCAAACGCAAACTCTATATTCTAGTATGAGCGCAAGATATTATGAATGATTCTGTCGCCGATGGCTCTGCTCAAAGTGAAAAACTAGGCTTTAAAACTAAACTGGCTTATGGCGCAGGTGATTTAGGCCCAGCGATTACTGCAAACATTTCTATATTTTTTCTATTAGTTTTCTTTACCAATGTTGCTGGTATCCCGGCAGGTTTGGCTGGCAGCATTTTGATGATTGGCAAAATTTGGGATGCAGTCAACGATCCGTTTGTGGGGTTTCTGACTGATAAAACGAAATCTCGTCGCTGGGGTCGTCGTCTGCCTTGGCTATTATATGGCGCGATTCCCTTTGGAGTTTTCTTTTTCTTGCAGTGGATTGTACCTCCATTTAGTGTTTGGGGTTTGTTCTGGTATTACGTAGTAATTGGGTTGGTATCTCAAGTGTTTTACACGGTTGTCAATTTGCCTTATACGGCAATGACTCCAGAACTAACTCAAGATTATGACGAACGCACCAGCCTGAACAGTTTTCGCTTTACCTTTTCCATCGGTGGCAGCATTTTATCGTTAATTTTATCGAAGATTATTTTTTCCCAGATTAGCGATCGCCAGCAACAATATTTAATATTAGCCGCTGTTTGTACTGTAATTTCGGTATTGTCTTTATATTGGTGCGTTTATGGCACACGCGATCGCGTTTTGGCATTTGAGGCTAAACGTATCCAACTGGAAGAAACCCCATCTATCCCTTTCATCGAACAACTCAAAATTGTCTTTACCAACCGACCTTTTCTATTTGTTATCGGTATATATCTTTGTTCTTGGTTAGGTGTACAGATTACAGCCAGCATTATTCCTTATTTTGTAGTTTACTGTATGCGCCTGCAAGAATCAGATGTACCTACAGTAATGATTGCGGTACAAGGAACAGCTTTGCTGATGCTGTTTTTCTGGAGTGCTTTGAGTAAAAAAGTTGGAAAAAAAATTGTTTACTTTTTGGGAATGAGTTTATGGATCATAGCAGCAGGCGGACTCTATTACTTGCAACCAGGCCAACTGAGTTTGATGTATTTGATGGCAGTGATGGCAGGTTTTGGTGTTTCTACAGCTTATCTTGTTCCTTGGTCGATGATTCCAGATGTGATTGAATTAGATGAACTCCAAACCGGACAACGCCGGGAGGGAATTTTTTATGGCTTCATGGTGTTGTTGCAAAAATTTGGTTTAGCTTTTGGACTGTTTGTGGTAGGAAATGCCTTGCAAGCTTACGGTTTTAAAGAAGCTGTAGCCGGACAATCTGGATTACCCACACAACCTGAGTCAGCATTACTAGCTATCCGCCTTGCAGTTGGCCCCTTACCTACTATTTGTTTGATTGCTGGTTTAGTTTTAACGTATTTCTACCCAATTACCCGCGAGATGCACGCAGAAATCATGCTGAAACTTAAACAGCGGCAGGAGAAGATTGAGTAATTAGAGCATACTTCAATAGAAAATTGGTCAAGTACCGTCAAGCGATCGCCTGTTTTTCGTAGCTTCAGCTTGAATTGCTTGGCAATATTATTTACCCTAATTTGTATTCAATAGCCTAAACAGCAGACTACTAAAACAGAGGCTTGCTGATTGATTTAAGCCTCAAGATAGGGTAACTCCACTGTAGAAAAATCTAGGATTGGGATATTCATTAATAGAGGAAAAACTCATGCCTAGCGGTCATGCCAGCCATAAAGGCCCCTCGATCAAACATAGCCATGACAATGGACAAATTGATACTGCTGCTGACCTCACAGTAGATCCGCAAGAGATTCTTGATGAAGGTCAGGGCTACCCATTCGATGCTCAGGGAACTGTAGTAAATCCGGCTGCTACTGAACGCCCGAAAGAGCAAGAAGAGTGAAGAAGGCAGATTGGGGACAAGGGGACACGGGGACAAGGTGAAAGAATAGAGGCAACAGGCAACAGGGAAGAAAAACTATTGCCTATTCCCATTGCCTGTTACTCACAACTCAGCACTCAGAACTTTTTCAACTCACTAGAGTACCTGATGGAGGGTACTCAGTAATTCCTCGGCTGTAAAGGGTTTTGCCAAAAATTCTTGGATGCCGAGGCTGATCTTTTGAGCAGTAGCCTCATAAGCCATCAATCCACTCATAGCAATAATTTTTGGCTGAGGATTCATGCGTTGCAACATATGAATAGTTCGAGAACCATCCATTTCTGGCATCATCAAATCTATTAACACCACACTGATCTCATGATTATGTTGAGCGTAAAGCGCCAGTGCCGCAATTCCATCACTAGCAGTTAAAATCCGATAATTATGGCTTTCTAGTGTAGTTTTGGTGATCTCACAAATTGATACTTCGTCATCTACCACCAAAATTAATTCGCCATTACCACTTGGAAGCTCTGCATCTGCTATTGCTTTGGTTTCACTGACTTCTCTACTAGGTAAGTACACTTTAAAACTACTTCCCTTGCCGACCTCGCTGCACACAGTCACAAAACCGTTGTGACTTTTGATAATGCCCATAACAGTGGAAAGTCCTAGGCCAGTTCCTTTACCCACGTCTTTAGTAGTAAAAAACGGATCAAAAATGCGGTCGATAATTTCCGGCGGAATGCCTGTTCCAGTATCATCAATAGCGATCGCCACATAAGAACCAATTTCAGCATCCACGTGCATGTGAGCATAGTTTTGATCAATTACCAGATTTGTAGCGGTAATGCTCAAGACACCGCCATCGGGCATAGCGTCGCGGGCATTAACACAGAGATTCATCAGCACTTGATGAAGTTGAGTTGCATCCGCAAAAACTGTCCAAAGTTCGGGCGCTATATCAGTTCTTGTTTTAATGGATTTTGGGAAAGTTCTTTGAGCAACCTGCGCTACATCGGAAAGCAAATGCCGAACCTGAACAATGGAGCGACTTCCTTCTACCCCACGAGTAAACGAAAGAATTTGCTTGACTAAATCAGCACCTCTCCTGGCGCTGCTTTCCAGTATCTTCATTAGTTGCTGACTGCTCTCATCCATGTTGGGGAATTTCAGAGGCAACAATTGTGCAGTTGCCAAAATCGGAGTCAGGATGTTGTTGAAGTCGTGGGCAATGCCACTTGCGAGAGTTCCCAGACTTTCCAGGCGTTGAGCGCGGAGAAATTGCGCCTCTAGTTGTTTTTTTTGAGTGATATCTGTACTGAGTGTAAGAATAGATTTGGGGTTACCAGCTTCATCGCGCATCAGTGTCCAACGACTTTCTACGATGATGTCCTTGCCAGCTTTTGTTACTTGCTGAAACTCACCTTGCCACTTACCATCCCTCGCCAGTATGGCCTGTATTTCATTGAATGGTGGCGAAGTATCTCCAGATTTACAAAAAAGTTGAGCAGCTTTCTTACCAATGACTTCTGTTGTTTTCCAACCGTAAAGACGTTCAGCACCTTGGTTCCAAAATAATATTTGGTTCTTCAAATCACGAACGGTGATTGCATCTATGGAAATATCGAGTAAAGCCGCTTGTTCGTAGATTTTTTGTGCTGCTTGCTTGCGCTCGGTAATGTCCTCTACTGTCCCCACATGACCAAGGAATCTGTTTTCTGAGGAATACATTGGGCTGGCAAGAGCGCGCACCCACCGAACTTCATTTTTGGGACTAAGTAGCCTGTATTCGTGGGCCCAGGTGGATTGTTCAGATACTGTACGTTGCCAGTCTTGAATAACTTCGGTGCGGTCTTCAGGGTGGATGGCCTGAGTCCAACCGTAGCCTAAACTTTCTTCTTCAGTTAGACCGGAAATATCATACCATAAAGGATTATTGTAGGTACGTTGCCCTTGGGCATCAGTCTGAAAAATAGCAAGGGGAGCCGAAGAGCAGAGTATCCGAAATCGATTTTCGCTCTCCCGCAGAGCCTCTTCTGCACTATGGCGTTTATGCCGTTCCTCAGCTTCTCGTAGTTCTCGCTCTACTGCGGGCACTAAACGGGTAAGGTTGCCTTTAATTAGATAGTCATGAGCTCCAGCTTTCATTGCTGAGACGGCAATATCCTCGCCAATCGTGCCGGAGACGATGATAAAGGGTAAATCCAGCTTTCGGCTTTGAAGGAGTTTCAGGGCGTCTGTTCCACTGAAGGTAGGTAGGCTGTAATCTGCAATCACCATGTCCCATGACTGTTGATCTAGAGCCGCCTGCATGGCCTCTAGAGTATCTACTCGAACAAAGTTCAGAGTGTACCCGCCTCTACGCAACTCCCTCAGGAGCAGAAGAGCGTCATCTTCAGAATCTTCAACAATCAGAACACGCAAGTTGGCGCTCATTTTGACTGATTACCTAAATCGGAGGTGTCTCGTTCATCAATAGCCAGTACATTCCCAGCTGTCGAACTGCTTCTGTAAACTGGATAAAGTCTACAGGTTTGCGGATGTAACTGTTACACCCCAAGCTGTAACTATTGAGTAAATCTTGTTCTTCGCTGGAAGTCGTTAAAATCACCACAGGTAGCAGGCTAGTGCGCTTATCTGTTCGCAAACGACGCAATACTTCCAAGCCATCAATGCGGGGCAACTTGAGATCTAACAAAATTACAGTAGGTTTGATGCTGATATCCCGATTAATATATACTCCAGTCCCAAATAAGTAATCTAGAGCTTCAGCACCATCACGAGCTACTACAATATCATTGCTGATGTGATTGCGCTTGAGTGCTCGGATAGCTAAAGCTTCGTCATCGGGGTTATCTTCTACCAAAAGAATAATTTTGTTATTCGTGTTCATGCCCCACCCTCCTCTGCTACTAATGTAAAGTAAAAAGTAGCGCCCTGCTCTAAAGCTCCTTGTGCCCACACCCGGCCACCATGCCGATGCACAATTCTTTGCACTATGGCTAATCCAATTCCAGTGCCTGGAAATTCATCGGTTCTGTGCAGTCTCTGAAAAGGGCCAAATAACTTATTGGAGTAGGCCATATCAAAGCCAGCGCCATCATCTTGGACAAAATATACTGGAATGCCATTTTCCTGGGGTATAACTCCAAACTCAATCCTTGCCTGGGTATGCTTGTAGGTAAATTTCCAGGCATTGTTGAGTAAATTTTCTAACAATACTTGTAACAGTCGGCTATCTCCTTGGGCTAAAATCTGCGGTTGAATGATAAACTCTACTTGCCGCTCTGGTTGACTTTCCTGTAGCTCAGTGCAAATTTCACTAGCTAGCAAACTTAGATCCACAGGTTCTAGGTTAATTTCACTACGCATCAACCGAGACAAGTTGAGGAGGTCATCAATTAATTGACCCATCCGTTGAGTAGCTGCCCGAATTCGCCGTAGGTAGTCTTGCCCAGTGTCATCGAGCTGATCGTTGTAGTCTTCTAGTAGGGCCAGACTGAAACCATCAATACTGCGTAACGGGGCACGCAAATCATGAGAGACAGAGTAGCTAAAAGCCTCCAGTTCTTTGTTAACTAGCTGCAATTCATTGATTGCCCGTTGCATTCCCTGGTTTAAGGAATGAACTGCTTGTTCGGCCTGCTGACGCTCTACTACTTCTGCTTGCAATTCAGCTAGGAGTTCTCCGTGCTGGAGAGCTACTCCCAAATGATTAGCAATTTGGGTAGCAAATTCGATTTCTGTTGCTTGCCATTGTCGGGGAGCATGACATTGGTGAATACAAAGCAATCCCCAGAGGTTTTGACCTTGTAACAAAGGTACTACTAAGTTGGCCCGAATCTGAAATCTGGATAGAACAGCAATGTGACAATCGCTCAGTCCACAACCGTGGATATCTGCGACTGCTTGAATCCGCCCCTGCTGATAATGAATTGCAAACTGCTCACCAAAGCAATGATCGTGAATTTTTTGGGACATAGCTGATGGAAAAGCTTGAACCACGTCCTCAGAAACAAATTCTCCATCATTCCAGCCTGAATCTGGGTAGAAGCGAAACATACCCACTCGATCTGCTGCTAAAAGTTTTCGCACCTCGGTAGCTGTGCTTTGAAAAATTTTTTCCAGGTCTAGAGGTTCTCGCAGCCGGGTAATTACGTGGAATAATGCTTTCTGCTGTTCTAGCTGGAAATACGCCTGGTTGATTTCATGCTTTAAGTATTGGACTTCGTCTACCAGGATCTGCTTAATTTGCTCAAATGCCGCTTCATCTGGACATAAATCCCGCAGTCTTGCCAATCTTTCTAGGTTCATTATTAACAGTTAATTTAAATCAAAAAATTGCTGAATCATTAACTAAATGTTTGAATCAGCTATCGTCAAGCAATACTTATATTTTTTATTACATTCACAAGTTTAGCATACGGCTATAGGAATTCTTTAAGAAAATTATATAACTGTTGGTGTTGCAAAAATTTCTAGGTAACAAAATCTCAGTCTAGATTAAGATACGGCAGATTTGAAGTTAGTGAAGTACACAATTATTTCTCAAAGCTAGGTGTCAAGCCTGTTGTAATTCAGAATTCAGAATTATGCTGTCTATTGATTTAGCTATTTCCAAGATTGAGGTAGGCTAGTTGACTTAAGCTTCGATTTTTCCTTTGTGTTTTTGGAAATCTTCGGCTGCTTGCCATACCTAGACCATACCTATTTAAGAAAGCGATTGCAAGGGAGCGCAGCGCCTGCCGTAGGATGCCCGTACCCCTACGCTTAAGCAAGCTACGCGTAGCGTCTCCTTGAGGAGAAGGGCTGTAGGGCGATCGCATAAGTTTATTAAAGGCAGTTATCCTCAAGTACGGAAACGTCTCTTGCTCTGCTTGTGCTTGGCAACTTCTTTGCGTTTACGTTTCTCTAAAGGTGTTTCAAAGTGACGGTTCTTTCTGATATCTGGAAAAATCCCTGCCTTGGACACTTCTCGCTTGAATCGACGTAAAGCTGACTCAATTCCTTCATTTTCGCCCACAATTATTTGGGTCATCTTGTCTCCTCCTAAATTGGTTTATCAGGTTTTTCATCTGAGTGCATTACAGCTTTTAGTATTGGAAAAATGGAATATAGTCAGGGATACATCCTTCGACTCTTTCCTACAGGTAAAATTCCTGTGCTTTTTCCAGGCAGAACCGCTATACTTAGCGATCGCGTAGTAGTGAAAAATCTGTTCGTCGAATCGATGTGCAAAAAAAGCAGACGCAGAGCCTGCCTTAAGACCTAAGACTTAACTACTCAATTTTAAAGCCTATTAATATCGGGAGTATCCACCACCAGTATTTCCCCGTCTGCCACCACCGTAAGAGCCTCCATCTGTTTTGGGTTTAGCTTTATTAACTTTTAAGCTACGTCCCATCCATTCAGCGCTATCAAGGGCCTCAATTGCTGCGGCTTCCTCGGTTTCTGTTTCCATTTCTACGAAACCAAAACCCCGCATTCGCCCTGTTTCACGGTCTACAGGCAATTGCACCTTCTTGACAGTTCCATATTCTGAGAAGACCTGTTTGAGGTCATCTTCTTTAACCTCATATGACAGATTGCCCACATAAATTGACATAAGATGTCTCCAGAATCAAAAAGGTGTAGAGATTTACATCCGGAGAGGTCTGTAATATAAGTATAGATAAAAACAAACTACACAGCCGAATTTAATCTTCCATAGTTACCCTAACACATATCGGCAGATTAGATCGCTAACCAGTTCTATTGAGTTATGTTGCAAAAACAGCTAAATAATCCAATACAGTTCAGTTAAGGCTAAAATTTGTCAATTTTTGTAGTTTAATCAAAATTAACACATAAAAAAGACCAAGTGTGGAATTTATCGAGCTTCTCTAGTTAGGTGGGATTATTCTAGAACATCTAAATTTCAGAAATAAAATTGATGGCAATCAGACTCTCAATTCACCTTTATCTCTGCCCACACAATATGCCTATGAAGGCGATCGCATATCTGCAAATATTAATTCTACTTGTTCAAAGGTTCTTGTGCAATTTTGCTATTCCTCAAATTTGTAAATTTACACCAAGTATGCACAGGTAATCTTCTATCAGCTCCTTACCTATATGCATTGGGTATGGCACAAGGATATTCCCCATAAACCAAGCTGGCGAACATCTCAAATAGTGAGGTATTCGACACAGTGCCTTTAAAGATTCTTCTTTCTGAAAATTTGGGTGGATGAAGAATGGTAATATTTCTAACATTTGTTGATGTTTGAACGGGATGTTAGCACCGTATTCATCGTCTTGGAAGCCGAGTTTGTAAAGTTCGGGTATTGGCATCTCATTTTGTAGCTTCTGTGTTTTTGGCAGCCTTCCTACAGAGAAGTAATGTAATAGTTCTGGTGCTGACTGATCGTAAAACCCACTCAGATGTGGAAAATCCCGTGCTGCACAATCTTCGTTCCAAGCTTCTCGATTGGTAATGTACTGTGGTGTTTCTCTACCAGCACGAATACGAATTACTGCTAATAAGTTCTGTAGTTGCTTATTATTACGGGTATACTCGCAAGTGTGACCAGGAACATGGCAAAAGTCAAGAACGTTGCGTTTTGCCAGAAGGTTCTCATTTTGCAACTGAGGCCAGATTTTGCCATCATTATCTTCGCCACGTCCGTTACGCCATCCTTCAGCTTCAATTAGAACAATGGTTGGTTTGCCTAAATGTTTGGTTACTACGCGTGCAACAAACTGTACTAATTCCGTGCCATTCAACTTGATTTTACTTTGAAGGCGCTTTTTATTTTCTTGGCGATCGCGACGTGCTTCAGCAAAAATTTTTCCGACAGCAATTCCCGCCTGAGTGTAAGGAATCCAATCATTTGCATCGGGAAGTAGTACATCTACCGCACCCGTTGCACGCAGACGAACCGCAAGAGCATAGTGAATATCACCTTGATATTGGCTAGTTTTGCGACGACAAAAGGCAATTACATCTAATTCTTGGCCAATTTCTTTTGGTATCTTTGCTTGCTCGTATACTTGAGAGGGTAGACCGTATAGCGCCCCTATTTGACGTAATGTTCCATCGAGTACAGCACTCATCACACGTCCTTTTGTTGGTTTGCTGTATGATGGTGATTTATCCTCATCATCTTCTGTGTCACTTGATTTTGGTTTAGCTGTCGGTATCGACTGTATCATTTGGGAATTAATTCCCTCTCTTACACAAGCTTCACGAATAGCTCCTTTAATGTTTTGTTGAGGGAGAATTCCCTTTATTTTGATTCGGCCAATTTCGATAATTGCTAAACAGTGAGGATTAGTCTCAAAATTTATCAGAGGAATAACACTTTCCTGGAGAAAGGTACGCCATGCTTCTCGCTTTGCTTGATGTTGCTTGCGTATCTGCTGGTCGAATTTGCTACGATCTTTAGGTAAAAATCCACCTGTATTAAGTGGCTGCAAAAGTGTCGCATCATCAATCAAAATTTTTGAAACTGTTATATCTTGTGGAAAATCTTCATTTTCATTGAGAAGGAATACATCGCGTAATTGCTGGTAAACTACTTCACAAGTGTTTTGTTCTCGATAAATAAGAAAGATATGCATTGGCTTACCCTGCAATGCCCGGTAAATAGCATCAATAGCAATTTGCTGATAAGGTTGGCACTTTTTACGAGGTCTAGAAACAAATTCGTAATCACGCATTGCTAGTGGTGCTTTTATACCAGATGGTGCAGGAATGTCAGATTGCATCGGATTATCTGGTATCAAAACTTCGTTGAGAGATTCTAGTACCCGTGCAATAATATCGCCCCGCTCCAAAAAACTAAATCCTGTTTTGACACTATGTCCTCGTTTATGTTTCTCATGCTCGTACTTGTAGCCTTCAGCATGAACTATATAGTATTCGTCTCTATCACCCCAGTTAGTTGAGTTATTTAAATTACCAAATTCTGTAGGGTTGTTCAGAATATTTTCTGGCTGTTCTAGAGCGCGTGCTTTAAATGCAGCAAGCAGTTCTGGCAGTTGTAACCTCCACAAATTCTCTTGTTCTTTGCCATTGTTCTCAATAACGAGGCGTACCAAGGTCGAATCTACCTTGTAATTAGGTAAACGTGCATTGTTCATACCCATCAAAACAGAGATGTCACGCCCATAATTGGCATCTGACAAAGGTTCATGGGGGTATCTTTGGCAACTTAAATGTAAGAAAATCCACGGTTTTAAGTTGCCGTTGTCATTGAACCGTCCTGCTTGCGTCTCAACATTAAAGTCTAGACGGTAAGCAAAATAACCTTCTTTTTCGTTGCCATTATTATCTGTGTAATTTGCCTTAAACGGCTTACTAACTAAATAGAGTCCAACCCTACCCGAACCGCCTCCCTGTACTTTGCGCCATTGAATTTCTTGTTTTCTTTTTCCAGAATTAATGATGCACTTTTTACCATGCAACATGGTGGCGAGAAGACTGGGAATAGCTTGAAATCCTAATCCTCTCTCTGCGTTGATATCCTGCACAAGTATTTCCGGCTTGATGCGTTGCCACTCCCAACCAGGCGGTATTGCAGCTATTCTTTCGAGAAAGCGATCGCACACGCTATTAACTTCATCTGTTTTACCTTTGCCACGATATTGCTTTGTCCACTCCTGCGCCCAAATTCTCACTAATTGATGTATCTGCTGGGGTGTGGGTGTCTTCAACGGGTTCTCTGGGGTTCCTACAGCTAATGCTTGATATAAGGGCAGCTTACTTTCTTCGTCAACGCTAACAAACTCAAAGCCGTATGTCAGAGTAGATGCACAAGCAAGCAAAGCATTATTTAACTGTCGATATGGTGGCTGAACCTCTTTTTTGTTGTTGCCACGAGACAGTACTCGTTCCAGATCGCGGCGAAAGTCTGCTATCACCTGAACAAAAGGGAATGCCAACACAGCAATCTCTAGGTTGGCAAAAGCATCTGTTACCAAATTCATGCGTGCAGGTAACAAAATATTTTCTGATGTAATTGTTTTAGTCATGCTCTTTCTCTATCTCTTGCGTCTATTTCCCAGTTGAAGCCATCAATATCAACCAAAGCATCTGCTATTGATTGGTATAAAGCTTGACTGATAACATCTTCATTAACATAGTCACAAAGCAAATCGATGATTGCTGCTAGCAAGCTGGTACGCGGTGTATCAGGCTGTTGCTCTTTGGCATAGTTTGGCCCCCAAGCAGCATCAACAAAGTAAGCGTGAAAGGGAACACCTCCACGCAAAAGACGGCCTACAGCTTGAACGATGACCCCAGCAGTGGTTGCGGCTAAGTCTTGGCGGGGAAAGGCACGTAATTCTTCATTTGCACGCAGTGTTTTGTAGTAAGAACGATGTTCTACCGATCGCCAGTAACGCGCAGCCAATTGACGCACTTTTTCTGCGCGCCCTAAAATTCCGTCTCCTTCCCAAGCAATGAAATTCGCATCTTCTATCCAATCCAAGGCACGACGGTTGATTTCTTGAGCGATCGCCTGAGTATCATGTGGATGAGGATAGGGACGGGTGAGAAAGTAAACCGCACCAAAAGCAGCTTTGCCATTTGCATTCAAAATGTTGAATCCGCGCCCCATAGCACTTATCGGTGCAGCTAGGATTTTACCGCCAGTTACTGAGAAAGTTTCGATGTCAGCACGGTTGAGAGCGCCAATTTCCATCCTTGACTGATAATCGATGTCATCCTCAGCCAAAGTCTCTGTGTGATCGCGCTGCAAATGGTAAACTTGCTCGCGCATACCCCACCAACACTGACGGATTTCGTCTGCTACCCACCGTGCTTGGTCATAAGAATTGACGAGTAACAGTAGGCGTTCCCTATCCTGCCAAAAATCTGGAGCGCTCTCACCCAGTCGTTTCAATTCCTCAAGCTCCTGTCCTAAATGGCCGCTACCGTTGTTGCCAATCAGCGCTTGTGCCATCTCTTTAAACATTCCCATTTTCTGACGTTCAGGTGTCCCAGAAATACGGATAGCTTCATCTTTGCGGTTCAATTGAGGCAGAAACCTAAAGCGGCTTTGAGCGATCGCTTCTGTGGCACTCGGCTCTGGCATTAAAATACCCTGAGGATTGCCAACATGAAACTGAGTGGAATCTCGTAGATAAGAAGTTCCTGATAGTGCCAACACATTAGGCCCGCGTTGACCATCCAAGTCTGTTAGCAAGCGATGAAAGTTCAAAACGTAGTAACGACCAATATTGGTATAAGCAAACAAAGATAAAGCATTTTCGCTGCTGTTCTCAGATTGGTTGTGATTTTCATCTTTGCGGGAATAGTAAGTACCAAACTGCCTTCCTGTTGGCGGTAACGGTAAAATATTTAACATAGCTGTGGGCATACGGCGATGCGGAGGCTCGTCATCCAGAGTGGGTGGTCGATGATGCCACTCATAAAAAATAATACGTGTGTGCCGATCTAAAAGGGTGATGGTAAGGGCAAACTGTAAACGGTATGCCAGGGTTTCTATTGTGTCCACTGGATCTGTTTGTTCCTCTTTTTTTGAGGAATTTCGCCGCTTTTTCTTGACTGGCTGCTGTGAATTATTCTGACGTTTTTCTATTTCTGTTCGCAGTCGTGCTAACCGTTGTTCTGTCTTGGGGAAAAAATCAACTATCCAGGCTTTGCAAGCATGATAAATGCTATCGTCGGTAGCACTTTCGCCAATACTGTTAATCTGTTGAATCAGAAGTGCCAGCCTATTAACTTTAGGATTGGAGCGAGGCTGCCCCTGTAATGGATCGTCATCGAGTAATGCGTCAAAATACTGCATTATCTGCTGTACGCGCCGGTTATTAGCTTTAATTTCTTGCTCCGTGACATCAGGAGAATCTAATTCTTCAAGTCCAGCAAGGCGGCGGGCAAATTTGTAGAGGAGGGAATTAGGCGTAAAGTAGCCACGTTCTATCCATTTATTGAGAAACTCGTGTCCCGAACGCTTGTCTAATAGTGTCAAAGTTGCTGTCACAGCCTTTTGGACATCACGTTCTGCACCAGTCCATCGCTGCATCAATGCTGGGGTAACACGGTTAAACCTCATGTAATCTTCAGTTTTTACTCCAATGTCATCAAAAACACCACCATTTGTTAGCAACACTTCCTCAGCATATACATCGTCAAACCACTTGATAACGGTGTCTACTTCATCGAATACAACAATATCGGAATGTAGATAAACGAGTTCCCCTATCTTGAGCGGACGTAATTCTAAATGACGTGGTAAACCAGCCATTGCCATTGCACCTGGAGTTGTAATCCAAACACGGGCAGCTGGCATATCACCATATACCTGCTGTGATGGGCAAGTGGCAAAAAAAGGACACAAGTGGGGTACTCCAGGGTTATTGTTTTGTTTTTTGCGATCGCTTTCACTTTTTGGTGCTTCTTTCAAAGAGTGACATGGCTCGGTTCCAGGCTTGAGCGGCTTACCATGCAAACGGTCAAAGATGTCGCTAGCTTGTAGCAATCCTTGCAAAGCACAAGCTGTTCCCAAAAAGCGATCGCCCCAGTGTGGTTGTCCGCGTTGCCAGTGTTCCTGAAAATCTTTCGAGGCATAGAAGCTTTTTAGGTGTGCATCTCGTTTACTGCGGCCTAGTAAGGGTACAGCAACAGGCTCATCGTTTTCTGGATCGTCACAGAACCACCAATTAATTTGATTTGTTAACCGAATTGCCGATTGTACATCACTAACAACTAATGTGATGCGGCGATCGGCATGATTTCGCAGACTATTGACGGCAAGTAACGTTGACAGGGTAGACTTTCCAGAGGCGACTTGTCCCGCAATATGTACAAAACCATCTAAATTTAACGTTTGTGTGTTGCGCTCACTCAGCGTACCGTCTGCCTGAATTTTGTGAAAGTTGATTTTGCGAAAGCGGCTTACCCAGTGTCCCTTTTGTGATTCATGCCAACCATATCGGCGTGCTAGTAACTGTTCGCGGCGATTGAGGAACTCTGCATCTGACTCTAAATCTGGAATTCGTAATGAAAAAGGCTCACGAGAGCGGGGTGTAGTAAACCAAGGCTGTTGTCGTGCAGTACTTAAATGTTCTGGTGTGAACTGTACTTGCATTGTGACTGTTTCTTTTTCTGTCTTAGCCTGGAATTGGTAGGCAACTCCTGCCTTTACTGGTTTAACCCTGCGTTGGCGAAACTCCAAATCCGCACTCAAACAGCTTTCATATAAATTTTGGTTGACTTGATCCCTAAGATGTTTCGCAGCATGAATAATTTGAGAATCTAAATCCTGGATATCAAAATCATAGTTACGTCTATTTTGCGGAATATTGCGGATGTAGAAACGTAATGCCCCCAACCAAGCAAAACGTGCAGAAAATGGGATAATTTGCCGAGCGTTAGCAACTGCGCGCCGCTGGATATCATCTAAATTATGTAAACGTGGGTGTCGCAAAGGCATACCACTGAGTATTGCCCAAACTGCTGTTACTGCTTCGTCATCAATTCCTAAACACTCCATCAATGCAAAGCCAAGTTCTACCTGAAGTAATAATTGGGCTTGTTCTCGATCTAGCTCAGAGTTATCTTTCAATTCTTTGACACGCTCTGTAAAAATATCAGGTGGCTTAAATAATGTCATTTGGCTCATAATGCTATTTCCCTTGACTCAGGTGCATTATCTTAGCGACGACTCTTTCTTCAAAAGCTGTATCGCTGAAAAGATGGGTGCTTTTTGGCAATCCTGTTGCTTCTTCGCGCAAGATGTCGATGTAATCTTGGCGTTGATGCAGACGATGGTTAGGAATAACATAAAAACTTTCGTCATAGCGCAAATCGCCTTCCCCAAATATCGGCTTCAGTTGCAAAGCCAAATCATAGGGATTTCGGTAGTCTTTGATATCTACAGCCCAGACTGAACCATCACCAAAACGTAGTTGCAGGTCGTAACGGTCAATACCAGGCCAAAGTTGAACTTCGCAAAGATGTTCTGGCTGTTGTTTATGCAGCTTTTCTAAAGCACTAAACAGACGTATCTCTGGAATTCCAGGCAAACAAACACGCCAATGAATACCAAACTTGAGACGACACAGACCTCGCTTCCAATAAATGCGCCGGACATGGGACAAGTTTTTCCGATGATCGTTGCAGACGCTTGGCTTAATGCCACGTAAATGTCCATGTTTTTTAATTAAAGGGCCGCAGCGATCGCAGCACCAATAAGATTCATTTTCTTTACAGTCTTCGTACAGTTCGCCAACATCATTAATAGTTATGTAACGCGTTTGAGAAAACCTGTTGCGAAGTTTCTCTAAAGTAGTGTAAGGATTCGCAATTATAAATCGCCGCAGTAAAACATATTCTTGTTGGGCGTGTTTAGCATCATTTTCGTTGGCTTCTTGCAGTTTTTCCAGCAACCTCAGAAACTGAAAGTTCTCCAGCGCAATTTGTTGTACTTTCACAGAAGCCAACTCAGGAAGTTGCCCTCGTTTTACCAACTGTTCGTAGAAATACTGGCTTGCTTCCTCACTTAACGCTTTATCGTAAATTAAGCCATATTCTGAGTCAAACTCCTTTGGTATCTCCAACGGATACCATGTTTGCAAGGGTTTTTCTAGAAGATGAAAAAGACCTTCTAGAGTACGTGGATAAGGAATAGCTGTCATCTTCAATGCCAAAGTATTGCAGGCACGCCGTAACAAATCAGGGTATGGGTATTTAGGAATTTGGTATTGATTATCTGCACGGAAAAACTCTGCCAAACCCACAACCAAAAAATCAAAATTGTTATCCAAAAAGTACCTCCTGTCTATATTAGACAAGCTTTGGTATTTTGTCTCTTTAATGAAACACTGTAATTAGAAAGATACATTTAATAACTATAGCTAATGTGAGACAATAAAGAAACGCGTTTCATAAGTGAAACAACGAAGACGCATGGGATACAACTTAGACACACATCTATTAGCCGCAATGATGAAGACGAAGCGGGGGAGGAAAGGGCTGCGAGACACAGCCAAAGAAATAGGTAATATTAGTTCCTCTACACTTTCACGGGTAGAAAATGGCAAAATGCCTGATATGGAAACCTTTTTATTACTTTGCGATTGGCTGCAAGTGTCACCTGCTGAACTATTTAAGAAAACAGAAGAATCTGAAGCTTCCTCTGGCTCAAACACATTAGAGACAATAGAAATTCAATTGCGAGCATCGAAAAAACTCGATCCGGCAGTTGCCAATGCACTAGCAGAATTAGTGAAAGCAGCGTATCGGGATAATTCTCAACAAAGCGACACCCAACAGCCGGATTAACAAGAATCATGACACTAACAGAGAAATTACCAACTGAGTTTAGGCAAAGGTGTGAAGGAATTGCCACAGAGCAACGTAGTTTATTAAATTTACGGGCATTTGAGCCATTACCAGCAGATTTGCTGGCGGCTCAATTGAATGCAATAATTTTGACACCTGAGCAGATTTCCACTTTAGATCCTTCTGTAGTAGCGGTATTGCTCGATAGCGACCAATGGTCAGCAGGAATTATTAATCAAAGCCCACTCTGGATTGTGAATAATCCGCGTCATACTCCTGCACGACGTGAATCAAACCTGATGCACGAGTTTGGACACCTGCTATTAAGACATAAAATTGTCCGCTTTGATCCAAATACTGGGCTTCCTCTGCGCCGACAGAGCGATGAAGATGAGGCAACTTATTTAGGTGGATGCCTTCAAATTCCTCGGCGGGGTCTACTCTGGGCAGTTCAGCGTCAAATGACACTAACAGAAATAGCAGTGCATTTTAATACAAGTGAGGAAATGGTGCAATTCCGTAGCAACGTCACAGCAGTAAATATTAGATAAATGTATAAAAAATTTTGCACCTTCTGAAGTTAACTTCAATGTAAAATTTTATCAACAATCTCTTGGCATTTTGTGACATTCCTGAATATATTTGCCGGATAGGAAGTTGGAAATAGGTTGCTACTTTCACTCATAACACTTCCCAAGAACTTTGAGGCCATAGATTGAATATCATCAATTTGTTCTGGGGTTAAATCAGATGAGATATTAAAGAAATTATCTGGTAAAGCTTTGTAGACAAGGTGTAGAATGAGACGGTTACTATGAGTAGCAAATAACTTTTCTCTTCCATCTCGTTGTTTTTGTACTTCTGATAATTTATTTTCTACTACTCTTAATATTTGAACTAATTTCCAAAGGTTAGAACCATTTACTGATCTATTAAACAAAGTTTTGTATGGTGGTTTCTCAATATCTTCCCATAAAACACCGATTTTATCTTTAACTCGTGTAGCGAAAGAAACTTCATTCTGTTTACAAGCTCGACTAATCGTAGCTTCATTTAAATCAAAACCTTTTTGTCCATCTGGAATTGATTCACCTGACTTATAAGTATAAATAATTCCCTCTAAGTGAAGTTCATTTTTGATTCTTTCTTGTTCAGGATCAAGAGCCACAAATTCTCGACGATCAATTCTATTTTGAGTATTGTTGAATCTAGTTATCTCTGTAGCAAATGCTTCAGGGCAATTTTCCAAAGATATAAAACGAATGTGAACTCTTGCTTTTTCAACTTGCTCAGGAGAATTTTGATATGCTCTTGCTATTGAACCAACAGTCTGAGCACCATTGACTATTTTTACATCCTTGCATTCAAATATACCTGTATCTCTTCCACTACCTCCAAGTGGTTTTTTCCCAATACTAGAACACAAAGCTGTGATGCCATTATTATAATACCAGAACTTTTCTGGTTCTTTTTTAACTGTATTTATAATGCCTTCATTGACTTCACTATCTTTGACGAATAGTCTAATATTTGAAGAGAACAATTTAGGAGAATGTTTAGTCCACCAATCAGCTACTTCTCTTGCAGAAACTTGGCCATAATAAGATTGATAAGGTTCTTTAGTTTGTCCCCAATCGAAAAGGCAAACATCTAAATTTATAGGATTGCCAGATGCTCCTTGAGATATTATATTGTATATATTTGACTGGTTAAGCACTCTCATACTTACGATATCTGATGAATCGTTCATCTCATCTAACAAATCATCAAATTCTCTTTTAGGCTCATCTGCTAGGGGAGTTTGACCTGAGTAGACAAGAATTATTTCAAATCTTGTTCCTGCGTCATTTAGTGCTTCCTCAATATCTTGAGTTTTATTATTGAGTTTTGAGTTAAACCTATCATATCTAGCATTCACTAAGTCTTTAAATCCTCTAGTGAATTTCATCACCTCATCGGTTTTTATACTTCCTTTACTTTCCTGTTTCCATTTAGATTGTAATACATACATAATTTTTTCTCTTCTATCAAAATAAATGGAATCTATTCCATTATCTTGTCCACCATCAACTATAGATTTTGATGCTTCTTGAGGAGAAATATCAGCCAATACCATCAATGTAAATGCAGCTAGACTTCTGGTTAAGAAAATTAACTCTCTGTCTGTTTCAGATTTGTTTTGGTAATCTGTCAAGTCAATCAAACCATCAAATGTTTTTTGAAGATATGACTTTATTTGACGTAGGTGGATTTCACTCATAATGCTGGTAGATGTACTTAACTTTGATGTTATCGGATCAAATTTTTACAAGCTTATCTGTAGTATTAAGACGTTGTAAAAATATACATTTAAGTTGCCGCGATCACCTCTTAACAGACAATTTCACCCTTAATTATGAAATTAAATATACTTATGTATTTTTATATATAAGAATTTGCCATACTTTTTATTTATAAAAAATAGCTCCTGCAAAGATATAACTTGCTGAGAAGCTATTTTATCATAGAAACAAAAGTATAATTTTATACTATTCGACCGTTACTGATTTGGCAAGGTTCCGGGGCTGGTCAACGTCCAAACCACGACGGGCGGCGATGTGATAAGCCAATAGTTGCAAAGGTACTACTGTGAGGATGGGTGATAGTAATTCATCCACTGATGAAACGGGGAGCAAATCGTTAAAAATTTCTGCTGCTTCACCATCTTTAACTGGAGTAACACCAATTAACCGAGAATCACGGGCTTTCGCTTCTTGGGCGTTAGAAATTACCTTTTCATATACAGTACCAGGAACTGCGATCGCAACTACCGGTACTTTAGCATCCAATAGGGCGATCGGGCCGTGCTTCATTTCCCCGGCTGGATAGCCTTCAGCATGAATATAGCTAATTTCTTTTAATTTTAATGCCCCTTCTAAGGCTATAGGAAAATTAATTCCCCTTCCCAAAAAGATAAAATCTTGGGTTTCGGCAAATTCGTGAGCTAAATGTTCGGTTAATTTTTCTTGAGTCTCTAAATTTGCTTCAATTTCTTTGGGAACGTGTCGCAAGCCTTCAATAATTTCCGCGATTTTATCTGGAGAAATTGTCTGACGATGAGCAGCAAATTCTAAGGCTAAAGCGTAAAATGCCATTAATTGGGCAATAAAGGTTTTTGTTGCTGCTACCCCAATTTCAATTCCTGCCAAGGTATTGATAATATGGGGAACCATATGGCCAAGGCTACTTTCTGGACGATTGGTAATGCCGAGTAATCGCGCTTGATATTTATTTTCTTTGCCTTGGCGACGTTCTTTTTCCATCGCTAAAGCTGCTAAAGTATCAGCTGTTTCACCTGATTGTGTGACACCAATTATTAATGTGTTGGGTATCAGGGGTGATGGCGCATAGCGATACTCAGAAGCATAGTGTACTTGAGTAGAAATTCCTGCTAGTTGTTCAAGCAAGTATTTTCCGACTAAGGCGGCGTGCCAACTAGTACCACAGGCAACGATTTGAATTTGTTCTATATCTGCGTAGAATTCTGTAGGTAAACCTAGATTAATTGGTGAGTGAGTAGCTTGGCAGGCATTACCATCACTACTAAAGTAAGCTTCTAAACTAGCACGTACAACTCCTGGTTGCTCATAAATCTCCTTGAGCATGAAGTGCTTGAATCCCTGCTTTTCTACCATCATAGGATTCAAGTTAAGCATTCGAGGTTGTTTTTTCAACCTATCGCCAGCAAAATTATAAACTTCAACGCCCAAGGGTGTTAGGCGCGCAATTTCTCCATTCTCTAATGCTAGCACTGCGCGGGTATGAGAAACGATCGCTGGCGTATCGGAAGCGCAAAAGAACTCTCCCTGCCCAAAACCAATTACCAAGGGTGCTTGCTGCCGAACGACAATTAATTCATCTGGGTAATCAGCAGAAATCACTGCGATCGCAAATGCACCCTCAAGATGGTTCACAGATTGCTGAACTGCCTCCAACAATGAAGATGCAGAAGTTTTAAGCAATTCGGCGATGAGGTGCGGAATGACTTCTGTATCAGTTTCCGAACGAAACTGATGACCTTTTTGCTTTAGTTCCTCCCGCAAGTCACGGTAGTTTTCAATAATGCCATTTTGCACTACCGCAATTCGCATCGCTGTATCCATGTGGGGATGGGCGTTATACTCTTCTGGTTTGCCGTGAGTCGCCCAACGAGTGTGACCAATACCAATTTGAGAGGGGGTTTCTATTTGTTCAAGTTTAGAACGTAAGTTATGCAGTTTGCCCTTTGCTCGCACGCAATGCACATCACCTTCCCAGACGGTAGCGATTCCAGCAGAATCGTACCCACGATACTCCAGTTTTTCTAGCCCAGCTAGTAGAATTTCTGTCGCCGCTTGAGTGCCGATATATCCAACGATTCCGCACATTTAGTTCACCGCTCCCTGTTGAGGATGATTAAAACCTGTTTATTGTTACCATAAAAGTGATATTTTAGCAAAGAAAAAAGGAGCTGATTGCTCCTTGTAAGTGTAGTTATTTTATGGTTTCGGGCTTTTACAGTAAAAGAACGATATTGTAGGGTGGCAAATACCCACCCTACGATGCTAAAGGTGCTTGCTAATAAGACACTTGATTGCGAGCCAAATGAGAAATTAAAATGAATTCCTCAATAAGCTAGACCCATACTGCGAGTCGTTTCAGCGCCCAAGTAAACCCGGATGCTTAAGAAGTCGGTGGGACAAGCTGTTTCACACCGTTTGCATCCTACGCAGTCTTCTGTGCGGGGTGAAGAGGCTATTTGAGCAGCTTTACAGCCATCCCAAGGTACCATCTCCAGTACGTCAGTGGGGCAAGCGCGGACGCATTGGGTGCAGCCAATACAGGTATCGTAGATTTTTACGGTATGAGACATTGAAAAAAGGCTCCTTTCGAGTGTTCTTCTCTGCGAAGGAATCATAATCAAGGCATAGTTTACCGCAGTGGCTGAGGGCAAATAATCAAAAGGCTACATAACTTTAAACAATGTAATAAGCACCCAGAAAAATTTGCCTTTACGATTTCTCGTCCCCATTGCCGGATTCCCTGAACAATCAACCACATCATAGAAAAGCATCTAGCCTACTGGCTTCCTGGTGCCGGGCCGCAATTGTAAAGATTTATGAATTTAAACTCAATCTATTTAAAAAGCGAAAGAGCAAACCAGGAAAGTCACATATGGTAATTAGCAGGTTAGGTCGATATGCAAAATTCCACTAGTAACTTGCTACTTTTGTGAATTGATTTTGATGCCAATCATAGCATTTTGCCAATAAAAAATTGAACTATTATCATCGTTTAATAATACGTTTTTAGATGGCGATCGCAGGTATTTTTAGTATTTTTAATGGCAGATGTAAGCGTACACATATGTGTGTTTCTCAATCATGCTTACTTAAACTAGCAGAATAGTCATCAATTTTTCTATCTTGCTTGCGATGAAAACTCGCAATGATTTAGCAAACTATTAATTATAATTCAAATTCGGTAAGCTAGAGAAGGTTATTGCCATACCATCTTTATAATGTAAATCAAATCACATAAGCTTATGGAGCCAGACTCTTTACCAACCGAGGTGATTTTGACGCATCCGCGTCAGTGCCTCGGTAGAGCGAAACTTGATTGGACACCCCAACCAGGAAACTATCTCGATTTTGAAGGTAAAACCTACGCAGTTTTAGAGCGCCGCCACAGATATCAACTTAAAGCGGGGCGCTACCGTTTGCATAATATAGCCCTTTACGTACAATCTGCTCAAAGACCAGCTGAGAAAAGTCTGGTAGAGGGACGTTGGGTAATCGGCGATGCCACCTGTAGTTACAATGCTCATTCCGAAATTGTACGTTGTGCAGTCAATCCAGGTGGCCCTTGTAAGACTTGCCGTTTCTACGAAAACGTAACACTAAACAGTCGAGAGTGATGCAGTGTGCAGCAAGGAGTCAGAAGCCACAAACCCTATCTCCCTCTCTCTTAACTTCCAGATCCAAAAACTTCTCCTACAGTTAAGCGAGTGCCGTTAACAAAATCCCATCCCGACTGGGGACGTTTGCCAGCTAACTGAACTTCTCGCAATAGCAACACGCCTTCGCCAGTTTGGACAATCGCGCCAATTCCCTTGGCAATGCTTACCACTTCTCCCGGACTACCAGCTACAGTTGACAAATCCGGCAATTTATAATTAATTTTTTCTAATTCTGGTGGTAGCTTGTGATTGTAAGCAGAACCAAGGGGAAGGGAAAGAGTAATTTTCAGCGCTTGGTTGCGAAAGCTGGCGGTACAGTTGGGATAAAAGCCTCTAATTTGATTGTGTAACTGAATAGCGCTTTTAGACCAATCTAACCCATAATCCTGTTTTTGAATTAAAGGTGCATAAGTCGCTTGCGAGTTATCCTGAGGAATTGGTTCAATTTCCTGTCGTTCCAGCTTTAACAAGGTTTCCAGCAACAAATCTGCACCGATTGCAGCTAGCCTCTCGGCTAAATTTTGGGCATTATCTAGTAATTCAATAGATGTAGTTGCTTTGAGCAGCATTGCTCCCGTATCCATGCCGACATCCATTAACATTGTTGTGATCCCGGTTTCCGGCTCGCCATTATATAAACACCACTGAATAGGAGCTGCACCCCGATATTTGGGCAAAATCGAGCCATGCACGTTGATGCAGCCCAATTTCGGCATATCCAATATTTTTTGAGACAAAATCTGTCCATAGGCAACAACGACAAACGCATCTGCCTCTGATTGTTGGAGGTTTGTTAACGTTGCAGTGTGTTTTTTTAGCCGTTGGGGTTGCCATACTGGGAGATTGAAGGAAGTCGCAAGGGTTTTTACTGGTGAAGGTGTAAGTTTATTCCCTCGTTCTCGGCGTTTATCTGGTTGAGTGACAACTGCTAAAACTTCAAAGTCTGGGTGATTTAGCAATTTTTCTAGGGTAGGGACAGCAAACTGGGGAGTACCAAAAAATACAATTTTCATATTAGTTAATAGTCAACAACATAGCCAACGTCGAGTATCTCAGGTCGATAGCAATTTCCATGTCGCTGTGCGTAGTGTACCTGGTAATCCATTGATTAACCCTCTGTCCTCAATCATCACACGTTCTCAGGAGTAAACGAGGCTATCAAATAATCAAATATATGACCAGATCTCCCTAGCCAGAAAAGGTAATTTGGAAGTTGGTTAATCCCAGCTCAATAAATAGCGGATAATTTTATCCTAAATCTTCAAATAATTTGCTTTTTTAGTGCTAAAGTAGTTTCGTATTGGTGAAGCCAAAGGTTCCTTGATAAACTAACTTATAATTAAGTTGCAGTTAGCAGGCAGATAAGCTAGTAATAACTGCTTCTGCTGCTAGAGAACCTAATTATTCGGCGATGTTTGACAACAAACCCTTCGGTTACTCTTACCCTGCGGGATAGAGCTAGGCCTAGGGAAAACTGCCGCGTAAGTCGGGCTTAACTTAATACAGGGCTGCTTCACCACCATGCGTCTACCTGTTAAATTTAATTTCTGCTTGTTTAATTGAATTTGCTTTTAGATGTCTTTACATCTATAAAATAGTGCTGAGTTCTCGCAATTATTGTAGAACTAATTGCAATTAATACTTGTAGGTAGATACTAGTAATGGTTCTTAAGCAGCAATTATGTTGTAAGTGAGCTTTGCTAGTTTTTCAAGTAAACCTCACATTTTCCATAATTGGTTTGTGTGCGCTGTTGTTCCAGGTTAATGTGATCGGAAGGCTGCTTACGGGTTAGCTCTCCCTCGCACAAGTTTCAACAGTTCCGTTATTTGAATGTTGGCTGTCGCCATAAAAGTTAAATGATAGGTTGAAGCTTTGTTTAGCGTTACCTCTATTAAGTATAGTTGGGCGTTAGATGGCGAATCAGCTTATTGTTTGCGTAATATTACTTAGTTAATCTGCATTATTACTTATGATAGCAGGTTACTTATTAATACCAATACACAAGCGCAAAAAAAGCGTTAATTATGATACTTAATTTTTGTAAAGCTGTGCTAACTTTGAAGAAATTATCTCGTTAAAGCTTTTAGTTTGTTGTTATACATATAGTCATAGCTTCTCCCATTGCTGCATAGGCCTTGCTCCTCACACAGCAACCGCCCCTCTAGAGAGTCAACCAATGCTTAAACCTCTTTTGCTGTCAGGATGGTTCCGCGTACAACCATTTGTTAAATATGCTGTAGTTGCGATACTGATCGCACCTCTAGTGGCGGCATCAGGCCACTCTACCTCGGCAACGCAATCAGAAGTATTAAAAAGCACTTCTGAATCTGAACAATCTGGTTCAGCGACAATGGAAATGGCTGCTGTTAGCGAACCTGATTTAGCTGAAATATTAAACGTAGATCAAATTAACTCTTTAAGGGAAGAATCTAATTCTGCGTCAGGAGAAATAACTGCTGTTGCAGAACCAAAATTATTACCAGCAGACACAATTGAGCCTTCGGCAGAAGCAGCAAATCTTTTAAAAGATAATTCCCCGTTAAGCAGTAATGTGCCTGCTACTGATCCATTGGCAGCAGTTGAACTCGCACCATCTACAAAGTTTTCTGCTAGCAAATTAAGTTTATTACAAAAAATAAAAAATTCTAAAATCAAGTCTATAGCAGAATCTAAACATTCTCTACCAAAAGAGGTATCTGTTGCTCAATCATTCGCAGCAACTCAAGTTGCGCCAACTCTGAGAACATCGCAACCAAAATCCACAACGGAAATACAAGTCTCTGAACCAGCTGAGGAAAACCAAGCCGTACCAGCAGATCCCATAGGTAGCCCTCATCCTATTCCTTGGAAATGGATAACGGCTACTCAGGAGGCTATTGGGCCTCAGGGAGGTGGAGTACGTTACTACCGTAGTGTGCCTGTGGTTTCTCCTGACGGTAAATATATTGTTTATAGTAGGGTGCAACTAGAAGTCAAACCCGAAATGTACAATAGCCGTGTTACCAGCGTTCTGTTTGTAGAAGATACACAAACCAAGAAATTGCGGGTAATGGCTTCAACTGCTATCGTTAGCGATCCATTATTACAGGCAAAAGCATCATCCCCACAACTAGCAGAAACGAATGGGAAAATTGGAGTATTAGTTCCTGTTAGCTGGTCGGAAAAAGGCGATCGCTTCCTAGCACGTAAGTTTGAAGGATTATTTAATACAGCGGATGCTACGGATAGAGCAGTCATTTGGGATCGGCAAAATAATCACGCCAATACTGTTGCTCCCGCGCAGGAAGAAGATGAGCATGAAAAAATTGCGGTGTTGTTAGGCTGGAGTAAAACCCAACCCGATCATGTGCTGTTCCGTGCTGGTGAACTAGGTGAAGAAAATTGGCCTTTAGTAAAAGTTGCTAGTGATGGCAAGACTGTAAATACAACTACAGATGGGGATCAGCCTATTACTTTTGGTGAAAAGCTTTCAGAAGTTTGGGCGGAACCACAAGTGGCTTTTCGATAGTTTACATACAAGTCTATAAATTCCCGTTGTTGCCCAATTGACAACGGGAATTTTTTTATAGTTATGTGTGATTAGTTGTATGATACTAATTCGTAATTCGTAATTAAGACATCGAGAAAAAATCGACAGACAAGAGGTTTAGAAATGTCTCTGTGGAAGTGAAACAAGACATCATTTCCCTATTTGATATGATGACAAAAAATTTTTTAGATTTGGGACAAAGGTTGATATTTTGAATGAGGAATCAAGATGATTGAAAATAGTATTCCAGTATCAACTCTTTTTATTGGTATTAACGGTTTCATTGCCTTTTCTCTTTCTTATATTGCAGCAGATGAAAGGATGAAGACAAGAGTTTGGCATGGTGAGTCTGAAGCAGATGTAGCGCAACAGCCAAATCCCTTAGCAAATCCTAATGCTTGGGCAAATAAAGTTGAAAAGATGACTCAAAAACTATTTCCTGAGCCTATAAAAGATCATAGCTTACTGCAAAGAAAGGTTCGTGCTCATGGCAATTTTGCTGAGTATGTACCTCATGGATTAATGTTTGTACTGGCACTGGAGTTGATGCAAGTACACATATGGTTGGTGTGGCTTCTCGGAAGCACTCTCACTGTTGCTCGTATTGCCCATGCGTGGGGACTGATTAATACTTATGGCCCTTCTAATGGACGAGCAATTGGCTTTTTTTTGACTTGGGTTGTCTATTTAGTTGGCAGTATTGCCTGTACTTATTACGGCTTAAAGTCCATATTTTAAAACATTTTTATTTTAACTTGATTGATAATCAAGAAGCGTTACTTAAAAATGAAATGGCAAATAGCCAAATCATTTAATAACGCGTAAATAGTGTTACTCACCGTTTTTTTAAGTCATTGAACTCAAGTAATAGCCAGCAATTAGCATTTAGCTAATCGCTATTAGCTAGAACAATACTTAGGAAAAACTACAAAGAAGATGTTGTATCGCTGCTTTCTAATTCATCAATTCCTTTGACTCTACGAATGGGTAAGTTAGCAATTAAAGCTGTCGTCCGATGGTTGCTTTCTAGAGAGAACTCCAAGCCTTCTGTTTCCACTTCTACGTAGCGACAGACTATCTCTAGGATTTCTTGTCGCATTTTTTCCAATCTTTGAGGATCTAAGGCAGCGCGGTCATGGGCAATCACCAATTGCAAGCGACGTTTAACTTGAGTGCGACTGGTGTCAGGAGAGCGAATAAAAAGTCGTTCTATTATTTCGAGAATCATTGCAAATTAGGTCTGCGGAGACGGAAAAATGAAGTTAAACAATCTTCGTCCACAACAACTTTCTCAAACGGGCGAAAATGTTGTCGTTGGGTACGTCGATATCAAGAAATTCGACAGTTTCCCCTTCCAATCTCCGAGCAATGTTTTCAAAGGCTGTGGCAGCTATAGAGGGGGTTTCTGATAACACCAGAGGTTCGCCACGATTGGTAGAGATAATCACACGCTCATCGTCGGGGATCACTCCAATCAGGGGGATTGCGAGAAGTTCCTGAACATCTTGCACAGACATCATATCATTTGCTCGAACCATTGCGGGTCTGATGCGATTAATTATTAGATGAATACGCTTGATGCCTTGTGCTTCTAATAACCCAACAATACGGTCAGCATCACGAACCGCAGAAATTTCTGGTGTGGTCACAATCAGGGCTTCTTTCGCGGGGGCGATCGCATTTTTGAAACCCATTTCAATACCTGCGGGGCTATCGATGAGGACATACTGGTACTTTTGAGCCAGTGCATTCACCAATAATTTCATCTGGTCGGGACTAACTGCATCTTTGGTTCGATTTTGGGCGGCTGGTAAGAGTACGAGATTAGTTTGCCGCTTATCTTTAACTAATGCTTGTTCTAAACGGCACTCTCTAGCTAGGACTTCCACGGCAGTATAAACTATGCGGTTTTCTAGCCCTAGTAGCAAATCTAAATTTCTCAGACCGAAATCCGCATCAACTAAGGCGACTTGTCGCCCCATTTTAGCTATTGCCATGCCCAAATTTGCGGAAACTGTGGTTTTACCCACCCCTCCTTTACCGGAGGTAATAACAATAATGCGAGTCATAAGAGAAACGCGCTCGATTAGGGTTCAGGATTTATAGTAAATATTTATGGCCCCTGATTGATCCTACTTAATTGGTTTCGGGAAAAATCAATAGCCCTAGCGATGCGAATGCCTTGCGGCGTCATATGCGCTACTTCAGGAGAAAGCTGTATTGGAGTTTTTTCTGGTGCCCTAGCGACAGCATCTGCGATCCGCAATTGGGTTGGTTCCATTTGCAAGGACATAATCAGACACTCACGATTGCCCCCAGCGCCGGCATGAGCGATACCACGTAGACGACCCCAAACTAAAATATCTCCATCTGCAACTACGATACCACCTGGATTTAGATCTCCCAAAATAATTACAGTGCCAGGATGACGGATTTCTACTCCAGAACGTACCGTCATTTCCAGATAAAGTGCATCTGCTAAAGGGGTGGAGGTAGCTTTTGGCTCAGATAATATTAGAGAAGTTTCTGGCTGTAGTTGTTCTACAGAATAACCAGATGAGACAGCAGCGATCGCCGTTTGACGACGACTAGTCGCAACACACTTTAGCTGGAGTTGGACTTCGCTTAAAGTTTCGCTAAGTTCTTGTAGTTGTCTAGTATCTAACAAGCGGTCTTTTGCCATTAGATACACTGGTGTATTTGGTGTCCGGAGGCGATCGCCTGCTTGTAGACGCTGCCGCATCTGTTGCCAAATTTCATACCAGCTAAACTCTGAGGCAGGTACTTGTGCTTCTGTTGGCAAAATTAATAATAAGCGTCCCTCCTCAGTTTTCCACTGGACTTGAATATGATGTTTTACCGTATTTTCTGATGATGGTGACTCAAGAGAGTTTAAATTAGAAAGATCAGAAATTGAGTCTAAATCAGAGATAGTAGAATTTGATGATGCATCAGCAACAGAAGTAGAAGTTGCCACTAAGTTAGGTGTTTTAGACTCTAAGGACGCATCACTAACAGCAGAAGTTACAGATGAATCTGGGCTTTCTAAATTTGAAGGGACAGAATTCGACTTTAAATACTGGAGAACAGAATTTAGCTCTGCCTCTGGGAGAACAGAATTAGACTCTAAATCAGGAGTATCAGGTTCAGAAGTCATGCAGCACCAACCAAAAGACAAGGAACATTCCGAGCAATTATTAACATTAAATTAGTTGCATTGTGCAACAACATGATCGCTCCAAAAAGTAATAAGTTTCGAGTTACAAGTTGATTCAGTTAATGATTAAATCTTTCCTCATAACTTAGGACTTTTTACTTAGCGCTGTTTTAGTTAATCTTCGATAGATTGTCCCCAAGGCATCAGCATTACCGACATTACCTGGAAACAGCACAACTGGCAAATTAGGAAACTGGGGATGGTCAGAAGGTGTCAGAACCATCGAACAACCAGCTAAAATTTGACCGAGTAAACGGGCTGAAGTTAAGGAAAGCCCAGTACTTAAGACATCGTTAGAGGTAATGCCACCTTTGCTGATTAAGAATCCTATATCAGATGGTAAACCCTGCACAATATCCATTAATAAACCGGAAACTTTAGTTCCGAACTCCAACCTTGTCTTTACATCCTTGAAAGTAAGTTCCTGACGGCTGGTATAAACAACTGGTGTTTTGCCAGCGTCGTGTGCCGCCCGTGCGCTTTCTAGGATCTCGGTTAGCAGTGTAGCAGATTGATCAACTTGATCATCAAGTAATCGGCTTACATTTACTTCAATTCCCCAGGTTCCCTCTACTTGTAACAGAGATTCCAACTGCTGGGTTGTCTTTTTCACATGGGAACCAACGATAACTGCACCTGGTTTACCTCCACGTACATACTCTGCCATGTTTTCTGCGGCAATTGGTTGGGGAGGTAAGGCTGCCAAAGCCGTTAAGATGCTAGCAGCGCTGCGAAATAAAAAGCGTTTTCCTTGACTTGCTGCTGTCAGAACATCTACTGCAAAGGAGTTGAGATCAGCTTGAGTTTCACCATCAACTACAACACATTGATTATTACTGAGTTTTAACAAGCGTTCCAAGCTACCAGCACGGATGTTTGCAAGTAAAAATCTTTCTACAGTCTCAGCACTGATTCGCCCTTGAGTCTTTTCTTCTACATACTTGGGTAAGTAGCTGTGATGGTAGCCGAAGACTGAATCACGGGCAAACTCAGTTTCATGGACTGGGGTAGGTACACCATCAACAATCAAGTAATGTACGCTGTCACGGGTGATGCGTCCACCTTCAAAAAATGCTGGTACGAGAAAATGAGCATCAAATGGCCCAAGTTCTTGGGCGATCGCATCAGTTTCGATGGGATAATGCCCTCGTAAAGTTGAATCAGAACGGCTGACTACCAAAAAATCTTCAATACCTTCAGCTTTTAGAGCAATTTTCAAGTTGTGGCAAACTTCTTTGGTAATAGATGCTGCTGATTCTGGTGGCAGCGATCGTGTATTTGTCAGTACAAAGAAAATTGGTGAATTGTCTTGCAAACCGATGCGTAAAGTGTCCACATCCCAGTGCATCAGCAGCAAACAGCTGTGGACTGTTTGAGAACCTGTAGGATCATCATCGAGGACAATAATTTTCGGTTTGTTGGTCATTTCAATCAACCGGGCGACAGTGGTTTGAGAAAGTTTTGAGCGGAAGTTTTCTCAAATCAGACTTTCCGCAATTTTCTGATTTCAGCTTGCACATCAAGGGCAATTTGCAATGATTGATTGAGAAATTGAGCATATTCGCCTGCCTGACTACTAACTTGTAAAGCTTGTAGATTGGCTAAGTTATTCACAAATAACTCTTGATTGTTAGCAAGCAGCTTTTTATTATCCCGCAAAACTCGCTCGGTTTTTAAAGCGCGAACTAAATCTTCCCTAATTAGTTGTAGGGCGGCAATCACTTGATCCCTGTCGTTAATACTGCTTTGAGAATTACCAGATGTTTCGAGTTGGTCATTAATATCTATCGCTTTAATCACAGCATGATATTTATCTACCTCATCTAAGAGAATTGTCAAGGCTTTAGGACAAGTTTTTTGCCGCCATAGCGATCGCCCAACTATTACAGTAATTGGCACTAGAATTAGTAAAATGATTCCTAATTTAATTGAAGAACCAATTACTGGCAGAATAATAAAAGCATAAATAGCGCCAACAATTAACGGAGTTAGGGCTAGCGCTACAAGTAGTTCATTAATAAAAAACCCTAATCGCTTCTCGCTGTCTGCCATAATTGAAGGTCGGAAAACATCTTCTGGATCAAATCCAGTCAAGCGTCTCAGTTCTCCCTTACTAATTTCCAAACCTAATAAATCCGGCTGCACTGCTGGATACTCCTTAAGGAAGCGCGAGTTGCGTATTTATTGTAGTCGGGTTTGGCGTGGAAGCGATGGTTGTCTAAGTATCAGGTTCAAATGTCATAACTACTTTCGCCACCTATTGAGCCAATCTACCTGACCAACCCAATCTGTTGCTTCTGCTTCGCATAAAAGGCGATCTAATGCCGTAATCAAATCTGAAACTGACCAACTAATCTGAGCAGCAAGGATAATACCGCCATGTTGAGGATACTGTTGCGCTAGAACAATAAAGTCTCTCACGTTGAATGTAAATATACATCTACCCTGAGCAGTTGCGCGTAATAATTGAGTTTCATCACTAGCATCCAAAGGCATCCAGTCATTTGGAGTACGAGTGACATCATGCCCTTTAGACACCAATGCTGAATGTAACGATTTATTAGATGTATCTGCATCCAGATGAAGCTTGAGCTTAACCATTAGCAATTTCTAAGGATTGCTCAGAAGCGATCGCTGCGTCAATCTGCTCCTTATTTACTGCATAAAAACTCAGCGCTTCTTTTATCTGTGTCTCAGTAAGTTCATACTCATTGGCAATCTGACTTGGACTCATACCCCATTTTTGGGAAGCGATCGCCACAGTTTGCACTCGAATTCCTGTACCTTTGATGATTGGTACAAGTTGCCCATTTGCTCCCTGACGATAAGCAATTTGTGGAAAAGATGCTTTCAGGGTACTTACTTTTTCTGTTACAGCCCACAAAATAAATTGGTCAAGCGAAATACCCTGAATCTGAGCTAATTGCTCAATTTCTTGCTTCAACTGGTCAGGTAAATTTAGGGCATATGCTGTCATTTTTAGTTTTTAATTTTTAGCTCTAAAAACATCATATTCTAAATCTACTAGTGGTCTGTCCCAAAAGTTTTGATGGGTGAACTCATTCTTAATTTTTCTTCTTTTCTTTCTTCCTTCTCTACAAGACGCTACGCGAACGTGTACTTCGCGTCTTTGTAAGTAAAGAATAAGAAGGGCAGAGGGCAAAAGGGCTAGAGTGCAAAGAGCTAGAAGAGCCTGCTCGGAGCCACCACTACCCGAAAACCCACGCCGTTGTCCCTATCGTCACGCGCGCTTTTAAAGCGGTTCGCCGAGCGGCAATACCTGGGATTATTCCCCCATGCACCACCACGCAGCAGGCGATATTTATTATTCTCAACTAACCAAGCGCTGCCGTCTGCTGGTGCGTCATCATAATTTTTGTGCCACTCATCTTGACACAATTCCCATATATTACCACACATATCAAATAAACCAAAAGGGTTGGGAGGAAATTTTCCTACATCTGTTGTTTGTTGACGATATTCACCGTTTGGACTCAGGGCGTATATGTAGTTTCCGTTGTAATTTGCTACATCGGTCGTAATCGTTTCGCCAAAATAAAACGGCGTAGTTGTTCCCGCACGACAAGCATATTCCCATTCTGCTTCACTAGGTAAGCGATAGATTTTCCCCATCTTCTTAGAAAGTCTGGCACAAAACTCAACTGCATCATCCCAAGAAACACATTCAACAGGTCGATTAGCGCCTTTAAAAGATGATGGATCGGGATTTAAATCAATATTAACCTTGGGTAAAGCGGTAACGGCTTTCCATTGACTCTGGGTGATAGGAAATTTCCCCATAAAAAAGGGTTGAATCGTGACTATGTGCTGTGGACTTTCAGCGTCAGATCGTCCTGGCTCATCATCTGGGGAACCCATAAGAAATTTACCACCAGGAATTGCTACCATATCCAGCGCTACGCCATTACCTAAGCTTTCTGTAAAAAACTCACCACGTCCCCGACTGCGGTTAATTTGATAAGTTTTTTTTCCTATTCCTAATAATCCCGATTTTACTGTTAGGGTGGCGAACTCAAACTCAAAAGGTTGAGTGATAATTTGCACCGGTGACGGTGATTTTGGCACAGAAACAGGTGTAGATGATGGACTTGGCTGTGTTTGCTGGGGAAATACCCGTGCTTCTATCGCTGCTATATCCTCATTCCGTAATCCTAAATATTGCTGATAGTCTTGTAAATCTTTTTGCGTCGCTTGATTAAAAGGATATTGTTGCTTGACTGCATCAATCAACGCCTGTTCATACTCCTCTAACTTTTGCTGATACTCTCGATAGGGTTTGAGAACTTGTTCCTGAATTTCCCTAGCTTCATCCTCAGATAACCCTAACTCAATCCGCTTAGATTCGAGTATCCTCAATGCAAAGACAGAAAAATTACCTTGACCTTGTTGCGCCCTAGCCGTCGCTTCTTGAAGGTATACTTGCTTGGCAGTATTAACAACAACTGTTGATGGTAATGACAATGGTGGTTTTAAGGAGTGTAATGCCTCTGTTGCTTTGGCATAACGTAAACTAAAGTGACGGCGCACCATCTTGGTTAACACATCAGCGAGATGATCGCTAACTTGTGCTTGATTTCGCCAAATGATTTCACCAGTCAATGGATCTTCTTGCAAATCAAAAGGTAACACGCCAGTCAAAGCTTGAATTATCGTCATCCCCAAAGCATAGACATCACTACCCAAACAAGGTTTACCATTCTTTTGCTCCGACGCCATATAACCAGGAGTACCGATGACGACGCTGGAATATACTTCGCCTTGAGAATTTACCATCAAAGAGCCAAGTTCTTTCACCGCCCCAAAATCAATTAAGAAAATTTGACCATCCTCATGTCTTCGCATGAGATTCTGAGGCTTGATGTCGCGGTGAATTACTCCTTTACTATGTATAAAAGACAAAACTTCTAAGACATCTTGCAACAACTTGGTTGCATAATCCTCATTCAACCGCCTACCAGGAATGATTTCTTGACTCAGGTCTTGTCCTTCGATAAACTCCTGAACTATGTAAAGAATGCCGTTTTCGCTAAAATGTGCCAGTAATTGAGGAATTTGGGGATGTTGTCCCAGCTTTTCGAGAATAGCTGCTTCTTTTTCAAAAAATTCTACAACGCGGGGATGAGACTGGTTAGGACGCAGTTGCTTAACTACACATAAAGGTTTGCTAGGTTGCAAATTATCCCTAGCCAGAAATGTGACAGCGAAACCACCGCCGCCTAATTGCCGAATGATTTCGTAGCGTCCAGCCAGTGTATTCAAGATGACTGTCAACCCCTAGAAAAAAACTAATGAACTTTAGTGTAATCATCAATGATTGAATAGGGCAAGTCAACTTACGCTATACGTAGCTTGTTTCCCCATAAGGGTACGGAATACTAGGCGATCGCAGACTAAAGCCAAAATTAAGGCTTTTGCGCCATTAGGTTATGAACTTTCTCCAGCTTCTTTAAGTGCAAAATTAATAACTGTTTGACTGAAGCGAATATTGTGATTTAGCATTTCTTGAATAGCTGTTTTAATAGATAGAGGATAACCTTCACGTTTAGCACGTAATAAAATTCCAATTGAACGCCAAAAAAAAGAGGCAGATAAATATCCGCCTCTATAATTAGATTAGTATAAAAAATTAGGGATAAAGACCGCGATCGTTAAGTGCTTGCGCGACTCTACCTACCCCTAACGTATAAGCTGCTAGGCGTAGAGAAATTTGCCGTGTCTTGGAATGTTGAATCACTTGGCGGTAAGCATGAACCATCAAATGTTCCATTTCGCGGTTAACGCGTTCTTCATCCCAGAATAGGTAGGAAAGTCCTTGCACCCACTCTAGGTAACTCACCACAACACCACCAGCATTGGCCAAGATGTCTGGTAACACAATCACACCCCGCGCTTCTAGGGCTTGGTTAGCTTCTAGAGTCACCGGGCCGTTAGCGGCTTCTGCAATAATCTTGGCTTGCACCTGACTCACATTTTCCTTAGTGATTTGGTTCTCTAAGGCTGAGGGAATCAAGACATCGCAGGGCAAGGTCAATAAATCTGCGTTGCTAATTGGTAGTGCTTGCGGGAAACCGACAACACTCTTATGGTTGGCAGTAGCGTAGGCTTTCAGCGCTGCAATATCAAGGCCCTGTTCGGAGTATATTCCCCCTGTACTGGTGGATACAGCTATAATCTTTGCTCCTGCTTCGTGTAATAATTCGGCAGCAGCACCACCTACATTGCCAAATCCCTGAATAACAACTCGCACTCCGGCTAGAGTTTTTCCTTGATCTGCCAATGCCTCACGGACAATAATCATCGTACCGCGTCCAGTTGCCATTTCCCGTCCGCGGGAACCACCAACAGAAAGGGGCTTACCAGTCACTACCCCTGGTACAGCATGGCCGACATTCACAGAATATGTGTCCATCATCCAAGCCATTTCACGGGCAGAAGTACCCACATCTGGTGCAGGTATGTCTACAGACGGGCCGATATCTTTAATCAACTCGCTGGTATAACGACGGGTAATTCGTTCTAGTTCCCTAACGCTGTATTGTTTGGGATCTAAGGCAATACCTCCTTTTGCACCGCCGTAGGGAATACCTAATAATGCACATTTCCAAGTCATTAACATTGCTAAGGCAGAAACCTCGCGCAGTGTAACGGCTGGATGGTAACGAATTCCTCCTTTGTATGGGCCTAAGATATCGGAGTGCTGCACCCGATGTCCTGCCAACACCCGTATTTCACCATTATCCAGTTTCACAGGAATGGAAACTGTAACTACTTTGCGCGGATGACTGAGGATTTCTAGCAACCCTTGATCTAATTTTAATTCTTTGGCTGCCGCCTCTAAGTAGCTACAAGCTTGATCAAATGGACAAATATGTGCTGGAGTAGCTGCTTCCAGCGGTAGCAGAGGTGTTGCAACCATATAATTTTCTCCTAATCGCGGTATCTTTGCGAACCGGATATATATTATGCCTAGCTTATCCTTCCTTGGAAAAAAAGTTAGAGAATTTGTAGTTTTTGTTACAATTTTATTTCGATTTTATGCATAAAAAATGAACACAGATATTTTGTGTCTGTGTTCATTTGTAGCGATCGCTCCCTGAAACAATTAATCTGATACAAAGACTTTAGAAGTAAAGGTTCCATGAAGCCCATAGGGAATATGATGCTTGAGATGCAAACGAGCAATTACACCTTTACGGAAATCGCTAGCATCCAAAATCACCACATCTGAGCGATGATAGACAGCATCATAAACCAAAGCAATTACCCAACCGTCATCTTCCTTTTGGGAACCAGGGCGGGGAACAAAAATCGGCTCACCCATGAAACCACGGGGTGCTGCACTCCAAAGTTGTCTTTCTCCAGAGTCTAAATCAATTTTTAGCAGTGCTTGCAAGGGAGCATTACCAGTCTCTGCATGAGCAGCACCGATATACAAGTAACGATATGGGCGTCCCACATTATCTGGATGTATGCTGGGAAACTCACAGCAACGACTTTCAATTAACTTTCGTTGCACCGTCCCATCGTTAAGGTTAATATTAAACCGCCAAAGTTGCCCAGGCGCAATTGCTTCAAAATCAACTTGACGAAAATCGCTTTCGGGTTCGACTTCTGGTAATGAGTCATAGCAAATGGAGTCAATCACAATTTCACTGCCTATTTCAAAAGCATTGATGTGGTGAAAGACAAAACCAGATTGGGTCTCCAGAATTTTTACATCTGTTTTTGCAGCCTTGGAGTTGCGAGGAATCACTATAATGCGAGTTGGTTGATTTGGCTGAAATTTGATACATTCCCCGGCTGCACGTATTCCCAAGGCCAAAGGTATGGGATTAAAAGTGACAGGATTTTGAAAGAAGATGCAGTAATTGGGAGTAATAACAAAATCGTGGATGAAACAGAAACCCGGAACACTATGAGCGTGCTTTCTGACAACTTCACCTGCTAGGTTCAGTTCAAAAATCGTGATTTTGGTAGATAGTCCCGGTTGAATAGAAAAGTTGACCAGGCAAGGTGCGCCATTATCTTGGTTGCAACTTGGATCAAGGCGAGGATGAGCGCCAAAAGCTTCGCCTGCTGACAAAACACCGTTAAAATATTCTTTTCCCAACGTTTCTAGGGTGCCAGGGTTGAGGCGATGGGGTTCAGCAGCTTCCCACAATGCTAAAAGTTTACCACCCCAGTAAATCACGTTGGTGTTGGCAATATTTTTGATTTTGAAATCGAAGAGATTAGCTAGCCAACCACCAGGTTTTTGCGTGCCAAACACACCGCGATAGAGGATTTTACCAGCTTTTTGTTCTTCTACATACCCTTCAGTGCGGACAAAGCGGTTGCGGAAATGGGCGCGACCATTAATAAAGCTGATCCGGCTAATCATTCCATCGCCATCAAAGGGGTGATGAATGCGCTGTCCGTTCACATCCAGCAAACCGGGGCCATTTCTAAACAGCGTACCTTGCAGTTCTGGAGGAATTTGCCCTTCTACATCGTCAATCCAATAGTCAAACTCTTGATATAAAGATTGATATCCACCCTGCCAATCATCGCGGTTGTAAGATTTTTCTAAGATTGCGTTTTCTTGAATTTTTGAACTCTGCATTGTTATGTATCCTTTTATATCTTGTACATAGACGTAAAAGTAGTCTGCCAAACTGAAATTGACGCGTGTAGATTGACGCGGAAAGTAAGAAAATTAAAGTTCACCGTGTCAGCCTCAACCGATCAAGAATTTGCGTGGCGAATACACCTCATCTTTAAATCTTGATGCAAAATAATTCTTTGTTACTTAAATACTTTTGGCTTGGGTTCTTGCAGCATCAACTTCAGATATCAAATCTGGCACAAACGGTTGCTCTCCATTAATTGCTGAGGCTGGTTGCAATGCTAATGTCTCCGTTTGTTCTTGCGCTGCTGGTAGCCAGCTAAGAAATGGCAGTGGTAATAGTGTGCTGAGGTTAGTAATTATCACCAATAGCCAAAGCGAATCAAAGTTATTTTCGGTGATTCCTAGCCAATGCATGATTAATGCCCCAAATTCATAGGAAACCATTCCTGCCAAATTTGACACTGACATCAATAAGGCAAATAATGTTGCTTCTACTCCAGCAGGGCAAAGTCTCGCTGCTAGCACCAGTACTGGCATATAAGCAATTTGCCCCATCACAGTGAGGATTAGGCTATCACCCAAACTAAACCAATGGTCATCTATACCCAAAGCCCGGTTGGTGTGAGTTACTAATAGCAGCATTGTCATCCCTAAAGCTGCTGATAGAACAGTACTCCAACCAAAGATGACGCGAAAGGGCACAGTTTTCAGGAAACGTTGGAAAATCCAAATTCCAACTAAAGAAGCAAGATTTGTCACCAGGCGCACTCGCCCTAAAAATTCTGGTGCAAAGTGCAGTTCGTTGGTGGTGAAGAAGAAAAAAGCTGAGTCAGCAGTTGGGGTGGCTTGCCAAATAAAGACAAATGCTGTCGGCAGCCAAATTGCTTTTTGGGTAACGGCTTTACGCAGTTGTCCCAGTTGATGCTTGATTGTTAAAGAGTTGTTTTGATGATCTTGGGTCTGTTTGCTTACAGGTGACTCGGCAATTAACCAAGCCACAGCTGAGACTAAAAGGGGAAATAAAGCCGTAATCCAAAATACAGTGCGTGTGGAAAAATGCTCTATCAACCAGCCGCTAAAATAAGCTGTAATTAAACCTCCAACTGCGGAAGCACCCCAAGCAAGAGATTGGAGCGAACCTGCATCCGCTTGCGACTCTACTCTGGCGCGCTCAACAACTAGGGAGTCAACTATGACATCGCTGACAGCAACTGAGAGTGAACCGAGAGCGATCGCTAGGGTAGCTGCCCAAGCTGTATGAACCATTGTTGCGAGGCTCACCCATGACACAGTTCCCAATATCCCAGATAAAATCAGGTATGGACGCCTGCGGTAGCCAAATATGGGCAAGCCATCGGAGATAAAACCAAACACTGGCTTGATAATCCAAGGCAAGGCGACTATTCCCAATAGTGCCGACACCTGTGTTGGACTCAGTAGTAATTCATCTTTAAGGAAAAAGCTGACGGCTAGACGCGCCAACCCTAAGATGCCTTGGACAAAGTAGACGGTAAGAATTGCGATTAACTCGGCACTGGGTTCATGACCGAAGAAAATTTTTTCTTTTACTGAGTCTTTGACCTTGGACAAGCCAGAGGAGTGAATCAGCATTTGATAAATATTTTTTAAGTTTTATCGACTTTTCTATCATATCCATTTCTGCGAGGAGGGGTGTAGGCAGGACGATCGCTTTTCGTCTAATTTCTAGTTATCTGCGATCGCCTGATGTGTCTCTAGTAGAAACATAATTCAGCAATCTAGCCATTGCTGATGTGTCTATTTCAGCAACGGCATGATTTCATCACACCAAGCCAACCAGCCTGTTTCGTAGTGAATTCCGCGCAACAACGTCATGTATTGAAACTGTAGGGTTTTCGACAACGCTTGCGGATTCTGGAAGTGCTGGCTCTGAATTTCTTGATAAATCGCTAATCGCTGCTGATGTTGCTGACGATGCGCTTCCAGCTTTGCCACCAGCGTCTGTCCAGACATCAGATGCCCCGCATAGAGTTTCACGAGCAAATCATCCTTGATTGGTGCTATCTCCTCCGGCTCAGCAATCCACTGACACAGCTGTTGTTTACCCAATGCTGTCACTGCATAAATTCGTTTGTCGGGTCGATTCTCTTGTTGCACAGATTCAGCTTGCAGCCATTCCTTTTCTTCTAAGCGGTTCAATTCTCGGTAAATCTGTTGGAAGCTGGCGCTCCAGAAAAAACCAACCGAACCTTCTACCGAAGGATTGAATCGCTTGGCAAGATCATAGCCGCTGCTGGGGGCGCTGATCAAAACCGACAGAATGGCATAGGTAAGAGACATGGGCTATGAGTTGACATATTCACTAAATTTAGTATAAACTAAATCGCATATTCAATTAAATGAATAATCTACTTATTGAGTATAACGCTGACAAGAAACAATACTAGAAAGGAATCTGAAGGGGTAAGTGCAATGAATTATTCCGTTTACCAAATTAATTTGCCAGAACGCCCGGAGGCGGTTGTCTTTATCAACGGCTTTTTGGCACGCGATCGCGTAGGATTTTTCTGGATGTGGAAAAATCTGCTGTGGATCAAGAATGCAACTACTCAGGCTCAAGGGTGTGTGCAAGTGAAAGCTGCTATTTGTGCAGCCAACGAAGTAATTATGGTTAGTTACTGGCGTTCAGAACATGATCTCAAACAGTTCTTCCGAGGTGAACCGCATCGACAGATGATGCAGTTTGTAATGAAAAATCCCAATAGCCTCTGTTTGTATAACGAAACGTATCACCCTTTGCACAGCGGAAAGTACAGCCATGAACCGCAGGGGATGGCAAGGCTTTACGCGAGTTTAGCAAGATAAAAGAGTTCTCAAGCGATCGCAGCAAGAGATGAGAGGTCAGTGCAAAAATAACGATGGGATATTTTTTATTAGCATTATTTAGAAGTGGAACTGTGCACTGTTCCACTAGTCGCAGGATGATTCCGATTGACTACAAATATATTACGATTACGTTCTCCTATTCTTTCGTAGATAAACTTGTCAACACCTTGAATAGTCAGGTAAACACCTAGTCCCCCAATCTGGCGTTGCTCCATAGGCAAGTCCATATCATTTGGCAGGGCTTGTTTTGTAGGGTCGTATTGTTCACCTGTGTCTTCAAGAGTAATCGTTAATGATTCATCTGCAAGTATTGCTTGGCAGACCACTAAACCCTCGCGGCCAGCTTCTTCATAACCATGTACAATAATGTTGGTTGCGATTTCATCTACTGCCAGCCGAAGTTTGTAAGAAGTTTTTTTGTCCAAACCAGCAGCCTTCGCTGCTTCCATGACATAAGTTGCGATCTCGCTCAAAGAGTCAAGTGTACCAGAGACCGTTAAAGGTTCCATAAACTATCTCACCGATACCAGTAATAAATTTGTCTAAAAAGTGTAGTGAAGAGTGGTGAATTCTTACTAAAGTTTCTCTCGCTGCACGGCCAGCATAGTAATATCATCGAACTGAGGAGCGTTATCCATATAGGCAAACAAGTTAGTCTTGATCCACTCTAAAAGTTGACTGGCTGAAGCTGGTGGCGGTTCAAATAGAGACAATAATCGCTCACTGCTAAATAACTTGCGATTAGGGTCGCGGGCTTCTGTTACACCGTCTGTATAGCCAAGCAAAATGTCGCCTGGAGCAAGTTGCACCTGCTTAACCTTAAATTTCATATTAGCCATCATCCCTACCGCTGGCCCTGTAGGCTTGAGAGTAGCTTTTACACCTTCTGGGCCGATCACAAATAGCGGTTCATGCCCACCATTGACGTAATCTATAATACCACTATTAGGGTCTAGTATACCGAAGAAAAGGGTAGCGAACATGCTCATCTGTGCATGTTGTTGAGCAATATAGTTATTGATCAATCCTACTGCTTTTAAGGCGTTGACCTGCTCTTGATGATTGGCCATATCCAACTCGTTCAAGCCTGCCAACACTTCTTCATCGCCAATAATGGATAAGTCACACAAATGACTTTGCCCAGAGAAGATCCGAATTAAACTGCGGAACAAAGCCATAAACAGGGCTGCACCTACACCCTTGTCGCACACATCTGCAATTACCAGCCCCACATATCCACCGGGAAGCATGAAAGAATCATAGAAATCGCCTGCAACCTGACGAGCAGGGTAGAAGCAAGCTGCAATCTCCCAATCAGGAAGTTTTGGCAGTTCCTCTGGTAGAAAGTCTCTCTGAATTTGCCTACCCTTTTCCAACTCGTAGTCTAGAGCTTTTGAATAAGCTTCTATCTCTTGTTTAGCCTGGTCGAGAAAGTGGTATGATTCCTCTAATTTTCCATATAATTCAGCATTTTCGAGAACCAAAGCTATCTCATTAGCTGTTTTTTGCATCAAGTTGGCTATTTCCCAGCTAAAGCGATGAGGTTCACAATGCAATAGAGTAAGGATGCCTAGTAAATCTTCATCTCGGAGAATAGGGACAGCTAATGCAGATCGCACTGTGTAAGGCTGATTAGGCAACTGCAACCAGCGTTCATCGTTCATAGTATCGGCGATCAATCCGATCTTTCGGTGACGATTCACCCAACCTGCTAGTCCATTGTCTAAAACGCTACCAATTAAACGAGAGCGGGTATCTTGTTCTGTATTTCGTTGAGTTAAAATACTATCGGTGACTACACCTTGGCTATTAAGCAAAAATAAACTACCTGTTTCTGCTCCTGTTAGTTTGCAGCAGACATGTAATGCTTCTTCCAAAGTAATTTTTAGCACTTCCTCCTGTTCAGGAGAACGAGCCATTGCTACTACTTTTGCAAGCAGTTCTCTTTGGGCCTCAAAAGCAGCTTTTGCATTTCTAAGTGCAACTACTTCTTGGCGTAACGACTCCAGTTCTTCGTAATACCGTTCTTCCCTTAATGGTTTTTGAGTATCCATAAAATTTCTATCGCAGTAGCTAATCGGAGCCGTTCTCAGTTTCTTTGAAAAAAATTAAGGATGTAGGAAAAGTTAAACTTGAATGATATTTTTCATAATTGATACCTCTTCCTCATCCCCAATTCTTAATAACTAGGCAGCGTCATACTCATCTACCATAATCACACTTTCGCTGAAACCTGTTTTCTCCAATGTGTCCACAACCATTTCTTGAGCAGCGACTACGTAAATATCAGCATTCGCGCCCATCTTTTGTTTAGCGAAAATTAGTACTCGCAGACCGGCACTAGAGATATATTCTAGGTCTTGCAATAACAATACTAAACGCTTAACTCCTGCTTTAGCGGCATTCTCCACTTCTACCCTAAAAATAGGTGCAGAGCTTGCATCTAGTTCTCCAGTTAGGGTGATTTTAGCGGTATCGCCTGCAATTTCTAGAGTTGCACTAAAAGCCATGGTCTGATCCTCCGTGTATAAAGTTTTAGCTTGTAATTAGTCTTTTGTCATTTATTTTTAATTGTTCTTTTTTGACAATAAATAACAAAGGACAAAGAATTATTTTCCGACAAGAATGACGACTGAGCGATCGCCCAGCAATATTCCATGCTGATTCTCCAATAAAGGCTCCTTTTCTGGTTCCCAGCTGGTTTCTGTTGGGGAAGCGCCTGTATTGGCAAAGATATGCCACTGTAAGCCTTCTGGTGGCTTGGGAATCTCAAACCAGTGGGCTTCCCAGTGCATATTCATAGCAACGTAGATATAGTTATCGTTGACTGTGCCTCCCTTAGCATGTTTGCCGCAGAGCATAAAGGCAAGGGTACGGTTGGAGTCAGACCAGTCTGCATTCCAAGCTTGGGTACCGTGCCAGGTAATATCAGCATAGCCACTACCAACATAATCTCGATTTTGGAAATGCCAGTGGTTTCTTAATGCGGGATGCGCTCTGCGGAAAGCGATGCAGTGCTTGGCAAATTGCAATAGACTAGCATTTGACTTTAATAAATTCCAATCTAGCCAGTTGAGTTCGTTGTCGTGGCAGTAGGTGTTGTTATTGCCTTGCTGACTGCGGCCGACTTCATCACCCATGAGTATCATGGGTACGCCTTGGCTAACGAGTAGCATGGCGATCGCATTCTTCATCTGCCTTAGCCGTAAGGCATTAATACCAGAATCTTCTGTCCATCCCTCTGCCCCACAATTCCAACTGTCGTTATCGTTGGTGCCGTCGTTGTTGTTTTCCCCGTTGGCTTCGTTATGCTTGCCGTTATACGAAACCAGGTCAGCAAGAGTAAAACCATCATGGGCAGTGATAAAATTAATCGAGGTAGCAGGTGCGCGTCCTGCCCAAGCATAAAGGTCGGGAGAACCTTGGAGCCGTTGTGCCATATCTCCGACTCGACCAGGTTCGCCTTTAAGAAATTTCCGAATACCATCACGGTACTTACCATTCCACTCAGCCCAACGACCAAAGGCAGGAAAAGAACCTACTTGGTACAAACCGCCTGCATCCCAAGCTTCTGCAATCAACTTACATTTAGCAAGAATGGGGTCAAAGGCTAGGGTTTCCAGTAATGGCGGATTTGCTAGTGGCGCACCCCAAGGATCACGACCTAGAATTGATGCCAAATCAAAGCGGAAGCCGTCGATGTGATACTCTGATGCCCAGTAGCGTAGACAATCAAGTACAATATTGCGAACAATCGGGTTATTGCAATTGAGAGTGTTGCCGCAGCCACTGAAGTTATAGTAGTAGCCGTCGGGAGTCAGCATATAGTAAGTCTTGTTGTCGATTCCCCGAAAGGAGATCGTCGGGCCATACTCATTTCCTTCAGCAGTATGGTTAAAGACTACATCTAGAATTACTTCAATTCCATTGGCATGGAGCTCCTTGACGAGTGCTTTCAACTCATCCACTTGCATTCCCAGCTTGCCGGTTGCTGCATACCCCGCTTTGGGTGCGAAAAAACCAACAGTGCTGTAGCCCCAATAGTTCAGCAGCATTTCACCTGTCTGAGGATTGGGACGAGAATTTTCAAACTCGTCAAACTCATACACAGGCATGAGTTCTATGGAGTTGACACCCAACTCTTTGAGGTAAGGAATTTTTTCTCTAATGGCTGCAAATGTTCCAGGATGCTTCACCCCAGAGGATGGATGCCGGGTAAAGCTGCGGACATGCATTTCATAGATAATCAAGTCTTCTGGGGGAATTTCCAGAGGACGGTCTGATTCCCAGTCAAAGTCGTCAAAGACGATACGACCACGATGATGGTATATGTCACTCCAGTCTGGCGTGACGCCCCAAACATCTCGTCCCCCAATCACTTTGGCATAAGGGTCTAGGAGGATTTTGCTCTTGTCAAACCAGTGGCCTGCTTTCGGGTCGAATGGGCCATCCATGCGATAGCCATATTCGATGTCTTCGTAATCGAGATCAAAAACTATCATGCAAAAAACATTCCCAATCCGGAACTCGTCTGGAAAGGGAATTTCTGCCATTGGTTCTGGCTGATGCTTTTTAAACAACACCAGAGAACAGGATTTGGCGTGACTGGAAAATATTGAAAAATTAACCCCTCCTGGCACTAGCGTGGCACCAAAAGGAAAAGGCCTACCCCGACGTAGCTTAAAGCCTTCGTGGGTATGGGTTGGATGAATGTCGATGCGCTCCATTTTCTTCGGTAGTGAGTGCTAAGACAACAGGAGTAGGGAGTTGAGCAAACGCATCTAAATTCTGGATGACTTTTCTAGCCAGGTTTACATAAATGCTAAATAGTATGAAACCTTGATAAATTGTGCATTGCAAAAACTAAGATGCGTTTGTCCTGGGTGGGGAAGTAAGCCTTGACTTACTCCCCCTGGTTTTTATTTAGGCAGGTAAAGCGTGTACCTTGAGATTGAGAGATTCTAAGCCTGAATCCAAGGTTTCGCAAATAGTAAAAAAGTTGAGAAACCCAGTGATAGACATAGTATCTTGAATTTCTTCGGCAACTCCTACCAGTACAAGCTGTCCTTCTTTACCAAGAAACTGCCGATGTAGCAATAGCAATGTCCGTAAACCTGCACTGGACATATAAGGCACGTTTGTCAAATCTAGCAGGATTTTGCTACCTGGTTGAACTAAGGGTAAAACTTGAGCTTGAACTTCAGGAGCAGTTTTGCCATCCACATCGCCATCTAGTTCTACTACAGTCACTTGCTCGTGTACTGCTGGAGCAGTATCACTTTGGGCAGTGCTGAGTGCAGTTACTTGTAGTGTCTTGATAATGATATCCATAGTGATTTCTTCAAGCAGACTACGCGTTAGGGACAATTTGAACTTTGACTTTAACTTGGGCTTTGGTGTCTGGTAATTTTACCGTCAAAGCATCAGCGTCAAAATTGTTGTAGGGTTGTTCGTCGACCCAGCAAGCACCAATCTTGATGCTACCAGGAGGCAGGATATCTGGTTGTACCCGCAGGATGTTGTCCTTGAACGCACCTGGTTGGGGCTTAAAGTAGAAGTCCATTGGTTGCTTGGTAATCAGCAGATTGGTGTAGACTGCTGCCAAATAGCACAGTTCCGTTGAGTGGTAGGCACTCATGGAGTGAGAACCCTTGAAGCGTTCGTTACCCAACAAGTAGGGCAATCCGTTCGCTAAGACATTGAAGTAAACCGCACCGTCATCATGATCTAGGAAGAAGGCATTATAGAAGGCTGCGGCTTCGCGGGCCTGGCGTTCGTATTCCGGCTTATTGAGAATACCGTGCAGGATCATGTAGGCAAGGATAGCCTGCTCTTGCTGCCACCAAGCTTTGCGATCGTGCCAGACAAAACGATGCTGTTCTTCTCCTTCACCCAGGACGCGTTCTACTACGTCGTACCAGCCGCCTCTTTGTTGGTCGCTACCAACTTTGGGCATTAAGTAGCCAATTTTTTCTGCTAACTGTACGTACTCATCTTTAGGCTTGAGGGAATTCATCCGCATCAAGTTCCAAGCAATTTTCAGGTTATGACCAACGACGGCGCGGTTTTGCTGCCAACCCCATGTTTGGTCGTGGCTCCAGTCTTCAAAGAACTTCTCTTGGACAAAGGGGCTGTTATCATAGTCGGGGAAGTATTTGGCGATCGTGTCAAATGTATATTCTAGGAAGTCAGCGTATTTTTTGTCTCCTGTTGCCAACCACAGATTAATCAGATAAGCAGGAGCATGGTCACCAACAGAGTTCCAGTTTTTGCGGGCGCGGTTACGACCTAAAGACTCGGCACGAGGGTCAAGGGTGATTGGGTCGATATGAGAGAAATAGCCACCACCTTCTTTGTCCAAGTAGAATTTGTCGAACAAATCGACGGTCATTTCCGCATCTTTAAGGATGCGAGGATCACCTGTAATCCGGTAGGTCTGAATGGGGCCAGCTAAGGCGTAAATCTGTTCGTAGGCAGGGATAGCATCGTAGTCATCACCAAACTCAGAGGTGAGCAACTTTTGTTCCCGACGTCCGGTAACTTGAATTCCGTGATACCAGTAGATGAGGTTTTCGTCGGGGTCGTAGAAGCGCATGTGTTCGCGCAGGTACTCTGTGCCTCTTTCTGCTCCTTCAAGAAAGCGGTCTTCGCCTGTCAGCAGATAAGCTGAAGCAAAACCATAGACGAGACGAGAAATAGTATCAGTTTCTTGCAAAAAGTCGTCGCGCTTTTTACTACCAGCAAGATGCAAATAAGTACGGTATTCCTGGTAATTAATCTCTTTTTCAGGATAGCCAAACTGCCACCTCAGGTAGCTATCAGCAATGGAGCGTATTTGCTTAACCCACCAGTCTGGTTCTTCGTGCCGATACGTACCGGGGCTATCGCTAGGGAACACTAAGGACTTAACTTCAAATTTGTGTCCATCTCCCTGAGGATAAAAAATACCGTAGGCAAATACGTGCTGGCCAGGAGTTAGCAGTTGTTCAATCTCGCCTGTGCAATCTCTGTATGGCTCTTCTAGGTTTTGAGCGATTCTGGCATACACAGTCGGCGTGAGGTATGCTTTATATTCCCGCTCGTCTGATGTTTTGATGCCAAAGGATTTCTCACTAGTGTCAAAGTTGGTGACGTAGCCAGTGATCGTGTCTGAGAAAGAGAAGCTTTGCTTGTTCATCTTTGTTGTTACAAAAACAAAAGGTTAGTATTGTTGCTAATTCTTAATCTCGACTTTTGTAGCCCATTTAGTCCAATTTCGCAGGTTTATTACTGATCGCAACGTCGGAGTAACTGTTTGTAATAGTGCTTGAAGTAGTGAAGATCTAGCACTGCTATCCCCTATCTTGGAGGATGAAACTAATTAACCAACGTAACTTTATTTAATAATGGGCGATGGCATTGCTGTTTCTATCGCTTTGAACACTTTAGGTGTTTTGATAATAAGCAATATCAAGGATAACTCTCAAAAATGTATTGACGAAGGTATCCTAAGGACATGAGACATTCTACCTGATTTTGGGATTATTGTGTAGCAAAAATTCAAGTCAGTCTCGTAAAAGTGCTGAAGTCAGATTAGCTTGATATCTATAACTCCTATATTCGGAAAGAGCAGCTTGATATATATACATCTGAATTTAGAAAATTTATGCAGACAATATTTTAAACGAACTAAGGTTTTTTGTGGGTAGATGAGACATGGATTATGCAAAATCCACACCTTAATACTGCGCGAAACTCGTAAAATAATGTTTCATGAGTAGTTGATATTACCGTTATAATGAACAAAAAATTATGGCAGCCGCCAAGATTGCGTATTGGCGAGGCTCATGGAGAAGAAAGACGTGCTACCTGGCTAGAGCTTTTTTATGATCTAACATTTGTGGTGGCGATCGCTGAATTGTCTCACAATTTGAGCAAAGATATTTCTGTTGCAGGCATCCTTGGTTTTATTGCCCTTTTTATACCAATTTGGTCTTGTTGGCTAGGTGCCACTTTTTACGCCACATTGTTTGATACTGATGATCTTAGCGATCGCCTGTTAACCCTCATACAAATGATGATGATTGCTGCTTTAGCAGTAAATGTACATCACGGTCTCAGTACATCTTCTGTTGGTTTTGCAATTGCTTATGTAGGCGCTCGCAGTATTCTCATTATTCAATTTCTTATAGCTAAATATCATGTTCCAATAGCCCGTCCGCTACTCAATCGGTATGTTTGGGGTTTTAGCCTGGGTGCTGGTTGTTGGTTATTCTCACTTTTTATACCTCCTCCTTGGCGGTTTGGACTTTGGGTACTGGGGTTGATTTTAGAGTTTATAACTCCTTTAGGTACAGGCCATTTAGCTACTGAGATCACACCAGATATTTCCCATATGCCAGAGCGACTTGGACTTTTTACCATGATCGTTTTAGGTGAGTCTGTTGCCGCTGTAGTTAGGGGTGGAGCTCAAAAGGAATGGGTGATGTCATCTACTGCGATCGCTTTGTTAGGTATGAGCATTGCTTTCAGCTTCTGGTGGCTTTACTTCGATAGCGTCGATGGATCACCACTAGAGACTATGAAGGCTGGTAGAATTAATATATTTCTCACTTGGCTATATTCTCACCTCCTTCTAGCTATTGGTTTGGCGGCAACAGGAGTAGGAGTTGAGCATGTGATTTCCATAAATGCAACGAATGTACTACCAGAAAAAGACCGCTGGCTTTTTTGTGGTGCTGTGACACTGTGCTTAATGGTTTTAGGCGTGATTAACTTAACGACCTGTATTCTGGAGAAAAATCGCAAAGGTAGGATTTTGAGTGCTTATCGTCTGGGAGCAGGAGGGTTTGTTTTGTTCCTGACTATTGCTGGTGCCAGTGTACCTGCTGTAGTTTTAATTACACTGGTTGCTTGTGCTTGTTTGACAGCAGTTGTTCTAGACGTATTAGGAAAAAGTCAAGCTTAAATTATTTCCCAAGAGTAGATTTGAGTACGGTTGTGTTGCAACACAACCGCTCTGCATGACTAATCTTCGCAATACAAGCCTCAGATTTTTTGAGCCAATTCCTGATTTCGAGAGCTAGTTTTCTCAATTTCTTTCACAAAGGTTTCCATGAATTCGTCTACCACTCCAGGATGCTTCCCTGTAATCAGATTGCCATCTATAACTAAATCAGCAGTAACATCGTTGTCATAAACAACGTCTGCACCTGCATTCTCGACATCACAAATGATGTTATGGGCACAAGTTACTTTTTTACCTTTAATCAAATCTGGATCGGCACAGAAAAGCCACAAACTATGGCAAATTGTTCCTAATTTGACATTATCTGTGTTTATAGCTTGCCGAAGAAAGGCAACTGCTGGAGCTTGATTTTTTTGACCCTTCTTAACATTTACCTGATATCTCAGGCGATCCATAGCATAGGCACCAATGCAAATAATACCTTTGTAGTCAGCAGGGTCAATGTCATTGACTTCGGTGGTAACTGTAACGTGATATTCTATTTGGTCATTTTCGGGGTTAGACCCGAAATGTAGCTCTTTATTGCCCCACAGATGAGAAATGTACTCTACTTCATAGCCCTGTTCAGGGAAGTACTCATTGAAGCGACGAAATTCTGTGGCATCAAAATGTTCTTCAATAAGTACACCAATTTTTCCTTTAAATTCTTTTGTCATGATCAGTTACCGTTGATTTTTTGTTTTAATTTGTGAGTAAAGGCAGAGGGAGTTTATCAAATTATAGATACTCAAACAGCTAATTTAAACTCGCCTCTGCTGAACTGTTTATATTTTGGCAGTTCAATTTATTTTTACTCTATCTAAAACGCAAATGAATAGATTCACCATCTATTTTTGCAGCAGATGCTTTTAGAATTTGAGATTCAGCTGAGAAGGATCTGGGTATACCCGCCATTCATAGATGCGATCGCCTTCAAAGCGATAGATATCAGTACAAGGAACTTGGATAAACCGTTTGTCAACTTTGTTGACGTAGTTAGCATCCATTTCCAAAATCACGGTATTACCAACTTCCCAAGTGCCACGAGCATTATGAGTTGTGAGTTTCAGGACTTTGTAGATATTAACCAAAAAGTCACGACAAGCTTCTGGCCCGATCACAGGCTCGTTAGCGCCAACTTTGTAGAGTAGGTTGGGTGTGAAGAAGCTCATAAATTCATCCCAATTTTCCGCGTGCAATGCCTCATACATTTTGCCAATTCTTTCTAGCAAAGCACCGCTAGGTAGAGAAGCTTGGGGTTTGACTTCTTCTGTTTGGAATACTGGACTGATGTCCATGTAAATTCTTAACTCTTGGACTTTATCGCCTTTGAAAACGATAGTATCACAACAGGGAAGTCTGAAAACTTTACCATCATGACGAATATAGGTAACTTCCATTTCACAGATAACTGTGTCGCCCTGTTCCCAGATGTTGGTGATGTGGTGGTAAACTTTAGCAACTTTTTGCAAGAAGCCAACAGAGGTTTCTTTAATTCCTTGAGGGCCGTAGGCAACTGGGAAGTTACTAAATTGATAGTGGGCATCATCAGTGTAGAATTTGACGAAGTTGTCCACATTCATCGATTCACCAGCTTCAAACATCCGTCTGACAATTTCAGACTTAGTACCAGGACGTGTGATTGATTGGGTCACGGATTTTTCCTCCTTATTTGTATTTATGCCATTTTCAACAGCTGCTTTAAGCTGATACACCGCCTGTTTCACATTTTCCGGTTTAGCTGCCTCAATAAATCCTTGGGCATCTTTATGCTCTAGTGAAGTTGCATTGATGGGTTGCAAATCAATAGTGTAAGTCACTATCGGTAAAGTACTTGGCTCTTGAGGTGGATAGAGATAATTGATAAACCGACCTGTAAATAGGGGGTGATCTACAACATTAATCGTTACAGTATTCGCTTGTTGATCAATAGTAATTCTTTGCTTCATCTCCATGCCTGGCATTTTGACTTCGCGTAAAACCCCATCACTGTAACGTTCTAAAATGTTAAATTTCTCGGTGTAAGCTTGGTCTAACCAAACTTGCCAAATTTTTTCTGCTGGAGCATTCACAGCAGAACTGAAGCTGCCATACAAACGGTGATTATTATTGGTGTTTGTAGGGGCGACATTATTGTAAAACCAGTAATTTGTGCCGTTGCTGAGGTTATATTCTTTTTGAGCAAAGCTAAATTTTTCTTTAGCTTTCCTTTTAACTTGGTTGAATTCTAACTGTTCCCCACTTGGGCCTTTACAGTAAAATAATAACCAGCCATCAAAATCCCCAATCAAGTCTAATTTGGCATATTTTTCGGGAGAATTTTTTCTGGCAGTTTCCGAATCAATATGAATAATTCGGTTAGCAACTACGTTAGTCAGTCCGCGTTTTTGACATTCATCTTCTAACATTTTGGCGAACTGATCAAGATCCACATTATCTTTTACATGAAAAGAAAGGTGTGGCGCGTTGACAAAACCAATACCAGAAGGAATCTTGCCAATACAATTGGGTGCTTTATAGTCTAAATGAGCATCTCTAAAATGGATGAGTTCAACACAAGTGTTACCAAAGGAAATGAATCTAACATCCAACGCTTCTTGGGAACCGTCTCTGATGTTAGGCACACCTATGGTTTTGGGATTTAAACCTTGCTTCCATGCTTCCAAATCCTCTTTTTGGAATAGGAGATTGTGCAACTCATCACCAATAAATCCATCCCCGCCTATTGCTGGTTTGCCACCCAACACGTCAACGTAAAATTCTAGAGATTTTGTCATATCATTGACAGTTATGCCTACGTGTTGCAAACCTTGGAGATAATGACCTAAACTGCTAGATTTTCCATTTACCTGGCTAGGCATAAGAGATACTACGTCCTCTTGGTGTTGATTGCTGGCTCCTACATTTTGAATCAGCGACGCTATCTGTCCGTTCATAAGAGATACTATGTCCTGTTTTAATTGATTAGTGGCTCCTACACTTTGAATCAGCGACGCTACCTTGGCACTACGTTGACCAGCTAAAGTAAGTTTGCCATCGTAAACAAAGGTATAACTGGCTCTTTCGGGAAAAGGTTGGATTTGTTTGATGTATTTTGCGGCATCTTTAGTAGCGATCGCATACTCAGAAGAAGCAAAAAACTTCTCTCTTTCTAGATGATTTGCAAAAGCAATTTCATAAGCCGCATGATAATGTTTAGCTTCTGGCTCATGGTGGCTAACTCCTGGTGCATCTGGACGAGAATTGTCTACTTCTTCAAATAGATGCAAACGCAATTTGAGTAGCGAATCACTGCTGCTGAAAACCGGAGCAAAAGTCTCAGTTAAATAACGACGAAAAGCTTCATCACTAACGCCATCAGCTTTTTTGACCAGCACATGGAATTTGATGGCTCCAACTTCACCGTTGGGGTCGCCTGTGGGAATCCGGTCTACATAGGTGATGGAATTACCCGGACTGGTGTTGTAGCCTATCGCTTTGCGGAACAAATTGTGTTCGTCATCCATCAAAATAGCTGACGCTTTGAACCATGTTTCGCGGTCTGCTTCACTCTCGAAGGTTAATTCTGCAATGCCATCAAAGTTATCTTCTGTGTCCCATTTATAATCTAAACCTGCGATTTCCGGCCACAGACCCCCTTCGTTATGCGCCACATGAAACTGCCAGTATTGATACTGACCAGGTAGTCTGGCACAGACTGGGCCATGTACATCTTTCCAATAACTATCAAAAAGCTCTAGGGAAATACCCTCTCGTTTCCACAAGAGGACGTAGAAGGCTACTTTGCCTTTACGATCCCGTGCGGAATAATCAACTTGTTTTGAATCTGGAATTGCTGAAATCATTGCTGCTGTCCTTGGCGTGCAATTGAAATCGTCAAAAATCTGATTCAGGGTACCGAAGCAAGCCGCGACCTTATTAAAACCCGCATAAACGCATAGGAACAGCAGCAGCTCTTCAATTTCATCGCGGGTGGCTCCCTGTTTGAGAGCCATCTTTACATGGGCGGCGAAAGGGTTGCCTGAACCTCTATGGTCTTGATTGACTACATCTATGGCAATGGTAATCAAAGCCTTAGTTTTTTGATCAATCAGCGGCAAACCCCAAGCTTCACCTGCTACCCGAATTACAAAGTCACCAAATTTGGGATTGATTTGTTTTAAATTCTTTTGCAGTTCTTGATCATCTAGGACGGCATTTTTATGTGCTATCTCCTGTGTCATCTCAGGCTGTGGTGATCAATGTCAGTAGTTCGTTAGGAGCATAAACATCACGGTAGAAGGTAAGCTGCTCTGTTTTCAGATAGCAGGCACCTCGGTGTCCACGGCGCACCCATGTGACATTACCTTTGGCTAGAGTTTCGTTTGTTTCATCATCCACACACTTCCACTCGAAGTAAGTATGTTCACCATAAAACATGACGATGGGCCAGCACATAGTGACTCCTGGTTGAGCAATCAATGCCCACCAGTGCTTTTCTCTTTCTTTTTGTTGTTCTAAGCCGCGGTAGGGGCCATCCTGGCACAAATAAACTAGATCGTCACGATATTCTCCTGTCAAGATATCGCCTCGTCCTTGTCTCAATGCTTCACAATGAGTAGGCCACCACTCTCTGTTTTCTCTTTCAATTTGTTCGAGAGTGTAGTTAGGGCCAATTTCCGGCAACTTTGGTTCTTTGAGGGTGATAATTTTTTCAGCATCCTCGATCAGTTTCTTCGCCACATAGGAGCTAACTAGCCCTGGACGTGAATAGTCAGCTGACAAACCTTCGTAATAATTGGTGCGTTTTTTCGTTGATGTTGGCTTGCTTTGAGTTGTTTGAGCAGAAGCATGGCCATTGGTTTGTGGGGCGAAGAGATTGTAATTGAGCATGAGAGATTCTATATCCTCCTTAATCTGATTAACTGCGCCAATTTCTGTGATCAGTCCTGCTACTGAGGAACTCCGTTGACCAGCTAAGGTCATCTGAGAGTTGTATACAAAGGTGTAAGCGTTTCTTTCGGGAAAGGGTTGGATTTGTTTGATGTATTTTGCGGCATCTTTAGTAGCGATCGCATACTCAGAAGAAGCAAAAAACTTCTCTCTTTCTAGATGATTTGCAAAAGCAATTTCATAAGCCGCATGATATTGCTTGGCTGGTGGCTCGTAGTGGCTGACTCCGGCTGCATCTGGACGAGAATTGTCTACTTCTTCAAATAGATGCAAACGCAATTTGAGTAGCGAATCACTGCTGCTGAAAACCGGAGCAAAAGTCTCAGTTAAATAACGACGAAAAGCTTCATCACTAACGCCATCAGCTTTTTTGACCAGCACATGGAATTTGATGGCTCCAACTTCACCGTTGGGGTCGCCTGTGGGAATCCGGTCTACATAGGTGATGGAATTACCCGGACTGGTGTTGTAGCCTATCGCTTTGCGGAACAAATTGTGTTCGTCATCCATCAAAATAGCTGACGCTTTGAACCATGTTTCGCGGTCTGCTTCACTCTCGAAGGTTAATTCTGCAATGCCATCAAAGTTATCTTCTGTGTCCCATTTATAATCTAAACCTGCGATTTCCGGCCACAGACCCCCTTCGTTATGCGCCACATGAAACTGCCAGTATTGATACTGACCAGGTAGTCTGGCACAGACTGGGCCATGTACATCTCTCCAATAGTCGTCAAAAAGTTCTAAGGAGATTCCTTGGCGTTTCCACAAGAGGACGTAGAAGGCTACTTTGCCTTTATGATCCCGTGCTGAATAATCAACCTTTGTTGCCTTATTTATTGTTGAAACCATGCTTGCTGTCCTTTGCCCACACTATATTAATCTCCCTTGATGTAACACTCTAGTTATGTCATTTTGGGTAAATACAAGCTTAACTTTTAGCTAAAACTAAGGTTTTTGATTCCAACCGCTACATAACGTAGAAGCTTCAGAAAAGATTATTTACCTGAAAAACATCAAATTCTTGATGGAAGTGGCTAGTATTTAGCTACAACTATCACCACTGATCAATATCAAGAGATTCTTCTGTTTTTGGGTAGAGACCGACTAGTGGCGATCGCTACCTTAGATGGATCTAAAGAAACACTATTTCCTATGATCCTCAAATTTACAAACGTTTGATCTGGTTTTTTTTGGCATTATCCTAATGAAGGCACTATATTTGCTAGACCCTTAAACTTTTGAAACCTTTGCAGATTCCTCATTTGCACTATCGTCTTTCCTTTCATGAATCAAGGAATTACGATTTTTTATAAGGGTGATATCAAGCTAATAATGTCTTCTCGATCTCTGCATATTTCTCTCTCAGTCACTATCTTGCAATACACCTCGGTATTTGCTGATTTCGGAAAATATAAAAAATATTTTATGAAGATGTATTCAATACTTCACTGAGAGCGCCAAAACAGCCAGCCACCTTATTGAAACCTGCATAAACACACAAGAACAATAGCAGCTCTTCAATTTCCTCACGAGTCGCCCCTTGCTGAAGAGCCATATTAACATGAGCTCCAAAAGGATTACCCGGGCCTACGTGATCCTGATTGACTACATCAACAGCGATCGTTATAAGAGCCTTAGTTTTTTGGTCAATTAACGGCAACCCCCAAGCTTCACCTGCTACCCGAGTTACAAAATCACCAAACTTAGGATTAATTCGTTTTAGATTTTCTTGAAGTTCTTTGTCATCCAAAACCGCATTTTCGTATTTCATTGCCTGACTTTTCCCTAATCTTCTAAGTAGTCACACATGAACTGTATACACTGCCAAGCATGAAAATTTCTGATTCACTAGTCAAAAGTCCGGGTGTAGCAGATGCTAACCAATATTCTGACTATTGAATTCTCAATTATATTTGCAAGTCAGCTGTAATCAGCATCCAGCCAGTATTCAGCATAAACCCGGAAAAGTGTGTTTGCAATTTTTGAGCATGTATGTCTCTTAGCAAATATTGGCATGATTCTATTTTCCCATAGTCGTTAATTTAATAACTTTTTACATAAGGATATGTAAGGATATGCAGTTCTTGCTTTAGAAGCCATTTATAAATTAAAAATTAAATTTCCGTAAAATTAATCGGACACGTCCAAGCATAATAAATCATTTGTATTCTGCCAGGTCAAACAGTATGGTTCGCTGCCTTAACTAGTGGATTACACTCTATTCAATCAATTTACAGACTTAAGATTTACTTTATAAATCAACCTTCTACAATATCCTAGTTATATGCATATAGACTATGCAACACAGTAATAAACCAAGTTATTATTAGAATTTGAGCTTATTCGCATACATTTCCCTGATAGTGAATAATGTATAGACTTGGTATTGTATACTATGCTACCTAACAACCACTAAAAAATAATCTAGTGATTATACTGATATTTATAATTTATGCAGGTTGTAAAACCTGCATATTTTTATTTAATGGTATTAAAAATCACTTTATCTTTCTGAGCAAAAATGCTGAGTTGGTGCAATTCTGGCTGTGTTGCAAAAACTAGCTTGATTTGGGAAAAGCTCTGACAGCAGAGTATAAACATTTTTGAGAAAAAATTTCTCCAGATGAAGCGAGAATGGAAGTATATTGCTCAAATCAAATAGCGAACTTAAAGGGCAAGATTCTCAAATTATGCACAATATCAAACGATATGTAAAAGCAGCACCCTTCTTTTATTAAAGCCTTTGAGTAATTTACAGCCAATTCACCTTGAATGCTTTACTTAGTTATTTTGAATACTAGTAAAAGAATTTTATAATTTGTATCATATATTTAGCTAAAGTCCATTCAATTTATACTTTACTTTAAAAAATAAATATGCTATGAGTATAAAACTCAACAATATTCAGTAATTAAAGAGCTAAAAAAGAAACAACTTAATTTTATCGATAACAAAAGTTAAAAATTTGTTAACTTTATGCTACGTGTGCCTGCAATGCAACAGCAGCATTCCAGTAAGTTCATCAATATAAAGATTTGTGGCTAAATAACTTTGCTTGAAGCCTAAAAACTTAACAAATAAGCTCGTAGTTAGAAATATTATTCAGATGCCAAATGGCAATGAAGATATTTACACATAAATCATACTACTTACTGCACACTCGTTTGATTGAGGAAGTTGAGACATTAAAGCAAATAAAGCTGAATGCTAAATGCTCTTATCTTCTGCAGGTGGCACTTAAAGTGTTAGTTTGTTTTAATAACTGGGCAATATAATCTCTGAAATCTGTCAAGTTAATATCATGCAAAAGCAATGTCTGATTCGACAAGGTTTTAGATGTCTACGTATGTCAAGTTACTGCCAAAGTTAGGCTAATTGACACTACTTTCAATTAATAAGTTTGTCAATTGCTATTAAATTAACTATTATTTTTTATATGGGCGAGCAAAGTGTTTAACCTTTGCTATCATTGATTTTGAAAGTGTTTTCAAAATATATTTTTGACTTGACGGAAAAACTTGCTTAGAGCATTATTTTAAAGTATATTTGCTTATGCAGAATGTAAGATAATCTCGCTTTTGTCACTTTTATCAGAAAAAATGTAAGAACTTGATTTTAACCTGATTTTAAAATACTTTTATCTATTTAGTTTTAGGGGAAGATTGAGAGACGTAGACGCATTTTGTACGGCTTCCTGTAAGGTAAATCAACCGAGCAGGAGTATTTGAGTATGTAGAGACGTTGCCTGCAACTTCTCTACAGGGTTGCGATGGTACATTAACCCATCAAAACTAATGAGATTAACCACTACTAGCACGCCAACTCAAAATATTTGTTCAAAGTTAGAAACTGTTGGTTAGTATAGCTTTCATCTACAGCCAACCCAACAATTTGGGTAGACACGCTACTAAAATTATTCTTTTTTCAAAGTTATTAAGCATAAATGATTTGATAAAAAGGTTTTTAAGCAAATAATTGTCCAAATGTGGATTATTTAAGTAATTTCCACATTTTGCCTTACTAGCTTGCTCTGCTAATCATAAAAAACAAATTAAACTTTAAACTTTTTAATGAAGGATTGGCAAAGTTTATTTAAGGGAGTATTAAAAATCTATTGAGTGAATAAGTGACACGCTAAAATATAGCTATTGAATTAAAGGAATGATAAATTAATATATGTTTTTCTCAGCTTTCTTATACCCTATGAAAGTAATGAGAAACTTTTGATTTAATAGCAAAAAATGCTGTTGATATGAGGACAACACTACCCTAAGTAATGTTGCCCCAATTTCCTATTAATAGTTGTGAAAGGAGACAGTTCCATAATGGCTAATCCCACATTACAGAATGCATATGTCATTGGTAAAAGTAATTTTGATAGTTGGAGCCAAGGATTTGATGCGGCGGGTTATTTAAAAGTATTACCTCATCCTGACCAGAAAGTTGTTTTTAAAGACCCTTTTATAGATTGGCAAAAGGATCATCAAAACTATAAAAATGGTCAATTTAATGAACAGGGTGCAACTGGTAGTTATTATTCGAGTTGGGGGCCAGATAAAGAACTGAACGTCACCCTGAAAATGTCGGACTTGCTCCAGACTCAGATTGATGGATTTGGGATTGTCAAATCAGGAGATGGGATAATTCCCTGGCTGAATAACGAAAAAACACCCTATGAGATTCTCCGAGGATATAACGGTCTAATTCCAGGGCCAATGCTGATTACAGAGCCTGGAGACACGCTCAAAATTAAACTTGAGAATGATTTAACTCAGACAAGTAACTTACATACCCATGGGCTGCATGTCTCACCTTTAGGAGATGGTGATAATGTTCTTGTTGGCGTTAAACCAGGCGAAACTAGGGATATAAGTGTAGAAATTCCAGACAATCACTTTATCGGACTTGACTGGTACCATCCCCACCTGCACGGAAGAACCAATGAGCAAGTTAATTCAGGGCTGGGTGGACTTTTAGCTGTTAACCCTCCTTATAACCTCCCAGATCTGGATAAATATAATCCCACAACGAGGCCATATTTCAATATGGCTATTAATAGTTTTGGAATCCAGCAAGTACTTAGATCTCCAAGTCCGAACGACCCTCTAAATACAAGCCCAGATCCAAATCTCAAAGTTCCTGCGGGTACCCCTGTGCAAGTACTGGCGGAGGAAAATGGTCAGAAAGTTTATGAACTTTCTGATGCTCCTTTTGCAGGGTTTAACGCCAAGCCTGGATTATACAAATCAGACAAACCCACAGGAGATCCGGCAACTTTTAGCCCCGAATACGGTAGTGGTGGTTTAATCACACCTGTAGAAAACGTTATTCATACTGTCAATGGACAATACAACCCAACTATAGACCTGAAAACTGGTGAATGGGACTTGTTTTCATTCGCCAACATGAGTACGAATACTTTCCATGTAATTCAACTGCTATACGACGATGGGACGAAGTTGGTTCCCCAAACAGTTAGCTTGGTGGCTATTGATGGTGATGCTGCTGGTGTAGTTACTAATGTTAGAAGACAAGTAACAGAGCTTCCAGTCCTGAATCCTGGCTCTCGTTTAGCGGTACAACATTGGTTTGATAAACCAGGTAAATATTATTTCCTTTCCAATGGTACAGAAGAGCTTTTGGGTGAGAACGCTCCAACGTTAACTAAAGACCGGGGATTTCAAGATGGCCACTTAATTTGGGGATCTCAAGTTTTAGCAACAGTTGAAGTCGCTGGAGATCCAATTCCTCAAGGGGCTTTTCCTGAACCTTACAACACACTAGTTGAGCAGAGTCAAAAGATTAATGACCTTGTAAACAAAGCGCAAGCAGGAGAGTTTGATCGAGAAAGAACTTATATTTGGGACGCAAATATAGGTGGTGCGCTACTCGAAGGTAATTTTCCCAGAGACACGGAAGTAGAAAGCTTTGAGGGAACTTATACCATTAATGGTAGGTATTTTTCCACAGAGCCTGGTGGGGGTATGACTCCGCTAGCTATGCCCATGCTGGGCACGACAGAGATCTGGAATATTGTTAATAGATCTGGATTGCCAAATCCGAATTTGCCGCCAGATGCAAATATTCCTTTGTCAGAATGGCATCCATTTCACATTCACCAGAATGATTTTACTGTCTTATCAATTAATGGTATTTCGGTTGATGATATAGATGGCACCTACCTTGCTAGGGTTTTAAGTGACACGATCGCGCTACCACCTGCCTATATTGATGGCACTGCTACACCAGAAAACCCCTACGGTACACCATTCAATATTCAAACTGATGACCCTGCTAAAGGTAAAGCGTCAGAAGTCAAAATCCTCATGAAGTTTGAGGACTTTCCTGGCAGCTATGTGAACCACTGTCACATTCTCTTCCATGAAGATGCAGGAATGATGATGGTTGTTAGGCCTATCCTTAATACAAAAAACATTTGGTTAGGTCTAGGTTCAAATGATGGTGGACAAATAGACTTATTTAGAGCGAATAATTTGTTCGCAGCCAACAATCAAAGTATTAATCTGACGCCTTATGGTAAATCCTTCAAGAAAGGGATAGACGTCGCAATTGCTGATGTTGGTTACAAAGGGCGCAAAGATGAAGAGAATAAGAATGTAACTGATAACGTTACTGATGTCATCACAATACAGAGTTCCTTAGAGAAGTCTACTGATAAGTTCACTATTAAGGTATTTGATGGCAAGAGACTAATTGAAGCTCAGGAAGGCAAATTACACATTAATGCCGAATATGAATTAGGTAACGGTGGCGCGGAATTAAAACCTGATTTAGCTCGGGCAGATGTTTTTGGGAAAGATACTCAAGCATCTTATCAATTGACTGATCTGGAAGGGTCAACCTACTTGAAGAGGAATCCGTCTACAGGTGAATTCACTGCCAATTCAGACCCAAAAGTATTAGGTGAAACAGACCCAACTTTGCAAACAAAAACCTTTGAATTCAAAGGAAATAACGGTGGAAAGCTGTTTGGTACAGAAAGCGCCCAAGGTAAAATTAATCCAGACTTCACAGTAGACAACAAAGGTAGTATCAAAATTACAGGTGGGGATGGTAAATTCCAAGATGCTACTGGCGAACTCTCCTTTATCGAAAAAGGACGCTTTACTAATCCCCAAACAGAGCCTAATCTAGCCCCCTACGTCGGAACACTTTCTCTAAACGGCACTTTACAAACCAAGCCCCAAACCAATCTCAATGGTAATGACAAAGACTTACTGATTAAAGAGTTCAATCCTTTTCAAGATATTGCTGCGACAACCGATCAAGTTGCCTCAGTCGCATCTGGTGACATTGATGGCGATGGCTTTGCAGATATAGTTGCTGGTTTAGGCGGTGGAGTTGCACCAATCATTGAGATCTACAGTGGTAAAGATTACCAGCTGAAAGTGCGTATTAACCCATTCCACCATGAAGTCTTCAAGGGCAAGATTAACCTAGCACTTGGCGATGTCAATGGAGACAACTATGACGACATCATAGTTGCTCAAGGCATTGGTGGACGCGGATTAGTAGAACTCTACGATGGCAAATTAATTAATGAAAAAGGTACTTTAGTTGGCAAAGACACAGCACATGATACAGCGCTGCTATCTAAAGAATTCCAGCCCTATGGTACTAGCTATACAGGAGAGGTAGATGTAACATCTGGTTATATCCTCCAAAGACCAGACGAACCAAATGGTTTTACTACCCAAACCAATAACGCCAACATTACTACTATTGCCAAAGGTTCTGTACCTGCTGGTAAAGAGCAAATTCAGGTGTTTACTTATCTGGGAGGAGGGCATAGTCATGATGAAGGAACTCATGAAAGTGGTACTGATACAGCTGAGGAAGTTCGCCTAGAAGTATCATTAACTCCTACTGGCAACACTCAAGAGATTGTTGGCAGTTTTGCCGATTTGCTCGATTTACCCAAGGGTGAACCTGTTCTGTTTACGCGCAAACAGAATGGTGAGTATGGGATAATTCATTTAGGAGATGAAAATAAACCAGAGTCGTTTGCACTTGCTACAGGTTCAGCAATGCCTAAGCTGAAAAAGAACGCTGACAATGATGTATTTACCATCTCAAGTAACTCCATTAAGGCCAAGCTCAAAATAACTCTCAATGGACGTAGTTCTAATTTGGTGAATGAACTAGGAGTTTTTGTTGTTGACGATGCTCAAGGTACAATCAACGGTATTGCTCCTGGTACATCAGGTTATACTCAAGCAGCTTTAGCAAGAAGCAAGGAGATTTTGTCTGCGATCGCTAATTCTCCTAATGGCTTTAGTAGCGAGAATCTCACACGTCTGCTGGAATTTAACTCCGGTGATTACTTGCGGTTCTACTTGGTACGCAATAGCTCCAGTGCTGCGGTGATATCTGGAGTCACCTCCACAACAGAGGTACTATTTGCTGACGTTTCCACAGTTAAAATTGCAGACTTGGGTGATGATAGTTTCTCCCTTGCTTGGAAGGATGGTAGCAATAACAGTACCGAATTTAAGGATCTGGTGGTAAAAATTCAATCCACAAATGATTCTTTAACTTTAGGTACAAGTTTGCAAGGCAAGCCACACGGAGAACAGCTGGATTTTCGAGGCGTTACACAACTTGTAAAAGCTGAGTTTGTTGTCAACAGGGAAGCGGTCTTTAATAACTTTGTCGGCTTTTATCAAACAGTTGATGAAGACGGTGGCATTGACACGAATAACGATGGGCAAGCAGATATCCTCCCAGGGCAGGCTGGTTATACTCAAGCAGCTGTTCGTGGTCGTGTTGCGGGTATTGACTTAGCAGTAAATAACCAAGGTACGGCGACTTACAATGGAAGTTTTACACCTGGTGGTATCTTCGTGCCATTTCTAATTGTTGATGGCAGACCGGATGCCATACTAGACAGTAATTCCAATAACGATCCGTCTGTTTACTTTCCATTCTTGGGAGCTAACTCAGACAAGGTAGATCACATTCGGATGTTAGGCAATAACATCTTTGGCTTTGAGGATCTAGCTGGTGGTGGTGATAAAGATCACAATGATGTAATTGTGCGAGTTAATTTGAGTCTAGCGTAGTTCTAGTACATAATTAATCACTAAGGGGTTCGGCATTTGGCATAAGGATAACTTTTTGAAAGTTATTAAGCCAGTGATTTCCGAACCCCTTTAGTAGTTCTTTAGAAATAAAAGCAAATAATTATACTTATGTACTGCTGCCAGCCTAAAGGTTTACAGTATAAAGTTGGTTTTCGGATTACAGTGCGTTTAATGTGTGGCGTGGGAGAAAGAAAATGTTTGAATTAAAAAAATTATTGACTACTCCAATTGTGAAAGTCGCTGCGATCGCTACTTCATCGTTAATTATCAATGTTAGTCCCTCTCAGGCAACAATCACAGATAGTTCAACCGTACCTCAAGCAAATTCATCTCCAAAATTTCTCAGTCAAGAACTGCAAATTGTTACCGACTCAAGCCTCATAAAACCTAAAATTCCTGATATAAATCCGCTAACTACAAAAACGCTCCCGACTTCTGTTAATTTTTTTAACCAATCTACTCAAAAACCTTCCCATACTCCATCGACTCTAAATCTAGCAGACACCAGTCAAGTGGAGTGGTCGCCAAATAGTTCTGCTCCTGTTAACTCGTATTCCGATAATGTCGTCAAGCCAAACTCAGACTTTGACGAAGAGAACACCAGCACTGACGAAAGTTTAGGGCAAATTAATAGTGTTGCTCAGTTTTCTGACGTACAGCCGACAGACTGGGCATTTCAAGCTTTGCAATCTCTGGTTGAGCGCTATGGCTGTATTGCAGGTTATCCCAATGGCACATTCCGTGGCAATCGTGCTTTGACTCGTTATGAATTTGCCGCTGGGTTGAATGCTTGTTTAGATCGGATAAATGAACTGATCGCTACAGCTATTACTGACCTAGTTACAAAAGAAGATCTCACATCCTTAAGGCGCTTACAAGAAGAGTTTTCTACAGAACTGGCAACCTTGCGCGGTCGTGTGGACGCCCTAGAAGCACGCACTAGCGAGTTGGAAGCAAATCAATTCTCGCTTACTACCAAACTTTTTGGTAATACCATAGTGCAGACTAATGCCTATTTTTCAGGAGACGAGAATGCCCAAGCGAATATTCAATATCTCACTTTTCTCGGATTTTTGACTAGCTTTACTGGTCGGGATTTGTTAGTAACAGGTATAGGCACTACAAACACTACTTTCGCTGAGACAGCACCCAATAATAATGGCAGAAATGTTGGTGGGACAAGGGAAGGTGCAAGCAATGCTTCCAGTGCGGGCGATCTCGGCAATAACTTCCGAATCATCACTTTAGATTATCAATTTCCCTTAAGTGATAATTTAACCGTCAATCTTGTCGCTGGTAACCGATATCGTTTTAGTCCAATTTCGCTTCCTAGATTTGCTCCTTACTATGTAAGTGGTGTTGGCCCTGTAGGTAGCTTTGCTGAAGCACCACCGATTTTTCTCATAGGGGCGGGTTCGGGGGTTGGACTCAACTATAAAGTTCTAGACTCGACAGTAATAAATTTGAGCTACTTGGCAACCTTCGGGGACAACTCAAGTTTTGGAGGATTGTTCAACGGAGAATACGTAGCTTCCGCACAGATAAACTATAATCCCAATCCTGGGTTATTCTTGCAATTTGTATATCAGCACGGTTACTTTTACCCTGGTAACTTTGGCTTTAATAATGGCCAAGGTTTTAGAGGAAATGGCTTTGTCGGTACTGCCTTAGCAAATCGCTTTGATGATGCTGGTGTTCTGTTTGATAACGCATCTGCTGTAACTACTAATGCTTATTCGCTTGGCGGTTACTTCGCCCTTAGCCCCAAAGTGGCGATTGGCGGTTGGGCTAACCTCATCAAAGCTAGACTGTTGGGCACAGGAGATGCCGATATTTGGACTTACTCGATTCAAGCTGCTTTTCCCGATCTGTTTAGAAAAGGGAATCACGGAGGATTAATTGTAGGTATGGAGCCTACCCTTACAGGTGTAAGAAGTAATATCCCCTATGCACCGTTTAAAAATGATACATCGCTGCATATCGAAGCTTACTATGCACATAGAGTTTCAGAAAAGATTTCAATCACACCCTCTCTAACTTGGATTACAGCACCCAACCAGGATGCAGATAACCAAGATATTGTAATTGGTGGGTTGAGAACGACGTTTAGCTTCTAGCGATCGCTTTGATAGGTAGATCAAAAAGGAAGGGAGTATTTGATAAATCACAAAACTCCCTGCACCCAATTACTTATCTCATTTCCAGTCACCTTGGAGAGTGAAAGCAGCCCAGAAATAGGGTGATTGATAGTTGGGATTGCGCCACATTTCGAGTTGTGCCGCCCGCAGTGCCGCCGCAGGCTTTAAGCCGCCTTGCAACATTTTGCTGTAAAATTGCTTCATCAGTTCAGAGGTAGCTTCATCATCTACACTCCACAAACTCACCAGCACTCTGGGGCTACCCGCATACATAAACCCTCTAGTTAAGCCAATCAATCCTTCTCCTTTGACTTCCTCCCCCAACCCAGTCTCACATGCACTTAGTACTACTAGTTCTGCTGGTAGTTTGAGGTTGAAAACATCATGTAGACGCAAAAAACCATTTTGTGCCTTACCAGTTTCATCAAATAACGATAGCACCACCCCTGATAGTTCTGGATGCTTACTATTGAGGATGCCGTGGGTGGCAAAATGTACTATTCGATATTGGCTCAACTCCACATTGGTAGCAATATCACGATTGGCAGCAAAGTCAAAGGCTTGTTTGCGCTCTTTTGCTGGCACTAAAGAGAGAATTGTTTCAGCTTCTTGGCGGGTAAATGGTAAACGCTCAAAGGTAATGTCTGCTTCTCTAGCTGAACGCGCTAGTTGTTGTTGTTCTAGATTTTGAGCGATTTGGGTATTTTGTTGATTTGTTGGTCGTCTTTTCACCCGTTCATCGTTCTGCGAAAAAATGGGGTCGGCAATGACAGCTAGTGCCTTGGGTGCTGTTTTGCGCCCTGCTAGTTCTTGGCGGAGAACGGCTAACGTCGAAGCTGAAGGCAAAGTGATGATTTCGTGATTGATTGCTAATGGCTGATAGCTGCTACTAGCTTGTGGCTGTGGTGTGTTGAGAGCGGCAAATGGCACATACTGCAATGCCCCATCGCCAACGATGACTAAGCGGCGCTGTCTTAATTGTTGGGCTACTGGTGCGAGTATCAGTTGTGATAGCGTATTGGCGGCTGTGGATGGTTTGGTCTTGGAAATCGGTGAGACTAAGACTTTACGGAATTGTTGTACTGCGGCTTCAATTTCTGCACGTTTAGGCAGTTCGTAGCTGCTGATGCTGTTTTTGGTGATTGCCCACAGGTAGCTGCGTTCTTCTCCTAGAGAATACTCTAATAGCAGGGTGTTGTCATCGAGTACTGAAGACTGAATTTGCTTGAGTGATAGCGGCTGCGGTTGTGTCAGCGCTGCATAACGGGGACTGGTGGCTCTAATTTTTGCCTGGAGTTGCCGATACTGCTCTAGTAGTGCTTCAACTTCTTTTTCTATGGCTTGGGCCTGTGCTTTGTTGTGTTCGCCACTTAAAAGTTTGAGTCGGCGTTTTTCTAGGGCATCAAGTTGTTGCTGTAAGCTTTTTTCTGCTGTGAGCAACTTTGGATCTATGCCTTGGCGAATATCTGCATTAGCTTCAGAGAGCAAATCTAACAGGCTACGGGCGCGGGCGCGTTCGCTGGCTTGCAGCGCTAGGGCGTCGTATCCTTTGGATGGTTGCTGTTTGTGCAGCCTCATCAATAAGTCGATGTAGAATTCGTAATACTTCTGGACTGAGGCAAAGTACGAAGTTCGCAAGTCTTGGCTAGTGACTCTGGTGCGGATATCTTCAACGATTTTGATTGCTGTTTCTATTTGAGTACGGGCAGCCTCAAGGTTATTGCGATCGCGTTCAGTTATTGCCATGTTATATACTGTTTCCGCTTCGCCGGTGCGATCGCCCAACTGCCGCAGCAGCTTTAATTCCTGATTATAAGTCTCAATTGCTTGCTGGGGCTGCTTCAATGAATTGTAGACTTTGCCTATATTACGCAGAGTGTTGGCTTCAGCAATAGGAATATTCAACTTCTGAAACTTAGAGGCTGCTTGAGTAGAGAAATCGAGAGATTTTTGGTAATCACCCGAAGCTAAGTAGACTCTGCCTAAGTAACCGAGGGCAGAAGCTTCACTAAAGCTGCTTTGTTGTTTCCGTGATAATGAAAGTGCTTGATTAGCAGTCTCCAGCGCCTTGGGGTAATCTTTTAATGATTCATAAACCCTAATCATGCCTGTGAGTGTAGCGAATTCTTGAAATACTGCCCCCTGTTCACGCCACAGTTGCAGTGCTTGATTATAGTAGTCTAATGCTTGTTGCAGCTCTTCTGCTGCTCGATAAACGCCACCAATTTCATCAAGGGTTTGGGCAACCTTGCTGCGATCGCCTATAGTACGAAATTTCTCCAGCGCTTGCTTGGAAGTTTCAATACTTAATTTATAATCACCCAAGGATTGATAGAGTTTAGCAATATAGCTCAATGTACCCGCTTCTCCCAAAAGATCGCGCACTTGACGCTGGAGAGTAAGCGCTTGGTTGTAAAAATCAAGCGCTTTTTGATAATCTCCGAATGAAGCATAAATAGCAGCGATACTGTTCAGTGTGAAGGCTTCTCTGGAGGGGTCTTTATGAGTACGCTGTAGTGTTAATGCTTCGTTTAATGAGTCGAGGGCTTGCTGCTTTTGCCCCAATCTATCGTAGACTAAGCTGATTTGTGTGAGGATATCGGCTTCTGCATAGCGGTTTCCTAACTTTTGCATGAGCGATCGCGATTGGTTTAAATAATCCAGTGCCTTTTGATAATCGTCTACAGCCAAGTAGGTAAGCCCTAAACTCATAAACGTTACCGCTTGGCTGCTTAAATCAGGCTGTGGTAATCGTTGCTGTATTTCTAAGGCTTGCTTGAAGTATTCTCTTGCGTTTTGATTGTTGCCTAATGAAAAGTAGAGAGTGCCAATGGCAGTGAGGATTTCGCTTTGTCCGACTAGATTCTTTTGTTGACGGTGAATTTCTAGCGCTTGATTGAATGCCTCTAATGCTTTTTGAGGCTCACCGTATTGAGTATAGACTCTACCAATTATCTGAAGAACGTCAACTTGTCCACCAAGATTATTAGTCGCACGTTGAATTACCAAGGCTTGATTGTAATAGTCCAACGCTTTTTTAGTTTCGCCGATATTAAAATATACTCTACCAATACCGACAAGCGTAGCAGCCTCAAAATAAGGTTGTTTCTCAGTACGCAATATTGGCAGAGCTTGGTTGTAATATTCCAACGCTTTTTGGGCGTCTCTTAAATTAGAGTATGCCTCAGCAATAGACTGAAGCATGAGAGCTTCCCGAAATCGGTCTTTGAGTTCGCGTCTAATGACTAATGCCTGATTATAATATTCGAGTGCTTTTTGGTTGTCGCTTTGGAGAAAGTAGAGAGTGCCGATACCAGAAAGTGCAGAAGCTTCTTCAAAGCGATTACCTATTTCGCGCCAAATTTTCAATGCTTCCAAATATTTAGCAAGAGCCTGCTTTTGAGATGTGGCCGTTCGTTCCTCTAAGAGTTTGTCTCCTTCTTGTATTAGTTGCTTTGCCTGTGCGTATGCTTTTTGTTGACTAGGGCTGAGATTTTGCGGAGCAGTCGTTGGTTTTTGGGCTATTTCTACACTTATTGCCCTAGCCGTCATCCCAACAGACGACAACAAAATCATGCTGACAAAGAGAGCAAGACTACGATGGCTAAAAGTTGATAGCAGTTGCTTTTGCATCAAGTCGCACTTCCTTGTTTTCGTTATAACTATATTTTTGAGCGAAAAATCGCGTTTCCTATACATTTTGCAAAAATCCTAACTTATTATTTGGAATGACAGATACACTTATATATTTATCGGTGTTTATCTGTGGTTGTTTCAAAAAATTGACTTTTGCAAGCAGCTAATTATACATATTGTCCAATTCTAGACCACCTTGCTTAGACTCGCCTTGAAGAGTGAAAGCAGCCCAGAAATAGGGTGATTGATAGTTGGGTTTGCACCACATTTCGAGTTTGCTCGCAGCGCCGCTGCTGGTTTAAAGCATCTTGCAACATAAAGCTATAAAACTTCTTCATCAGTTCCGAAGTAGCCTCATCATCCACACTCCACAAACTTAGTATCGCTCTGGGGCTACCTGCATACATAAACCCTCTTGTCAAACCAACCAATCCTTCTTTTTTGATGCCATACTTTGTGCTTGCCTAGGGCAAGCCGCAGAGCATCTATGCCTTAATCTTTAGCAGCCAGCAGGATTTAATACATTATTTCGGACAGGTCTATTGAAAATAGACTTCTTTTATTGACATACTCCTTTGCCCTGACCACACACCCGATAGCCTATTTTAGTTAAGAAGTTAGTTGAGATAATTCATTTCTGACTTTCTCTAACATCTCTTGATATCTAGCATCCATCATGCCAGTTCCGAAATTTCCATTTAAATATTGCTGTAAAAGTTTTTCTGCTGCTTTGTAATCTGCCGTCGCACTTTCTTTATTCCCTAAATCCTTGTAAAGATTACCTCTTAATAAGTACTCGTCAGCATTGAGACTACTACCACCAATTAATTGAGTTAAATCTGAAATCGCTTTCTGTTTTTCGCCTAACTGTTGATAAGCCCTAGCCCTGTTCCAGTATGCAGCACTACTATAACCAAACTTACCTGTATTTTGCCTAATTACTTCAGTATAGTCTGCCACTGCTGCTTGATAATTCCCAAGTGCATAGTAAGCATTGGCACGATTATAATAGGGTTTCTCAGCTTTAGAATTTAGCCGAATTGCCTGCGTGAAAGAAGAAACAGCAGCAAGTGAGTCTTTTTGGCAGTCTTCTTGAAAGTGTCCCATGCTTATGAAGTCGTCTATTGTATTAAGGCGTTGTGGCATAGGAGTTTGGCACTCAGTAGAGGCATTAGAAGCTGGTATTTGTGCAACTAATGATAGCAAAAAACCTAGTAGCAAAATAGATGATCCATAAGCTAATAAAGAATATTTAGAGAAAGCAAATTTCATAATTATATAATCCAAAAAGATTTGCAGTTAAAGTAGGGCTAACGTTCACAGGTTGCACCTTTCACCAGGACAACCGCATCATGTCAACAAGAACAGTATATTCTCAAAATAATCTAAAGTACTCTCATTAATCGATGTTTATTACTCAAGGTTTAGACACTCGCTTTGAGTTTTGGAAATTAAACCAAGTGAGAAATACTAATTATAAGCGTTGATTATTAATCCTGGTTGTAGTCAAGAGTAATTTAGATGCATTTGCCCTAGATTATATAAAGCTATACAGTTTTTCCTAAAAAAATTTCAACCTTGAAAACTATCAATATTACATCCATGCTGGCGGAATGTATCGAGTATTTGAGTTACCTTTGGCGGAACTGCTGTAAAACGAATTAGAAAATGATGTTTATCCACAGTAGATTTTTTGATCACTTTGGCGTAAAGATCGCCATCTCCAGGAGTAATTTCTGGTGCATTTAATAGCTTGATTTTGATATTAGTTAAAGGTTCGAGTGAATGGTCTGATTGTAATTGTCCTCCATTTTCTGATAAACAAACAAGTTTACCCAAAAATACAGTTCCTACTGCATGTTTACCTTCCAAAATAGTATATTCTAGCGGTATTTCTTGGCTCAAACTCATCATTATATCATCATCTTTAGGCAATAAAAGATTATAATTACCGCCAATACCACCAATATCATAGATAGTAATTGGAGCTTTTATACCCTTAGGTTCTACCCGTAATTCTCCATTGATTCTGAGGTCAATGTTGGCGTCTTTCAAGGTTTCCTCAGAAATCAAAATTTGACCACCCACTGTATAGGATTCAATGCGAGCAGTTAGGTTAACATGGCTGCCAACAACTGAATATTTAGCACGTTTTTGCGAGCCGACATTTCCGGCTACAACCTCGCCTGTATGAATACCAATCCCCATTTCGAGAGTTGGTAAATTCATTTGCTGATTATGCTCATTTACAGGTTTCATTGCCAACTGCATCGCAATAGCGCAGGCGATCGCTCTTTGAGAATCATCTTCACGGCTCACAGGCGCACCAAACATCACAAAGATGCCATCGCCAATAAACTCATTAATCGTACCGTTGTACTGATTAATGACATCTGCCATAGCTCCCAGATAAACATTAAGGATTGCTACCACTTGTTCTGGTGCTAATCTTTCTGATACGGCGGAAAATCCCCTTAAATCAGACATAAGAACTGTGACTTTTTTGCGTTCTCCGCCTAGTTTCAGACCTGAAGGAGTTTCTAGTAGATTGGCAACCACTTCATCTGTCACATAGCGACCAAAGGTGCGACGCATTTCGGCAGCACTACGGGCAATATACTGGGTAACGGCGATCGCAGATCCTGTTAAAGCTAGAAGTGGTGGCACTACAGGAAACCACCAAGCACAAAGAAATGCTACATAACTCGTGCCCACTAAACACCCGCCTGCCACAAAAATACCGCCTGTACTATTAGCAATTAAAGACAATTTTCGTTTGTCACTACTACTATGTCGCTGTTGCCAACACAAAGTAGCACCCACAATTGACCAGAATAAAATCCACAACCACTCTATTGGTTCTGGTAAAGGCTTAATCTGTGGGCGACCCTCCAAAGCTGAACTCAAAATTTGACTAATCAAATTGGCATGAATTGCTACACCAGCCATTCGTTCAGGAGCATTGAACAGATTACTGCTGTAAGGTGTCCAAAACAGATCCTTCAAACTCTCAGCGGTTGAACCAATTAAAACTATCTTTCCCTGCATCAAGCCTGGTGAGATGCGGTTCTCTAAAACATCATTGATAGACAATTTTGGGAACCGATTAATTGGGCCTCGGTAGTTCAATAGCACTTGGTAGCTGCTTGCATCTGCCCCGATGTAACCACCATCATTAGCTTCAAAAGTCGGAAAAATCCCCTTACCTAATTGCAAGAAGTTCGGATTCGTTGCTGCTGGTTTTTCAGTAATGCCCTCTGCTTTTAAGTACAATAATGCTAATTTCAACCCGAAGCTTTCGAGGGAGTTGCCATCCTTCAAACCTGCGTACAGCAAACCTCGACGAATTTTGCCATCTCCGTCTAGTGGTAAATCATTCGCTCCAATTTGATTGCGTTGCTTTAGTTCTGGAGCTGGCTCTACTGGAAAACTATCAGATTTATGAGATACTTTTTGGACTCCAATCAAGTTTGGCGTAGTCTTAAATACCTTCACCAAGTCTTGATGACCAGGATTCACAGGTAAGTCTCGATAAATGTCAAGACCAATCGCTCTTGGTTGTTGCTGCTTTAAATTCTCTAAGATTTTGGCAAGTACACCATCAGATATCGGCCACTGATTCAGCTTGCGAATGTCTGGCTCGTTGACCTCAACTATCACAATGCGCTCATCAATTGATTCTCGTGGACGTAAAAGAAAAAACTGATCTAGCGCTGCCAACTCCAATAGTTGTAGTAATCCAGTAAACCGTAGCGCAATTACAAGAGCTGTCACATTGGGCACTGCTAGCAAAACTCCACGCCATTGCCATATTTGCTGTTTCAGCTTCGCCCGCATAGTATTAAGTCCTGAGTTACGAGTTCTGAGTAATTAGTCAATAACGAAGAATTAAGAAATTGGTTGCTACCGAATCTTTTAATGCTATTTATAAACCAGGATTAGGTTTTCAGCCTAATTTTGGAGAGTTAATAATGTTATTGCAATTTAAATATTTAAACAAAAATAGTCCAATACTTTTGAAAACTATTTTGCATCAAAAGTAAGCTAGAGCCAGTAATTGTTTTATTTTCTTTGTTCTTCCTTTGCAAAGCTTATTACACACTTCTTGTAGAAATGCAGTAAATCTCCGCATGAGGTGGCTTAATGGACAGTCATTTTCAAGATTTATTTGTGTTTATCAGCGTGCATCTATGATTCCTGAATTTATAGATGTATTACACTCAGTGCAAATTGCGGTATTAACTCTTTTACTTGCCTAAATCGGGATAACCTCCCTGATGCAAAAACGCGGAGAACCCGCGCAAGGCAGTTTTCTCCACAGCGCTGGCTCACCACGGTGCTAATGTCTTGAAGTTGCGATTGTTTAGCGACAAGCCGCTAGCCTGCGCCTACGCTATGAGTGCTGGCTCTTTAGCACTGTGTTAATAATCATTTACTGCTTGTGCAACAGTCAAGTATTGGTTCGCCTGCGAACTGACTTAAGCCAACTGACTGTAAGAATCTTGTCCAGTCAGCTTTGAGTGACAAACTATTCGGTTCAGAACAACGTAACTCAATATAACTACTGAGTGCTTCATGCCAAACACCTGATTCTGCGTATAAGGCTAGACGTTTCCGCAAGTCTGCTTGTGCTAATGCTTTCGATAGCGTTGCTTCTGGTTGTGTGCGTTCAACCCACCCTTCTATATTAGGATTTCTGCTGGGATTTTGCTCATCACAAATTAATGTCATATACCAGTGGTAGCGTTTGCCGATTTTTAAAGGAGGCGCACTGGCAGGAAGACTGATTTTCATGATCCCAGGTTTAGTGGGAAGGGTTAAAGTCGTTTCATAAATTACATCATCATTTACATCATTCTTATTGGACTCAGCCATGATTACAAACTGAGCTGTTTTAACTGTAGTTTGAGGCACATACCAAAAAAATGTGGGGCGCTCCGAAAAGGTTAGCCCTAACTTTTCTTTTGGCATTAAAGGAGTTAATAACTGATTCTTTTGGACACAAGAGGAGGAGCCACGGGTTGCACCACCGGCGCTGGCTGGTGGTAATCCCCGCTTTGGAGGTGTAAATTGGCGGCTGGCCCCACCTGCGCTGGCTGGCGTTTCCCCCCGCTTTGGTGGTTTAAATCCCTGGCTGATCAGCCAACTCTGTTGTGGTTGGCTTAGTGATGCTGGGTCAACCTGGGCTTGTGCCCGCATTGGTAGTCCAGCGATCGTAGCAAGTTCCACTGATAATGGTATAGAAAAGGCTACGAAACATAGAGACTGCTTTATCCATTTCATGCCTAAATGCCCTTTTGACTAGTTACCTAACTATTAGAAGTACCTTAGTTATTGATGAACCAAAATTGTGATAACAATCACTTAGGGTAATCAATGTGCTGTAGTAAAAGTACTGCATCATTCTGGGAAACTAAAATATCGTATTACCTGGAGATAGTCGACACCCTGTAATATCAGTCGAAAATGTACTGATATTGTTCCCAGTAACCAGGTATAGATGTTTTCATTAGCCTCAACAGTTTCGTAGATTACAGCAGATATTTATAATCTCAAAAAATCATTATAAAACTTGACTTTTTGCATCAAATCTGAATTTAATTGTTTGTTTAATCAGGCTTATTACCCAAGGCTACTACTGCATTCTGTCCACCAAAGCCAAAACTGAAGCAAAGCGCGTACTGAATTTCTTGTTGATGCGCTTGAGTCACTAGATTTAAATCAAACTCTGGCTGATTTAATCCTACACATGGCGGCAAAATTTTATTTTGCAAAGCCAACAGTGAAAAAGCTACACCTAAAGCTCCTGATGCTCCTAAAGTGTGGCCTGTAGCTCCTTTAGCCGAACTAACTGCTACTGTTTGGGGAAATAAACTCTTGATTACCATGCTCTCAATACTGTCATTTAGCCGTGTCGCTGTACCATGAGCATGAATATAATCAATTTCTGCTGGTGTCAAACAACTACGCTCTAAGCATTGCTTAATAGACGCGATCGCACTTTTACCTTGAGGTTCTGGAGCATTTGGATGATATGCGTCGTTAAGCAAACCAAAACCGAGAATTTCACCATATATTTTTGCTTGTCGTTCCTTTGCCAATTCTGCTGATTCTAGGATAAACACTGCACCACCTTCTCCTAAAACCAATCCTTCTCGGTACAAATCAAAGGGATAAGCGCCAGTTTTTGCCAAAGCGCCCATCTGCTCAAAACCTGCCAAAGTTAAGGGTGTAATTGGTGCTTCTACAGCCCCTGCGATCGCTCTTTTACATTGTCCAGTTTTCACAAGCTCAGTAGCTTGGGCGATCGCCAAAATTCCAGTAGCACAAGCTGCCATTGGTGCTAAAACGATCCCAGATGCACCGATTTGTCTAGCAGTTGCGATCGCGTTCATATGAGGCAAGATGTCTAACCAATTCTCTAAATAGACACTTTGCCCAAAAGAGTAAGACTGCAAAAGTCCCGCTACTTCTGTGTACATTTGCCGCGCCAGCATTTCCCAGGATGCTTGATAACTACGGCTTGAGCCTATAACTACGGCACATTCAGACAAAGGTGATACTAACCCCGAATCTTTTAATGCAGCAGTAACAACCAGTTCATTGAGAATTTTCAATTCTGTCGGTTGTTGAGCAATCAATCCTAAAGGAAATGGTTTCGATTCTGGAAATGGTTGATGTAATTTAATTCCAGATTTACCTGCTATCAACTGTTGCCAGCTATTCTCTAAGCTTTCTCCTATAGCAGAAACTAGACCGATACCAGTAACAACAACCTTAATCAACTTTGGATTTGGAATTTGACATTTTAAATTGGTCATGGGTAATAGAAAAAACTATTACCCATTACCTCATCTGTGACTATTGACCGGGGGTTTTCAGATTTTCTGCACCTTTGGTGACTTTAGCAGAGTCAATGCGATCGCCTTGCTGAATTTTATTTACTACATCGAAGCCTTCAGTGACATTGCCAAATACAGCATAGTTTCCATCAAGGAAACCCAAATCTGCTAGAGCAAAGTAAAACTGAGAGGAAGCTGAATCCGGCATTTGTGATCGGGCCATTGCTACAGCACCGAGTTTATGAGTCAACACAGGTGGCTGAGTAATAGTCTTCCCGTAAATCGGTTGATCTGACCCTTTTGGTTTTATTTCTAAAGGTATATAACGCTCATTCCCAGTTTTTGGGTCAATATAACCACCTGTCCCCAGCCTGTTTGCTGGAACTTTTGGGTCTTTACTTTGGGGATCGCCCCCTTGAACTACAAATGGTTGGGGGTCGCGTACAACTCGATGGAAGACCAACCCATCATACACACCCTTTTGAACCAAATCTACAAAGTTGCCAGCTGTAATTGGGGCATTAGTGCCGTCTACTTCGATAGTAATCGGCGAGCCTTTAACCGTCATCACCACAGTAGCCTTACCTTCGAGCCGTGGTAAATCGTTCATTCCTGGAATACTCTCGCTAGTAGTTTGTGATACAGACGTTGCTTCAGTGGTTTTTTGATTGCTCGTTTCAGTTGCTGTTGAGGTAGCTGTTGAGGTTGGAGCAGAGGCTGTAGAACCATCTTGCTGTGTTGAACATCCTCCCAACATCAACATACCAACAATCAAAAGAGCAACCAAAAATTGTGGAAGTTTTAACCGCATTGCCAATTACTGATTCAACCAGAGTATCTTATCGTTTCGTGCCGTTTTAAATTTTGGATGAGATTTTGAATTTACTGATTACAAAATTTTCCGTAAGTCGTTTACTAGCTTGGTAAGGCGATGCTACTCCCGCTAGTAACCGACTTAACTTTTTGTAAATTTTAAAATTCTTTACAATCCTTCAAGAGGTACTCCTAAAAAGCGGGCTAACTCTGCACCTTGGGTTTCCAACTCTGTTAAGGATAAAGGTTGTCCTACTCTTGTTAAAAGAAGGTCACGTCGGCCCTTAATGCGTAGGTAGAGCGCGCGACGAGGGTTGAGGCCTTCTTTGAGTGATATTTGCACAGATTGAACGTCTTTTATCTGGGCATCAATCTCAATCCGACGATTTTTGCCAGGAAAGCCTTTGCGAAAAATTTTGATTGTGTCGGTTTCTTGATTAAATTCGTTATAGCCACCTCCTACATCCCATAAGATTACTAACCACAGGTATAGAGCTAAAAGCAAGCCAGCAAGACCGTATAAGCCCATAACTAATCCTTGAGGGACGAAGACCAGTTGTGTAGGATCTGTAACTATGAGTAAATTAACTTTTAGGTAACTAGATATCCCTGCTAATAAAAAGCCTGTAGCCCCCAAGGTAACGACTGATGCCCACCAGTAGTTGCTGAACCGGCGAGAACCCAGAACGTTTTGATGTAAGACCTGTGAAGCGGATCTATCACCGTTAGGTGAGTTGCCTGTGTTAACTGTTGATGCCGTCATTGAACTACCTTGGCCCATGAGATATTCCCTTTTAAAGTCTGCCATTTGAGCAGGACGTCTTGCAAGTTCATTTTGGGGAATGGAGTATTGGGCATTGGGCATTGGGCATTGGGCATTGGACATTGGGTGAAGAGGACAAGGAGCAAGAGTTATTCATAGTTCTTTCCCCTTGTTCCCTTGTCTCCCCTGCTCCCCCTCCTCTTGTCCCCAGTCCCCAGTCCCTAATCCCCAGCCCCAATTGTTTAGATTTCTGAGAAAAGTTGTGTCAGATTGTAAAAATTCTGATATTCATAGTATTTAATGGCCTCGTGTTAAATACCTGATTCACTAGTTTAAATCGGGCAAAAAACCGAACTGATGTGATAAGTTAAGAATCATTAAGTTACCACAAACTAGATTACTAGCCAATGGTACGGGTAATGGCATAACCCTGAGAAATTCTGGCTAAATAGGTAGTAATTTCTCAGAATCTCAGATGCTTCAAAGCTACTGGGATTGTCAAAAAAAACGTTAATTCCTCAAAATTGTTGCAATTTTAGTAAAAAAGAGGATTTTAGTTCGATGACCATCGCAGTTGGACGCGCCCCCAGTAGAGGGTGGTTTGACGTTCTAGACGACTGGTTGAAGCGCGATCGCTTCGTATTCGTAGGTTGGTCAGGGATACTATTGTTTCCCTGTGCTTTCCTAG
>JAHHHN010000015.1 GCA_019359325.1 Mojavia pulchra JT2-VF2 | reverse complement strand
CCACTAAACCCCGAAAGGTTTCGTTCGACTTGCATGTGTTAAGCATACCGCCAGCGTTCATCCTGAGCCAGGATCAAACTCTCCGTTTTGTTCTGTTTCGAGTTTTTCACTCCGAAAATTTAACTTTCCGGAATCCTGTACAATCTTGTCTATGTTTTTGGGTAACCCCAAACAACCATTTTCTTTGACGAGGATTGGTTTCTTCTTCAGCTTTCAAAGTATTCTTTTTTCTCGGTTCGGTTGCCTCGGCGTCTCTCGCCCTGGCACTTATTTAAGATAACAACTTATTTTGGGTTCGTCAAGGGGTATGACATCTTTTTTTTGCACAGCAACCAGATTGGGTAAGAAAGAAGCTAAAAATCAGACTGGGTAAGTATCATAGCAGGTAAACTTTTTACTCTTTTAATCAAAAATAAAAATTCCTTGAAGAATATCCTACGCTTTATTGTGAATTAAGCCGCTGGATGCTATTCAAAAAGTAAGCACATCAATCTTCAGGAGCAAAAGCACAAAATTTCTGCAACCATTCATCCGATCTACCAGCAGGTTTGGTTATAGATAGAAGGATAGCTTCTCTAGGAAAATACATCGCAGTCAAAAACTTGGAAAATATTCTCAAAAGCCGTTTGTCCCGTTAATAATTCGTAAAAGACCAACCTCACCGAGAACAAGTCTGAAGCGATACTGCCTTGGTGGGGTCACGGTAACACTCAGGTGCTTGGTAGTATAGTCAAGCTCGTCTACAATATGAAAGAAATGAATATTCTGCAAACGATGGCTAGGAATATTACCTTTGCCTTTGAAATAAGTCAGGCATTTTTGATTGAGGTAAGTGATATCATCTCCATCAGAACTTCCATGAGCATCAACATGAAAGTTGGGGGCTGTCATTAAAGCTGTCATTAAAATAGCAGCATGGACGTGAATTTGTTTGAGGTCTCTTTTCGTGGGATGAGCATCGCAAATTTTTGACAACCTTACCATAAAGCGGGTGATGGGATTCGAACCCACGACATCGACCTTGGGAAGGTAGCGTTCTACCACTGAACTACACCCGCAGTAGCCACCAGTAACTATTATACCACTGTTTACTAAGCCAGAATTTAAGAAGCAGATTTTTTGCGTTCCGATGCCAGCCAGTGTTGATAACTTCATGCTCGGCTGTAGGCAGAATTGCGCTACTAGATAAAAGGGCAACTGTGATAGTTGACAAGGGATGGAATAATATTACGTCCGGTTAAAGACTTATCATTAAGGCAGCAGAGGAGGCAGTGACGGGTACGCAGGGGAGCCACTCCGTTGTGGGGGTTTCCCCCAGGAGCAACTGCCGTCGAGCAGAGGAGAAGGGTTTTTGTTGCTCATCTGCATAAATTCGGCAATTATAACTAATTAGCCGGACTTGATATAAGATGTCGCACTTGCTGGTTGATTTGCACGCGAATCGGAATGTGGCGATCAGGAGATTATATTTAGCTAAATTCGCTTCATGGTTACAGATGGTGGTTAAGGAGGCAGTATATGGCAAACGCCAGAAATGTTATCCCCAAATCTGCTACCTGTTGCGGATCAGGAGTAACTAAGATTTACGGCTTCAGTAAGAAAAGCCTTATTAATTTCTTCAATGGCTACCACCTGTTCGACTATTTACAGCTAAATTATGAAAATATTAATCCCACATTATTCTTGAGTATAATCGCCTTATTTAAGTCACAACCATGTTTGTATCTAAACACCGCTACTAAAGAACAGATATGAAACACTCATGAGGCTAAGGCGTATCCATACTAATGTAACTAATTTATGGCAATGTATCTTGCTATTCAAAGTGATTATTTGCCCCATGCATTTCATAATTTTTTTGAATATTTATGAAAGGTTAGTCTAGTCTGTGGGAAAACTATAAAGATGGCTAGCGACGAAATATATAACTGAGCTACCAAGGCAAAATCTGTATTGTCGTAAATTTAAGCAAAGACGACACTGATTTGGCAATTTTTCCAATAACCAATCAATTAATTACGATCTAAATGAGAATCGAATATGTTTAATGCTACTGAAATTCTAATTGATGCTTTTGTCAATCAAATTCGAGAAGGCTATCGCCGCACCTATGGAGGCTTAAAGAATGATTATCAAGATATCATAGCTTGGGCTGGCAGTATGGCCTTAGAAAATATTGCTAATAGTGACGCCCTATATCATAATGTCGAACACACTGTTTTAGTCACCCTCGTAGGACAGGATATTTTACGGGGTAAACAAATCCGAGAGGGTGGTGTTTCTAGTGATGACTGGTTGCATTTTATTATCTCCTTAGTTTGTCATGATATTGGCTATGTTAAAGGAGTTTGTCGGCAAGACAAAGAGGCGGAAGGCTTATATGCCACAGGTAAAAATGATAGAATGATTTCTCTGCCTGTGGGTGCTTCTGATGCCAGTCTCATACCCTATCATGTTGATCGAGCAAAACTTTTTATTGATGAACGTTTTGGTGGACACAAACTAATCGATGCTGAAGTAATTAAAACTAATATTGAATTGACTCGGTTTCCTGTGCCTGCAGCTGAAGATCATCAAGAAACAAATGATTTTGCTGGGTTAGTGCGTGCTGCTGATTTAATTGGGCAATTAAGCGATCCGCGTTACTTGAAAAAAATTACTTCTTTATTCTATGAGTTTGAAGAAACCGGTATGAATAAAGTTTTGGGCTATCAAACCCCTGCCGATTTACGTAAGAACTACGCCAAATTTTACTGGAATGGTGTGTATCCGTATGTTAAAGATGCACTGCGTTATCTGTCACTGACACAGCAGGGAAAACAAATTCTGGCTAATCTTTACTCGAATGTATTTGTTGTAGAACATGAAAAACAAGAAGAACTGCGGTATTTTGCAGAGCAAGTACGTGCTTAGTAAGTATATATTTAAAATAAAATAAATCAAATTAATTGTTTTTAACTCAGAATTCTTAATCTAAAATTTTGAATTCTGCGAAAAGTTAAGTTACTGCGTCCTGATGACTGGTAGCAAATGAGGTTAAGTTAGCCCGACCTAACAAATTTTTCAAAACGAATTTTAAATTTCTTTAAAGGGTTGACTATTGGCTCTCAACCCTTGACTATAACTATTGACCCTTGACGAATCATCAGAACTATGGATTGGTGGCAACGACTTCAAAAGAATCCTTTGGCGCGATTTGGGGCGATTTTGCTATTAATTTTCTATTTAGCGGTAATTGCTGCTGATTTCGTTGCCCCTTACGATCCTTATGCTTCACAACCAAACGGTTCGCTGTTGCCACCAACTCAAGTTTACTGGAATTCTCCTTCAGGACAGTTCATTGGCCCTCATGTTTATCCGACGACTCAGGGAGATACAAACTTAGAAACAGGCGATCGCCAACTCATAGTAAATTTCAAAAAGCCCTCTCCTTTGCGTTTATTTGTCTCTGGCCCAGAGTACCGATTTTTGCAGCTGAGTTTACCACTACCACCCCAGTGGGATGAAGTGACCATTTTTCCCGGTATACCGTTAAATTGGCATTTGTTTGGCACAACTGGAGAGGCAAAATTCAACCTCTTGGGTACTGACGATCAAGGCCGCGACCAATTCAGCCGTTTGGTGCATGGAGGTCGCATTAGTATGTTTATCGGTATTTTTGGCATCATCATCACTTATCCCCTTGGTTTACTTATTGGTGGGATTTCTGGTTATTTTGGTGGTGTGACTGATAGCGTCATCATGCGCGTAGCAGAAGTACTCATGACTTTTCCTAGTATTTATCTTTTGGTTACCTTGGGAGCGGTATTACCAGCTGGGTTAAGCAGTACTGAGCGTTTTTTGTTAATTGTGGTGATTACTTCGGTAATTAGCTGGGCAGGTTTAGCACGAGTAATTCGAGGACAAGTGCTATCGATTAAGGAGCGAGAATTTGTCCAAGCGGCACGAGCAATGGGTGGTAAACCACTATATATTATTCTCCGTCACGTTTTGCCACAAACAGCTACCTACGTAATTATCTCTGCAACCCTAGCGGTTCCTAGCTTTATTAGCGCTGAAGCTGTACTGAGTCTCATTGGCTTAGGAATTCAACAACCAGACCCATCTTGGGGTAATATGCTTTCTCTAGCAAGCAATGCTTCTATTTTGGTACTGCAACCTTGGCTCATCTGGCCACCAGCGGTGCTGATTATCCTCACTGTGTTGGCTTTTAACTTACTGGGGGATGGGTTAAGAGATGCTCTTGATCCCCGGAGTTTACGACGGTAGGCCCAACTACAAACGCTTGCCCATACACTATTAAAAATTCGTAATTAAGTTGGGGTTTATCACCTATCTTTAATTACGAATTAATAATTCAATATACCTCTTGCATAAATATTTTTTTGTCTCGCGCAAAGGCGAGGCAGCGACGGGTACGTAGGGGGTTCCCCCCCATGAGCGACTGCCGTTGCAAAGACGCAAAGAAAAGCACGCAAATAATGACTTTTGCAAGAGGTTTAATGGATTTGTTGAATTGGAATTTCAATGATAAATTTTGCTCCTTTTCCCGATGATGAAATGCATTGCAACTTTCCTTGATGTTTTTCTGCAATAATCTGATAGCTAATTGACATTCCTAATCCTGTTCCCTTGCCAATTGGTTTAGTAGTAAAGAAAGGGTCGAATAAACGCTGCTTCACTTTTTCAGATATTCCCGGCCCATTATCAGCAATCTCAATAGCAACCCAATCTGAATTGAGTAACTCCGTGCGAATGGTAATTTGCGGATTTTCAGCCATTTTGCCGTTCACCATCGACTCTTCTAGAGCATCTAATGCATTGGTGATAATGTTCATAAACACTTGGTTAAGTTGACCAACATAGCATTCTATTAAAGGTAGTTGACCATACTCTTTCGACAATTTAATTTGGGAAGGTTCAGATTTGCTTGTGAAGCGATTTTGTAAAATCATTAGTGTACTATCAATGCCACTGTGGATGTCCACTGCTTTCATTTCCGCTTCATCCAATCGAGAGAAATTGCGTAACGATAGCACAATATTGCGGATGCGATCGCTTCCCATTTTCATGGAATCTAGTAATTTCTTTAAGTCCTCAACGAGAAACTCTAAATCGATACTTTCTATTACTTCTTCAATTGCTGCTGTTGGTTGGGGATATTGCTTTTGATAAAGTTCCAAGAGTTCTAGCAATTGTTGTATGTATTCTTTAGCATGAATTATATTGCCGTTGATGAAGTTCACAGGATTGTTAATTTCGTGAGCCACACCTGCTACTAGCTGTCCTAGAGAAGACATCTTCTCAGTTTGAATTAGTTGTGCTTGCGTATTTGTTAATTGATCAAGGGTCTGTTGAAGTTGTTGGTTTTTTTGAGTTAATTCAATCTCTCGTTGTCGCAAAGCTGCTTCTGCCTTTTTGACAGCAGTAATATCTAGACCCATTTCCACAACCAAGGGTTCACCATTCATATCCTGGAAAGGATAATCATAAATTTGATATACTCGGTCTGATTTACTATCTATCCATTCCCATAGTTGAGGCGCTTTGGTATCAAAAACACGGAAGGTGGGACAGGATGGACAGGGTTGTTTTAATCCGGCGATCGCCTCGTGACAGCGTTTACCTGTAGGATCTCCAAATATTTCCTGGAAGCGTTGGTTATAAAACCCCACTCCATAATTCTGAGGCTGGAGATAAAGAAAAGCTGGTAACTGATCTAGCAGATTATATAAGCTAGTCCTTTCGGTACGAAGTGCTTCAATTTTTTGCTGCTGCTGGCTGATGTCTTTGCCTACTGCATAAATGAGTCCCTGCGGGGAGGTTGATAAACTCCAAGATAGCCACCGATAACTACCATCTTTATGAAGATAACGGTTTTCTAAATGCAGCTGTTGTTCAGATGATAACTGCGTGATTGCAATATCCTCTGGATGTACTAACTCCAACCATGAATGCCCAATTAAGTTTTCTGGTTTCCATTCTAAAACTTGTTCCCATGCAGAATTTACTTTCTGGTAACAACCATCTTGCCCGATGATACAGAATAGGTCAGATGAAAGGTAAAAAAAGTCTTCCAGATTAAACACAGTAATCTTGTTGCCAAAATTCTGCATTCAGCGTAACTACGCATATCTGTTACTTTCAATGTAATAATTACTGGATTGTCCATATCGATTTGGTACTTTTGTACGTGTTAATACTTATAACAAAATCTAATTTTATTTAATTATTATGAATAATTTGCTTGATTAATAATTTCGCAAAAGTAATTATTTATACAAGAAATATTAATAAAATTTGAAATTCATCTAATCATTTTTATTTAAGGATTTACGAAAAGCTTAAAAAGAATATACCTAATTGAAACGAGGATACTGACTTATTGATATTATTTTTTGATCCACCTATAATCAACTTTTTGATTCACCTATAATCAACGGTAATGGACGAAAAACAGCGCAGATCTTATTGGCGTGCTAATACAGCTTTAATTCGTAATCTTTTAATTGTCTGGGCACTTGTTTCTCTTGTTTTCAGTATTTTGCTAGTTCAACCATTGAACTCAATACGATTTTTTGGGGTTCCTTTTGGCTTTTGGATGGCGCAACAAGGATCAATCTTGATTTTTGTGGCATTAATTTTCATTTATGCTTTTCAAATGGACAAGTTAGACCGCAAACATAATATTAGGAAGTGAGGATCAAAGGTGTCGGTTGAAATTTGGACTATTTTGTTGGTTGGACTTTCCTTCCTGATTTATATTTACATTGGTTGGAAATCAAAAGTTGAAAATAGTAAAGACTTCTTTGTAGCTGGTCAGGGAATACCTTCAATAGCTAATGGAGCTGCTACTGCTGCTGACTGGATGTCTGCCGCCTCTTTTATTTCCATGGCAGGGTTGATTTCTTTTTTGGGCTATGACGGTTCAATTTATCTGATGGGTTGGACGGGAGGCTATGTACTGTTGGCATTGCTTTTAGCTCCCTACCTGCGGAAATTCGGTAAGTATACAGTGCCGGATTTCGTAGGCGATCGCTATTACTCCAACGTAGCTCGCTTGGTGGCAGTAGTTGCAGCTATTTTCGTTTCCCTCACTTACGTTGCTGGGCAAATGCGCGGTGTGGGCATTGTCTTTAGCCGCTTCTTACAAGTAGACATCAATACAGGTGTGATCATCGGTATGGTGATCGTCGGCTTCTTTTCTGTGTTGGGAGGCATGAAAGGCATCACCTGGACGCAAGTGGCGCAGTACTGTGTGTTGATTTTTGCTTACCTGATTCCAGCTATTGCGATCGCTTGGTTGCTCACTGGCAATCCCTTTCCCCAATTAGCATTTACCTTCAGTGATGTAGCCGACAAACTCAATAAAATCCAAGTTGACCTTGGATTTCAAGAGTATACTCAGCCATTTGTGAACAAGTCGATGCTGGATGTACTGTTTACCACCATTGCCTTGATGGTAGGGACTGCTGGTTTACCCCATATTATCGTCCGGTTTTACACAGTACCTAGTGTACGTGCGGCTCGTTTCTCTGCTGGCTGGGCACTCTTATTTATTGCCATACTCTACACCACAGCTCCAGCTCTATCGATGTTTGCCCGCTATAACCTGATCGATTCTTTGCACAATCATACAATTGCAGAAGTGCAGCAACTAGACTGGGCAGCCAAGTGGGAAAAAACTGGACTGCTAGCCTTTGAGGACAAAAATAAAGATGGGCGACTCCAGCTAACTCCGAATAAAGACACCAACGAAATTAAGATTGACCGAGATATTATTGTGCTTTCTACTCCAGAGATAGCTAAACTAGCTCCTTGGGTGATTGCCCTGGTAGCAGCTGGTGGGTTGGCAGCAGCCTTGTCTACGGCATCTGGTTTATTACTGGTAATTTCTAGTTCTGTTGCTCACGATATTTACTACCGCATAGTTGATTCCAGTGCCTCAGAGCAAAAACGAGTGTTTGTTGGCCGTGTCATGGTAGGCTTATCCCTTGTCTTGGCCGGATACTTCGGGGTAAATCCACCGGGATTTGTAAGTGAAGTAGTCGCTTTTGCCTTTGGTTTAGCTGCTGCTAGCTTCTTTCCAGTAATTTTCTTGGGTATTTTTGACAAGCGCACCAATTCCCAAGGGGCGATCGCTGGGATGTTAACAGGTTTAATTTTTACCATCATCTATATTATTGGTGTCAAATTCGGAGGTATGCAACCTTGGTTTTTTGGAGTTTCTCCTGAAGGAATTGGCACTTTGGGTATGCTGATCAACTTTGTAGTTACTCTGGCGGTTTCCCGCCTCACCCCACCCCCTCCAGCAGAAATTCAACTACTAGTAGAAGATCTACGTTCTCCTACGATTGCTGAATAGTTTGTATTCATATAACTTAATCTCAAGCTTTATCTAGAGGCTTTCTTGCCAAATGTCTCTAGATTTTTATTTCTTATTATCTATTTTTGTTCAACATAACTTTTGAACTATTCAGGGTCTAATAGTCATTTTTTAAATTAAGATATACTTCAAGTGAAATTTTTTTATCATTGCTGGCTCTTTGTTCGTAATGCAGGCGTATTATACAAATTTCCCAAAATAAAGCTACACATTAAATTTTAAAAGCCAGATTTAATCTGGCTTTTAATTACGAATTGGTACTAATTTTGCACTATTTGCGTACTCTCTTCTTTGGAAGCATCCTATTACGAATACCACCTACTGCTTTGATTTCAGTGCAGAATGTGGGTTAAAATTGGGATTTGAACGATAAATTAATAAATATAAGATGCCTCACATTTTACTCGTGGATGATGAAGCACCCCTCCGCGAAAGCCTTACCTACACACTACACAAAGAAGGCTATACAGTAACAACAGCTGCCGATGGGCATAGTGCTATCAAACAGTTTCACAAGCAAGTACCCGATATAATTGTGCTCGATCTGATGCTACCAGAGGTTGGCGGTATGGAAGTTTGTTGGCGAATTAGAGCATTTTCTGATGTTCCTATCATCATGCTCACCGCAAAAGACCAAGATGTTGATAAAGCTTGGGGATTAGAAGCAGGAGCGGATGATTACATCACTAAGCCATTCAAAACCTCTGAACTACTAGCAAGCATAAAAGCAGTTTTGCATAGTCGTTCTAGGGAGCAATCTAAATGATCGGCTGGTTACCTCGGATAAATTACAACTCTATATATGCCAGGTTGTTAGCTACTTACGTATTGCTGACCGCCTTGGGAACTTCCCTCATGGCTGGCTACATTCTTTGGTCATTTCATACCTACTTCATCCGGACACGACAAGCTGATTTGGAGAGCTGGACGACAGCTTTGAGCGAGAGTGTAGCCGATGCTTTAGAAGAACAGGATCTTAAACGGGTAGAATTGCTAGTGAAGCGGTATGGTTCAGCGCAATCAGTGACACTTCGTGTTTTTGATCAACAAGCTCGTCTACTGGCCACTTCCGATCCCAAATTAGACCAACAGGTTAAAGACTGGTATCAAGTTGCTGGAATTCGTGAAGGACTGGAAAAGCATACAGCACAAGGATTCGCCAAAGGAGTTTTATCAAACGAAGACCGCCTCTACATTGTTAAAGCAATTTCGCGTAACGGTCAAATGCTAGGTGTCCTAAGAATGTCCATCACTTTGGAACAGTATCAGCGTCAGTTTGCCAGAGTGATTTGGAGTGTTTTGGGAACACTAGTGCTGGTGATTGTGCTATGCGCGCTGATTAGCGCTCGCCTTGCTCGCAGTCTCTCCAAACCGATTGAAACAATGCGAAACTTTGCAATTCATTTAGGTAGAGGTCATTTTGGTGACAAGCTTGTTATTCACCAAAACAATGAGTTAGATCAATTAGCGGGGGAGCTAAACCGGATGAGTACAAGGCTGGCTTCACTCGATCAAGAACGTCGTGCTTTTTTGGCAAATGTTTCTCATGAACTCCGCACGCCAATTAGCAACGTTCAGGTAACTGTAGAAGCACTCAAAAGTGGAGCCTATGAAGAACCAGAATTATTTGCTCGCTTCTGCCAAACAATCGAAAACGAAATTACACGCTTGTCACAACTAATCCATGATTTGCTGGATCTAGGACGTTTAGAAGCAGGAATTACCCAACTAAAACAGCAAACTTTCTCATTGTGCGATTTGGTCGGACGTGCTGTTAATGCGATAGAACCTAGAATGCAAAGTGTTGGCATATCTGTAAAAATCAATGTAGCTGACTTATCACTACAGGGCGATCCGGATCGGCTATTACAGGTTTTTCTAAATGTGCTAGATAACGCTATTAAGCACTCATTACCTAATTCTCAGGTCTTAATTTCTGGGTACAAAGACGGAAAACAAGCAGTTGTGAAAATACAAGATCAAGGCTCAGGTATCAGCGAGAGCGATTTACCGCGGATTTTTGAACAATTTTATACTACAGACCCCTCCCGTAAAGGTAGTGGTAGCGGTCTAGGGTTAGCGCTAGCTAAACGTATTGTAGAAGCTCATCATGGTAGCATCACAGCTAGTAGCATTTTAGGTCATGGAGCAACTTTTACAATTTGCTTGCCGTTAACAGCACAGTAATATATCAGCAAAAAAAGTATCGGAGCATCTATGTCAAAGTTGAACGAGGTAGTACCAGCAACCTTGGTAAACAAAGGCTGTGAAAGTCTCCAGAATCTTTTTGAACGAATTGAGAATCTTGCCAAGGACTTTGCAACTCGTGCAGCTGCACACGACCGGGAAGGTTCTTTTCCCTTTGAGAACTTTGCGGCTCTGCACGAGGCGGGACTGTTAAGCCTCACCATTCCGCAAGAATTGGGCGGTGAGGGTTTAGGTCTAGCGACTATTTGCCAAGTAATAGAAGCGGTAGCCCGTGGTGATGCCTCAACTGCCTTAGTATTGACGATGCACTATCTTCAACATGCTCATGCTGCTCGCAACCGTCGATGGCATCCAGACATTTACAAGCGGCTGTGCCGTGAATCAGTCGAAGGCATTGCTCTCATCAATGCTGCCCGTGTCGAACCAGAGTTAGGCACACCAGCTAGAGGTGGATTACCAGCCACAATTGCCGATCGCACAGATGATGGTTGGCGGCTAACAGGTCATAAACAGTACACCACAGGCAGCCCTATCCTACGCTACTTCATTGTTTGGGCACAGACAACAGAGGATGAACCCCAAGTTGGGAATTTTCTTGTCCCCCACGACCTTCCTGGTTTGCAAATTGTTGAAACTTGGGATCACTTGGGAATGCGAGCTACAGGTAGCCACGACCTGATATTAGAAAATGTATTAATTCCTCTAGAGTATGCCCTCGATATTCGCCCTGTATCTGCTGCACCATCTGTTGACCCACTGACTGCTACATGGGGTAGTTTGACACTAAGTGCTTTGTACTTGGGAGTTGCCACCAGTGCGCGAAACTGGCTAATAAAATATCTCAATGAGCGTACACCATCTAATCTCGGAGCGCCATTGGCGACTTTACCACGCTTCCAAACTGCTGTAGGTGAAATGGAAGCATTACTTTTCGCTAGCCGGAGACTGATTTATGGTTTAGCGCAAGACATTGATCGGGGTGAGTACGAGCCTACCGTAGGATTACAGGCACAAACTGTTAAATACCTAACTACAACTAACGCTATTCGCGCTGTAGAGATTGGCTTAGAACTTACTGGTAATCCTGGTTTGTTAAGAAAGAATCCTTTAGAAAGACACTACCGGGATGTTTTATGCAGTCGTATTCATACACCGCAAAATGATGTTATCTGCCTGTCTTTAGGCAAATCGGTATTGACAGCAAGTTAGAGATTTTATATTGTGATCGATTTAACGCCTGGCGGTTGGTCTGACCTCAATGTTGGCGGTAATTCCCAATGCGCTATGCTCGATGCTGGTTATGGTGGCATCACCCCATACGCCCGCGGTGATGTGTTCAACGCACTAGCAGGACAACGGCGATCACAATTGACATAGGTATAAATTGATCACAACCCATTACCGATGAGAATGAAAGGGGCCCAATAGTAGGGGTGGTTGAGGTTATTGCTAGCTGTTGTTAGTTGGTTATTCTGGAGGATTGGGTCTAATACTATGCCCCGCTTTTGGTTCAAAGCTTCGTAATTTCCAGTAATTAATGCTATTTGCGCTGCTTGTAGGGCTTCGGCTTTGGTGGTGTTAGGCTTTTGGAGTGCGCTATAGAAAGCATCCATTAAATGTTGCGTCCCCCCATCATCAACAGACCATAAGCTGGCGATCGCGGCTCTGGCCCCTGTTCGTTGTATTTGATAGCCAAATACTGCTAGGATTTTGCAAATCACGACGGTATTTTTCAAATTTCTCAGCCTTCCTCAAATGATGCAAGCGCGATGCATTATTTTGATAATTTTTAACAATATGGGCTGCGATCGCAGTCTCATCTGATTTCTAGAAAAGATTTTAGTTATTCAACCACACAGGCGCAGAGGAGAAGAAAGATTTTGAGCAACAATAATTAATTTTTCGATTGTCATCCAATCCCTAATTCCTAATCCTCAGTCCCCTTCATCCACGCCGCAACTTCCACAAATAGCTAGAAATCAAATTGGTAATAATATGAGCAATAATCGGCACTAACAAGTTGCCAGTGAACAACGCGCTATACCCTAGAATTAGCCCAACGATAGTTGCCCAAATCACGTAAGGCCATTGTTGAGAACCACTTAGATGCAAGACACCAAAACACAAACTTGATACTATGACAGCTACATGATCTGATCCCAAGGCTGGAAGCATTACACCTCGAAATAATAATTCTTCACTCAATCCTGGTAGCAACCCTAGCCAAATTATGTCTGGCAAAGCTAAAGGTTTAAGTACTAATTCCAGGTAATAATCTGCACTTTTGCGATACGGAGGGTAAAAGCGATAAGTTAAGCCACTCAAAAAGGTGATGATTAAACCCAACCCCACCCCAAAAAGCAAATCTCTTTCGTACCAGCGCCAAGAAAATATGGAAAAGTCACCAAAACGCAACCACAGCTTGGCAACTATCCACAAAATGATAGCAGTTGCTCCCATCGCCCCCAGCACTTGGATGCGTGACAGGTATGGAATTTCTGGCTCTTGTTTTTGTTGTTCAACCACGGCTATTTTCGGTGATGGAGAGATGGGGGTAAATATTGACTCTAGACTATTGACTGTAAAGAAGTTAATGTAGGGCGGAGTGCAGATGGATTGATGCCAGCTTTGTGTGCTACCAATACTCCGACTGCTTCTAAATATGAATTTACTTGTATGGGTTTGATCCGTAACGGTTGGGCAGGAACTTGAATTTGAGTTGTGTTTTCCTCAACAGTGATGATTTGGCATCGTCTCTGATTTAAGCTCAGTATGGCGCTGCCACCACAAGCGGTTGCAGGTACGATCGCAGCATCAACTTGATCTACCCAAATATCCCCTTGTAAAGATGTAAGTGATCCTTTCTCTATAATAAATTGTGGGGCGCGACTTAAGCCGACAAGCACACTTGGTAAAAAAGTATAGCCTAATTCTTCCGCGGCAGAACGGGGAGATAAATCGGGATATGGGGGTGCGCTTGCTAAAGCCGGTGAATGGGCGCAAGGTATTTGAAAAGTGCGTACTACCAAATGGCTAATGACGGCTTCTGCACCCGCTAAGGGATCAACGCCTTTACCGTGGCGGTAGTTTTGCACTGCTTCCTCATCCATATCATCGGGGAATCTGGCTACAACTGCGATCGCCTCAGCCCCAGCTTGCTTAATTAATACCTCAGCCGCCCTTAACAAACTATCCGGGTTACCAATTGTCCCCCAACTCGCTCCCGATGGCGATGTTCGTAATTCTATATTTAATGGCGTATCTGTAATTACATAATCTGTCAGAGTTAAGCCTAGAGTTGCTCTTGCTGCATCTGCTGCTTGCAAGTGTCGTAGCCGCAATTCTGGCTCTATACCCCGATCAAGTAGCAAACCTACTTTGTTACTATATACAGGACGTAATCCCCAGCATCCAGCAGCAAATTTGTCAAGTCCATAACCTTCAACGTAGAAGGCATTAGGGATGTTCCAGTATAAACTTGCACCGTTAAGGACGTTGGGGTGAGTAATCAGGCGATCGCAAACCTGTGCTATAACTTTTGCTACTGGTAAGGCATCTCCGGCATAACCCCCAATTGCTGCTCCAACGCCAGTAGGTACAATTAAAATAGCAGTATATGGACGATTCATTTCAAGTGCTGAGTGAGAAGAAGGAAGAAGAGTTTCAAATTAATTCTTGAACTATGAAGTTTCGATTCTTAAGTTACCAGACAGTTGTTTGATTCCTCTAGTACTTCCAACTCTCAGAACTCATAACTCAGGACTCAGCACTAACTTTGGTGACAACAGCTTCCACAGTAGCTTTTTGCTGTTCTGTATCTACAGAGGTAATTGCCCAACGTAAAGGTTCACCCTGTTTTTGCAATTCTGCTGAAATTACTTGCTCTAACTCTGTGGAAGTTTCTTGGAGGTCAATTTCTGCGGTAATAAAATGGGTAGTCATTCTGGCCCTATCCTTTTGATTCGTGCCTTCTAGAATAGCTGATATCAGCTTAAAGGATGAAGTATTAAAATAGAAATTTCTATCAAATTTTCATCCTTTAGCCTTTATTCTTCATTTTTTAATTAGTCTTTACCAAATTGCAATTGATAAACTATTTCTTCCTTTTCCGTTTCCACTTTTACGTCAGAACGGGGATATGCAACACACAGTAAAGCATAACCTTGTTTTTGCAGTTCTAGGCTAACCCCCATACCATCAGTTTGGTCTACAGTTCCCTCAGTAATTTGACCAGCACAGGTAGTGCAAACACCTGCATGACAAGAACTAGGTAACTCTAAACCAGCAGCATCAGCCACAGATAAAATGGTTTCATTTTCAGGAACTTGCAAAGTATGAATTTTACCTTGGTGTTTAATTTCAACGGTGTAAGTCTTGGACATATACTAAAATCGGATGTAACAGACAAATTTATTATTCTATCTGAATTCGTTAACAATATTGCAGATATTAAATAAACTTTTGACTTTTGACTTACCCAACGGGGTTGGCGCGATCGCTTAATATAATCAATAATTTTATAGAATATCGGGGTCAATATTTAATTCGCGCAACTTGGCGGCTAGGCGTTCCGCACGTTGCTTTTCTTCATCCGCACGCTGTTTTTCTTCATCCGCACGCTGCTTTTCTTGTGCTGCTGATTCTTCCGGTGTCGGTACTAACTCCCCTTGTGCCGTAAAATAGCGTAATTGATTGTTCTGCACACCCAAATATAAATCTAACTGCTGACTCCATAACCAACCTTGAGGATTTGGTTCTATGGGTTGGTAATTTCCATCTACTAAATGAAACCCGACAAATTCTAAATTATCCGGGTCGAACCAAAAATATTCTGGTGTGCGAAATATATCTTGGTAAATTTGTTTTTTTAAGCCTTTATCTGTGGCTTTTATGGAAGATGAAAGTAACTCGACAATGATATTGGGATATTTACCGTCTTCTTGCCAGATTACCCAACTTTTGCGCGGTTTTTTTCGCATCCTAGCACGACAAAAAAATCTGGCCCGCGAAACTCTTCTGATTTGAGTTGACGTTGGCTGTAGTAAATTGTCAGATTCCCAGCAGCATAAAAGTCATTGCGGTTTTGCCACCACAATTCTAAACATTGTAATAACAGAATAATCTGGCGTAGATGTAAATCGCTTTCCAATGGTGGTTCGTCACTTTCGATATCTCCTGGTGGAAATATTATATCTGCTGTTGGTTCTAATTCTTGGGCGACTGACATGACTTGATGAAGGCTAGGGGTATGATTGGAACAATTCGCAATTGGCAAGTAATGAGAATAACTGACAAATAGGCTGTTAAGACTTGACTGTTACTGCTAAATGTAATCCCAAAGCATCCAACAAAGAATTTAAATTATAAAATTTAATATCCTCTTTCTCTAAAAGCATTTGCTCAATTTGATGGTAAAGTTGCTGGACTTGTTCAGAAAATTGATTAATTCCCCCCTGTGCTTCTATGACATTTTTCAGTGCTTTACTTAACATTTTTGGGTCGCCTTCTTCTAAAACTACTTCAATATAAGCTGCTGCTTCTAGGGGATTTTGAAGGTCTTGTATCAGTTTTTCGTGATAGCTTGTACTTCTAGGCATCATCTCTACTCCTGTAGTCTTGCCAATATTCTTTAGCTTTATCAATATCTTTATCTTGAGTGCTTTTATCACCACTACACAAAAGAATAATAATTGTTGAACCTTCTTGACCAAAGTATATGCGATAGCCAGAAGCATAATCTATTCTAAGTTCAAAAACCCCATTAACAACTGATTTACAATCACCTAAATTACCCTCTTATACTCGGTCAAGTCTTGCTCTGATTTTAGCTTTTGCTTTTCTATCCCGCAGAGAGTCAAACCACTCAGAAAAAATATCTGTGCCATCAGTCCTTAAATAATTCCTGATCTCCTTTGGTTGAACTTCCATAATAAACTTGAGCGAAAATTGTCATTGTTGATTTAATCTAGCTTTAATAGCTGGATGAACTAATTCATCAGGGACATGATTGCGTTCGATATATTCATTTATTTCTGCTTGATTATCTAAGTAAAAACTCAAAGCATCAAAGACTTGCGCTAAAGTTAAATGAGGTAAATGTAACGGTATTTCTTCTGGTCTAATACCTAAACGCCAATTTTCAACAATTGCTCTCACAGGCGTTCTAGTTCCTTGAATAATCGGTTCACCCGATAAAATTCCCGGCTGTCGAGTGACATAACGAGAGTTTGTTGAAATTGTCATACTGATGAAACTTTTGGCAGTATTTGATGTTAATGTACCACAGTCCTAATTAGAGGTGATGCGATCGCACTCTCGATTGATCAATTCGGTGTGCGATCGCATTTTAAAAGTAACATCCTGAGACTGCTGTGATTTTGCTTGTGTTGGGGAATTTCACCAGAGTTCTATAATAATCACAAAGAAATTACTTAAATTTGCTTAATTATCATTATGCGTGTAGGCATAGCCCGCCGTAGGCATCGCGTTTCCTTAGAGACTGTATCTCTAAGTCTGCCTTTTGGCATTGGTTCCATGTCTTGGAAAGTTGACACCATACAAAAGAAGGCGGCTTGGTCGCTTTATGTGGAATTGGTGACGCGCATTGCTGTACAACCTTTGGAAGTTGACCAGGGTTTAGTACGGGAAGCTATGAACTCTCTTTATAGTTTATTTGGTACAACCCGCGAAGTTCTCAAAGCCGCCGGGCCGGATGTGGGTGCTTCTCGTGATTCTGTAGGGGGAATTGCGATCACAGTGTTGAATAATGGGTTAAGGCCGTTTTTGGCTAAATGGCATCCCTTGTTGCAAGCGTGGGAAGCAAGGCGACCTGTGGGGGATAATGCACAAGGCATAAAGCTTAAATTGATATTTTTCCTGTGCCTTCTTGATGGCATACAGAAAGACTTCGTCTAAGCGCGTTAGGCGAAATTCGCGGTTATTGCAGCGAGTCGTGATGTGATAGCAAAAGCCAGGTTGTAAATTGCGTTTTGGGCGAGACATGAAAAAAATCGTTAAAATACCACGCTTGCTATAATGCACTCACCAACAAACTTTAGTCATCAATGTTATAAGGTTGACTCTTAAAGTTACAACATTAAGCCTTAGAGCTAGAACATTAAGCCTTAGAGCTAGAACATAAAGCCTTAAGGTTACAACATTAAGCCTTAGAGCTAGAACATAAAGCCTTAAGGTTACAACATTAAGGCTTAAAGTTAAAACAACATGGAATACAAACCATTTGTAGAGGCACAGCTATGCTCATTAATGTCAACTTAACGTAAAAACCATGTCCCACAAGGAACTTCAGTTCCAGGCGGGTGAGTCAACTAACAGTTAAGCTACTTTTGCTTATTTGGACACCAATGAGCAATGCTTGGCTAAAAATCAACCTTTGATAATTAAATTCCGAGAAATCACGGGCATAAATAAAAATTCTTACTAAAAAAATGCGCTTTTTGCTGAACCAGAATCCAGGTTAATTGAGACAAAATAGCTCTGTAAATCTCTTAAAAGTGCCAAATTATGCCTCGAAGAAAACGTAGTTCCCGGATTCTAGAAAAAGCTGAGTTTAGAGTTGCTGGACTAAAAGCTATTGATCCAAATATCAATTTTGATGATACTTGCAACTTACAAAACCTAACTCAATTAATAGATAAGTTTCACAATATGCTTGATGATTATAACGCTGCTATAGCTATGATTGACTCTTCTAGAAAAAAGCTGGATGAGATGGAAAAAACCTTAAGTCAGGTTTCAGACAAAATGCTGGTGGGGGTTGGTTTCAAGTACGGCAAAAACAGCAATGAATATGAACTTGCAGGTGGCGTTCGAGACAGCGAACGTATCCGTAAAAGCAGATTGACACGCTTGAAATCTAACACAGATAAAACATCAGATGAAAATGCAATAACCGCCTAGTACCGCAAGGCGGAAGTCAAAAGTCAAAAGTCAAAAGGAATATAGCGTAAGAGTTTTGTTGATTTGGAATGGGTGGTTTATTTACGCCGTGCTGTACTAGTACCGTTGCGCGAGAGTTTAAGCGAGTAAAGTAAACCCTTAAAACTTGAGTAACCCTACCTTTTACGTTATCAGCAACAGATGGGTAGGGCACGGCATCCACAATCTTTTTGTATATAATTTTATCTGACTGGTGCTGTGTTCCTAATTTTTGATAGTTAATATATTAAACTTTAACTAATTAGTTTCATCGGAAACAACAATTATCTTTTAATAATAGCAATTGCCGGAATTAAAATATCTCAGTTTGAATAAGTAATTAAACTATAATTTTAGTATAATGAAAGATTACTAATAACCGATTACCAGTAAGGTTTTCAGCTATAAAATAAGGTAAACTTTTATAGCCAAGTCTGTCCTAAAAATATTTCATAATTAAGGGGAGAACATCCCAATGGAGAACACAAAAATGTTAGAACAATACCGTCAGCATGTTGTAGAACGCGCCCAACTCGGTATTCCTCCCCTACCATTGGATGCAAAGCAAACATCAGAATTATGTGAATTGCTAAAAAATCCGCCACCAGGGGAAGAAGATACATTATTGCATTTATTGCGCGATCGCGTTCCCCCTGGTGTTGATGCCGCAGCTTACGTTAAAGCCGGGTTTCTGACTGCGATCGCTAAAAAGGAAGTCGTTAGCCCTTTGATTTCGCGCATAGAAGCGGTGCAATTGTTAGGGACGATGATAGGTGGTTACAATGTGCAATCTTTAATCGATTTGTTGCAATTTCCCACTGTATCCGTCTCAGACTCATCTGAAACACCTCTAGTGATGGGCGCACAAGGAAAGGAACCCATCGCTGCATACGCCGCCAACGCCTTAAGTAAAATCCTCTTGGTGTATGACGCTTACCACGATGTTTTAGAGTTGTCTAAAACCAATCCTTTCGCCAAGCGGGTGATTGACTCTTGGGCTGAAGCTGAGTGGTTCACTGTTCGCCCAAAACTGCCAGAATTTATCACTGTCACAGTGTTTAAAGTTCCTGGTGAAACTAACACTGATGACTTATCTCCCGCACAAAGTGCTACCACTCGCCCGGATATTCCCTTACACGCCTTAGCAATGCTAGAGACACGCCAACCGGGAAGTTTAGCAACTATTGCTGAATTAAAGAAAAAAGGGCATCCTGTCGCCTACGTTGGGGATGTAGTTGGTACAGGTTCTTCTCGTAAATCTGCTATTAACTCCGTATTGTGGCACATGGGAAATGATATTCCCTTTGTACCCAACAAGCGAGCTGGGGGATATATTTTAGGTGGTGCGATCGCGCCTATCTTCTTTAACACTGCTGAAGATGCCGGTGCTTTGCCTATTCAGTGTGATGTCACCCAACTAGAAACAGGTATGGTGATTACCATACATCCCTACAAAGGCGAAATCACCAACGAAGCAGGCGAAGTTATTTCTACTGTCACTCTCAAACCCGACACCATTTTTGATGAAGTCCGTGCAGGTGGACGCATCCCTCTACTTATCGGGCGTACCCTCACCGACAAAACCCGCCAAGCACTCGGTTTAGAACCTAGCACCTTATTTATCCGTCCCCAGCCACCCAGTGATACAGGTAAAGGCTACACCTTGGCACAGAAAATGGTAGGGAAAGCTTGCGGTTTACCCGGTGTGCGTCCAGGTACGTCCTGCGAACCGATCATGACTACCGTTGGTTCTCAAGATACCACAGGCCCCATGACCCGCGACGAGTTAAAAGAACTCGCCTGTCTTGGTTTCAGCGCTGATTTGGTGATGCAGAGTTTCTGTCACACAGCTGCTTATCCCAAACCAGTTGATATCAAAACCCATCACGACTTACCAGACTTTTTTGCCCAACGTGGTGGTGTTGCCCTACGTCCTGGTGATGGTATCATCCACTCTTGGCTAAACCGGATGCTACTACCCGACACCGTCGGAACTGGCGGCGACTCTCACACCCGCTTCCCATTAGGTATTTCCTTCCCCGCAGGTTCCGGGTTAGTAGCCTTTGCCGCAGCTTTAGGTGTCATGCCTTTAGATATGCCAGAGTCAGTTTTGGTAAGATTCAAAGGAGAATTGCAACCAGGTATTACCCTCAGAGATGTTGTTAACGCTATTCCCTACGTCGCAATTCAAAAAGGATTGCTAACAGTAGAAAAAGAGAACAAGAAAAACATCTTCTCTGGGCGGATTTTAGAAATGGAAGGCTTGCCAGATTTAAAAGTTGAACAAGCCTTTGAACTCACAGATGCATCAGCAGAACGTTCCTGTGCAGGTTGCACAATTAAACTGAGTACAGAAACAATTGCTGAATATCTGCGTTCCAACATTACGCTATTAAAGAATATGATAGCCAGGGGCTATCACGATGAGCGTACTATCCTCCGCCGCATCGCCAAAATGGAAGAATGGTTAGCCAATCCCGTATTACTTGAAGCTGATGCAGATGCAGAGTATGCCGAAATAATTGAAATTGATTTGAACGAAATCAAAGAACCAATTGTTGCTGCTCCCAATGACCCCGATAATGTCAAATTATTATCGGAAGTTGCTAATGATCCCGTGCAAGAAGTATTTGTTGGTTCTTGTATGACAAATATTGGTCATTATCGCGCAACAGCAAAAGTTTTGGAAGGCGCAGGTGAAGTCAAAACACGCCTGTGGATAGCACCCCCCACCCGCATGGACGAATACCAACTTAAAGAAGAAGGTGTATATAGCGTTTTTGGCGCTGCTGGTGCGAGAACAGAAATGCCAGGATGCAGTTTGTGCATGGGTAACCAAGCGCGAGTTGCTGATGGCACAACTGTATTTTCTACCTCTACCCGCAACTTTAATAACCGCATGGGTAAAGGTGCGCGAGTTTATCTCGGTTCCGCAGAATTAGCCGCAGTTTGTGCCTTGCTAGGACGCATTCCCACAGTGCAGGAATACCTGGATATTGTGGCGAATAAAATTCATCCTTTTGCTGATAATTTGTATCGGTATTTGAACTTCGATCAAATCATCGGTTTTGAAGATGAAGGGCGAGTAATTCCATTAGAACAAATGCCCAGGATTGAGGATATTTTGGGTATGCCTACAGCAGCAAGGTAGGTAATAGTAGGGTGGGCAATGCCCACCTGAAGTTTTATTTGTTTAAATTTTCAAGTAACGTAGGGTTAGCCTTGCCCACCTTTTCAAGTTTTTGTTTTTAATGTATAAAATTTGTCAATATATTTAATTCTAGAAAAGAAGTAAATAATCTTAGCTATTAATATAGCAACACAATCTATCTATATTAATATTTTCTCTTATACGTAATTTGTTTAAGTATTAATTTGACATCCTTTGTAAGGATAGCTACAGTAGTATGGTAGTATCAGGTGACTATTATGCCATTTACTGTTCAAGATTTAATTAAAGATAAACAAAAACCTGTCACTGTGTATAGTAATGATTCTGTACAGAAAGCTGTAGATCTGATGATCGAGTATGACTTTAGTCAAATTCCGGTAGTTGATAATCAAGATAAACTTTTAGGAATAGTTACAAGTGACTCTATTCTCCGAGCTTTGAAAAATCTTAATGTTACTCTAAGTGACTTAACAGTTAATCCTCATGCTATGAGTAAAATGTCTAAAAAACACTTATTCACAGCTAATGAAGAATTATTTGCGTTACTCGATACTTTAAAAGATACTTATGCAGTAATTATAGTAGATGTTGAAGGTAAAGTTACAGGCATTGTTACTAGTTATGATACTACAGATTATTTCCGTCGTCGTGCTGAAGATACAATGCTTGTAGAAGATATTGAAAGTATGATCAAAGATTATGTACGTGCTGCTTTTAACCAAGCTCCTGGGGAAGATGATACACAAGAGTTAAAAGAAGTAATCAAAGAATGTTTAGGATCTAGACAGGAAAATATAGGACGTTTCCGAAATGGAGTGAATTCCTATCTTAAAATATCTAATAATAATCAGTCTGAATTAAACCAACAATTTTTAGAAGAAGCTTTTTCAAAATCTTTTGAAAATAAACAATCAGGAATCAAATCTTTTGATGAATTAACCCTTTTTGAATACAGTCAGCTTTTTTTAAATAATAAATCTTGGTCTCACTATGGAACTATATTGGGTGATAAAAAAGCTATGTCTGGCTTACTGGATAATGTAAGAAAAACTCGTAATCGCTTGGCACATTTTCGAGATGAGATATCTGCAACACAGCGCGATCAACTGAGGTATTGTTCAGATTTATTAGAACGGTGTCAATCGGTTATTGTAAAATCTGAGCAAGTTAAATTTAGTGAATTTATAGAAGATACGTTAATCCATTCTGAACAATTACCAAATGATAAATCAACTGTATTAGTATCCAGTACAGAAGATATTATTCTTGAGGCAGAAGAAATAACTCCCGAAGAAATAACTCCTGAAGAAAGTCCATTAGCCCTCTTGGCATTATATTTACAGAATCAGCCTGTTACTAGAGATAAATTAATGCTCAAATTTAAAGATATAGAAAATACTATAAAAAGTGAGTTACCTACTGTTGCACGTAGACATCGTTCATGGTGGGCAAATGATTCAGTTAACCATCCTCAATCCCAACAATGGCTAAATATAGGATGGTGCGTATCTACCGTAGATATAAGTGCCGAAGAAGTAACTTTTTCTAGAATAAAAAAACAGCAGAAAGCTTATATTGACTTTTTTAGCGCTCTGATAGCGAAACTAGAAGAGTCTGCTAAATTTTCATTAAAACCACCTCAGTCTCAAGATGGGCGGCATTTTGTTTCTATTGCTGGGATACCCGAAGGTGGAGCATACTCGGCAACTTTAGCATTTGCATTTACTAGATCTAATCAATTGAGAGTAGAACTGTACATTGCTAAAAATGATCAACAAGAAAATAAACGTATATTTGATAGCCTTCATAAACGTAAAAACGAAATAGAAGCTGAGTTAGGAGAAAATTTAAGTTGGGAATCACATGAATATCGTCGTGAGTCACGTATTGCATTATACCATCATGGTTCTATTAATGATTCTGAGGAAAAACTTGCTAATCTCCAAAAATGGGCAGTAAATGCAATGATAAGGTTTCAAAAGGTGATGAATGAAAAAGTAAGTGAAGTTTTATATGAATATACGAATAAGCCTCAAATCTAAAAGGAGTAGAAATAGGTTTCTGGCTATCCATGACTCAGATGATTATCTTCATATTTTAGCGGCTTCTGAAGCAGGCAAAGTAATAAAAATTTCAACCTGCGGCATTTCAAAAAGCTGATTATTGTATTGATAATTATTTAGCGATCGCACCCTCACCCCAAAAAATGTGATCGCTATTCCTTTAAATCACCGCTTCATGACGCTGGCAATCAAACACTACAACAAAGCGAGCGTCCGGTATGAGTTGACGCAACCGTTGCAAATGACCCTCAGCATCAGACCGACTGCGAAATCTAGCAACCGTTACCTGTTGCATATCGGGAAGTAGACGGGTAATAGCCCAAGGATTCAAGCGTTATTTGTAAGCGATCGCGAGAAAATTTTGTATTCGTTCTTTTTATGATCACGCGATCGCACCCTTCATTCCCTAAGCGCGATCGCCTCTCTTAATTTTGCTAGTATCAAGAATGGTTAGATGAACTACTATTAAACGCGTATGTTTAAATTAATTTAAATCAAAAGGGAAAATTATCTGCAGTATCAAATAGAATTTAAGCCAAAAGCTCTTAAAGATTTAGCGCAACTTTCTGGCGATATTAGAGAACGGCTCATTCCTAAAATTGAAGCGATGCAAGATAATTTGCAAGGCGATGTTAAACATTTAACTAACTTTACTCCAGAATACCGATTACGAATTGGTGATTATCGAGTTTTGTTTGAAATTGAAGAACAAACTATAATGATTTATAGGGTGAAACATCGCAGTAAAGCTTATGAGTAAAAGGATAGGCTCAAAATGATTAAATTACATCCTGAATTTATCTCAAAAAATGGGCAAAAGGAATTTGCTGTTCTGCCCTACGAAGAATTTTTGCAAATTCAAGAACTGTTAGAAGATTTAGAAGATTTGAGAGATTTACGAGAAGCCAAACAAGAAGAAAAAGACAGTCCTTCTGTACCTTTAGATGAGGTAAAAAAGATGTTAATCTCTTGAGGATGGAGGGAGAGTCTAGATATGGGCCAGGAGAGATGTCTCCTGCTTATGTTTTGCGGATTTTTCGGTAGTTTGGTTTTAGTGATGAAGAAATTGAATATTTGTTAAAATAAACAATATCCGCGATCGCGTCTTGTTTTTTCAGTAGCTTAACTAGTTCGCAACTAGGACTGCTCCTCATCCTTTTCTAAATCATCCCAGAACAGCCTGACAAACTCCTCAGCCGCAGCAGGCTCAATTTCTTGAAGTGCCTTGCGAATTTTCACCACCGTATCACCTGGTGGATCTGCAATTTCATTTACCCAGCCAAAAACACTAGAACGATTGACTCCCATCACTACAGCCAATCGATTTTGAGTAATGCCATAAATTTCTAGTACCCGTTTGAGAGCTTTTCCTGCTTTTCCCATGCCTCCGATTTTGTCAGAGGCTTATAACTAAGTAAATGTTTGTAATTACGAACAAAATGCTAAAGTGATTATGTTCGTGATTCCGAACATAATTTTTAGGTTAACTCTAATGAACAAAAGCTCTCTACCTTCCATGCAACCAGATCCAGATCGAGAACTCGTTAGTTTCCTCATCATTGGTTCGCGGCAGACTGTTACTAATACTATTCACACTCTCTATAAACTGGGTTTTGCTGAGATTAGCGAGTGGAGTCCACTTTTAGCGGCTTCTGAACCAGGCAAAGTGATGAAAATTTTAACTCGCAGCGTTCCAACAAGCTGACCATTGTTTTTGCAATTGTATTGCGATCGCACTCCTTAATTCCCAAGTGCGATCGCCTCCCTTAATTCTCCTACCTTGTTGATATAGTTTAATTAGGGTGCGGCTATTTTAGTTCACCTTCATTAATGATAATGAGGAAAAATTTCTAATGTCTCAATCCAATTTAATTAATAAATCTGAAGTCAGTAAGAGTCGTGAAGAAAGTTTTTTGATAGAACTGTTAAGTGAAATCCAAGAAACACCTCAAGAATATTGGTCGAACTTGCTGGAAATTATCAGAGTTTTTCGTAAAAGTGTAACTATTAAACCGGAATTGTTAACCAATTCTCCAGAAGAGTTAGATAAACACGAACAAAAAATTTTACATCACCAACATCAAGCACTTAAAAAATTAACAAAACAATGGTTAGAAGAAGGAGATGGACATGAACAAACAGAAACTTGGGAATATTTAAATCAAGCAATTGATGACAATGCCTTGTAAAATTGGCATTAGCGTTTATGAGTAAACTGGTTTTCTTAGATACGAATATCTTAGGAATGGTAACAAATCCTAAAAATACTAATCCTATTTGTCAGGAATGTAAAGAATGGTTAGATGAACTACCATTAAAAGGGTATCAAATAGTTTTACCTGAAATTGCTGATTATGAAGTAAGGCGAGAACTACTGAGAGCAGGCAAAATATCAGGTATTAAACGGTTAGAGCAACTTAAACAAGCAATTACTTATTTACCTATTACTACTTCTGTAATGCTTCTAGCTGCAAATTTTTGGGCTGAAGTTAGAAATACAGGAAATCCTACTGCTGATCCTAAATCTCTTGATGGTGATGTTATTTTAGCAGCACAAGCGAAAATTGAAGAATTAAAAGGGCATCAAGTTACTATTGCTACTACTAATGTTAAACATTTATCATTATTTGTAGATGCTCGTGAATGGCAAAATATTAATTAAATTTGAAGCGATATTGTGCTGGCTTTTCAGCCTCCAGAGGTGAGACAATACACTGATTTTGCGATCGTTTAGAATAGTAAATAAAAATAAGTATTGTAAAGGCAAATGGAATTTTACACTGTAGTACTTAGGCAAAGCGCTGATTATTGGATTGCTTTGTGTTTAGAAAACGGAATTGTAGGACAGGGAAAGACTCAAGATGATGCCATTAGCAAGTTAAAAGAAGCAATTGAGTCTTTTGAAGTAGTTTATGAAACTGAAACTAATATCTATAAATCTCCAATTTCTATAGAAGAACTACATGAATTTTTGCTAATAGAAGAACAACAGCAAGATTCCGAAATATATGAATTAAGAAAGGTTTATGCCTAAAAATATACCTTCCCTGAAACCAAAAGAGCTAATTAAGCTTTTAGAAAAAGGGGGCTGTACATTTTATCGAGAAGGCAAAGGCGATCACTGCTTATATACTCGTGAAGTTGATGGACAACGTAGAGTCGTTCCTATAGATATGGGTGCAGGAGAAATGTCTCCTAGTTATGTTTTGCGGATTTTTCGGCAGTTTGGTTTTAGTGATGAAGAAATTGAATTTTTATTAAAGTAAACAAGATAATTATCTGATGTGCGATCGCCTTTGGCACTGCGCTCCGCGCAATCGCCTTAAACTGAAGATGTAAGATTTTAGAAAAATACAATGGAAGCTGATAGATATCCATTTGCTCAAGAACTGATCACTGACACAGAAGGTAATATCCGTAAAGTGATCATAGACTTCAATGATTATAAACGTCTCTTAGAGGCTATTGAGGACGAAGGACTAATTATTGCTATGAAGGAAGTACAAAATGAAATGCCGCTTAACCTTGATGAAGCACTAGCAGAACTAGAGAAAGAGTGAACACGCAATATCTACCTAGTTTTTTGAAAGATATCAAAGCTCTTCAAAGCTCTTAAAAGTACGCCTTACTATGAATCTATTAGGGCTTTGACTTTTGAAGAAATACCAAAAATTCAAAGTTTTGCAGAAATTACCAACTTAAAAAAGCTCAAGGGATACGAAAACGCATATCGAATTCGGATAGGTGATTATCGTATCGGCATTATCTTCGACGGTGAAACAGTTATGTTTCAACGGGTGCTACACCGTAAAGATATTTATCTCTATTTTCATAGGTTGCGTAGACGTAAAGCGGCGAATCAAGAGACATCGCACCTTTAATTTCACAATAAATCTTTATAGACGGGAAGAAGCCTAAGATTCGGCTTCCTCCGTCTAGAACTTAATAGGCGATTGTTCATTAAATATCGCCTTTTAAAAAATTTACATTACAGCTTCATCGCGTTGATAATCAACAATAATCTCAAAAGAAGTATTAGGAATTACTTGGCGTAAGTGTCGTAAATATCCGTCTGCATCAGAACGACTGCGGAATCGAGCAACAATCACAGGTTCCGTATTGGGAACTACACGAGTAATTGCCCAAGTATTAAGACGTTTCCTGTAAGCTTTCGCCTGATTTTCTGTGCTGGAATCTATGTAATCGGTATTTTGTGGCATGATCTAGATAATCCGTGAGGAGTTTAATAAAGGGCGTTAGCAAGTCTTTTGGCGGGGATGCACTAACGCTTTTTTAATGTTGCTGCACCCTTATTAATACATTATTTTTTTCTTGTCAACACTTAGTGCTAAATATTAGTTATTGTCACTTTAATATCTTCAGTAACCTACAAAATTGAGAACTGAAGAGAAATTTCAGGATTGACAATCTAGGACATAGCACTGGAATATATATTGTGCCCATTTTTTAATTTTTCACCGAGAAAACCACAGCATAGCACCAAAGCTGGAGACATAGCAAAGATTACATATGTGCGATCGCACATAATTTTTTAGGGCAATTAAGTCAAAAATGTAAATTCTCTTAAACTTTAAATTTTTATTTAATAAAATGAAAACACCATTTGTCATATCAATAATTCAAAGAGTTGTTGATAAAATAGGAGCAGTGCTTATAGTAGATCCAGAATGTAAATTCGTTGGACACATTACTTTTAAAAATGGAAATAAAACTGTTTTTCGTTCTACCCAATTTAATATCAATGGTTTCGGTTCAGCAGAAATAGCAAAAGATAAAGGTAGCGCTAGTTTTTTTCTGAGGCACTTTGGATATAAAGTTCCCGAAGGAAAGACGTTTTTTAATGACCAATTGTGTAACAAAATAAAAACGCTCAGAAATACTGATGATGGTTTTTTTTATGCTAAAACTTTAGGATTTCCTGTAATTGTTAAGCCGCTGAATCTCAGTCAAGGAATATTAGTTACTAAAGTTTATAATAAACGCGAATATTATCAAGTAGCTAATAAAATATTGCGAATAACCGCAGGGTTTATTGTCGAGAGGTTCCATAGCGGGAATGACTATAGAATCGTAGTACTAGATGAAGAAGTTCTTATAGCTTATCAGAGGATTCCCTTATTTATAGTAGGAGATGCCAAATCTAGTGTTTTAGAACTTTTGCATAACAAGCAAGAAATTCTTAACAAAACTGGTAGAAGAATTATAAATTTTGATGATTTTAGAATTAAAAGAAAATTGCAAAGGCAAAAACTAACTTTTGATAGCGTTATACCAAAGGATAGTATTGTTTATCTTTTAGATAATGCAAACTTATCGAGTGGAGGTGAAGCAGTAGATGTAACTGAAACTATCCATCCAGATTTTAAAAAATTAGCCGTCAATATTACAAAAGATATGGGGCTAAGATTAGCAGGCGTAGATATTATTACCAGTGATATAACTATGCCAATGATAGAGTATACCATTATCGAAGTGAATGGCTCTCCTGGCTTACTTAACTATGCATCATTTGGGGAACTGCAAATTCAGAGAGTAGAAAATTTATATCTCAAACTCCTGACAGCGCTGGAGAAAGAACACGAAAATAGGCCTTGCAGAACAGTGGGGTAAGCTGGGAAGCAGGGCTAAAAATTTTCTGGCGTTGCAAAATCATCCCGCTTTCTCTGCAACGCCCATAAATAAATTGTATTGGTGCGTTAAGTGCTGCTTTAACGCACCGCAATCATCTGCAATATTATTGCTGTTGATATAATTACCAATCTTTACCCAATAAGGATTCAAATTCAGCTTGTAAAGCCGTGAAATCCGCTACTCTCGCTACTATTAAATTATCCTTGCCAGCATCACTTAAACGTGTTTTCCAATAGCGAATGCTTTCGGCATTGTTTAACCAAAATTGAATTACTGTGTCTACCACTTGATCAAGATTCCAATTCCACTTTGCTGGAACTGTTTCTACAGATTCTAAAAATGCATCTAAAGTGCAAGTAGGCGTTCCCAGGTATTCCACTCCTTTTTGTTGTGGTTGATGATTAAAATACTGTAAAACTGGAGATACCCCTATGATGTCAAAAGTGTATTTCATTCCAGTCCTCTCAATTGCTAATCAGTTACATGGAAGCTTTAGCTTAGTATGATTAATTATATTTGAAAGTCTACTTAAATGCCATCCATAAAAAGTACAATATCCGCTTATATCAGAAGTATTAAACTTCAGTAACAAATTAGCACTTGCCTCGTTTGAGTGCTAATTTTTAGTTAATTAACTGTTGTATTATTAAATAGTTTCAAGCATTAATTCATGGGTGCATACTATTTTTAATAATTTCTTAATTTTCTCGCTTACAGATTTAAAGGGTGAAGTGGCAGCTTTAGCTGCTGCCTGCTTATGGGCTGTAGCTTCGGTGGTGTATGGTCTTTTAGGGCAACGTATTCCACCAATGCAGCTGAACTTGATTAAAGGAATAATTGCGATCGCCCTCTTGCTCCTAACAATTTTGCTCAGTGGCGAACTGTTACCGAAGCTTTCCCCCTTACCTGTATGTCTACTCTTCCTCAGCGGTGCTGTAGGCATTGGCTGGGGTGATACAGCCTTCCTTGCTGCCATCAATTATTTGGGGGCGCGTCGCGTTTTACTCTTGGGAACACTTGCGCCACCAACCACGGCGATCGCGGCAATGATTCTTCTCAAAGAACAACTCAATGTCAACGCTTGGTGTGGTATTATTCTCACAATTTTGGGAGTAGCTTGGGTAGTAACAGAGCGAATCCCAGGTACAAACGAGGTTAGCTCAACGCACCTATGGCAGGGAATCGGTTTTGGTTTGTTAGCAGCAATCACAAACGCCGCTGGAACTGTGATTTCTCGTATGGCATTTGCGACTGGAAGCGTTACACCGTTATGGGCTGCCTTATTGCGATTAATTGCAGGTGTGTTAACTATCTTAGTTTCGGCATGGTTTTCTAATCGTAGGGAAACGGCATTTTCCTATCCCTACTGGCAATCAAAGCGTATAATTTTAGCAAGTTTTTTTGCTGCCTTTTGTGGAACCTTTTTAGGAATTTGGTTGCAGCAGATAGCAATTAAATTTACTGCGGCCGGAATAGCCTCAACATTGTTGCAAACTAGTCCATTGTTTGTGATCCCCATCGCTATGCAGATGGGTGAAAAAATCAGCCTCAGAGCGATCGCAGGTGTAGGAATAGCGATCGCTGGAATTGGATTATTATTTTACTTAAATTAAGAATTACGAATTAGTAATTATTCTACCTTTCATGAGTTCCGTTATGACCTGAAAGACTTCATCTGCCGTACATTCGGCGACTGGGCTTATGAATATCAAGGCTTATTTGCCTGGACAGTAGAAATCTGGAGTCCGCAGCGTCAAGCTGGAATTACTGAGTATCAATATATAGAATGGCAGCGGGAACACCCCCTAGAAGACGACTTGAAACTGCTACGTTGGAGCGATGAAAAAACTCTGGAAATCGGTAAACTCCGTAAAGAGTTAGGACAATTAGAAGGATGCGCCTACAAACCCTCTGCTCCTACTAGGGGGCAAAGTGACTCTACCAAAGATAGGGCAAAGGTGGAATGGGTGGTACGTGCGCCTTTAGGTAGCAAAGTTAAGCTATTAGCCCGCCATGAAGTGCAGGAGTTGTCCACACTGAAGTGATATTAGGGTGATTTGAATTTTTTTGTTTTATCTGCCACAGTCTTGTTTTTTACTCAGCTTAATTGGCGATCGCTCTACAAAGATACACCCAATGATAGACTCCTGGTAACCTTAGCTAATTATCTACAACTGATAATATAAAGTAAAGGTTGAGCAAATTTCCATAAGATAATCAATAGATAGTTTATTATCTGCTAACACCTAGCATCAACAAATTATTGTGTAATTGCCAATCGTAGATTTTGGTATTTTAGACATTAAATTTTTTCTTGCTCAGATAATAATCTCAGCAAAGCCAATACCAGACACAAATATTTGGCTAATCATGCTAAAAAATCACAAATGCGATCGCCGTTTTAGCGTCTAAAGCTTTTCAATTCACGCCCATGCTCACCTATTCATCACTGTAGTCAACTATCTAAAGTGTGAAAAAACAAATATCAAAGTATAGCCATTAGCTAGTTGTGTGAGTGAGGTTAAAGATGAAAAATGGTAACTGTATGGAAATTACACTTTCTCCTCTTTCGTGACTAGACTCATGCTATTCAAGATTGATGTAATTAAGCTTTTTCAAGATGCTAAAACGGTTACTAAACACTACTTTTGCAGCTACCAGACTGCAATCCTAAAACTGATTAAGCCATGCGTTTATAGTAATTATCTTGATTTTTGACGCCAAGCAAATCACCATAGCAGCCTTCTCTGTCTTTGGGGTTATCTCTGGTTATTTAAACATTGAACTTTCACAACCCAATTAAGGCTGCTATATGCGGCAAACATTTGAAGAAACTTTATAAGGCGCAAGGGCAGGTGGCTATAAATGCAAATTTTTTGATTTTCAGGATTGAACACTTCGCATTCGTAGTTTTTATGGCGAAGCAAACCCGAAATTATTTGAATATGTGTGCCCACTCAACCTTGCATACACCAGTTTTTAACAGTCAATCAATGAATTGAGAAATGGCTCTACTTTTTTCTGGAGGATATTTTCATGTGTAGTTTCTTTCGTGGATCGTCAGTAAAGAACAGTTTCCTAGCTTTGGGAGTGATAGCTGCTACATTAAGCCCTATTGTAATTTCTACCCGAGCTTCAGCTCAAAATACTGTTCCAGGTACAACTGAATCGCCAGGTACAACTGAATCGCCAGGTACAACTCAAACACCAGGTACCACTCAAACACCAGGTACAACTCAAACACCAGGTACAACTCAAACACCAGGTACCACTCAAACACCAGGTACAACTCAAACACCAGCTACAACGACAAATTTGTCTGATGTTGGCTCAGATTACTGGGCTAGTCCATTCATTCAAGCCTTAGCTCAAAGAAACGTAATTAGTGGCTTTCCTGATGGCAGTTTCAGGCCGAATCAGGCTGTGACTCGTGCTGAATTTGCCGCAATGATTCAAAAAGCCTTTAACCAGAACCCAACTCGGCAATCACAGCAATTTTCAGATGTTCCGTCTAACTTCTGGGCAGCTGCTGCAATTCAGGAAGCATACGAAACCGGATTTATGTCAGGCTATCCGGGAAACGTATTTTTGCCCAATCAACAAATTCCTAAGGTACAGGCGATCGTTGCTTTGACCAGCGGCTTGGGTGTAACTAGCACCGATGCTGCATCTAATGTGTTGAGTACCTATTACTCAGACGCCACAGCAATCCCAGACTATGCAGTTAATAGTGTGGCAGCTGCGACACAAGCCAATATGGTTGTCAACTATCCAAATGTCAGACAACTCAATCCGCAACAACCTCTAACTCGTGCCGAAGCCGCAGCACTTTTATATCAAGCTTTAGCCAGACAAGGACAGGTGCAACCAATTGCTAGCAATGCCCCAGCCGCTACTTATATTGTTGCAGGTAGTCCTACTGGCACCACGCAACCTACTGGCACTGACATCGTTTCCTTGGCTGCTTCTAGCAGTTCTTTTACAACTCTGACTTCTTTACTAAAAACAGCAGGTTTAGCAGATACCTTACAACAAGCAGGCCCTTACACGGTTTTCGCTCCCACCAATGAAGCATTTGCTGCTTTACCAGCTGGCACTTTAGAGCAGTTACAGCAACCAGAAAACAGAGAAACATTGATTAAGATTTTGAGATATCATGTGCTGCCTGGTCAAGTAACATCTACTCAACTGTCAACTGGGGAAGTAAAAACGATTGAAGACGCATCAGTCAATGTTAAGGTTGACACCGCCACCAATCAAATTGCAGTCAACGATGCCAGAGTTATTCAGGCGAATGTCCAAGCTAGCAATGGTGTGATTCATGCAATTAACCAAGTCCTGATACCGCCTAACCTGACTAGCCAACAACCAGGCGATACTAATCAAGGAGAAACTACTGATGGTGTTACGCCAGGTAGAGCTACTCGCGGAGGCTCTAGCTATATAGGGGTTGCTGGTAATATTGGTTTAACAGGTGATACCTCCTCCTTGGGCGAAGGTAACATTGCGGTGATCAGCAAAATCGGGTTGACACGTAATATATCAGTGCGTCCGTCAGCGATTTTTGGAGACAATACACTGGTTCTGGTTCCCTTGACGTTGGATTTTACTCCACGCGCAGCAGATGTGGACGTCGTACAACCGTTCCCAATATCTCCTTATTTAGGCGCTGGCGTAGCTATTGACACTCAGGATGATGTCGAGCTTGGTTTGCTGCTAACTGGCGGTATAGATGTTCCTTTAGGCGGTAATTTTACGGCGAATGGTGCTGTAAATGCAGCTTTTTTGGATGACACTGATGTCGGGATAGTATTGGGGGTTGGCTACAACTTCAGATAGTAAGAATTTATTGTCTTTTGTTTGTAAATAAATGGGTAATGGGTAATTTGTCAAACCCGTTACCCATTCATTATTTGTTAGCAGCAACGCAACATTGATAGTATAAGTATTCAAATCAAACTGTGATTAATGAGATGCTTGCATTCAACGCTAGGATGGCTGGCTGTTTCTTGGCGCAACTTTTGGAGAATCTCAGGCTCCCGCGGCGAAACTGATAAAAGATAGCTGTAGAGTTGGTTATCAAGACCAATAGTTCGTTTTGACATCGTGAATTAAAAAATTCGAGTCCATCAACCGCTATACTATCGCTGGAGAGTGCTATATAAGAAATAACATGGTGCGGCTAGTGTTGACGGCTTTACTGGTGCTATTGACAGCTTGTGGTAGTATTGGGCTGCTACCAACTAACCAGTTAGTGCAAAAAGCGATCGCACTTCAGCTAGAACAAACTCAACAACAACTTAGCCAAAAGCTGGATCTAGATTTCCAAGGATTTGATATCAAACGGTTAGCAATTACCGAGCAAAAACCCCTAACGATTCAAAGTTTGCCAGCTTTCCGCGTGCGGGGAACCTACGACTTGATTATCAAGCTACCAAAAAGACGCTTAACGCAACTGCAACAACCGTTTGATGTTTATCTGCAAATTCAGCAAGAAGGTAAAACCTGGCGATTGCTGTTACCTGAAAGGGGAAGCAAAGATACTCAACCAATTTGGCATAGCTATCTTATCCCATAGCTATATGTGCAACTAGAAAAACCATCACAACTATTTCCGTATAACTGCCCAGGTTAGCCATGATCGAGGTATGAGCTTTACTGGGTACAGGGCAAGATGTATATTAACTTTTTCATCAGTTCCATTGTCGGAATTGTAGTGTTGGTACTGGCAGCTTTTGGCTTATTGCAATGGTTACATATACCTGCTGGTAACTTCCTTGATTGGGTAATTGCTGGTGCAAGTTTTTGGTGGCTATTGGTAATTGTTACCGTACCTTGGAATGTGCATTTTCAGGCGAAAGAAGTCTTAGCAGAAGCGGCGCAGTCGATAGAAAAACGAATTCCTGTAGATGAAAATCAATTAAAGTATGTCAGAGTTTTAGCCCAGCGATCGCTCTGGGTTGCCATTGCCTTACATATATTTTCAGCCGTTGGTTTGTATACACTCGCGGCTACTGGCATTAGTACTGTAGGATACATCAGTTCTGGTGCAGCTTTGTTATTAACTATTCTGCGTCCAGCCATTCGTGCTTACGAATATTTATATACGCGATTAACAATGATTCGCCAAGAATGGAAGTATCCCCGTGAAGATATTGTGGAACTCCGCGATCGCTTCTTTGATTTGGAACAGAAAGTGCAGCGCTTAGAAGAACAACTTGATGCAGAACAACCCTACTCAATTCCTACAACTCAACAAAGATTTAGTGAAGAGACTCGCAGAGACTTAGCTAGAATAAGCGCTAATTTAGAAGAATTACGTGCAACAAATCAAACTGAACATGAAAGGTTGGCGAGGGAAGCCAGAACTGCGATCGCTCAACTTTCTACTGATGGGCAATTTCTCGATCATGTCCGCGAAATTATCCGATTTTTTAAATCAGCTTAATCAACACTTATAAAAGTCCTGCTGACTCATACAATCGTTGCACCATAGCTTTAATCCTCGCACCATAATCCAAATCTCCCGACCAGCGCCCTGATAGCTGCTCAATTAATGGGGCAATACCGCGTGTAACGAAACGAAATCTTGGATCTACAACTTCGTTTACTAGAGGTTCTAGACTGGCGTAAGCTTTCAAATGTTGGATATGTGCCCTCACACCAATTCTGGCACTTGGAAACGATGCTGCCTGTGTACTACCACCAATAGTCCCTAAACCTGCAAAGTTATTTTGCTCAGGTCTAATATCGCCGCCAAAGCGTAAAAATCCAGTTTCTACACACATTTGGCAAAAAGCAATATCATAATTTATTCCCTCTATACTTGCTTCTTCTCGATAGAGTTTCGGCAAGTCTGGAAACTGCACCAAGGCGTTTTCATTGTTATTTCTCAAGAAGAGCTGCAATTGCACTTCTGAGGTATTACCATTTGATACAATTCTGTCAATCTGACCAGAGCAGACTACCAAATTTGAACGCAATTTTACAGTGCGGCTTGCAGCATCCCAGTTAACAGAAACATTAAAATCTCGTAATTCTATTGCTTTGACATATACTACTCTGCGATAGGTAATACGGCGGACATCCGGCGATTTTGATAAATCAATTCGTAAGCGATCTACTAAATCAATAGGAATGTAAGCATTACCATTAATAAGTATTCCTTGTTCTGAATAATTTTGCCCGTTAATGTTAATATTAATCGCTGGATAATTTGGGTCTTGGGGGTTTCCTTGGCCGGGGTCAATGACGCGGCTCCAAGATGCTAGTCCATCCGCAATTCCTAAAGCGAAATCGCGGCGGCGAGTTTGTAGCAAAGAGCGATCTTCAGGACTGCTAAGAAAACCTACTTGCATTACCAAAGCAGCGATCGCTGTTTGGCGGCAAAATATTAAACGTCCTAATCCACTATCTGTATCTGGCTTGACTCCCCGATTGGGCAACTGGGGTACGCGGCGCAACAATCCCGTCAGCACAAGTTCAGCATTGCTTCGGCGCTCATTATTGCTAGCAATGTAGAAAACGCTAGCCCCTCGCACATTTGGACTGCTGGCCGCATCAGCATTAATTTCTAACGCCACATCAGTCGAACGACCACGGGAATTGATCCAGGTGATAGTTTGGGCAGCACTTAAATCATCAGGAACTGACAAAACTTCAAAACCACGCGCTCTTAGTTCTGTTACAATCAAATCCCGCAGCAGAATCATTTCTCTAGCTTCTGTTGTACCACCTGCGATCGAGCCTGGATCTATTCCTCTGGCTTCTTTGCCTCCGTGAGCAGCAGAAATAAAAATACGCCCCATCTTCAGTATTTCCTCGTATAAAATTAAGCGTAAGCAATCCTATATATCATTCTTGGTTGAGCAACAACAATATAATAGCCATAGGGATTGGGGACTGGGGATTGGGCATTGGGGATTGGAAGCAAGAATAATTCCATTAATTCTCCCCCATGCCCCTTTCTCTTTTACTCAGCACTCAGCACTCAGCACTCAGAACTACTAATATGCAAATTCCCCGCTTGCACCCAGACACAATTGAGGAAGTTAAACAACGTGTTGACATTGTAGATGTGATTTCAGAACACGTAGTTTTACGCAAGCGTGGTAAAGATTTTCTTGGTTTATGCCCCTTCCACGATGAAAAAACTCCTAGCTTCACTGTCAGCCAGACCAAGCAAATGTACTACTGCTTCGGCTGTCAAGCTGGAGGAAATGCCATAAAATTTTTGATGGACTTGGGGAAGCGCCAATTTCCTGAAGTGGTGCTGGATTTGGCACGGCGTTATCAAGTACCAGTGCAAACCTTAGAACCTGAACAAAGGCAAGAATTACAGCGTCAGTTGTCTTTGCGCGAACAGCTATATGAAGTTCTCGCTTCAACGGCGCAGTTTTATCAACATGCTCTGAGACAATCCCAAGGACAGAAGGCAATACAGTATTTACAGCACGATCGCCAACTCCAATCAGAAACAATTCAGCAGTTTGGCTTAGGTTATGCTCCCGCTGGTTGGGAAACGCTCTATCGTTATTTGGTAGAAACTAAGCACTACCCAGTGCAACTAGTAGAAAAAGCCGGATTGATTAAACCTCGCAAGGAATCGGGTGGTTATTACGATGTGTTCCGTGATCGCCTGATGATTCCCATCCGTGATGTACAAGGGCGAGTAATTGGCTTTGGTGGCAGAACTCTGACTGATGACGACACTTGCTTCAACGGGGGGAACCCCCGCAACGCAGTGTCTCAGCAGCCAAAGTATCTCAATTCCCCAGAAACCGAACTTTTTAGTAAAGGTAGAACATTATTTGCCCTTGACCAAGCCAAAGCTGGAATTTCCCAACTCGATCAAGCTGTGGTAGTAGAAGGATATTTTGATGCGATCGCCCTACACGCCGCCGGAATCACTAACGTTGTCGCTTCCCTCGGCACAGCCTTAAGCTTAGAACAAATACGGCTGGTATTACGTTATACCGATTCTAAGGAACTAGTTCTTAACTTTGATGCCGATGCTGCGGGAACCAATGCCGCAGAACGCGCGATCGGCGAAATCGCTGAACTGGCATATAAAGGCGAAGTCCAGCTCAAGATTCTTAATTTACCTGATGGCAAAGACGCTGATGAATACTTGCATAGTCATACACCAGAAGATTATCGGGAATTATTAGCTAATGCCCCACTGTGGTTAAATTGGCAGATTCAGCAAATCACCAAGAACCGCGACTTGAGACAGGCTACTGATTTTCAGCAAGTAACTCAGCAGGTCGTCAAATTACTGAAAAATATAGCTAACAGCGATACGCGAAATTATTATGTTTCCTACTGTGCTGAAATACTCAGTTTAGGAGATACCAGACTTATACCCCTACGAGTAGAAAATCTATTAACTCAGATTACTCCTGAAGCTGCCTACTCTAAGCCTATGCCAGGGAGAAGAGAATGGCGTAGTGGTAGGTATACTCCTCACTCAGTCTCCAGTACCAAATCTGCAAGCCCAACTACTGATCGCGGTCTTTTAGAACTGGCAGAGGCCTTATTGCTGCGAATTTACCTACATTGTCCCGAACAACGTCAGGCTATTGTGGAAGCGCTAGAAGAGCGAGATTTACAATTTAGTCTTTCCCACCACCGTTTTTTGTGGCAACAAATTGTAGAAGTTTCAGAGGGGATAGAAGTAGATTTAGTTTCAAGTTTGCAAGACAAATACTCAGATTTTCCTGAAGAAATGGGGTTGGTGTCCCATCTGTTTCATCTCAATGAGAAAAGCCAGAAAGAAATATTGCGTACCCCCCAAGTAATTCAAGCAGCGCTAGCTTGTATGGAACGAGTAATGCGAGAAAAGCGGTATCGCCACTTCTGGGAACTATGGGAACAAACTGATGAAAAAACTGAACCAGAGCGATATGAATATTATGGTAAAGCTTTTGAAGCGGAAAAGCGGCGGTGTCTGGAATTAAACGAACAGCGGAATTTTTCTATAGAAGAATTGCTGAAATTTAGTTATTAAGACAATCGTTTATAGCGGTTTCTAGCTTGCTGAGGTACGAATTTATCTATGTTTATCTGGAGGACACTACGTTGGGCGGCTCTGCCGACTTGTAGCAAGTGTCCGGTGTCCATCTGTGGTTAATTATTTCTTTCTGTACTTCACTGGGTCGAGGCCGCTATATATCAATACGGTTCAGTTAGTGGTATTCGATTCCAGAAGATCCCCCCAACCCCCCTTAGAAAAAGGGGGGCTTAATTCCCTCCTTTTTAAGGAGGGTTAGGGAGGATCAACTCTTATCTGAACCGTATTGTGCTACATATCAATTGCAGAATTTTTCTTGAACCGATGCAATTTGATAGGCGTTGACAGTTTCTGGCGGTTGATTAATGAGTTACAAAAATCTGCCAACTCGCCTGTAAAGCTTGCTGTATTAGCTATTAATACTTTTATTTCTAATTCATCTATCTAAAGATATAAATACTTACCATCCTACAGATAGGTGTGAGCCAACTCGAAATGTAAACAAGATAGTTTAAGCTACTCTTAATCTTGGCCAGCTAATGCATCAAAAAAATTTCGGCTCTTTTTTAACATCTATTGAGGAGAAAGAGCGGGTATACCACTCAGAACTCATCAGACATGGTGTAAATTATGAAGAAGCAGTACAAGCGGCTAAAATCATAGCTTCTGAAAAGCCAAATGAGCTTTTGACCCCAGAAGAGACAGAACTAGTCAAAGAAGTTTGCACAGCGTGGTTGCTAAAACACAAGAGTTATAAACACTTGAATCCACTTTTAATGAAGTTTAAGCAAGTTGAGTAGACTATCTATCACCAAAATTTGCCGAAACCGATAACGCAGTCTTAACAACCTATTCATTAAAATCAAGCTAAAAATCATTCTGCACTGCTACCCATGTGTAGCAACATTCAAGAGAAACGGTTGTATAAGTAAAATTACAGACATATAGCGATAGGTGACATACTGAGTAAGGTTTGAAAATACGGAAAAATAAGTGGGCGATCGCTCCAGCCCCGCCCCACCAACCTCTTAAAAACTAAAGCTTAAGGGCAAAATAACGTATCACGGGTATCTCTTCCTGTAGTGGGATTAGTACCTTTAGCAACCTGGCACAGCTTTTTTTGCTCATCCGGACGCAGCAGCACATCGGTAAAATCTGCGCCATCAACGATCGCGCCATCAAATTTAGCATTAGCAGCAAACGCACCCTCCAACACCGCATTTGTTAAATTGGCTTTGATGAAGCGAGCTGAATCTAAAGTCGCATTCGAGAGATCAGCTGCCTCAAAATTTGCCGACTCTAGATTTGCAGCAAAAAAGCTGACACCCTGTAAATTGGCGTGACTGAAGTTGCTCTTTTTGAGATTCGCTTTTGTAAAACTAGAGTCTGTTAAATCTCTTCCTACAAAATCAGCTTCTATCAAAATTTCTTTATTGTATTCCAGCGCCAAAGCTGTGGGAACACAACCTATCATTGCTGTAATCCCAACTAATCCCCAAAGCAATACACTGAGTATGCTTGCCCAAATGCGAACACTTAATTTGTTATTCATGCTATTTTTAGCCAATGGCGAAACCTCCTCCATCTCATTATCCCGACATTGGTGACCTTGGTGAAGACCTAGTAGCACAATGGTTGCAATCTACAGGTTGGTTGATTCTGCACCGTCGGTTTTCTTGCCGTTGGGGAGAAATCGATATTGTGGCTCAATATGATGGAAGCACAGAGGCAAAAGGCAACTTATCTTCGACTCAGCACTCTACACTAGCATTTGTGGAAGTTAAAACTCGTAGCGCAGGCAATTGGGATGGTGGGGGAAGAAGCGCAATCACTCGTCAAAAACAAACAAAACTTTGGCGCACAGCTGGAATGTTTTTAGCTAATTACCCCCAAAAGGCAGATTATCCATGCCGATTTGATGTTGCTATTGTCTACTGTCACAAAATATCAAAAAACTTCACTGGGGCAACATTTACCCAGGAAGTTTTAGCTAGTTCATTAGTCGGTGGTTATGAGTTCCAATTACAAGAATACATTCCAGCTGCTTTCGACTCTGTAGATGATAATGCGTAATTGGCCACTAGTAAGAGATAAAATATCTTAATTCCTAATAACCAACTACCAATTATTATGAAGCAGTATTAATACCAAAGGTGATTACGCTAGTGTTTCAGGACAGTAGCCCAATCCTCGAACAAACTGTTGCCGGAATGCCTCAATTTCATCTCTTTCTGGGCTACCATGAGAGACTATAGCTACTTGGTAGCGACGCATTACGTCTACAGGACATTGTCCTGCTTCCAAACTCCAAAGGGCCATTTGTACCCGCATTGGTGGCTCGTAGCTAATTCCTAATTCGTTTAGAAAAGCGCGAAAGTCACCATCAACCTGGGGCGAAACTTGACCTTTGAGTTTGATCCTAACCACCCAGCCATCTATTTGATGAATTACGGTGACGAACGAAACAGGCATCTGGGGTCTGGCGTGCAGGTGTTGAACAACCCTCAGAGTTAGGCTGGCATTTGCCAGGTAATACAAATATTCCATGTTGGTGCTTGGGATCAAAGCCAATCCTACATATCTATATTCGTCAATAAACAGTAGTTCCCGGTAGGGTAAAAGCCCTCCATTTTAGATGGGGAGGTTTACCCAATTTTTATATAGTATTTCAGTGTTACCTATTAGTACCCATATCAAAATCTAGGGATGAAATTTAGCAATCATCCCTGAAAGTTCCCTTAGTAAGGAAAGCTCACATCGGCTTCAAGAAGGCAGTATCAATTTAAATGGAGCAACAACCAACACAACCCAACGTGAACCAAAACTCTAACCTAAGAGTAGAAAATGTTCAACTAGATTGTTCATTAACTGGGTATAACTACGAACTTCCGCCAGAACTAATTGCTCAAAACCCAGTAGTTCCTAGAGATAGTTCCCGCTTACTGGTGGTAAATTCTCAAAGTACAGGCAACACAACAGCACCTCTACATCACATTTTCCGTGATTTACCAGAGCTATTACTGCCTGGAGATTTGCTGGTAATGAATAATACTAGAGTTATGCCAGCACGCCTGTATGGTCATAAATCTACTGGTGCTGAAATCGAGGTTTTGCTGTTAGAGGAACGAGAGTATAACTGTTGGTTAGCCTTAGTTAAACCAGGAAAACGCTTTAAACGGGGAGCAAAGCTGATTTTTAACGCTAAGGGAGCAGGGGGCAGGGAGAGGGAGCAGGGGAGCAGGGGGCAGGGAGCAGGGGAGGTAGAAACAGACTTTCTGACTCAGCACTCACAACTGGGCGCTCAACTAACGGCTACAGTGCTAGAAACAGACAAGGCAACTGGCGGGCGTCTGTTGCAATTTGATGTGCCAGAGGGACTGTCTTTGGTACAACTGTTAGAGGTATTTGGTGAAGTACCTTTACCGCCCTATATTACTGCATCGGAAGCTGTTGACGAACAGTATCAGACAGTTTACGCCAAACATTTAGGAGCGATCGCAGCGCCAACGGCAGGGTTACACTTTACCCCACAATTATTAGAAAAGTTACGCGATCGCGGAATTAATCAAACTTTTATAACGCTGCATGTTGGCGTCGGAACTTTTCGCCCTGTGGAAGTAGAAGACGTAACTAACCATCAGATGCATGAAGAATGGATAGAAGTGCCAGCCTCAACAGTAGAGCAAATCTCCGCTACCAAAGCATCTGGCGGTCGAATTATCGCTGTAGGTACAACGGCAGTACGTGCTTTGGAAGGGGCGGCTCAATCAGGACATTTACAACCATTTTGTGGTAAGACAAATTTATTTATCTATCCTGGTTACAAATGGCGGGTGGTGGATGGTCTAATTACTAATTTTCACCTGCCACGCTCCAGTTTGCTGATGCTGGTGAGTGCTTTGATCGGTAGACAGAGGTTGTTAAATATTTACCAACAAGCGATCGCTTCTCGATATCGCTTCTATTCTTTTGGTGATGCAATGCTAATTTTGCCAGAAGCGAAAAACTATGTGAGTGGTAAGTTGTGAGTGCTGAGTAAAAATACTAGTTCCCAATGCCCAATGCCCCATGCCCCAGAAAAAACTTTAACTTTGAAGTTTTAATTTTTCATGTTGTGGTGGGTACTCTGACTTATAGGGATTTAACAATAAGTATAGGCCTGCCACTCATGTCTGAAAAATATCACCTTCGTCAGTGGTTTTGCAGTTTCGCCAAGGTAGCGCCGCACCGAAGTTCTTATCGGCGGCTTCTCTCTACTTCCGCTGCATTTTTGGTATTAGCTGCACCGGCAATAATTAATTTACCAGGAAGCAAGCTATTGGCTCAGAATGTTGTCACTCAGGATTTGGAAGCAGCTAGCTTTTTCCAGCAGGGAGTTATGCGCTATCACCGCCAAGACTTCCAGGGGGCAGAATATGCTTTTCGTGAAGCTTTACGGCGAGACGCCAACCTTGGAATAGCAAGGAGTTATCTAGGCAATATCCTCTTACAGGAAAATCGTTTGGATGTAGCCGTGCAAGAATATGCAGAGGCGATTAGGATAAATCCTAACTCTGGCGAAGCTTATTACAATTTAGGGTTAGCGTTGCATCGTCAAGGTCAAAAAGAGGCAGCGATTACTGCTTATCGTCAGAGTTTGGCGATAGATCCGAGAATGACAGCAGCCCAGTATAACTTAGGCTTGGCACTATATGAGCAAGGACAGCTACAGGAAGCGATCGCTGCTTTTCAGCAAGTAGTAAATATAGATACTAGAAATTCAAATGCTTACTATAACTTAGCGATCGCCTTGCAACAGCAAGGTCAAATACAAGAAGCGATCGCTACTTACCAACAAGCCTTGCAAATCAATCCTGATAATGCCATAGCCTACAACAACTTGGGAAGTTTGATGGCAATTCAAGGTAAACCATCTGAGGCTATTGCCGTTTACCAGCAAGCTATTCGTCATAATCCCAAGAATGCTTCAGCTTATTATAATTTGGGAGTAACTTTATATAATCAAGGCGATCTCAAAACAGCCAGCAGTGCATTAAAACGCGCCCGCAATGAGTATCGGGAGCAAGGTAGCATAGAGCAAGTTGAAAAAACTGAGCAGCTAATGCAGCAAATTGCCCAGCAAATTGCCCAAAAAGCAGCATCTCAACAACCTAAAGTCAGTCAAACATCTACCCCATCCCAGGCTCCAAGCTCTACAAATAATGCAGCAACGGAAAATGAGTCACAGAAGCCAAATCAACCGGAAATCTCTCCAGAAACGCCAGTAGAACCTAGCTATGTGCCAATCTCTACAGAACCACGTCCAACTTCAATGAGTCCCCGTTAAGGCAATAGTCTGGAGTGGTATAGATGCTAAATTTCATGTCTTTAGTAAGCTGTTGTGTTTTTAAGTTGCACATTGAGACGGTAGAGGGGTAAAGAAGAAGATTTGCAGCTTTTACATAAAATGCTCATGTTGCAATTTATAGACACGACAGCATTGTAATAAACAACTAAAACAAACACAAACAGAGCCGTTTTTTCATAGTTGATAATCTCGACTAAATTGGCAAGCGATTAATATCTTTGTTATGACCAATAACTACCATCGCTGAACCACGTTCTAAACGCTTGGTGGGGTCGGGATTAATTAGGAATTTACCATCGTGACTTACCGCTAGTAAATTCAACCCATAGCGGTTACGCAGTTGGAGTTCTGTGATTGTTTTACCGTGAAATTCATCAGGCACAATTAATTCTACGATACTGTTATCGGGATCGAGGTCAAATCGCTCTAGAATTGACGGTTTAGTCAGTGTACGTGCTAGAGCGCAACCTGCTTCGTATTCAGGAAAAACAACATGATCTGCTCCCACCCGTTTCAATAACTTTTGGTGAACTTCGCTAGACGCTTTGGCAACTACATGGGGTACACCAGCTTCTTTGACATTTAGGGTAGTAATGATACTTTCCTGAACATAGTTGCCAATTGCTACAATCACCGTATCAAATTCAAAAATTCCCGCTTCTTTCAGTGCAGCAGATTCTGTTGAATCGAGTTGTAAAGCATGACCAACTATCTGTTCGGTCAATGCTTCTGATACTCGCTTTTCATCAATATCTGTTGCTAGCACTTCGTAGCCTAATCTGTGCAATGTAGAACAGACAGATCGACCAAAACGACCTAATCCAATTACAGCAAATTGTTGGTTATCTTGACGTAAACTGCGAAAAAAACCTAATGCTGACAAGTTCACAATTTTTATCCTTATTAGCGCTCCCTGTATCTGAGGCAAAAAAAGGTTTTAGACAATTAATTAAAAATTCTACTTTTTGCCAGATAATCTAAATTTTATCAGTTTATTCATTACTAAGTAAGGTATCCTTCCCATCTATATTATGTCCTTTGACTATCCCACTAATAAGTTTTCTTCAGGATAATGAATTCTGCTGGGACGGGGGTCTCCTAATATGGCAGACATGAGAAGTAAAATGCCAACTCTTCCAATATACATTGTGGCGATTAATATTAGCTTTGCTCCTACAGAGACAGTTCCCGTAATACCTGTGGAAAGACCCACTGTAGCAAAGGCTGATACTACTTCAAACAGAATTTTAATAAAATCTAATTTGGGATCTGTGAGGGCAATTAAAATTGTTGCAAAAATCACGGTTGCCACAGAACCGACCAATACACCAACAGCTTTTAAAATTAAAGGTATTGCTATTTTGCGATCATATAATAAAACTTCTTCTTTTCCCTGAAGGATTGCTTGTGTACAACTTGTGAGAACTCTCAGGGTTGTAGTTTTCATCCCACCCCCAGTACCACCGGGACTTGCACCAATAAACATTAGTGCAATCGTAATAAATAAGCCAGCAGTTGTCATTTTGCCAATATCAATAGTGTTAAAACCAGCAGTTCTAGGAGTAACTCCTTGAAACCAAGCTAATAATAACTGGTCACGCAAACTCAAGTTACCAAAGGTTCCTGGGTTTCTGAACTCGATACATAAAAATGCAATTACCCCAACAAATAAAAGGATTAAAGTCGTGCTTATTGCCACTTTAAAATCTAGCGAAAATATTTGACAAGTTGTTTTTTTGAGCAGGCGATCGCGTAACCAAAGATAAGTTTCTAAAATTACTTGATAACCAATGCCCCCAAAGATAATCAGTCCTGTAACTGTAAATACTACGAGTGCAGATGACTGATAACCAATCAAATTATCTTTAAACAAACTAAAACCAGCATTGTTCCAAGAATTAATGCTATGAAAAATCGCTAACCATAGTCCTTGAGACCAACCGTGATCGGGTACGAAAGCTGGCAGTAGTAAAAATATTCCAGTGATTTCAAAAATTAGTGTAGTGGCAATGATTGAGCGAATAACTTGGGCACTACCGCTGATTCCCGGACGGTCTAAAGATTGTTGAATTGCGATTTTTTGCCGTAAGTCAAACTTGCGTCCAATAAGCAGAATCAGAAAGGTGGTGGTTGTCATATAGCCCAATCCCCCAATCTGCACTAACAGTGCGATAAACAACTGCCCCCAAAAGGAAAAATAAGTACCAGGATCAACTACAGATAATCCGGTAACACAAACGGCAGATGTTGAGGTAAACAACGCCACAATTGGGTCATTCCAATTACCACTACTAGTTGCAAAAGGCATCATCAGTAGGATGGTTCCTACGGTGATGAGAGCCAAAAAACCTAAGCAAACTGTGCGAGAAGCCGTCATACCAAAGTAAGATTTATAAACTTTTCCAGGGAGAGTAGACAAAGTTTACCCGCCCTGGAAGCAAAAACATCCTTATTTAATTAAAAACACACATGGTAGCCTAACGAGTAGGTTTATTTGAATTTTGCTTTGTTTTTATACTGCTTTCTTCATGAGCACAACATTGTACCAACAAATTCAGCAGTTTTACGATGCTTCCTCTGGTCTGTGGGAACAGATTTGGGGCGAACATATGCATCACGGCTACTACGGGCCAAATGGAACTCAGAAAAAAGATCGTCGTCAGGCGCAAATTGATTTAATCGAAGAACTACTTAATTGGGCAGGGGCGGTAACAGCAGAGAATATTTTGGATGTGGGCTGTGGTATTGGTGGTAGTTCTCTGTACTTGGCAGAAAAATTTCATGCTAGGGCAACAGGGATTACTCTTAGCCCAGTACAAGCTGCTAGAGCCAAAGAACGTGCTTATGAGGCTAATTTGAGTGCTAGAAGTCAATTCTTGGTGGCAGATGCTCAAGCAATGCCTTTTGATGACGATACTTTTGACCTAGTTTGGTCTTTGGAAAGTGGCGAACATATGCCAGATAAAACCAAGTTTATGCAAGAGTGCTACCGAGTGCTAAAACCTGGTGGCAAGTTGATTATGGTTACTTGGTGCCATCGCCCGATTGAGGACTCACCACTAACAGCTGATGAACAAAAGCATCTGCAAGACATTTATCGGGTATATTGTTTACCTTATGTGATTTCGTTGCCAGAGTATGCTGCGATCGCCACTCAACTTTCATTAAAAAATATTCGCACTGCTGATTGGTCAACCGCTGTTGCCCCGTTTTGGGATTTTGTAATTGACTCAGCCTTTACTCCCCAAGCAATTTGGGGATTACTCAATTCGGGATGGTCTACTATTGTTGGGGCGTTGTCGCTAGGGTTGATGCGTCGAGGTTATCAGCGTGGCTTGATTCGGTTTGGGTTATTGTGCGGCAATAAATAAGAAACTGGGTGAAGAATATGCCTCATTGCTAATACTTTGTTCATCCAAAATTCAAAATTTAAAATGCATTCAGAATTATCATGAATCAGTTTTCTAAGCAAAAGTCTCCTAATCTTACAGGTAGCTGGCTTTATGCTTTTTGGAAATTTTCTCGTCCACATACAATTATTGGCACGAGTTTGAGTGTTTTGGCTTTGTATTTAATTGCCGAAGCTGTTGGCAATCGTAATTATTCCTTATTACCACTTTTAGGGCCTTGGATTGCTTGTCTATGTGGCAATGTTTATATTGTGGGGCTGAATCAACTAGAGGATATTGAGATTGACAAGATTAATAAGCCTCATTTACCGCTAGCAGCAGGAGAATTTTCTAAGTTACAAGGACAATTAATTGTTGCGATTACGGGTATTTTGGCACTAGTTGTGGCATGGTTAACTGGGCCGTTTTTATTCGGAATGGTGGCTATTAGTTTGGCGATTGGTACTGCTTATTCTTTACCACCAATTCGTTTGAAGCGGTTTCCTTTTTGGGCAGCATTCTGTATTTTTTCAGTACGAGGGACTATTGTTAATTTAGGGCTATTTTTGCACTTTAGTTGGCTATCGCAACAGAACCGATCAATTCCGGCTCCCGTGTGGGTACTGACGTTATTTATTTTAGTATTTACATTTGCGATCGCTATCTTTAAAGATATCCCTGATATGGCAGGAGATATCCGCTACAATATCAATACTTTGACTATCCAACTTGGGGCACAAGCAGTCTTTAATCTTGCGCTTTGGGTGCTAACTTCCTGTTACGTGGGAATGATTTTAGTTGGTGTACTGCGTCTGGCTTCAGTTAATCCACTATTTTTAGTAATTACTCATTTAGTGGTGTTGGTTTGGATGTGGTTGCAAAGTTGGGCTGTAGACTTGCAAGATAAAAGTGCGATCGCTCGTTTCTACCAATTTATCTGGAAACTTTTCTTCATCGAATATCTAATTTTTCCTGTTGCCTGTCTTTTGGCTTAGAACAATGCTAGAAACGTTTCAACCAACTGATTTTTTTGCCATTGCTGTAGTAGTTGCCAGTATTGCTCTGCTTGTTTATTTCGCTGCTAAAACTTTGATTACCTCAAACTTTTTTCAAAAAGGTATCAATCTTTATCAGCAAAAAGACTATCAAGGTGCAGAAGCAGCTTTTCGCAAAGTCATTTCTTTAAATTCTACTAATGATGTAGTTCGCTTACTGTTAGGAGATGTTTTAAGAGAACAAGGTAAAGTAGATGAAGCAACGATATGGTTTGAGGATGTAATTCGTCGTAGTCCGAAAAACCCTCAAGCATACTTGCGTTTAGCAAATATTTTGATGCAGCTAAATCAGCCAGAAGAAGCCAAAATTAATCTGCAACTAGCTAAAGATTTATTGCAGAAACAACGTCAACCCGAACAGGCTAAGAGAATCAGTCATCTATTAGATAAAATGAGTGCGAAGTCAAGTCAATTCTAGAATCTGATAAATCAAGCAATAAATCTCAGCTATGAGTGAACAAAAGGGTACAGTTTACTTAGTAGGTGCTGGGCCAGGAGATGTGGCATACCTGACGGTAAAAGCTTACAATCTCTTGAGTAAAACTCAGGTATTGGTCTACGATGCCCTAGTAGATGCTCAATTGTTGCAGTGTGTACCATCTGATTGTCTAAAACTTGATGTTGGTAAACGTGGCGGTAAACCTAGCACCAGCCAAGCTGAGATTAACAAGTTACTGATTAAGTACTGCCAACAAGGAAAACAAGTTATCAGGCTAAAGTCAGGCGATCCGTTTATTTTTGGACGCTGTACTTCCGAAATTGAAGCATTGAAAGCTGCTGGGTGTGCATTTGAAGTAGTACCAGGAATTTCTTCGGCCCTAGCAGCACCGCTACTTGCAGGAATTCCCCTAACAGATCCGGTGATGAGTCGCTGTTTTGCAGTGTTGACAGCCCATGAACCAGATGTCTTAGATTGGGAAGCGCTGTCACGCTTAGAAACCCTAGTAATATTGATGGGAGGACAACACCTAGAAGAGATTGTACATCGGTTGTTGCGGCAAGGGCGATCGCGCTCCACACCCATTGCGATTATCCGTTGGGCAGGAACTCCTAATCAACAAATCTGGACAGCCCAACTAAGTAATATTCTGGAACAAACGGCTGGTATATCTCTATCCCCGGTGGTAATTGTAATTGGTGAAGTTGTTGGGCTGCATAAGTTCTTACAACCTGAGAATATATATTTAAACGATTCTCTAAAATTTACAACTCCTCACCTTCAAACTGTGGATAGCAAACTCTCTCCAACTTTCACACCTCTTGCTGGTAAAACAATTTTAGTCACACGTTCAGTTGGACAGTCGAGCCAATTTAGCGATCGCCTCACTGCTTCAGGCGCAACTGTCATTGAAATGCCTACCTTAGAAATTGGCCCGCCTTCTAGTTGGGAAGCTTTGGATCATGCGATCGCTAATTTATCCAACTTCGACTGGTTAATTCTGACCTCTACCAATGGTGTAGACTACTTTTTTGACCGATTAACCGCACAGGGTAAAGATGCTCGTAGCTTGGCTGGCATTAAAATTGCTGTTGTTGGTGAAAAAACAGCCCAAAGTCTCAAAAAACACGGGTTAAAACCTGATTTTATTCCCGCCAACTTTGTTGCAGATGCTTTAGCAGAAAACTTAAGAGAAGAACTTGCACAGAAAAAGGTTTTATTTCCCAGAGTTGAAAGCGGCGGACGAGAAGTTTTAATTAAAGAATTAACTGCCAAGGGAGCAGAAGTTATAGAAGTTGCTGCATATCAATCTTGCTGCCCTAAAACTATTCCACAATCCGCACAGTTAGCGCTGCAAAATCACGAGGTGGATATAATTACCTTTGCCAGTTCTAAAACTGTGCAATTTTTCTGTGAACTTGTAACTAACATCTTCTCTAACTACTCCAACGTTAATCAATCATCTGTAGTTGCAGATACCTTAGAAGGAGTTTGTATTGCCTCTATCGGGCCCCAAACCTCAAAAACTTGTCAAGCCTTAATCGGACGCGTGGATGTAGAAGCTGAAGAATATACTTTAGATGGATTAACTCAAGCACTAATTAAATGGGCAAACAATTATTAACTCACACAAACAACAATATTCGGTTATTTATTATAGATAAATGAATAAACGTATTATTGGCTTAACTGGAGGCATTGCTACAGGTAAAACTACTGTCGCCAATTATTTAGCTAGTGCTTACAATCTGCCGATTTTGGACGCAGATATTTATGCCAGAGATGCGGTAGCTGTGGGTTCGCCGATTCTCGATGCGATCGCCCAACGTTATGGGCAACAGATTTTACTGCAAGATGGCAACCTTAACCGCCAAGTTCTCGGCGAAATCATTTTTAATCAACAAGATGAACGCAATTGGGTAGAGAACTTAATTCATCCTTACGTAAGCGATCGCTTTCGCAAAGCTATTACTGAATCCTCTGCACAAACACTCGTATTAGTGATCCCTCTCTTGTTTGAAGCTCAGATGACTAATGTAGTTACAGAAATTTGGGTAGTACGTTGTTCCCCGTCGCAGCAGTTACAAAGATTAATACAGCGAAATCAGCTTAGTCAAAAGCAAGCACAAGCGCGTATTAACAGCCAAATATCTATTGAAGAAAAGGCAGCGCAGGCTGATGTCGTATTAGATAACTCCTCTACATTAGAAATATTGCTTCAGCAGGTTGATGCGGTCTTTGAAAAGGGTAGCTCCAATTAAAGCATTTCTGTGGTATTAAATACATATTTAGTAAAACTCCAAAGTTATAACGAATTTATAAATTAATCAATAAATATGCCAAATTTGATCAGGCAAGACTTAATATATTAAGCCAACCATGCTCAATATTTTAGTAATTTTACAGTAGACGGCACAGTTACTATTGCTGTAAAATCTTAAGTAGTTTTTCTGATGTTAGGAGTATACAAGTAATTATAACAACATTAACAGTTAGCTTCACATTGGCTTCATATAAACACTATATTTGGCATTGTTTTGCATAACAGAAGCATCTAGTAATAAAAAATTAGAAATTTCTAACTAGGCTAAAAAACTATTTTCAAATATACACCCTAGTTTGAAGTTATTTTTAGATGTATTCTCAAAACATAGCTCATAATTTTCTTGTTTATGTTTTAACACGGTTCAGATAATATTTAATACTTCCTAGCCTGATTCTTTTAGGTTTAGGTGAATATCCGTGGACTAAACATTACTAACTGAACTGTATTAGCTTAGATGCTATATATAGCCATAGTTAGATTTTTACAATCAGAAAATATATTGTCTGTCTTGGTACAGCAATAAAGGTGATTGACCGAATAGACTTTTATATTCAATATTTTTGAGTTCGGTTGCTGTCAACAATTAAGTTTTACCTAGCCAGGTTTTTTATTGTAGACATAATCTTTTGAAACACTCACTTATGTTTCTTATCAGAACAGGTATTAATTTAAGCTTCACTTTGCTGAATGGGTTATTGCCGATGCTTATCCCAGCAAACAGCACAAAACCGAATAATACAACACACGACTACAGCCGATTCATCTGGGGAAAAGACTACGCGTTTGAATCGCTAAATAATGGGATGGCTGGGTACATGACTGGCATAGGAAAAGGTGTTCAACCCCTTGATTACATTATTTTGCAGCAAGGTGGTAAATCTTATCGATATCAAGTTGAGGAAATTGATTACTACTCAGAGCCATCAGATATGTGGATAGCTTTATTAAAGCGAGTACCGATTGCTTAACAAATGCCAACTACAGCCTACGCTTCAATGAGTACTTCGTGGAAAGGAAACTCAAACGAGATTTGCTTTTTGAATTTTGAATTTTGAATTTATATTTCCCCTCCAACCACTACATCTCGAATTCGCAGACTTGGGCCACCACAGCCTACAGGCAAACCATTTTGTCCGCCCTTACCACAACCACCAGATTCATCCCAGTAAAAATCATCACCAATTGCTTCAATATCGGCTAAGGTTTGGAATACATTACCCGAAAGTGTTACATCCCGCACAGGTTCAGCAATTTTGCCGTTTCTAATCATCCATGCTTCCCCAGCGCTAAAGGTGAACATTTCCCCATTGGTCATCCCACCTAGCCAATTCCGGGCATATACTCCTTCTTTGACATCATTAAATAAGTCTGCAACTGGCGTTGTACCTCGTTCAATCCAGGTATTTGTCATCCGCACAATTGGCGTAAAGTGATAATTGAGGCAGCGTGCATTACCTGTAGGTGCTTCCTCCAACTTGCCAGCGGTTTCACGCGAATGTAAACGTCCTACCAAAATCCCATCTTTAATTAGTTGGGTAGTAGTGGCAGGTGTGCCTTCATCATCGTAAAAATAACTACCACGATGTCCTTCAGGCGCAGCACCATCAAAAATTTGCAGTTCTTCTGGGCCAAATCGCCGACCAAAGGTCATCACTTCCAGTAAATCTGGGTTTTCGTAAGCCATATCAGCTTCAGACAGATGCCCAAAGGCTTCATGGACAAATAAACCCGTGAGTATAGGGTCAATAACTACTGTGTAAGTATTGCCTTTAACTGATGGCAAAGATAAAGCCGCAATTGCTCTTTGGGCGGCACTTTTAACTTGCTCATCCAAATTTGCTAAATCTTCATAGGCTTTGCGAGAACCAGTCGTTTCCCTTCCAGTTTGTACGGTTTCGCCATTTCTAGCAGTAGCAGCGAAGCGCATTTCCATATCTACCCAGGATTGCTCGATTAAAGTTCCTTCTGAGGTAGCGAGGATAATTTTTTGGGCACTGTCGCCGTAGCGTACTGAAGTAGTACTAATACGAGGGTCAACGCTTTTAAGTAAATCAGAATAGCGATCGCACAACTGTTTTTTTTGGCTTAGAGAAATTTTTCGGGGGTCAGTTCCCGTTAGAGGTAGCCTGCATCTTGCTTGTACTGGGTCAATGGGGGCGAGTACAGTTTCTTCATCACCGACCATCCTAGCAGCCGCGATCGCTTCTTCGATCCGCTCTTTAATTGTCGAAAGCCGATTAAAGCAGCTCAGACCCCACCCACCTTTATAACAAGCACGGATATGTCCACCAATTGAGATACCCTCACTCAGTGTTTCTACTTTGTCACCACGCAACAAGATATCAGTCCCTTCTGCTTCTTCGAGGCGAATCATCAGATAATCCACACGCGATGAGTAGCGGGCGATGAGGTCAGAAAGCAAATTTTGTGTATCAACGAGTTTAGTCGGCATTTCTACATAGTAACAATGACGAACCTCATTTATTTTGCAATTATTTGGGCAATGTCTGCTAATGATTTGCGGGCATTGGGCATTGGGTATTGGGGAGGGTATCCAAAATAAATTTTAATTTGCATCAATTTCCCTTCTGCCTCTTACCTCCTAGTTTAAAAATACTACTTCGACCAACATCAATATAAATACCCAATGCCCGCCCTTATTCAAAAACATAATTTTGAGCAACTTTCCAATAGCGTGAGAACCGCTTCAGGTCGATATAGCCGTCGTACTCAAAAAATGGTTCTACCTCTAGCACATCTACAGTTAAAGAACGTTCAATTTCTTGGCAGATATGAGCGAAGCGAGGACTAGGACTGGTTGTTGTCACAACTAAGTTAGCATTCTGCTCTTCGGCAAAAGTTAAAATTTCTTTTGCTACATCACCTCGACGAATGACAACTGGTAGTTCTAGCAAGCATTCATAGATAAAAGTCAAGCGTTTAAGACCTAGCTGCCATTCCTTTATTAAAGCATCGTCCCAAACCCAAATGGCTGGCGCGTCGGGGTAATTTTGGAGTGCGGGGTTGTTGGGGCTGAGACAGTCTCCATGCACCCAGACAATTGGTTTATTCATCAAATTTTGAATTGTTTTCGCATGGGAATTTATTATCGTCTATCGCCGCTTCTTTCCACGCTGCCAACTTTGGCTGTTAGGTTTTTTAGCAAATTCTCCTTGAGGAAAAAGTCGCTGTTCTAATTCTTCATAACTGCCCTCAAAGTCACAATGACCGTAAAGAGGACATTTTCGGCAATAAACGCCTTGAGTGTAACGTTCTAAGTTTTCACGGTTGAAAAAATAGGGTTTATGGCTAAAGGTGCTGGCAACCCACTGCCATGACATATTATTGCTAGCTGGATCGCCATCTAAAAGGTGTTGGAGAAACCACTTGGCTCCTGCTTGCCAACGAATTCGCCGCCAATGGACTATATAAGCTGCTAACCACATACGGGCATGGTTATGCAAATATCCAGTTTCTTGCAAGTCACGGCTGAAATTGTCGATGCAAACTCTCCCTGTACTACCGTCTAGGATATCTTGTGGTAAATCAGGTGCGTAATTTTGAGAAGTGTAGCCAGTTTTGTATTCTTCTTGGTCTTGCCAGATGCGATCGCCTAGCTTGGCATATAAACGCTGCCAGTAGTCACGCCAGCCCAATTCGTTAATTATTTTAGTCGCATCTTCTGGTTGCTGGACATTTTCTAGTACATAATCCCGAATTTCTCGCAAGCTCAAAACCCCATAGCGAATATAAGGCGAAAGCCGCGTAACTGCACCAGTTAAAAAGTTACGTGTTTTTTCGTATGTTGCGGGATCTACTTTTTGTAGTGCTTGCTCGGCGGCTTGGCGTCCTCCCACTATTTCGCTAATACGATCATCACGTTTTGCCGCAGCAGGGAATTCTTGGCGGAGATAAGCTATTAACTCTTCACGATTAACAAATTCACGTAGCATTTTTAATTTTGAGCTTGCTAAAACTGATTGGAGAATTGATATAAATTTTGTTCTGTGCTAACTAAACGTTAATTTCTGTAAGCATTTAATGAGAAATGGCAGAATTATCCAGAAATAGTGATTATATCCGAACATCACTCTAAGAAAATAGTTAATACTGGTGGATCTACCTTAGGGTTAAAGATAATTTCTGAGAAATTTCTTAGCTTAATTTGTAGAGTGTACTCAAGCGCAGAGACAAGATTTGGATGGCAACCGACGTTTCTGCTAATACCACCAAGGATATAAATGGGTCATAACCAAAAGCAGGTAAGTGTACACGATCTCATCGTTGTCGGAGCATCGGCAGGGGGAGTAAAAGCATTAACTTATTTAGTTCAGCATTTGCCAACTGAGCTAAATGCTGCTGTACTTATAGTTCTTCACGTACACAGCCAAAGCCCCTGTATTCTGCCACAGATATTGAATAATGCGGGAAACTTGCCAGCTTCTGCGGCTCAGGATGGAGAAGCCATCGAGAAAGGGCGAATCTACGTTGCCCCACCTGACTACCATCTGCGGGTGAAACCTGGATATTTGCATTTGACACGGGGCCCCAAAGAAAACCGTCATCGCCCAGCCATTGATCTACTATTCCGCAGTGCAGCACAAGCCTACGGAAAGCGAGTAGTAGCTGTAGTGCTAACAGGGATGTTGGACGATGGTACAGCAGGACTGATGGCGGTGAAAATGCGGGGTGGTGTGGCAGTTGTTCAAGACCCCGACGATGCCATGTATGCGGGAATGCCGCGCAGCGCCCTCGAAAATGTAGAAGACATTGACTACGTTTTGCCAATGTCAGAAATACCATCCATCTTAGTAGCTCTGGCTAATACGCCAATGGCACAAGAACCAGAAAACTTTATACAAAGTAACATAGAGCCGGAATCCGATATAGGGCAATTCAATATGGAAGTGGAAGACTCCGGTGTTCTACCTGGTAAACCATCAACCTTTATTTGTCCTGATTGCGGTGGTACCCTCTGGGAACATGAGGAAGGAAAATTATTGCGGTTTAAGTGCCACGTAGGTCATGCTTTCGGTGCAGAAACTCTACTAGCATTACAGTCCGAGGAGTTAGAAGAGGCGTTGTGGACTGCTGTGAGGGCACTGCAAGAGAAAGCTATGCTGTCAGAACGCATGGCTTCAAGAATGCGCGATCGCAACCTAACCTTAGCTGCAAAACGCATGGAACAAGAGGCGGCGGATGCCCAGGAGCGCTCTACCGTCATTCGGGAAGTATTGGAAAGGGCCGATAAATACACTTAAATGATGATTTCAAACCCTGTATATACATAAGGACGGGTTGAAAAACCCATCCTTCAAAATTCATGTTTGCTCGTTAATAGCAGTAATACACTTACTGTACTTCAGTTGGGAAAGTACCAGGCCGTACAGCTACATTGACACTTTGTCCATTGCGACGCAACTCTAGACGCACATCTCCTCCAACTTGACTATTATCTACTGCCCTTTGGATACTGCTGGCATCTGTAACTGGTTGACCATTGAGTTTTTGGATGACATCACCTGCACGTAGCCCGGCTTTAGCAGCTGGTGAATTCGGCATGACTCTTACAACTAAGACACCTCTATCCTCATCCACACTCAAACCGCTATTGGGATCTGAGTTGATGTTTTGCTTTAACTCAGGTGTCAATCCTACCATCTGAATTCCTATATAAGGATGCTGTGCTTTGCCTGTACTTATTAGTTGATTGGAAATACGTTGTGCTGTACTGATGGGAATCGCAAAGCCTATTCCTTGCGCGCCTTGGATAATGGCTGTATTCATGCCAATTACCTCACCACGGGCATTTAGTAGAGGCCCACCAGAATTACCAGGGTTAATCGCTGCGTCGGTTTGAATAAATTCTACTCGCTTGTCAGGAGCACCAATTTGATTGCTAGTGCGTCCAGTAGCACTGATAATGCCAGTAGTAACGGTATTATCTAGACCCAAGGGGTTACCGATCGCGATCGCCCACTGTCCTGGTTGCAGTTGTTCTGAGTTACCTATAGCGACTGTTGGTAAATTGTCTGCTTGAACCTTCACTACGGCAACATCTGTTAATTCATCTTTTCCAAGCACCTTTCCTTGCAAGCTGCGCCCATCTTTGAGAACTACTGTCACCCTATCAGCACCATCAACTACGTGGGCGTTGGTCAATATCCGACCATCTTTACTAATAATAAAGCCTGAGCCAGTACCTCTTTGCACTTGCCTTTCTCGTGGTATCGGTAGTTGAGAACCAAAGAAACGGCGGAAAAACGGATCGTTAAATTCCTCTGGTATCTGGGTTCTAACTGTGCGGGAAGAGTTAATCCGCACTACAGCAGGCCCAACCCTTTGCACAACTTCTGTAACAAAGTTAGGGTCTGTAGCGGCTGGTAGTGGGGGGGCAGCATTTACGGGACTAACTGCCAAATTCGATGCACTTTGAGACACCTTTTGATGGTTTCCAGCCAAATAGCCACCTGCCATTGTCATCCCAGATCCCAGCAGCACCAGCGATAGAGAGGCGGCTGCCTTTTTCCAGGGTGCATGATTATGGTGTTTGGTGCCAGAAGTGTTAAATGAAATGCCGTTTGATAAGTGTTCTCCGTCGCGTGGTTGTTTTTGCATTTGCTGTCTGGAAGGATAACTAGATGTACTACTAATATAGATATTTTTTTTGACGCTTTTGTTGCAGAGGTATTGCGCTGGTGTGAAATAGCTATTTGTGGTAATGCTGAAATCTTTTATTTTAACCTTTAAGAAACTCAATATTCAGCTTTAGCCTCTCTCCTAGCCATAGAGAATGATCCGTGTGGTCTGCTACATCATTGCCTGTCTCAGGATGGACGAGAATATCCAACCCTTGACGATTGAGCATCAACCAGGGGACAACTTTGTCAAACTGATTCGGTAAGAAAGCTACTTGATACATTGCTTTTGGGTGGGGGCCGATGGGCTGTTCATGCCAGCGTCCCAGTTGTACCTCAAATTTAGCTCCCAATCCTTCGCGTACACGCGCCGCCGCCTCACGGTTTGCGGTATCGAAGTAGATATGAGCGTGAAAACCAGTTATCTGTACAATATCTTCGTGCATTAGACGAATGACAAAAATCCAAATAAAACTAAAAAGAACCACAGATATAGATAAACACTGATATTTATCTGTGGTTCATTATACAAAAAATTAACTTAATCTAGGCGTTGTGAATTAAGCAAAAGCAAAGCTAGTGTTGACATCTACATCTGTAACACCGCTGAGAGTCGCCAGAGTTTGACCACCAAAGCGAATCTCTGTATTTCCGTTGACTGTGTTCAACGCCAAAGAAGTAGCATTAATACCTAAGCTGGCACTACCAAGGATACCGATGACATCAACACCTTTCTCAAAATCGAGAATGGTATTGGCAGTCTCTGGCAATTCAGCGTTGACAATCCAGAACTGGTCTTGACCTTTCCCGCCAGAAATTAGGTTATCGCCACCAGTCTGGACATAGAACTGGTCATCACCATTACCACCAAGGGCGCGATCGCCGCTACCGAGGTAAAAAATATCATTACCAGCGTCACCAGACATCCGGTTATCACCTTGTCCGTCGGTAGCATCAAAGGTATCATCGCCTTCACCACCAAAGACGCGATTACCCTTGCTGACATAGATGACATCATCACCGCTACCTAAATTGATGCGGTTACCACCAGCGATCGCAGAAGTTACGGTTTGTGTATCAACTTCATCATTGCCTGCACCAGTAAACACAGCATCATTAATCCCGTCAAAAGTGGTATTAGCTGCACCTGCTATTAACTGGTCACCCCCAGAGCTTCCAGACACCAATTCAGTTTTTTGCTGTGCTGCGGACTCTTCTGCTGTTACACCAAACATTGTCTGGTACATCAGCTTGTAAATCTCGGTGTTATCGAGAGTGCTGGGCAGTTTGTCAGCATTCATTCCGTAGGTCTTGGAAACAATGCTACCGGGAAAGTCGGGAGTACCAACCCAGGCGATACCAAAGTTGCCCATTGGGCCATCTATACTATCCTCAGCTGAAAAAGATTGCCACGGAGCCTCTGGGCTACCAGTGCTACCGTTAGCACCATCAAGATAGTTGCGAGTTGTATTGTTGGTTGTTGGGTTGACGTTGATGAATGGAACTTGCGGTTCGGTATCTGCGATCGCTGGCTCTGTTGTGAAGTTCCCAGCAGGACGAGTGTAAGGAGTATATTGGAAGACCTGTAACCCACCAGCATCACTGTCTGCGGCAGTCACAACCAAGGTGTTCGGGTCTTGGGTATCAACGTAATTTTGTGCTACGCCAATAGCTGCATCAGCTCGTCGTATAGCCTCAATCGTACCTGCGGCGTTGTTGTTATTAGCAAAGTTGTCGCTGCCCTCTTCCTCTACTACCGCAAAGAAACCATCAGGATCTTTATTGATAATCTTCAAAGATGCATCTAGCATCTCGGCTACTGTAGGTGCTGTTGCTACATACAGCGGTAGAGGCTGGTCGCTGTTGAGTCCTAGCTCTTCTTCAGTCTGGTCATCAAAGGTATGAATAGCCGCAAACACACCCAAAAGCTTCTGCGGTGGATTTGCGTTATTGACCGCCTGGTTCATTTCTTCCTCGGTATAAACTACTGTGTAGCCCAAGGACTTAGCCAGTTCGATCAGATTGATGGTTGGTCGTCTTTCGGGGCGGCTTTCTGAGGCATCTAACTCAGTAGTAACATGGAAGCCAGTAGTGCCTTTCGGCAACATATATAGTTCACCACCGCCCATAATCACATCAGTACCGGAGCGGATTACCTGCTCGATAATTTCGGCGTACTTATCCCGCGCCCGAATGTCATTGCCTACACGGTTAGTGGTTTCAGCGGCAAAGGCAGCAGTACCAGGCTCTGCTAGGTGACCTGATTGGATAAGTGCAGTAGCTTTACCAGCAGCAATAGCTTCTTCTAAGATGGTAGAGCCAGTTTTGCCAGAAGCAGGGGTAACACGAGATTGATCTTCATTCAGACCGAAGGACTCGGCGAACACCTTAACGCCATTAGCATGGGTGACTGCTCCAGCGTTGGAAGTACCTGTTAATTGGTCTTCCATGTGTCCCAGATAGACACCTGTGTTAGACATTTTGTCCCAGTTGAGTCTACCATCAGGGCCTTTGTCTATATTCCGCAGTGCCATGTAGTGGGAGGGGCTAGTGCCATCCGGGTGAATAAAGATGACATTGCCAGTTTCTTTTGTTGCTTCGGGCGCTGGTGTTGGTGCGGGATTCCGGGAGGTGAGTTCTGTGTCGAACAGAGTCTCATACATCAACTCGTACATCCCAGTGTTATCTACCGTGGCAGGTAGTTTTTCGGCATTTAGACCGTGTGCTTTAGAAACGATAGACCCACTGAAGTCGGGTGTACCTGCCCAACCAATACCAAAATTGAAGACATCACCATTTGCATCTGGTGCAGCAACAAAGGGTAGTGTATCTGCCCCGGTTTGACCATCTAAAGGAACTGGGCGTGGTTCTGTAGTCGGGTTGTTGTTGATAGTACCCACTGGCTCATCGGGATTAAGGGGGTCACGTACTTGTAAACCACCTCCATCACTATCGGCAGCGGTCAGCAATAAGGTATTCGAGTATTTATCAACAAAGTCTAGTGCTACACCAATTGCGGCATCTGCCCGGCGCACACCTTCTAAAGTGCCAGCAGCATTATTATTGTTGCCGAAGTTGTCGCTTCCTTCTTCCTCAACGATCGCAATCGAACCATTGTTAAAGTTGGGGTGCTTCTCCATCAACTTTTGGGTCACATCCAACATTTCGGCGATCGTTGGCGCTGTTTCGACATACAGAGGCAGTTCTTGCTCTGCTAAGACTTCTTCTGGGCGATCGTTGAAGGTATGGATAGGAGCAAACACACCCAGCACTTTGGTTGGTGGTGTGGAATACTTTGCTGGGTCGAGGAGGTCATTAAGTTGTTGCTCGGTATAAACAACGGTGTAGCCTCGGCTCTTTGCCAGCTCAATCAGGTTTTCAGTAGGACGTTGAAGAGGGTTAGTACTAAGGGTATCCAGTTCAGCAGCTGTACCGTGGAAACCATCAGTACCTACGGGTAAGAGGTTGAGTTCACCACCACCCAGAATAAAGTCTACGCCTGATAGAATGACTTGTTTGGCAATCTCGGCAGTTTGCTGGCGAGGCGGAGTCCGCTTACCATCGACGTTTAGTTCACCTACCTGAGCAACAAATGCAGCCGTACCTGGCTCATAAATTGCACCAGACTGAACCAGGGCGGTCACTTTATTAGCGGCTACTGCTTCTTGCACGATCGTTTTACCGATTTTGCCCGATAGCGAAGTAACCTCTGAACCATCTGCGTTTAAACCAAAGGATTCCGCATAAACCTTGGCTCCTGTTGCGTGGGTAACAGCACCCGCATTCGATGTTCCACCCAGCTGATCTTCCATATGTCCCAGATAGACACCAGCATGAGCCAGATTGTCCCAATTCAAGCGTCCGTCAGGGCCTTTATCAACAAACCGTGCGAACCCATAGTGAGATGGGCTGGTTCCATCTGGATGTATGAAAATTACATGATTACCGCTTGCCATAAAACCTCTCAACCAGTTAGGTTTTTGCGAACTATCTTCATGCAAAATTTAATTGCGGTTTGTTAAGATAAAACCCATTTAAAGGTTAAGAAAACACTATAGTTTGACTAAATGTGTTGTAAATCAATCATAGATATCCTAAAAAAGCACCGTCCGGTAGTGCAGGAATTGTTAAGGAAGTAATCAAGGGAACATAGCAGAAGTACTAATACTGAAGTAGGTAGTAAATATCAGGTGGTGCTGAAACCCTGTACCAAGCGCTGGCAAAGCTTTACAAAATAAAAAGCGACAATCTCTGCAATTTCCCTTGATTTACACAAACAAGGTAAGTAATTCAAAATTGAAAACACTGCATTGGCAACCTTTCTAGCCGCTAACTTATGCAAACTCAATGTAGAATAGCTAATACCCAAGCACCGATAGAATGTTTAACTTTCCGAGAAGATGAACTCAACTTACCCAATTGTGAAGCGTAAGGGCAGTTTTAAATCATAGTAACTGTAATAAAAGAGTTCTGCTATTGCAGATAAATTAGAAACTATGAAACATATAATATGAAATGCTAAAGGCAAACATTACCAAAAGGATAGGAATTACACTGCTCAACTCAAGTTTGCGTTGCTTTAACATTTTTATACAAGATATTGGAATCGTTAGCGGCCAAAATATAATTGTTATTAAAAACATCACAAAAGATAAAAATTTATCTTCTGGAGAAGAAGTAGGATGACGTAGGGAAAATATTAACCAATTACAAAAAAAATAGGATGTCATTAGTAGATAACTAATACCTAAAGTTAATTGAATCTGATCCACTACCAGTACTCCTTAAAGAATTTCATGATTAATCTCTCATCAATTCAATGAAGTTTTTAGCGAGATTTTACGTAAATTCATATACTTGGCATGAAATTATTCTCGATATCTCACCTTTATTAGAACTTACGCACTCAGATCCCCCAACCCCCTTAAAAAGGGGCAGCCCTGCGCCCTTGCGGGTTCCCCGACTCCCTCAGTGGCGTGGCTTTAGACGTTCCCCCTTTTTTAAGGGGGGTTAGGGGGGATCAGGGTTTCAGACTTCAGTGCGTAAGTCCTACTTTATTACGAAAATTTTAATTGGTTGTACTTTCAAGCTAAAACCCCACAGGCAATTGCCTACAAGGACGGCATGAAAAAACAGAACACCTCTATCTAGATGAGGAAACTCTTCTAGATAAGTTAACTGGATGAAAGAAGAATCCCCGGACTTGAAGCCGTGGGAGTGTCAATTCTATGAGGCGATACAAGTTATTAAACAGGAAATTATCTTAGAAAGTAGGTTTGTGGGTTTTACTCGCGGCTGTGGTGCTTTGGAGCGTAAATCATAGTGGTTATAATAATTGCTTCTTTTACAGCAAATTATTCTGCCCATCTACCGACCCCCATGGCGACACTTGCCAAATTTTCATAGTCTTGTCTTTACTAGCACTAACAAGAGTTTTACCATTAGGACTGAAGGCAACAGACCAAACCCTGCTGGAATGTCCTATTAAAGTGCGGATTTCCTTTGCTAGAGGTAGATTCCACAATTTAATAGTGCCATCCCAACCACCACTGGCAAGGGTTGTGCCATCTGGACTGAAGGCTACAGACCAAACTCTTTTAGCGTCTCCTTTAAGGGTACTGATTTCTCTTCCTGTACTAAAATTCCATAGTTTAACAGTGCCATCCCAACTACCACTAGCAAGGTTTATGCCATCTGGACTGAAGGCGACAGAATAAACTACATCGGCATGGCCTGTAAGAATACGTTGTACCTTGTCGGTAGCCAGATCCCAAATTTTGATGTTCCTCTCAAAATGATTCCCACTGGCAAGAGTATTTCCATCTGGGCTGAAAGCTACGGAATTAACTACGTCACAATTCCCTTCGAGGGTACGTATAAGTTTTCCGGTAGCAGAATTCCAAAGTTTGATTGTTTGATCCCAACTGCCACTAGCTAGCGTTTTACCATCAGGGCTGAACGCCACAGACTGAACCGAGAGTTTATGTGCTTTGAGAGTACGAATTTGCTCTCCAGTAGCCAAATTCCACAATTTGATAGTTTTATCTGTACTACCACTGGCAAGAGTATTCCCATCTGGGCTAAAGGCAATAGAATTAACCCAACCACTATGCCCAACTAAGGTGCGAAGTTCTTGTTTGGTAGTTAGATCCCACAGCTTGATAGTATTATCTGTATTCACGCTGGCAAGGGTATTCCCATCTGGGCTAATGGATACAACCCTAAATGAGCCAGAATAACCCTTGATGGTGAAGGCATCAGATACTAGAAGGCTACTGGGGGTAGAGGCTGCATTGTTCGCGGCTAGAGAAGATTGCCAATACCAAACTCCCCCAATTCCCAACATGAGAAAAACTGTAGCCGTTAAAACTTTAATTTTTGAGTCAGTTATATTCACAGACATCATAATCTCCCATTAGCAGCATTAGAGTGCTGCTAAACATAATATAGCGAGTATTTGACTAGTGTTTAGATACACTCATCTTTACTCACTTTACTAAGAGCAGATTATATTGTTTGCCAAACTTTAATTAACTAGATATCTGCCAAATCTTAATAGTATTGTCCTCGCTGCCACTAACTAGGTTTTTACCATCAAGACTGAAGGTAACGCATGTCACCGTGTTGTCATGCCCCCTTAGTTTTAATAGTTCTATTCCGTTAGTTAGATTCCACAATTTGATCGTGCGATCGCGGCTGCCACTAGCAAGGGTTTTACCATCTGGACTAATGGTGAGGGAGGTAACTGTGTTTTCATGGCCTACTAGTGTGCGAATTGGTTCTCCACTAAACAAATTCCACAATTTAATTGTGCGATCGCGGCTAGCACTGGCAAGAGTTTTACCGTCGGGACTGATGGCAAGCGATGTTATGGTTTTCGCATCCCCCGAAAGTGTACGAATTAGGTATCCTTCGGACAGATTCCACAATTTAATAGTTTTGTCAAAACTGCCACTGGCAAGAGTCTTACCATCGGGGCTAATGGCGATAGACCGCACCCAGAATTTATGTCCTGCTAATGTTCGGATTTGCCGCCCCGTATTTAGATTCCAGACTTTAATGGTGTTGTCATCACTACCATCAACAAGGGTCTTACCATCTGGGCTGATGACTAAGGCATGAATCGAGTCGGAATGCCCCGATAGGGTACGAATTTCCTCACCTGTTGCCAAATTCCAGACTTTGATCGTACCGTCATCACTACCACTCACCAAGGTTTTTCCATCTGGACTGATAGCCACGACATTAACTTTTTGGGAATGACCCTTAAGGGTGGAGACTTCTTCTCCCGTAGCTAGTTTCCACACTTTGATTGTGCGATCGCTATTGCTGGCAAGCAACTGTCCATCGGGGCTGATAGCAACGGATAAAACCGAGTTTTCATGACCTTTGAGTGTGTTAGCTAACGAAACCTTTCTCAAAGTAATTTTTGGTTGCTGACCCAGAACTGCTTCACTGTTGCTGGAACTATTATTTGGTTGACTCAGACGAGAAGATAAACCAGTTTGCAGACGGTGATATTGCTTATACCAAGATTCACTAAATCCTAACAACAAGGTAACAGCAGATACCAAGATAAAAATTCGCAGGATATTGTATTTTTTAGGTAAATATTGTGTCTGACTTATTGCTGTTTTTTCAGCATATTTACTAGCTGGTGGCAGTAGAAGTGGTTGTTTTTTAGACAAGTCTTTAATAACTTCATCGGCTGATTGGTAGCGATAGCGAATGTCTTTTTGCAGCAGTTTATCTAATACTCGATCCAATTCAGCATTGATTGGACTACGCAAATATTGTCGCCAATTAGCTACCCATCCATATCCATGTTCCATCCATAACTGGAAGGGGGAAATTCCAGTTAGCAGATGAAAGCAGGTAGACCCCAAACCAAATAAATCACTGGCTGGATACGCTTTACCATCTCTAATTTGTTCAATTGGAGAATAACCATGAGAACCAATAGAGGTGCCACTTTTATTCTGTACTCTTGCCGATAACTGTTTTGAAGAGCCAAAATCTATTAAGCTTAATCGTTCATCACTGTGACGCCGGATAATATTTTCTGGCTTGATATCTCGGTGAATGACTCCACGATTGTGAATGAATTTGAGGATAGGTAATAAATCTAGCATAATTGCTTGAATTTCCCTATCCTTATACGTTTTGCGTTGCTGCAACTCCTTTAACAAATTCTGCCCATTAATAAACTGCTGCACCAAATACAAGCAGTGATCTTGCTCAAAATAAGCCAACAGAGTGGGAATTTGCGGATGTTCTCCGAGTTGTTGCAGTCGCTTTGCTTCTTCAGCAAATAACTCCATCGCTTTCTTCTGCGACCAAGTTCCTTGGAACTTTGGAGCTAATTGTTTGATAACACAGCGTTCATGTAGTTTATCGACATCTTGCGATAGATATGTTCTGCCAAATCCTCCCTCATCTGAAAGCACTCGAATAACACGGAAGCGATTTCTCAAAAGTGCTATCAGTGGAGTGCTACAAGTTTGACAAAACTTATTTTCATCAGGATTTAGAGGATTAGGGCAATCGGGATTTAAGCAGCAGATCATGAGCTGACAGGCGTGACTGCATGACAATTTATGCTAAGTTTGCTCCGCCATTTCCCTTGTTCTAAAATTGGCTCTTGCGTAAATTTGGTAGAAAACCCCTGTGCTGGGGATGGGGAATTACTTAATATAGTCAGCGTTTGTAGATTATAACTAGTTTTCCTAATTAAGGGAAAACCTGAAGAGCCAAAGAATTATTTTCTCGATTATATATTAATCTAATTTGAAAGTCTTTTAAAACTGCTGAATTTAGCAAATTTGCTTATATAACAGTAACACTAAAAATATGTAACATTGAATACTAAAGTTTATAGTTAAAATTCATACTAGTTATTTTATTATAGAAAAATTTGATTGGTTAATTGTTAATTTAATACTTGAGGTAAATACTAGTTCAATTTGCTCTATGGCTATTTATTTTGGAGTTTTTCTTTCCATTTGCGAATAGCGATCGCAGTTCTTTTGACAGGTGACACGTAGATTTGAGAAACTTCTGCTTTTGTCTGATTTTTGCTTCTGAGTGGTTGGTTAGTTAAACAGTTAGTCAAAGATGGTACATAGTTTTCCAATTCCAAGGCCCTAATGACATCATGAGCAGTCTTAAAACGCTCCCTTAAGGAAATTTTTACCATTTTGCCCAAAATATTAGCAAAAGTGTCACTCACATTTACCTCTTTTTGCCAACATATCTCACCAGTATTCGGGTCATATTCAAATTCTAAAGGTGCTTTACCAGTTAGCAAATAAAGACAAGTCACACCAAGAGCATAAATATCGCTTGCATAAACTGGATGTAAAGATAACTGTTCAGGTGGTGCAAAGCCCATCGTCCCGACAAAATTAGTAGTAGCGTTTTTATTGCTGGAGTCTTCACCAGCGTTAATCAATTCCTCTTTCACCGCGCCAAAATCGATCAGCACAAATCGCTGGTCGTCCTCACAGCGCAATAAGTTTTGAGGCTTAATATCTCGATGAATGACGTGATGTTGATGAAGATACTGCAATACTGGTAGAAATTCTTGCAAAAACTGTTTAACTGTAACTTCATTTTTGGGACCATTTCGTCTCACTTCTCGCGCCAAAGTGTAACCACGTATGTATTCTTGAACTAAGTAAAATTCCCCATAAACTTCAAAGTAGTCCAGGAGCATGGGAATTTGAGGATGACTACCTAGTTGACCCAAAGCTTTCGCTTCTTTTTCAAAGCGCTGGCAAGCCTTTTCCCAACTTTTAGCACTAGTTACCTTAGGGCAAAGTTGCTTAATTACACACAAGGGCTGGCCAGGTAGTACAGCATTTTTGGCTAAGAAGGTGATACCAAAACCACCTCTACCTAGAATTTTGACAATTTTATAGCGATCGCGAAATAGCTCTTGAGAACCGCACATCCGACCAAGCCGAGTTTGCTGCAAAATGCTCTCGGAATAATGCGTTATTGGTGGAGAAAATCGATTCATCGCTCAAGAACAGGTAGTCTTTATTACCTTTAATTTAAAGATAAAGCTGCCTTGACGCTAGTAGAATTACTATATCTTTGCAAAATTTTCAATAAAAAATTTAAAAAGCCAGAGAAAATCACTCTCTATAAATTATCGGAAAAATACAAGTATGAAGAAGCAATTAAACTCAGTGGATTACTCCACTGAGTGAACCTCCATTCTTATTAAGGTACTTCAATTGGAATCAAAGCATTTTCCGGCAAATAGTTGCAGAAACGTCCTTCATCCGATAAGACAAAAATCAAGCGCAAGGGATAATCTGGTGGAACTTGTAAATCGGCCCATGGCACTGCTATCTCTAAACAATTGTCCAGAGCTACTTGAGCGCGGCTGACACGCGGATGCCATTGAAAATTATCGCCAGCTTCTCGAAACTGAATCGATTGCGTGAGTAAATTAATTTCTAAATGGTGGTGAAACAGATAATTCATCGGCGCTATATCTGGCACCTCCGCTAAGGGAACTGGGCTATTGATCATAGTTTTGTTTGGATAGAACCACAGCAAATTCAACTCTGCTGGTAAATCCCGCCCTGGCGCAACGCCACTTTTAAAGTCCACCCGTAAATAGAAATTTAGGTGATCTACTCCATACCAAAGTCGCTGGATGACGCTGCTGCTGTGCATTGTTCCCCGTGCGCCGCCTATTTCTAAGCGTCCAGCTTTATCCCAGTCCTGCTCATCACCCTTACCATCAATAATGGGATGGATAAACCCTTCTGGGGTATGGTCTGCTCGTGATGCGTGAACCTCTACTGGTTGTTTGAGATAAGACGGTATAGGTTCATTTAAGGCTCTGTATATACCATAAAGATGTTCCCGAAACAACTGGTCAAAAATGGCATCCTGATTTGAGGAATGCCCTTCGCCAAACCACCAGAACCAGTCGGAACCCTCTGCGGCATACAAAGCTTCCCATGCTTCGGGATTATTTTCTTCTGTGGCTTCTGGGTGATTTGCTAAGGTGATCCTGGCTTGTGTGAGGTAGTCCCAAGCACGGTTTTTAGCGGGGTCACCAATCCAGGTGGTAAAGCTGCCATCTACCCAAGAACCGCTATGCAGTTGGTTGCCAGGAATGGTTGCTGTGGGCGGGAATTGTTCGAGAAATTCTGAGACAGTGACGAGTTTTAGGTGAGGTTCGTTGCTCAGGGTTTGATACAAAGCTTCTAGAAAGGGTTTGCCATCTTGGGGATAAAATTCCCAGCAATTCTCTCCATCTAAGGCAATGGTAACTAACCAAGGTTGTTGACTGTGGCTATCTCTTTGCATTTTAGCGATCGCTTGCAAATGTCCCACCAAGTCTGCTACTGCCTTTTTCGGTGGCATTGCTCCGTAGGTAAAGCCAATCAAGTCTGATAGTCTATGGTCGCGGAAGACAATTGCCAAATCACCTGCTGGGGTTTCTAAGCGATACGGTTGATATAGTAATTCTGGTTCTTGTACATTCCCCGCCCCATCGCGGTGGAAAAAGTGTTTCAGCGTCCAACCTAAGACAGCTTCATCTGAACAAATCCACTGAAATCCTTGTTTAATTATATACGGTAATATCTCTGGGCTAACAGATTGCTCGGAAGGCCACAAACCCCGTGGTTCCTGCCCAAAACGTTCTTTATATAACTCCCAAGCTTTGTACAAGTGGCGAGGAATATCTTCTGCCCACTGAAAGCGCTGCTTAGGCAGCGTCATATTTGGTACAGCAACCCTGCCGGAATTGGTATCGGCTAGCAAGGGCAGAATTGGGTGAGTATAAGGTGTCGTTGTGACTTCTAGCTGCCCTGCCGCTTGCATTTTCCGATGTTGAGGGATGATGCGGCTGATGATTTCTCGCTGTTTGGAATAAATGCGCTGGCGATCGCTTAAAGTAAAGTTTCGACCCTGCTTTAACCAAGTGGCAATTTCTGGGTCATCCCAAAACAGCGGATCAATCCACGCCAGATTGTGCCAAGCTAACAAATCACTGTAATCTTGCAGTTGCCAATTCGCCAAGCACCAAGCTTGTCCTCGTTCTTGCCTTTGGGTATACAACTCAGCATAGCGGGGATGGGGGTCAATCAGAGTGTGGTGATTAGCATCAAAAAAATGTTGAACTATAAATTCCCGCTGTTGTTGATCGAGTTGTTCAACTGGCGTCAAACTAGCTGTGAGATAAGGGTCAAAAGCCGTGCCAGCAATGTAATCTTCTAGTTGCAATATTAAAGATGGTACTAAATTCACTGTTTGGTGTAACTTAGGATACCGCTCTAAAAGTAATACCAAATCCAGATAATCCTTAGTGCCATGCAACCGAACCCAAGGTAGGCGGTACTTTTGGCTAGATGACAGTGAAACGCCGCTGCCAGGGGATTTGTACAGCGGCTGATGTTGATGCCAGATGAAGGCGACGTGGAGAGGATGGGACATAGGGAATGATAAGGGATTAGGGATTGGGGATTGGGGATTAGGGATTAAAGATTGGGGATTGGGGATAAGGGATTAGGGATTGGGGATTGGGGATTGGGCATCGGTTATTTTCCCTTGTCCTCCTTTGCTCCTCTGCTCCCCTGCTCCTCCGCTCCCCCTGCTTTTTCCCAGTCCCCAGTATCCAGTACTCAGTCCCTAAATTACTTGTTCGACTTCTGCAATTTCAGGAATCATTTCCCGAAGGCGGCGTTCAATACCCATTCTTAAGGTCATCGTAGAGCTAGGGCAAGAACCGCAGGCTCCTTGCAACCGCAGTTTAACCACTGGTCCATCCAATTCCACAAGTTCCACGTTTCCGCCATCAGAAATCAGATAAGGGCGCATTTCATCTAAGACTGTTTCCACATTGTCAATTGTAAGTTCCATACTTTTAGACCTGCTAAGTTAACGAAGACGCTGGGCGATTAGTTTATAGGGGAGCTAAAGTCCTAATATAAAGCTATTCCCCAAAACTTTATTTTCTAGCTTTGTTACAACGATCCTAGATCCAATTGCAGCTAGATTGTTAGTTGTTAAAGGTCAGTTGTTTGTTTGTGATGACTTTAAAGGACACGTGGAACCCGGAAAACAGGATGGCAGCATCAAAAGTGAGTTGGACAACTATCAAACTCACCTTGCCCAAATAGCGAAAAATATCCAGACGCAACGCTGTCAGGATACTGCGAGTATTGGGGTAACGCTTACAATCAATGGGTGAGCAACAGTACTATGTATCGTTCATTACAACGTTGCTCGCTGACACAAAAAAAAGACATTACGCAGCAGTCAAGAAGCAGCTGGTGTGGAGATAAATTTGTACCTCAGGACACAAGGAAACGCTATAGCCCTCTTCTGTCACTTTCCGGGAGGGCGATTGCTAGAAGCCTCATGAGGCAATCAATACAAGCTATCCTATTAGAAAAAAATGGGTCTTGTATTTGTGATTAGAAAATAATCGTGCGATTGCCTACGGCACTGGCGAAGCCAATCGCTTGCTATGCAAAAGCTCTAGAATTCAGCAATAGCAAATCTTTTCGGAGAGTGACACAACAGGGATAGTTCGTTATCAATACTGAATTTTTGATGCAACAAGAGCAATCAATACAACAAGACCTAGCGCTCTGCGAAAATAATTAACACCTTGAAATAATTCCAGCCAAGCCCAAGTAAACAAGGAGCCATTAGCCACTACGTCTAACACTGTATTGATGTTGCCACTTGTAAAGATTAGAGCTAGTAAACTAGTGACTACCCAAACAATAAGTGGTAAATTTGGCATTTGAGCTAAAACAATTTTACCACTGCTGTCACGGAAGGTTTTATCAACTAATGTATTTTCCATGATTTTTAATTAGCACTTAGCTAAATATTACTAATTTACGAAAATTGGCAGATTGTCTATAAAAAATAAACTAACATTCTGCAATTATTTAATAATATTAAAACAATCAATCCTATCTCTTTTCAAGCATCTAATTGCTGAGATTAGGGTGATAAAATATCTTTATATAAGACTATATCGAGGGGCATAGCCACACAAAATCCACTAATACAGCAGAATTCTGGATTATGATTTTTGAATCTACAAATAAAACAGGTTTTATGCTTGGGTTTGGGACTTAGGATCTATTATGAATTTTGCAGTAAGTAATAAAGAGCGATCGCTCGACTAACACATACCATATTGTAAGTCGTTATCGCTTGAGGAAACGATCACAGGTTTTTGATATAGTGGTACTGTAAATGTGACTGTAGAGCCAAGTCCTTCACCTAGACTGTAAAAATTTACTTCCCCACCCATTGCCTCAACTAACTTCTGGGATATTGCCAATCCTAAACCAGTACCACCATACTGGCGAGTCCGGGAGCCATCAACTTGAGAAAATAACTGAAATAATTTGTCTTGTTTGTCTAAGGAAACACCAATTCCAGTATCAGCAACTCGCACTCTCACCATCCCAGGAAATTGCTGTTCTTGAAAATTGGCCTTTTTGATAACTATGTCAGCACTAATGGTAATGCCGCCTTCTTGAGTGAACTTAATCGCATTACCCACCAAATTGAGCATAACTTGCAGTAGCCGTTGATAATTACCTTGAACAATAATTTCATCGCTAGTGGTAGGTATTTGCATCCGAAAACTGAGGTTTCTTATCTCCGCCTGGGGACGCATGAAATTATCTACATCACCAAATAACTCAGCCAATTGAACTGGAGCGCAATCTAGCTCCATTTTTCCAGCTTCGATTTTGGCAATATCCAAGATATCGTTGATGATGTTCAGCAGGTGGATCGATAAGTGATGAGCTTCTAAGAGAAATTGATTTTGTTCTTCTGGATCATCTGCCATACCCTCCAGAATCAGCTTCAAAAATCCGATCATGCCGTTGAGGGGAGTACGAATTTCATGGGATACATTAGCCAGAAACTCGCTTTTGAGGCGGGAAGCTTCTTCGGCTTTTTGACGCGCTGCTTCTAGTTCTTTGTATAAAGTAGCATGGGCGATCGCAGTTCCTAACTGATCCGCCACCTCTTTTGCTAGTTCGATTTCCGATTCTGTTAGTGGGTAGCATTCATCTCGCAAACTCAAGGCAACCAATCCATTTGCTTGGTCTTGGTAGGATGTAGCCACCACCAAAATTTTCTGTTGCGGACACAGAGTATAACCTGGCACTTCCATGACTATCGGTTCCAGGGTTGCCAATGCCTGAGCAAAAGCTGGCTCAGAAGCTATATCTATTTCTTCACTTAGCATAGATCTGCGATCTGGCTGATGATACTCTGCTGCTACCCGCACTTTTGGGCTAGAAGGCTGGTAAGGACAAATAATACAGCGCTCTAACCGCAACGCTTTTCCCAGACTATCAACTGTTTGCTGCCAAATAATGTCTAAATCCAAGTTGCGTCGAATATTTTTGGTAATTCGATTTACTAGTTTCTGGTGTTGCTGTGAGCGTAAAGCCAACTCTATTTGTGTAGGTGTTTTACATTTCGCATCTACTTCTGTTTTGTTGGCTGTAACTTGCAGCAAGCGCCCCATTACCAAAACTGTAGTGGCGGCTTTACCCAATTTCGGCATAATCGGACTGATTGCCAACTCCAACTCAAACAACTGCTGGCGATGACTAAACCAGCACTGCAATTTTTCGGGTACCAAACTTGTTAAAATCCTGTGCAAACGTTCCAAGTAGGCAACCTTCTCCACTGGTACGAAGGTTTCCTTTTCATTCAACTCGGTAACTATTTGCTCAGGATTTAATCCCAAGAGTTCGCTTTGCTGCCAATAAAAAGTCAGGTAACGCCCTGACTCATCTTGTGTATATACCAACTCGGCTCCTAAAGTTGGTAATATCTCATCACTCTGACTAGCAATAGATTTGCGATTTTTAGGAAATAAGTTCGGCAATTTGGAATTGGCAGTAATAGTCATGAATAGAGTTGGATAAACAAATAGCAGCCGATAATAATGCTACTAAAGCTGCTTAAGTTTGGCATAAATTATTACAGCTTTCGTATTGTTGAATTGGGTATTTTAGTTGTTTCAGAATCCAAATAGACAAATTTTACATTTTTTTTTATTTTAAATTTACAGTTTATTTATTATCTCAATCATTCCATTCTCCTCTGGGTGGAACAGGTGTGCGTACAGGGGTACGCGTCAGTTCATCATCTCTAGAAATCTCGCCCCGCAACCATTGGCGAATTGCCACTTCAATGACTTTACTAGGGTCATTAGTTAAATGCTGGATTTGCTCTACTAACTCGGAGTCCAGACGGACAGCGATTTCTACCTTCTCGGCTTGTCTTTGTTCCGCATCGGTAGCTTTTTCTTTCATATTCATAGGTTTATATACTCAGAAATGGTTTCGTCAACAGCTTAGGAAAGCAGCCCCATTCTTATTTCGGGTTAGTTTACCGACAAACGCGAAAAGTTATAGTTACATAGTTCCCCGAAATATTACCAAACTAACAGCTTCTGGCTTGAGTGGCATTTTTCATAGCAGTCAGTAGACAATAGCTTTAGAAGTTATGTCAGTAAATCAATTGTTCCGGGCAATTACGGGTTGTAATTACCCACGATCTCTACACTATGTACTTATATATATTTATTGTACGCTTCTGGTTGATCAATACCAGCAGCTAAAAGTAGACTTTTATAGATTCTTGAAAGTCTAGCCTCCTAGATGAAGCTAGGAAGACACCCTAATGGATAAAGGGGTAACACCCCTCTTCCCACCTCTCCATTTTTAATATCAACAAAGCAAGCAGTGACGTTGGCTAAGAAAGCATTAAAATACATGAAGTAATTTGCTCTTTTAACCTTGGTTGCTGCTTCAGCAAAGATAGTATATGACTGACGTTCCCGCAGTTCGCATTCGCAATTTTTGTATTATTGCTCACATCGACCACGGGAAATCAACCCTTGCCGATCGCTTACTCCAAGCCACTGGCACTGTTGGCGATCGGCAGATGAAGGAACAGTTTCTCGACAACATGGATTTAGAAAGGGAGCGCGGCATTACAATTAAGCTGCAAGCTGCCCGGATGAACTACAAAGCTAAAGATGGTCAGCAATATGTGCTGAACTTAATTGATACGCCTGGACACGTGGATTTTTCTTACGAGGTGTCGCGCTCTCTTGCCGCTTGTGAAGGAGCGCTATTAGTAGTAGATGCTTCCCAAGGCGTAGAAGCACAAACTTTAGCCAATGTCTATTTGGCGCTGGAGCATAACCTGGAAATTATCCCGGTTTTGAATAAAATCGACTTGCCAGGGGCAGAACCAGATAGGGTAATTGGTGAAATTGAAGAAATTATCGGTTTAGATTGCAGTGGTGCGATTCTGGCCTCAGCGAAAGAGGGCATTGGCATTGATGAGATTTTAGAAGCAATTGTGGAGCGGATACCCCCAGCTCCTAATACAGTAGATCAGCGCTTACGGGCGTTAATTTTTGATAGCTATTACGATAGCTACCGGGGAGTAATTGTATACTTCCGGGTGATGGATGGCAGCGTCAAAAAAGGCGATCGCATCTATCTCATGGCATCCGGCAAAGAATACGAAATTGACGAGTTAGGGGTTCTCTCTCCTACACAGAAGCAAGTTGAAGAACTGCACGCTGGGGAAGTAGGTTATTTGGCAGCGGCAATTAGAGCTGTAGCTGATGCCCGTGTGGGAGATACAATTACCCTTGCCAATGCTAAGGCAACAGACCCCTTACCTGGTTATGCAGAAGCAAATCCGATGGTCTTTTGCGGTATGTTCCCCATAGATGCCGATCAATTTGAAGACTTACGAGAAGCTTTAGAAAAGCTCAAACTTAATGATGCGGCGCTGCATTATGAACCCGAAACTTCAAGCGCTATGGGGTTTGGCTTCCGTTGCGGTTTCTTGGGCTTACTGCACATGGAAATTGTCCAAGAACGTTTGGAAAGGGAATACAACTTAGACTTAATTATTACAGCTCCTTCAGTAGTTTATAAGGTGATTACTCTTAAAGGAGAAGAACTGTACATTGATAATCCCAGCCATTTACCTTCTCCCAACGAACGAGAAAGAATTGAGGAACCCTACGTTAAAGTAGAGATGATTACGCCGGAAACTTACGTCGGTACTTTAATGGAATTGTCGCAAAACCGACGCGGGATCTTCAAAGATATGAAATATCTCACCCAAGGACGGACTACACTCACTTATGAACTGCCCTTGGCAGAAGTTGTGACCGACTTTTTTGATCAAATGAAGTCGCGATCGCGTGGTTATGCCAGCATGGAATATCACCTCATTGGTTACCGCGAAAATCCTTTGGTGAAGCTGGATATTATGATTAACGGCGATCCGGTGGATTCTTTGGCGATGATCGTTCACCGGGATAAAGCTTACAACGTCGGGCGGTCAATGGCGGAGAAGCTCAAAGAACTAATTCCTCGCCATCAATTTAAAGTGCCAATTCAGGCATCTATCGGCAGTAAAGTGATCGCCAGTGAACACATCCCTGCTTTGCGTAAAGACGTACTAGCCAAGTGCTACGGCGGCGACATCAGCCGCAAGAAGAAACTCTTACAAAAGCAAGCAAAAGGTAAAAAACGGATGAAATCTGTTGGTACAGTGGATGTTCCTCAAGAAGCTTTTATGGCAGTGCTGCGCCTAGATCAAAGCTAATTGTAGGAATAAGCAAAAGATAAATTCTTTCCCCTATTTTTCTACTCCAAAAGTTGTATTGCACTCCACCGTTGGCTGTTGTCAAAGCTGTGCTGCTGAGAATTGTTCCAATTGTGGCTGTGTAAAAGACTAGAGATAGGATTTAGGGGAATTTAATACCAATTCAAAATTCAATATTAAGAAACGTAGACATCACAAGGATTTGGGAGTGTGGATCTGTCGCATTCTTTTTTTCAAATTGGTATAAGCTATAAAAAATTTTAATGGGCAGTTGGTGAGCCAGCACAATCTAAGGGTTTACCTCTATCAGCAACTAGTAAATCCAAAGGTTGCGAAATTGCTGTATGATGGCGTTTCATTAAATAATGTAGAGTTATTCGACTATGAAGATTAGTAAAGCGAAATGTTTATAGTAATGGGAATATCAATAAAAAATTGTTAATAAATTTAAAAATTTAAGTATACATACTTACTGAAATTGCCATCCTTATAACTTTAGATAAATAGAGTTTTTTAGATATTTGTAAAGCATCGGGGAGTCTAGTTAATGAAAATACTCGTACTGAGTTGGGAGTTTCCACCCAGGATAGTTGGCGGAATTGCTCGTCATGTGGCGGAGTTATACCCAGAAATGGTCAAACGAGGACATGAAGTCCACTTAATTACAGCGGAGTTTGGTCAGGCATCAATGTACGAAGTAGTAGAAGGTGTGCATGTGCATCGGGTTCCAATAGCCGCTAGCAAAGACTTTTTCCACTGGGTAGTAAACCTGAATAACAGTATGGGGCATCATGGCGGGAAGTTGATACTCGAAGAAGGCCCATTTGATTTAATCCATGCCCATGATTGGTTAGTGGGAGATGCTGCGATCGCTCTTAAACATAACTTTAAAATACCCCTAATTGCTACAATTCACGCTACCGAATACGGTCGCCATAACGGTATTTACACTGAAACTCAATATTATATTAGTGGCAAAGAAAACTTATTAGCTTACGAAGCTTGGCGAGTTATCGTATGTAGCGAATATATGCGACGGGAAGTAGAACGAGCGCTACACAGCCCTTGGGATAAAATCGATGTGATCTACAACGGTATTCGACCAGAAAAGAAACAGCACCACCAAGATTTTCACGCTCAAGATTTTCGCCGCCGATTTGCCAAAGACGAAGAAAAAATTGTTTACTACGTCGGGCGCATGACCCATGAAAAAGGTGTATCTTTATTGCTGAATGCTGCTCCCAAGGTACTTTGGGAAATGGGTGGTAACGTGAAATTTGTGATTGTAGGTGGTGGTAACACCGACAATCTCAAGCGTCAAGCCTGGGATATGGGTATTTGGGATAAGACCTATTTTACAGGCTTTCTCTCAGATGAATATTTAGATAAATTCCAGACTATAGCTGATTGTGCTGTGTTTCCTAGTCTTTACGAACCCTTTGGTATTGTTGCCTTAGAAAGCTTTGCTTCTCGTGTTCCTGTAGTAGTTTCAGATACTGGTGGTTTTCCTGAAGTGGTGCAACACACCAAAACAGGTATTGTTACTAAGGTAAACAATCCCGATTCCATAGCTTGGGGAATTTTGGAAGTATTGAAGCATCCAGGTTATCGGCAATGGCTGATTGATAATGCTTATGAGGATTTAGAACGGCGCTTTAGCTGGCCAAAACTAGCCAAGCAAACTGAAGATGTTTATCAGCGAGTTGTACAAGAGCGATCGCAGGTAGTTTGGTTTTAAATTAAACAAGCAACACAAAATCAAGCCGAGAATTAATGATCACTCTGCATTTTTGGCGTTAAAAAACAGTACAAACCCTGTACGCTGGGAATTCTACCCCTTCTGGTGAGAGAGTTAGCAATAATTGCAGTTTGCACCAGAAGGTTAGTATGTCAATGGCATTTCCAAATATAGCAAAGTGGTTGAAGAGTGTAGGAACCAAGTTGCTGAAGATGGGAACCTCCCTCATAACCCATATTACAGCAAACTTGACACGCTACTTTCAGGAGATTGATGTTGATGTCAGTCCTTCCTTATCGCCATTACCTACCTTGCCTTCCTTAGCTGGCCCTGTTCATAGCTTGGGTGGAGGCGGCCCTGATGTCGAGGAGGGAATCCAGTGGATGATCAACCAGGTGAGGGGAGGTACTAACTGCGCCACCAAAGTTGATGTTATGGTCATCCGTGCTGCTGGTAATCATGATTACAATCGCCTAATTTCTCCTATGAAAGGCGTGAAATCTGTGGAGACTCTTGTTATTAGCAATAGACAAGATGCAAACAACTCTGCGATTTGTGAGAAAGTACGAAATGCTGGTGTAATTTTCTTTGCTGGCGGTGACCAATGCCAATACACCCACAACTGGAAGAACACTAAACTAGAGGCTGCTGTGAAGTCAGTTTACGCCAGAGGTGGTGCTATTGGTGGTACGAGTGCAGGTGCAATGATCCAAAGTGAATACGTTTATGATGCTTGCGCTTCTTCTGAAGAAGGCATTGAAACAAGAGACGCACTTGAAGACCCTTACCGGGACATTACCTTTACTTACAACTTTTTCACATGGAAGTATCTTAAGGGAACCATCGTAGATACCCACTTCGACAGGCGTAAAAGAATGGGCCGAATTATGGCTTTTATTGCCCGTCAAATTCAGGATGGCGTATCTAAAAGCGCTTTAGGTATAGCTATTAGCGAAGAGACATCGGTTGTTGTGGATAAATACGGTATGGCCAAAGTTATCGGGAGGGGTTCAGCATATTTCGTACTAGGAGATCATCCGCCAGAGGTATGTAAACCCCGCACTCCCCTGACATATTACGACTACAAAATTTGGCGAGTTCCCCGTGGCGATACATTCGACCTCAGAAAGATACCAACATCAGGATACTATCTCAGAAGTGTTAAGCGGGGTAGGTTTAGCTCAGATCCTTATTGAAAAATGAGGGCATTGGGCATGGGGCATTGGGCATAGGGCATTGGGCAAGAGTCAAGAGTGTTTTGTCATTTCTCCTCTGCCCCTCTCCGCTGCTCCCTCACACCAGGGTTGTCTGCTTACGTAAGCTTTGAATAGTAGCGATCGCGTGTTTTGCGACAGTATCAATTTCTTCTTGGGTAGTAAAGCGTCCAATCCCAAACCGCACGGATGCATATGCTAGCTGTTCTGAATTTCCTAGCGCTGTCAGCACATGGGAAGGTGCTGTGTTTGCTGAGGTGCAAGCAGAACCAGAAGACACCGCCATTACTGGTTGCAATCCCAAGCCAAGTGCGGCTCCATCTACCCCTTCAATACTAATATTCAGGTTTCCTGCTAACCGCTGAGTTGGATGTCCATTGAGATGAATTCCTTCTAGTGGTGAAAGCTGTTCCCACAGTCTTTGTCTGAGACTTCTTAAACGTGGGTTTTCTGTCGCTTGTTCTGCCAAAGCTATTTCTACAGCTTTACCAAAGCCAACAATTTGCGGTGTATATAAAGTGCCAGAACGCATTCCCCGCTCATGTCCACCACCATGTTGCTGCGGAGCCAGTTGCACTCTGGGGTTGCGCCTGCGAACATATAGCGCCCCGATACCTTTTGGGCCGTATACTTTATGTGCTGTTAACGACATTAAGTCAATTTTCAGCGTCTGCACATCCAAGGGAATTTTACCAATAGCTTGGGCTGCATCTGTGTGAAAAATGATATTGCGATCGCGGCACATTTCCCCAATTGCTTCCAAAGGCTGCAACACCCCAATTTCGTTATTTGCAGCCATCACCGACACCAAAATTGTCTCAGGACGAAATGCTTTTTCTAACTCAGTTAAATCAATTAAGCCATCTTTTTGAACTGGCAAAATAGTAATTTCAAAACCGAGGGTTTTTAAATATGCACAAGGGTCTAAAACAGCTTTATGTTCAGTAGCAACCGTAATAATATGCTGTCCTTTTTGGAAATATGCTTCTGCAACACCTTTAATAGCTAAATTATTCGCTTCTGTAGCGCCACTCGTAAAAACAATTTCTTCTGGCGTAGCGTTGATTGCGGCTGCTAAAATTTCCCGCGTTTGTTTAACAGCAGCTTCTGCTTCCCAGCCATAAATATGACTGATACTCGATGGGTTACCGAACTTTTCTATGAAATAAGGTAGCATTGCTGCCAAAACTCGTTCATCGACGGGAGTGGTAGCGTGAGAATCTAGGTAGATAGGACGAATAGACATAATTAACTGAAAATTTGACTTAATTTTTTTAATACTGCAAGAACTTGATACAATTCATTTTCCCGCTTGGATAAAGTGAATTTATCAGATAAAGCATACTCAGATTTAGCTTGGTTTATTAGCTTGATAAATTGAAAATCTTCTCCACTTGTTACACATCCAAACACAGATTTTTCTGGATGAGGATTAGCCAGCATATAAGCCAGTGCTTGGGGTATGGCTTCTAAAAGGGAAAAACTAGCTCTTTTAGATTCAATGACTAACAACCACAATTGTTCTTGAATAACTAAAACATCAATACGTCCTTTAACTATTTCTCCTTTATCCTCTATAGCTATTTCTATAGACTCTTCTGTAGCAAGTAAAAATGGCTCACGATAAAATCCTGCCAAATCCAATAAAGGAGATAATACTACCATTTTGACTGCATTCTCTAAAATTGGTGGACGCTTTACCAATCGCAGAAAATTAGTTTTAACTCTGTCTAGATATTGTTTTTCTAAATCTGTGATTTCGGGTAGAGGGTCAAACCATTCCGGAAAAAAATCTTCACTTTCAGCCTGTCGCAAACCAAATCTTTCTTCTAAATAGGCAAGACCGACATTTTGGGCTTGAATAACTTGAACCATAATTAATTTATAATTTGTCCTAATTTTTTTAATATATTCAAGACCATATATAATTCATTTTCGCTTCTATATAACGTGTATCTATCAGATAAAGCATACATAGGATTATTATTTCTGCTCAGTTTGATAAATTGGAAATCTTCTCCATTTAGCACTAATGAATATACAGGCTCATTCGGGTTAGGAGCAGCTAGCATATAAGTAAGCGCCTGAGGAATTGCCTTAGCCAAAGAAAAAGTAGACCTTTTAGATTCAATTATTAGTAACCACAGCTTATTTTGGATAACTAATACATCAATTTTGCCTTTGATAATTTCTTTTTCTTCTTCTTCTTTGTCTGCATTACCTAAAATTACATCTTCACTAATCTCTATGCTTTCTTCTGTAGCGATGTAAAAAGGATGACGATAAAAACCAGCCAAATCTAGCAAGGGAGACAATACTACTAATTTGGCTGCATCTTCCAAAATGGGAGCATTTTCCAGTAAGCTAAGATAATTAGTTTTTACTCGGTCTAAATATTTTTTTTCTAATTCAGTTATCTCAGGTAAATTGTCAAACCACTCTGTAAAAAATTGCTCATTTTCAGATCTGTTTAAAGCAAAGTTTTCTTTGAGATATGCGAGAGTGACATTTTGCCCTTGGATAATTTGAACCATAGCTTATTGAATATATGCAATATAACTATTTGGAACCTCTTCTTCATTCTAAGATGATGAACTCGTTATAGCTGCCAATTCTTGCAATTTAGTTAAAACTTGTTGAGCATGACCTTTAACTTTGACATTAGGCCAGGAATAAGCAATCTTCCCCTCAGGATTGATTAAGAAAGTTGAGCGAACAACACCCATATATTCCTTACCCATAAATTTCTTTAATTGCCAAATTCCATAAGTTTCTGCTAACTCATGTTCTGGGTCGCTCAAGAGAGTGATTGTTAAGTTATGTTTGTTGATAAATTTACAATGAGTCTTGCCTAAATCTGGACTTACACCTAAGATTTTCGCTCCTAGTGCGCTGAAATCCTGATTTAACTCGGTAAAATCTTTCGCTTCAGTAGTACAACCAGGGGTGTCATCTTTGGGGTAGAAATAAAGGATAACCCACTGGCCACTGAAATCACCTAGACTGACGGGACTTTCGTGTTGGTCAGGTGTGGAGAAGTCTGGGGCTGGTTGTCCGATTTGGGGAATGTTGCTCATGATGGAATTTTGAGAAATAGCGATCGCTTTAAAATTGTAGCTAGATTGGGCAATTGTGCGGAGCGCAGTGCCCTAAAGGGCGATCGCACGTATTAATCTTTCCCGGCTAGTAGTGCAAGTAGTCTTCACAATTGCAGCACTTAGTTCCAACCTTTTGGTGGATGATTAAACTTTATGACTGTTTATTATTCTTTCATCGCAAATGAATAACGACTTAGTTCTTTTTTTAATCAGTGCTAGTTTACTTATTCTCTACCTAGTTTTTTCGGCACTTACTGAGATGGGAACCAAGCTACCGTGGAAAAAATAATATCTTCCATCCTAAAGGACTGAATCATAATTTGAGTCCACTTCAGTGGACTTGCGCTATCAGCCTGGAACTGAAGTTCCAGGCGAGATGTCAGTATGGCAAGATGTACTTAGTAGACAGTTAATCGGTATCTGCCGCGTTCTTGTGGGCTGGCTGAAACAACCACTACATAGTAAGTACCATCCCCAGGTAACTTGGCTCGGTCAATAAGGGCGCTGTACTTACCATCTTTGGCATTATCCGTAGCGATAATCTGCCCTTGAGAATTTAACAAGACTAAGTAAGGAGAAAACTCTTCAAAAAGGCTATCTACACGAATACTAACCAGCTGATCTTTTTTACCCTCAAATTTGGAAACATCGTAAGGGCTTTTATTTTTTTTCAGGGTTAGACTTTGACCGCTGAGTTGTGCAGATTCATCTAGATTGTAGCTGGCTCTGTCATTCCTAAGCGCCAGACTATAGCGACCTGTATCTCCAGGATTGCGGCTAGTAACTGCGATCGTGTACTTACCTTTAACAGGTAATCTCACAAATATGAATGCATCCTTAATTGCACTCGCTCCACTGCCACCTCTTTTTACAAGAACGTTATTATTAGGGTCAAGCAGAAACATGAAGGGACTTAGACTTAAGTTATTTGAGCGACGTGAATCAGTACTGCCACCAAGCCTAATTTGGATGAGTTGGTTTTCTCTACCCTCAAACTGATAGAAATGAAAATACCTACCTTGAGACTTGAAATCTTTCTTGTCCAGAATGCCGAAGGCAACATCTACAAAGTTAATCTCTTTATAATTAAGCGTTTCGGATGGGTAACCAGGTAATTTCTCAACACTGGGATTGCTAATAGTACGGGGTTTGGTATTAATCTGACGAACTCTCTGCCGTGGACTAACATAGCCATCATTCGCGGGCTGAGGAGTTGGGTTAGTATTTATTGGTCTAGACGGTCTAGGTATAGACCCACCTCGTGCAGGATTGGGGACTGGATTCGTATTCCTAGGTCTAGATGGTTGCGGGGTTGGAGTTGGTGCAGTATTTACTGGTTGAGATGGTCTGGGAGTGGGATTTGTATTCCTAGGTCTAGATGGTTGCGGGGTTGGAGTTGGTGCAGTATTTACTGGTTGAGATGGTTGCGGGGTTGGAGTTGGTGCAGTATTTACTGGTTGAGATGGTTGCGGGGTTGGAGTTGGTGCAGTATTTACTGGTTGAGATGGTTGCGGGGTTGGAGTTGGCGTAGTATTTGCTGGTTGAGATGGTTGCGGGGTTGGAGTTGGATCGGGCTGTGTAGTGGGCGATACAGTAGGAGGTATAGGCGAATCAATCGGTTGACTGCGTTGTGGAGCTACAAGGGGTTCAGCAGCAGGGATTTGCTCAATTCCTTGTTGTACTGCTTCTGGTTGCCTTTCATCTGGCGTTTTGGCAATTCTGTATTTTCCAAAGTTTACTGGGATTTCTAAAGCACTAATGGGTAGAGAATAACTGGCAATCAATAAACTACCACCCATAGAAAGAATTGCAGCCAAGTTCAATCGGCGACGATATTTTTTATTGTTTTTTTCTAGCAACATATCACTCCTCATTTTGTGGAATTTTGCAAAAATTTATAAAGGGGGGTTCCCGACAAGCACAAAGTTTTAAAAACGAATTTTAAATTTTGAATGATTACGAAGCGACAAGCACCAATTTTATGAGCATAGGCAGTGGAATATTATCGGAATTTTCTTTGACTGTGAATTATCCAGTTACATAGCTCATTCAACATAAAGCACATTAATCAGAGAGAATGCTGCTGGCGATCGCTCCGTAAACTATTCATTTTTTATTTTAAATTGCTGAGTTACCTATAAATTAATTTCTCTATACAGAAGAATAATTTTGGCAACTTTATAGCAAAATTATTATGTCATGAATTAGTATATACCCAAACTGCAAATGGGTTTCCAGTATGCGTTGCTGCCTGAATCCCGATTGTCCAAATCCTCACAATCCTGATAGTAACAACCATTGTCACAGTTGTAATACAACATTAATATCACTGTTGAGGGGACGTTATCGTGTCATCAAAGTGCTATCTGATGAAGGCGGATTTGGCAAAACCTATCTAGCGGAAGATGTGGATAAGCTAAATGAATGGTGTGTTGTAAAGCAATTTGCACCCAAAGTCCAAGAAAGTTCTACATTGAAGAAAGCCGTTGAGCTATTTAAAGAAGAAGCAAAGCAACTGCAAAAATTGGGAGAGCATGAGCAAATTCCTACGCTTTTCGCTTACTTTGAACAAGATAATTATCTGTTTTTAGTGCAGCAATTTATTGATGGGCCAAATTTATTGCAAGAATTGCAAAAAGGGGCAATATACGGCGAAAGCAACATTATCGAACTTCTACTAGATTTACTGCCCGTCCTCAAGTTTATCCACGAGCGTGGGGTAATTCATCGGGATATCAAGCCACAGAATATTATTCGTCGTCACAGTGATGGGCGATTAGTGTTAATTGATTTTGGCTCTTCAAAACAGTTAACAGCAACAGTGCAGACTAAAATCGGGACGACCATTGGTTCACATGGTTACACCCCTATTGAACAAATGCAGGATGGCAAAGCTTATCCAGCTAGTGATTTATTCAGTTTGGGTGCGACTTGCTTTCATTTACTAACTGGGATTCGCCCATCTAAACTTTGGATACAACAGGGCTATGGTTGGGTTACTTCATGGCAACAATATTTGCGTAATCGGGATATAGATGGGGTAACATCAGGTGTTAATTTGGAGCAGGTTTTAGATAAGTTGTTAACAACAGACATCCAAAAACGTTATCAATCGGCTGATGAAGTACTCAGGGACTTGACAAATGAGCCATCATCAGAGCCAGTACCTGCAACCGTACTGCCAACCACATTAGTTCACAGACCATATCTGCAAAACCGATTATTAATAAATGCTGCTATTTTCCTATTGGGATTAGGGGGAGTTTGGTATTTACAGTCTCGTCCGCAGGCAATTGTTACCTCTTCTAATCCTGTTCAACCTACAGAAAATTTTATTCAATCCAACAGCCTCAAGGGACATTCCAGTGATGTGAACTCTGTAGCTTTTGCTGCTGATGGTGTTACCTTGGCTAGTGGCAGTGACGACAAGACAATCAAACTTTGGAATACAGAAACTGGAAAAGAAATCCGTTCTTTAAAGGGTCACTCTGGATGGGTTTGGACTATTGCCTTGAGTCATAATGGCAAAACCCTTGCTAGTGGCAGTAACGATAAGACAATCAAACTGTGGAATACAACAACCGGGAAGGAAATTTTTACACTGAAAGGCCATTCTCAGGGAATTGCTACTGTTAGCTTAAGTCCTGATGGCAAAATTCTTGCCAGTGGCAGCTTAGACAAAACAATTAAACTGTGGAATCTAGCAAATGGGCAGGTAATACGCACCTTGGAGGGACATTCTAACGCGGTTTCTTCTATTGCTTTTAGTCCTGATGGTAAGACTCTTGCCAGTGGTAGTTGGGATAGGAAGATTAAACTGTGGAATTTAGCGACAGGGAAGGAAATTCGTACCCTAGAAGGGCATTCTGAATTAGTTCAGTCTGTGGCTTTTAGTCCTGATGGTGTGACTCTTGCTAGCGGTAGTAAGGACAAGACAATCAAATTATGGAATCTAGTGACGGGAAAAACAATTCATACCTTAAAGGCGCATTCCGAAAAGGTGAATTCTGTTGCTTATGTACCAAAGGCAGGCAATGACAAATTAAACATTGTAACCCTTGTCAGTGGCAGTAGTGATAATACAATTAAACTTTGGAATACAGCAACTGGGCAAGAAATCCGCACTTTAACACAAGATTCTGGCTACATTTATTCTGTAGCCATCAGCCCTGATGGAAAAACTATTGCCAGTGGTGGTAGTGCTGGAAATATTCTCAAAATTTGGCAAATTTCTAAGTAAGAAGTACTAATAGTAATTCGTAATTAAGAAATACAGACGTAGGGTAGGCATTGCCTACCTTACATTACTCAAGATTTGGCAAATTTATGATGAAAATCAACCTATCGGATTTTTTCATCAAAGCAGTTAACAAAAAATGCGACTTCCAGCGGATATCAATCTCCAGCTAACGATTGATTCTAGCTCTGCGAAAACTTAATAAGCTGTAACTATAAATAAATTTCGGAAATTGAGTTGAGGAATTTGAACGTGAAACACTCTGATGTATCCAAGGTTTTGGGAAGTACTGTTTTAGCACTAAGTTTAGCTGTTCTGCCTGCTTCTGCTCAGACGACTACTACTCCTGATGGCACGGCTACAGATACCACCACTACCACTACTACAGACCGTCCTCTTACCGATGGTAATTATGCGGATGGCGATTGGGGTTTGTTGGGATTACTTGGTTTGTTTGGTCTGTTCGGTCGTAAGAGCCGCAGAGACGATCAATCTACAGCTTACGGCACTCGTGATGTGGTAGGCTCTTCTGGTTCCCGTTCTAATTATTAATTTAGATTGGCTCTCCAATTTTGGGTAAATTCTACGAATAGGTTTTGGTTGTAGCCTGCTGTTGTATGCAGGCTTTGCTCTATGCTTGCAGGGAATTTTTTACTTGTTAATTGCACCCCTAACCAAAATTACTGTACTTTCTACACCAGAGGCGATCGCTTCTGGAATATTACCTTGAATTGCCTGTTGTAATAATCCCTCACGAGAAGCTCCCAAAACAACTACATCGTAATTTTCTGTTTTGACTAGGTTAATCACGCCTTCAGAAACAGAATCAGCCTTAACTGGGGTAGCAACTACAGTACTAGACAAGTTGCGACGGCGCATGAGTTGACGGATTGCTTGTTCTAATACTGTCATATCTGGCTCTAACTCAGATGGCTTAAACACGCGTGTCAGCCGAATTTGTGGATCTTCTCCCAATGTCACCAAAGCAGGAAGCAATTTAATTGCCTCGCGCGCATTCGGGCCACCAGCCATTGGTACTAGCCAGCGGTTAAATTGCAGAGAGGCGGGCAAAGGAGGAGAAAAAGACAGAGGAGGAGAGACAGAAAAGGGAGGATGAGAATAAAGGGGTAGAGGGGATGACTGTTGAGTGTTACCTAATTTCACAAGCACCACATCACAGGTGGCTTGGCGAATGATGGTATCTACAACATTGCCAAAAATCCGGCCAGGGGTGGAAGTGTTACCTTTCCAACCCATTAAAATTAAATCGATATGTCGTTCGTTGACTGCTTCCAAAATTGCCTGAGCGACATCATGGGCAACTCGAATCTGCGTATGCAGTGGGATTCGCAACTTTTTCGCCAAAACTTCGGCTTGTCGAAGTAAGCGGCGGCTTTTTGCTGTGCTGACTTGGGTTTCTGTTGGGGAACTGTGGCGCGATACTAAGATAACTTGTACACACTCAATTTCAAAGTGGCGATCGCGGGCAATTGCTGCTGCCATTTGTAATAAAGTACCTGCTGTTTCAGGATTAGCCACTGTCACCAATAATCTACCTCTGCCGATGCTTGGCGCTCGCGTTTGGTAAACTACATAAGAAGGTTCTGGTTGCGGCCCTAAAGTTGCGGTTTCACAATTAAGATGGTCTGCTTCGGCTCGAATAATATCTGCACGAGTAATAATTCCAATTAATTTTCGTCCTTCCACTACTGGCAAGCGACTGATTTGATAACGATCTAGCAAATACAGCACATTGCTGAGATTGTGAATAGGTGTGACCGTCATCGGTCTAGGTGTCATAATTGCGCGTAAGGCAGTATCGTTTGGTAAGTTGCGATCGCGTATTTTGAGTAAATCTGATTGTGTGACAATCCCTACTAATTTACATTCCTCAACTACTGGAAAACCCCGATGATGGGAACGAGAGAATGCTTGTATGGCTTCATCCATACTCATCTCTACATCCAGGGTTTCCACTCGTTGTTGCATAACATCTTTGGCGGTTAACTTTGTTAGTATCCCCTCTATAGGAGCGTCTTTAGTCAGGGTGATGCCGTTCAATTGTAAAAGTTTTTCATAAAGCGAACCAGGCACTACCTTTTCTGCCATCAAGTAAGATGTTACACAAACAATCATCAAGGGTAACACCAAGTTAAAATCTGTTGTCATTTCAAAGACAATCACAATTGCCGTGATTGGTACTTTAGAAACGGCGCTAAAAAATCCTCCCATTCCGGCTAAAGCATAGGTAGTAGGAGAACCACCTCCCAAAAGTTGAGACTCACCCACACCAACTATGTGTCCTAAACAAGAACCCAAAATTAGGCTGGGAGCAAATAAGCCTCCAGGTGCGCCTGAACCAAATGCTACTAATGTCAGAACGAACTGAGCCACAAATGCGATCGCTGCTAAGAAAGCATTAGCCTCACCAGTAATTAAATACTCCCTTAAACCTGTATTATCACGGAATGATGCTGGAAGAATTGCCACGACGACACCAGAAATTAAGCCAGCTAAGGCTACTCGTAGCGGTAAACTGATATGCAATCTTCTGTAAAGCTTTATGCTAAAAACTAGCCCCTGATTAAATAATGCACCCAATAAACCTGCCAAGATACCCAACAGCAGGAAAAAGGGAATTTCTGGTATGGAGAATTGGCTAGAGGATTGGGTCAATTGCAGATTCAGATCCAGACTACCGCCGCCCAACAATCGAGATATGACTCCACCAATAAACGAGGCAATAATAGCAGTTCCCAGGGTTAGTCCTGATAAGTCCTGAAGTAATTCCTCTACGATAAACAATACGCCAGCGATCGGGGCATTAAAAGCGGCTGCCAAACCAGCCCCAGCACCAGCAGCAATCATCTGTCGCCGATGATCTGGGGAAGTGGGAACCCAACGGCTCATCCCTGCTGCCAAACCTGCCCCAACATGGACGGTGGGGCCTTGTCGCCCTAGAGTTATCCCTGAACCTAAAACGATGATGGCGCTGAGTAATTTTACTGCTGCCACGCGCCAAGATAATGTCATCGGCACATTCGCAAGAGTCGCTTTAACTTGAGGTATACCGCTACCCGCCGCCTCTGGAGCTACCCGTTGCACCAACCAACCCGCCAAGAAACCGAAAATCATGCCAACTGCGGGTAGAGCCAGCCATACTGGTAAAATGTTGGCACTATGGACTCGCCATGTCCCCAGCCATCCCGACCCTACTTTAAGGAACACCGCTGATAGGGCGGCCACGAGACCGATAACAGAAGCTTCTGCGATCGCTAAACCTTTCCTTGGCTGCCACAAACTGCGAAAGCGCTGAGTCAGAACAGGAAGCGACATAAAATTCAAATTTAAAAATTCAAAATTCAAAAAGAAATAATTCAAAGGTTAAAAAACCCTTATCCTATTATTCTTCCCAGCTTCAGCAGGTAAATCCTGATATTCAATTTAATTGTGAAGCTAATATCTTGTCCGGCAAATTGCCTATGATAAATCAGCCCTCACCCACCTCTACCAGGGTTCAAGGAAAGGTCTGGCCAGAAGTATCAGTAATTTAATGAACAAGATATAAGTTCTCAAATCTGTAGAATACTACTCTATCAAACTAAAGACCATCAGTTTTGTTACTTGGTTTATCTATGAATATGCGATTGATTTTGAATTTTTAATTGTTGCGGCTGGTAGTGGATAGCCCCTCTACTATCAAAGAGGGAGTGTAACAAGAGCCATTCCAATCAGCATCGCCGCCTAAAGTTACTAATTCTTTGAGGGCTGAGTAGATATTGCCAGCAACCATTGTATCTTTAACACGCCCAATTACTTGACCATTTTGCACACGGTAGCCCAACTCAATATTGATTGAAAAGTCGCCAGAAATGCCGCCACCACCACCAAGCATTTGATCCACAATCAAGCCATCATCCATTTGTCGAATCAAATCTTGCAGTGATGCATAACCGGGCTGGATCAGAAAATTAAATAAACCAGGGGTGGGATAGCTGCCCAAACTAGGACGAAAACCATTGCCTGTGCTACCAATACCTAATTGGCGTCCAGTAGTGCGATCGCTATAAAAATGTTGTAAAATTCCGTTTTGGATAAATACCAAAGAATTCGTAGCAGAGCCTTCATCGTCAAAGGGGCAACTGTAAGGCCCAGCTTGGGGGTCTTGGTAGAGGGTGAGATTAGGTGCAAGTACGGGTTTGCCCAAACGTTCTGCCCAAGGAGAAGCTTTTTCTAGCACACGCTTACCATTTAACGCTGCTTGCACAGTACCCCAAAGCATATCAGCAGCTTTAGACGTGAACAAAACTGGAACACGACCAGTTAGAGGTGGAACATTTTCTCTGGCCCAAAATAACCGTTGTAAAATTTGGAGAGCTAGTTTCTCCGGGTCTAGTTCGTTCCGTTGGGTTTGACCATCAGAAACGCTTAAAAAATCATCACCTCGTACCCATTCGGCTGACATATAACAGCTGAGGGTGGTGTCGGTGTAGTAGCAATCTAAACCTTGGGTATTTACCAATCTGGTAGTTTCAACATCACATTCCCAGTCACTATTGCAAACAACATCTGGATAGGTATCACGAATTAGGGCGATCGCTTCTTTGCCCCAGTCTACTAAAACTTCTATAGGCACATTTTTACCCAAATTTGGGTAGGACGGCCGAGAGTTACTAGCTAACTCTACTGGTTCTGGTTGATTAAGTTGGCTCAAGGCTAAAGACCTTTCGACCATAGCTTGTGGTTCCACAGAACCGTAAGCCACCGTTAATCCGGGACATCCATTGCGCCACAACCGTAGTGCTGTGCCTTCAGATTGGCTGGTTTCAAGCTGCTTGAGGCGGTTGGCCTCAAAAAAGACTGGTCGAGAAAGCGATCGCGACTGATACACTTCAGCAGCTTCTGCTCCAGACTTGATGGCTAGTTCCAGCAAATATTCTGCTAGCGTATCTTGTGATGAAAAATTTTCAGAACCCATGACCCTTGGTAAATTGTGGATGTGGATTTTGAACCGCAGATGGACAAGGCAGTGCGTTGGGGAGCCACTGCGCCCTTACGAGTTTCCCGGCTTGTACTCCAAAGGAGAACCCGCAGGGTAGCAAGTGGCGTCGGCTTTGCCGACTTGTAGCAACTGTCGCGCAGATCATTATCCCAAATCATCGACATCTATCAGTGTGTATCAGCCGTTGCTGTTTTGGGTTAGTAATTAGTAATTAGCCATGAATGGCTAGTTATTGGTCAAGAGCCATTAGTGCCCTTCTTGTTGATCCTCGTCCCGATTTCTCACTACCCTGCCATTAATTTACGGCAGATTGACATCTTGTAACAGCCAAAATCCAGCAAAAGATTCTGCTTGGGGATTTGATTGCACACCGATAAAATGCACTCCATTGGCTTTTTGCTTTGCTGCTTCAAAACCTTTTGCTTCTGCCAGAGTTTGAGGGTTTTTGATATTTGCCAAAATCCAGCTTTCAGTCACACCAGTTTCTAAAATTAATCGTGACCCAACACTTGTGTCAAATTTCAAGACAGCTAAATCCAAACCAGACATCCAGCCTGCTAAGGGTAAGGCTCTAGGTGAGAAAATCAAAACACCTGGAATGCGGGTTTCTGGCGAAACTTGCGCCAATTCTAGAGGGAAAGCTTCACTAAAACCAATTTCCCACTCTGGCATATCCATCAAATCAGCAGCTGATAAGGAGACAAAAACCCACTGCTGTCCTTCCAAAGCATCTGGTAACCTTTGAGGTAAAGGGCTTTCTAAACGCACCGAAGGATTTGCTCCCCCTTGATACCCTGGCTCATTAGGGTACACTTCCTCTATCCGCTGTTGTAGCCATTGATTGAGAACCAAAGTCCGGCGGCTAGGCTGGGCAGGTATACCCACATCCTGGCAAGCTTTAGTAATCATGTTGTTCATTTGGCGGCGGAAAAAGCGGATTTTGATTGGTGCTTCTCCTGCTTTGGTAATAGCCTCCTGCAACGCCGCCCGCAACCAGCCCGAATTTACCTGAGTACTGGGGCAATATTGAGCATAGCGAAACAGAGAATCTGTTTTTGCGCGAATATCTAAAGGACTTTCACAGATTAAGACTTCCCAAAGTTTTTTCTGATTTTCGTCCAGAACTGGACGAGAGTAAAAATCGAGTTCCCAAATACTGCCCATTTTTTAAGGTGAAAATCTGGCTGTTATATTTTCCTATTATTTTGATCATACGAGTCTTGGGGCAGCATCGGACATGAACAATGAGCGCTGAGTTCTAAGTGCTGAGTTCTGATTATGGAGTGGGAATAGTAAATAAAAATACTCGTTGCTCAAAACTACTCAACTTAGAACTGAAAGTATTTAGGAAATCTGGTGTGCTAATCCAATGAACAGGAGCCTATAAAATGTTTAAATGGCTGAACTACTGGCAAAGAGCGATCGCTCTATCCAAGCCTGCTGTAGAGGAGCAATCACCGCCACCTCCTACAACCTTTCTTCATCCAGCCCTCCGCCACACCGTTGCTCAAACATTACCGTATCAGCTTGCAGTTGATCCACTAGAGTCCAGCTTGTTTTATCGATCGCTTGAGGGAAAGATTGTGAGTTGTTCGTTAGCTTCTGGCGCAATTAAGTGGCAATCTGAAGAATCTGGCTATCCACTACGAGTCACAGATTAAATCCTTTGGGCGGTGCAAAGTGACGCGATCGCGGCATATTCTACAACAGATGGTCAACTGCTGATGCGATCAAATCAGTTGTGGCTACCTGGTGAAGTCACTTACTCAGTGTGTGATTTACTTCAGCAAACCTTGCAGATCCATTTACTTTATATTCACCAATGGATGGGAGGAACTCCTGGCCCTTCCCGTAAAAGTGAAGCAAAATATCAGATTAATCTGATTACTGGAGAAGTCACTGAGATATATAAAGGTGATGATTATGCTTTTGGCTTGGCTCATGATAATTGGCATCAAGACAATGGGCAAGTCTATCCATTGGTTTCTGGTGAATTGCTTTTGAAAACAAACCACCCTAGAGGAAGTTACAATTCTGCTCAATTACACAGCGCTTCAGTATTCATTGACTACTACTACACTGACGACAGAACTCAAAAAATTGTATTAAATGTCTTTAGTAACCAGCCTCCCTATTCAAAGCAGTGGGAAGCTATCATCAAGGAATTTCCTCCAGAACCGCCAAGACCGCAGTATTGCTAACTCTCAGTCTACTTGCAAGTTTATGAGGTACAGTACCAACAGTTTGTCAACCAGTTCTTTAAATATTTGGCTTTGACAGCGTTTTTTAAGGTAAATGAAGTGTACACGTAGGAGGTAGGGGCACAACAATGTTGTGCCCTTACAATAATTTTTACCTCACTCATTTATTTGCAATCTGCTGTATATACTTTATTTTTAATTCACGAGTATTAAAGACTCGTCCGCGAGTATCAAAGACTCATTAATGGAGTTCAAAGACTCGTCCGCGAGTATAAAAGACTCATTCACGAGTATTAAAGACTCATTCACGAGTATCAAAGACTCATTCACGAGTATCAAAGACTCGTCCGCGAGTATAAAAGGCTCATTCACGAGTATAAAAGGCTCATTCACGAGTATAAAAGACTCGTCCGCGAGTATCAAAGACTCATTCACGAGTATCAAAGACTCATTCACGAGTATCAAAGACTCGTCCGCGAGTATCAAAGACTCATTCACGAGTATCAAAGACTCATTAATGGAGTTCAAAGCCTCATTCACGAGTATTAAAGATACAGCCGTAGTCAGATAGGTTATAGCAATTCAAATAATGTTTGCTACAGATAAATTATTTGTAAGTAAGGGCACAACATTTTTGTGCCCCTACCCATCTGTCGCATTCTTTTTTCAAATTGGTATAACTACTTTCAAGTTAAGGACTTGCAGAAAATAAATTATCCAATTTACTCAGATAATAATATTTTTCTTTATCCCCCTGCCCCCTGCGCTCTGCTCCCCTGCCTACACAGCGATGGGATATTTTTTTAGTTGGAAGTCTCTAATTCTCCACCGCACCCAGTGCTTTCAATGTGGCTATCTGCGCTTTTGTCAAGCCTGTAACCCCGGTGATGTTCATATTCTCATAAGGTCTTTCGACTATCAGCGTCTTGAAACACTTACCTGTTTTGACATCCCATAGTTTTATCGTTCCATCGCCGCTACCACTAGCTAAGGTTTGACCATTGGGATGAAACGCGACTGACCAAACTCGATTAGTATGTCCCTGTAAGGTGTAGATACATTTGCCGTCACTAACTGACCATAACCTGATAGTTTGGTCATCACCGCCGCTGGCTAAAGTTTGCCCATCAGGACTAAAAGTAACTGACCAAATCCAATTAGTATGTCCTTGGAGAACTTTCAGGCATTTACCATCATTGAGTGACCACAGCCGCACTGTTTGGTCATTAGCGCCACTAGCTAAAAGTTGCCCATTAGGGCTAAATGCTACTGGCCCAACTTGGCCAGTGTGACCCTGTAAAACTTTGAGGCATTTAGCATCATTGACTGACCACAGCCTCACGGTTTGGTCATAACCAGCACTAGCAAAAAGTTGCCCATCGGGACTAAATGCTACTGACCATACCTGATTAGTACTATCCTGTAAAACTTTTAGACACTTACCCTCACTAACTGACCATAGCCTGACTGTTCTGTCATTACTGCCACTAGCTACAATTTCACCATTGGGGCTAAATGCTATTGACCCCACTTTATGAGTATGTTCCGCTAAAACGTTCAGGCACTTACCATCTTTAACTGACCATAACCGAACTGTTCGATCATTGCTGCAACTAGCTAAAATTTCTCCATTAGGGCTGAAAACAACTGACCGTACTTGTTGAGTATGTGCGTTGAAAATTTTGCGGCATTGATGATTACTGAGTGCCCAAAGCCTCACCTTTTGGTCAAAACTACCACTGGCTAAAGTTTCACCGTCGGGGCTGAAGGCTACTGAGTCTACAGCATTAATGTAGCCCTGAAAAACTTTGAGGCATTTACCATCATTAACTGACCACAGCCTGACTGTTTGGTCATAAGCACCACTAGCTAAAATTTTACCATCAGGGCTAAATACTACTGACCAAATTTCATGAGTATGTCCTTGCAAAATTTGGTAGCATTGTCCGTCCCTAGCTGACCAAAGCCTCACTGTTTGGTCAGAACTACTACTGGCAATAGTTTGGCTATCAGAACTAAATTTAACTGACAAGACTCTATCAGTATGCCCATGCAGTACTTGCAAGCACTGACCATCACTAACCGACCATAGCCTCACAGTAGTATCATGACTGCCGCTAGCGAGAATTTTGCCATCTGGACTAAATGCTACTGACCGCAGCTTATCAGTATGTCCTTGAAGAACTTGCAAGCACTTACCGTCATTAACTGACCAAATTCTTAGGCTTTGGTCAAAACTGCCACTGGCAACACTTTGACTATCAGGACTAAAGGCTACTGACCAAACCTCACGAGTATGTCCTTGAAGAACTTGCAAGCACTTACCGTCATGGACTGACCAAATTCTCAGGCTTTGGTCAACACTGCCACTAACTAAAAGTTGACCATCAGAACTATATGCTATCGACTCTACGCGATCGCTATGTCCCTGTAAAGTTTGGATGCACTTACCGTCACTTACTTTCCATAGTTTGATAGTTTTGTCAACACTACCACTCGCTAAAAGTTGACCATCAGGGCTAAAGGCTACTGACCGGACAAAACCTGTATGACCTTTGCAAATTAAAATTTGTTGACCATCATCAATCTGCCATAAGCGAATTTCGCCATTAGCATCGCCTGTAGCCAAAATTTTGCCATTGGGACTGAAGGCTACTGAAAAAATAGTCGCTAAAATATCTGTAAAAACTGACCTTTCTAGAGCAACATTAACTAATTTTAGCTGCTGTAAATTAGCTCCCTTAAGGTAAGCTTGCCAAAGTGTCAGATTAGAAAAGTCATAATTGCTTAAATCTGTTTGGAGGTAGCAAAGTAGATTTAAAATATTGCCGCCTATATACCCTGGTTGATGGGTAAAATTTTCTCGTAAGGTTGAGAGGATTTGCGTTAACTTATTTTCAATTTTTTTATTATTTAACAGTAAATCAAGTAACCTTTCGGCAAGAGGTTTAATAATGAAACGAATTTGAGCTTCTCTGATGTAATCTTTAGCAGTTGCTTTCATCAAAGCATAGCGATTTAAAAATTCTCTTTCTCCACTAATAATGCCTTCACTGACTTCTGCAATTAAGCGATCGCTCAAATATTCCATCACCACAGGTTGCAATGTAAATAGTGACGTAATTTTTTCGATTAGCGACCTTCTAACTAATGACTGTAACGCCTCCACTAAACTTGACTGAGATGCCAGTGAGACAATATCCTCTCGTAATTCTGCTATACCAATAGGTTCTCGATTAATCGCCAACCAATACATTACTTCTTTTTCCAATTCTGACAGGCGATTAAATTGCTGGTCTAAAAGCTCACGAATTCCCCCAAATACTACAGTATCCTGGGCTAAGAATTCTGAAATATTACCATCAAATAATTCTTTAATAGTGGTAGAGATTATTTTTAATGCTAACGGATGACCTTTATAAAAATCGATGAGTTGGACTTCTTCTGCTTGTGTGCCTGACAATCCCTGAGTATGAAAAATTTCTTCGCCGTCTACTGCTTTTAAACCAGTTAGCTGCAAAGAACGCACGGGCAGAGTTTCTCCTTCTGATGCGGCAATTTCTTGCGGTTTCTCTCTACTTGTCAGGATGAGACAACTTTGATGAGATGTGCCACCGATGCGTTTGAGTAATTCTCCATAAGCTTCATAGCCTTCTCGATATGCTAAAGCACCTGGCTGTAAAATTGACTCAGCATTATCCAGTACTAACAAACATTTTGATGAGCGCAGATAATCAATCAGTAGAGAAATGCGATCGCCTACATCTTCGGGTAAATCAGTTTGCTGCTGGTTTGATAAAAACTTGATCAATTCTGCCAAAATTTCTTGTATTGGTGGAGCATTCCTGAGACTGCGCCAGATTACATAGCCAAATTGATCCTGAATTTGTTGTGCCAGTTTAATAGATAGTGAAGTTTTGCCAATTCCCCCCATCCCCAAAAGTGAAACTAATCGGCAGCGTTCTTGCACAATCCACTTGGTTAATTTGTCAAGTTCTTCAGCGCGACCATAAAAAACTGACACATCAACTGCTTCTCCCCAATCGATGCGATGTGGAGTTTGAGATTTGGGATTGAGGATTGCAGGTTGATTAGGGTTGCCTTTTTCAACTCTTTCAATTGCTAGCTGCTTTTCTCGTCGTTTATCTACGAAGTCCAGCACCTGCACGACGCTGGCAATAAAGCCGATTAAGCCCACAACAAAGCCAATAGTAGCTGAGATAGGGTCCATGTTTTCAGTGCCCTACTTAGGGAATTGCTGAGTTAAATTTAACATTTTGCAGAATTGGCAACAGTTTACCAGAAGAGAACAAGGTGAATTGAAGACAAAGGGAAGAAGTTATTCATACTTCTTCTATAAGTTGACGAATCAGTATTAAGGATTGTATCTTAATACATAACGATCGTTCGATATAAATAAGCCGAGTTATGCCCAAGATTGTTGACCATGAACAATACCGTAAAGAATTGCTCGGCAAGTGCTTCGATTTATTTGCCCAAAAAGGTTATGGTTCGATTACCATGCGGCAAATTGCCCAAAGTTTAGGAGTTTCGACTGGCACACTGTATCACTACTTTCCCAGTAAGCAAGCTTTGTTTGAGCAATTGCTAGAAGAAATTAGTCAGCAAGATGTGGCGATAGCATTAGCAGAGTTGGGAGAAAGAAAAATTTTGCCAGAGGCAATGGAAGCACTAGGAAGATATTTGGTAAAAAATGAAGATTACTTTATTAAATGGACTTATATTTGGGTTGATTTTTGCCAAAATAAAGATTCTGAGCAAATGAAAGGAAGTGCTGTAGTGAAGCGTGCCAATCAACGCTACCAGCAAGCAGCCTGTAATTTTATCGGCATTCAAGATCCTGTTTTAGCTTCCTTTGTGTTGAGTTTCGTCAATGGTTTAATTTTGGAAAAACTATGGGGTGACGAAACGATTGATTTTTGTGAACAATGCGTCTTGCTAGGAAAAATGTTAACGGCATATTTGCAGCAATCAGTTTCTCATAATGCAGCTAATTGCAAAAAATAACTGCTAGCAGTTACGTTGTATTCCATACACCAACTTAAATTTTAATAGAGGGGAAAAATGGGTCAGAGGCTGTTATTTAAACCTAAGAATCAAGGGTTAATTGCATTAGTAGTTGCGGCTACTGCAATTACAGGTGGAATTGTTGTTTATGCTGTTTCTCAGTTTGGGCAAGCTAGCCGCACTACCTCAGATGAAGCTGTACCAACTACACCAATTGTGCAGAAGGTAACGGCTTTAGGAAGACTGCAACCAGAAGCAGAGGTACTTAGCTTGTCTGCACCGTTGGCGTTAGATGGCGATCGCATTGCCCAAATCCTTGTTCAAGAAGGCGATCGCGTCAAAGCTGGGCAAGTAATAGCAATTTTAGATTCACGCGATCGCTTACAAACTGCGGTATTACAAGCACAAAAACAAGTTCAAGTGGCTCAAGCTAAACTCGCGCAAGTCAAAGCTGGAGCCAAAACCGGACAAATTCAAGCACAGCAAGCAACTGTTGAGCGCTTACAAGCCCAATCCCAAGGAGATAGAGAAAGCCAACAAGAAGCGATCGCTCGCCTGGAAGCACAATGGAAAGGAGATAGGATTGCACAAGAGGCGACAATTGGCAAGCTAGAGGCAGAACTCAACAATGCCCAAGCTGAATATCTGCGTTATCAACAATTATATTCCCAAGGTGCAATTTCTAATTCTGCGTTTGACACTAGGCGCTTGAGTTTAGAAACTGCAAAACAGCAACTTGACGAAGCCAAAGCAGTTCTCAACCGCATTAACTCCACTGCTAGCCGCCAACTGGCTGAAGCTAAAGTTGCACTCAACCGCATTAACTCCACTAGTAACAAGCAAATCAGCGAAGCCCAAGCCACACTCAACAGTATTGCAGAAGTCCGCCCAGTGGATGTAGCCGCAGCGCAAACTGAAGTTGAAAATGCGATCGCCTCACTTAAACATGCCCAAACCGACTTAGCAGCAGCTTACATCAAAGCACCAACAACAGGACAAATTCTCAAAATTCATAAACGAGCCGGTGAAAAAATTGGTGATGCTGGCATTGCAGACTTCGCTCAAACTGATCAGATGATTGCAGTGGCAGAAGTTTATCAAACCGATATCAGTAAAGTAAAACTAGGACAAAAAGCAGTAATTTCCAGCCAGGGATTTACTGGTGAACTGCGCGGCAGAGTTTCGCAGATTGGCTTGCAGGTAAACCGACAAAACGTCTTCAGCAACCAGCCAGGAGAAAATCTCGATAGCCGAGTCATTGAAGTGAAAATTCGCCTTAATCCTCAAGATAGCAAGCGAGTTGCAGGTTTAACTAACCTACAAGTGCAGACAGCAATTGAATTATAAAGCCATACAAAATCAGGAGATTTCATCATGCTGAAAGTTATATATCTTCTGCTTTGCATTTTGGGAACAGTTTTACCTTATTCGCAGTTTATGCCATTTCTTTTAGAGAACAGTCTTGATATCCAACTTTTTTTTGAACAGCTATTTGCTAACAGAATTTCTGGTTTTTTTGGCATGGATGTGATTGTTTCATCTCTTGTACTCTGGGTGTTTGTGTTCCGGGAAGGGAAACGCCTAAAAATGCAAAATCTTTGGATTTACATCGCTTCTAATCTTTTAGTTGGCGTTTCTCTTGGTCTGCCTTTATTTCTCTTAATGCGGCAATATCAACTTGAACAGCAGATTGAAACTGTAAACTCTTAACTACCTTTGATATTGAGGCTGAAGCAAAATGTTTTCTCATCTATTTCGCAAAACTCCGCTAGCTTGGCGGCAGTTAATGAAAGAAAAAACGCGCCTAGCAGTTGCAGTGGCAGGTATTACCTTTGCCGATATGCTGATGTTTATTCAGTTGGGGTTTGAAAGTGCCCTATTTGATGCAGCCGTCCAACCACATCGCAATTTAAAGGCAGATTTAGTTTTAATTAATCCCCAATTTCAAACTTTGTTCTCGGTGAAAAGCTTTTCTCGTGAACGGCTGTATCAGGCATTGGGTTACGACGGTGTGCAGTCAGTCAATTCCCTATACATTAGTACCGGACAGTGGCGGAATCCCGAAACACGTCTTGATCGTGCCATATTAGTCTGGGGTGTCGATCCGGCACAACCTGCATTCAAATTTCCCGAAATTCAACAAAACCACGATGATCTGAAGCAGTTGTATCAAGTTTTGTTTGACCAAGCAGGTCGTCCAGAGTACGGGGATGTTGGCACTATCTTTAAAAAAACAGGCAACTTTCAAACAGAACTTAATAGCAAAGCCGTCAATGTTAAAGGCATATTTAGCAACGGTGCTTCCTTTGCTGCTGATGGCAATGTCATCACTAGTGACTCCACATTTCTGCAATTATTCCCAGAACGTAAACCCGATCGCATTGAAGTTGGTTTGATTACTCTTAAACCTGGCGTTAATCCCGAAAAAGTCCAAGCGCAACTTGCTGCTGGTTTACCTAATGATGTAAAAGTTCTCACTCCTGAAGGCTTTGCCGAAACTGAAAAGACTTATTGGGCCACGGGAACTGGTATTGGTTTCATTTTTGGTTTGGGTGTGGGAGTCGGGTTTATTGTAGGTATCGTCATTGTCTACCAAGTTCTTTACGCCGATGTTTCCGATCACCTGCCAGAATACGCCACCCTCAAAGCAATGGGCTATAGCGATCGCTATTTATTAGGAGTTCTGCTACAAGAAGCATTATTTTTAGCTTTCTTAGGTTATTTTCCGGCTTTTTTCCTTTCTTTTGGGCTGTATCAAATTACCTACGCTGCCACATTGCTACCTATTTTTATGAAGCTGGATCGAGCAATATCTGTCTTTATTTTGACCGTGATTATGTGTAGTGTTTCTGGGGCGATCGCTATGCGAAAATTACGAGCCGCCGACCCTGCAGATATCTTTTAAGTTATCGTTATGAACTGCGTACTGAACAGGACAAGGGGCAAGATGTATTGATAGTTCTTTCACCTTGTCTCCCCTCCTGCACTCTGCCTAAACCAAATCAAAATCATACAATATCCTATGTTACAAGAATCTACCCCAGTCACTACCAACTCTCAATTTTCTAATTTAGAATCAGTAATTTCTATTAGTAAGCTCAATCATTATTTTGGTGAAGGAGCGCTACGTAAACAAGTATTATTCGATATTAATTTAGAAATTAATGCTGGTGAAATTGTAATTATGACCGGCCCCTCTGGTTCAGGAAAAACGACTCTGTTGACTCTCATGGGTGGACTGCGATCGGCTCAAGAAGGTAGCCTAAAAATCTTAGGACAGGAAATCTCTGGTGCGAAGAAACAACAGTTAACCCAACTACGCCGTCAGATTGGTTATATTTTTCAGGCACATAACCTCATGACCTTTTTAACAGCTAAAGAAAATGTACGTATGTCTTTAGAGTTACACGATCAGTTTCTCAATCAGGATATCGATACAAAAACGATCACTATGCTAGAAACGGTTGGTTTAGGAGAACATATAAATTACTACCCAGAAAAACTCTCTGGTGGACAAAAACAACGAGTAGCGATCGCCCGTGCCTTAGTCAGCCATCCTAAAATTGTTTTAGCAGACGAACCCACTGCGGCACTCGACAAAAAATCTGGGCGCGATGTCGTAGAATTAATGCAGAAGCTAGCTAAAGAACAAGACTGTACAATTTTGCTAGTTACCCATGATAACCGCATCCTTGATATTGCCGATCGCATCATTTATATGGAAGATGGTCAATTAAAAAGCGATGATATAGATGTTGTTACGAGAATGCATTAAAAAAAATTAAAATAATATTCTTTTTAAGCGTTAAAATTCAAAATACTATGCAGTTGATAATAGTTTAGCTGTTAATTTTGATTGCCAGTTTCTGCGTTGTTACTAATTTACAAAATTTATATTTAGTAATTGCAGTAGTAAATATTACTTTAGATTAAGAATATTAAATTTCAATTACGTAACTAGTGGCAATATCAGGCATTTGCAACCAATTTGATTTTATTCGTAAAATCAAACAGAAGGAGGATATGTGTTCGCTCATCAATAAAGTCGGTAAGTAGGTTGTGACGGTTCTCACCCCAAATGTGTTCGGTAATTGGATCTTTAAGAAAAATTAAGAAGTCACTTAGGCTTAGAATGGGTTGATACAGAAAAAGATGTAGTAAAAAGGATGAAGGATAAACACAAAAATCGACTTCATCCTTTAGAATTTACTTACACTTCAGACTTCTATTGTTGCCCTCCCCCACCTGAAGGAATTGCTGTCTTGCTTATTTAGTAAAAAGAGGTGATCTCAGAGCTATAGCCAAGGAAGCTACTAGGCTGGAGGAGTTGAATCGGCAATGGGTACCGTTTGCTACCCATATTAGTCAACAGGCTAAAGGTTTTAAAGGCAAACAAATTCGGGAACTTTTAAAATAATTTTAAGAGGTAGTAATGAGTGATACTACTGAAAAAGGTGTCATCTTAATTGTGGATGACACTCCTATTAATTTAGAAGTATTGCTAGATTTTTTAGAAACATCTGGCTTTAAAGTATTAGTATCTGAAGATGGTGAAAGTGCAGTGGAGATGGCAGAATATGCCTTACCAGAGCTAATTTTATTGGATGTATTGATGCCAAAGATGGACGGTTTTGAAACTTGTCGTCGTCTCAAAAACAATCCAGCCACTCAAAATATTCCTGTAATTTTCTTAACTGCCCTTGCAGAGAAAGTAGATAAAGTTAAAGGACTGAATCTAGGAGCGGTGGATTACATTACCAAGCCCTTAGAGCATGAAGAGGTTTTAGCTCGCGTTCAAATCCATATGCGCTTACAAAACCTGACAAAAAAACTCACAGAGCAAAATGAACGTTTAGAAGCGGAAATTACTGAGCGTCAGCGCTTAGAGGTGGAACGGGAAGAAGCTTTTCGGGCACTTCAAAAAAGTGAAGCCCGATTTAGGCGCTTGGTGGAATCTAATATTATTGGAATTATCTTGTCAGACTTGAGCGGCAAAATTACAGAAGCAAACGATGCATTTCTTCAGATGCTGGGATATGAACGAGAAGAACTGCACTCAGGAAAATTGTGTTGGAACAAAATAACTCCACCAGAATATAGGAATTTAGAAGCAAGAGCGATCGCAGAATTAATCAGTTCTGGAGTTTCTACTCCCTTTGAGAAAGAATACATTCATAAAGATGGTAGTCGTGTTCCTGTTGTAGCTGGCGGTGCGCTTTTAGAAAAATCTCAACAAACTACAGTTGGTTTTGTGCTTGATATTACTGAGCGCAAGCAAGCAGAACAGAAAATCCGTGAACAAGCTGCCTTGTTAGATATCACTACAGATGCGATTCTTGTACAAGATTTAGACAACCAAATTCGATTTTGGAACAAAGGAGCCGAACGCCTGTATGGTTGGAACCAAGAAGAAGCGATCGCCAAAGATGCTAATAGAATTCTTTATAAAGAAGAAGCATTTTCTCAACTGCAAGATATTAACATCAGTTTAAATAATTGCGGTTTATGGCAAGGTGATTTACAGCAAATCACAAAAACAGGTAAAGATATTATTGTTGCCAGTCGTTGGACAGTTGTGCCTGATTTAGAAGGACAGCCTAAGTCCATCTTAATCGTCAACACTGACATTACAGAGAAAAAGCAACTCGAAGCCCAGTTTCTACGGGCACAGCGTATGGAGAGTATCGGTACCCTAGCTAGTGGTATCGCTCACGATCTCAATAATGCGCTGACACCAATGCTGATGATAGTTCAACTTTTAGAACTAACACTTACAGATCAAAAGAGCCAAGAATGGATTTCAATATTAGAGTCAAATATTAAACGTGCAGCAAATTTGGTCAAACAAGTACTCTGTTTTTCACGAGGACTCGAAGGTAAGTTTACAACAATACAGGTAAAAAGTTTAATTTCGGAAGTTGAACAAATTGTTAAACAGACCTTTCCTAAATGTATTGAACTTAAAATTGATTTTCCCAAGCAAAATCTGTGGTCAATCTATGGTGATGCTACTCAGCTGCACCAAGTGTTACTGAACCTCTGTATTAATGCTCGTGACGCTTTACTAGACGGTGGGATCTTACGCATTTCTGCCAACAATGTCTGGATTGATAGCTACTATGCTCGCATGAATATTGATGCTCAGGTTGGCCCATACGTTGTGATTACTGTATCCGATACCGGACAGGGAATTCCCGCAGAAATTGTTGATAGAATTTTTGAGCCGTTTTTCACTACAAAAGAAGTCGGTCAAGGTACAGGGCTTGGTCTTTCAATAGTCATGGGCATTGTTAAAAGCCACGGTGGTTTTGTAAACGTACTTAGTGAAGTAGGAAAAGGAACAGAATTTCAAATATATTTATCAGCTACACAGGCGACAGAGACAGATACCACACTAGTAGGGCATCATGCATTACCCATAGGTAATGGTGAATTAATTCTCGTTGTTGATGATGAAGATTCAATTCGTGAGATTACTAAAACTGCTTTAGAAAAAAACGCCTACAAGGTTCTAGTGGCCCGTGATGGAATTGAGGCAGTGGCACTATATACAAAACATCAAGCAGAAATTAGCGTTGTTTTGATTGATATGATGATGCCTTCTATGGATGGGCCAATGGCTATCCGTGTATTGAAAAAAATTAACCCAGAAGTCAAGATTATCGGAGTTAGTGGTCTAACCTCTAATCATGAATTAATTAAAACTCTAGGTAATAACGTCGCCACCTTTTTACCAAAACCCTATACCTCACATGAATTATTAGAAAATTTGCAGATGGTTCTCAATACAAAATAATACTAGTACACTGCAGCGTAAATAAATCACCCATTCCAAATCAATGAAACGCTTATGCTGTAATTATTTTGAATTTTGAATGCGTGAATTTTGAATTCCGCCTTGCGGTACTAGTGTGGGTTAGCGCAGAATTAGCTCAAAGCAATCTTTATAGACAATTTATGCTAGTTTGGTCAATCCAACAATCTGTTAATCTAGCATTGTCGAGGAGTGGAAAAACAATAAATGGAAATTAGTAATTTATTTACGGTAGGTGGCGTAGTCATGTGGCCCCTGTTGGGGTTTTCGATGTTAGCTGTGGCGTTGATTATTGAACGGCTGAGGTTTTGGGTACAAATAAATAGACGTCAAAACCGTGTTGTGCGAGAAGTATTACAACTTTATCGTCAAGGTAATATAGTCGGCGCTTGGGATAAATTACAGCAAAATACTAATTTACCCATCGCCCGAATTTTTCTGGCAGCTTTAGAATTAGAAGAGCCGACTCCAGAGGAATTTCGTTTGGCATTAGAAAGTGAAGCGCAAGCTGAGATACCTTTACTTAAGCGTTTCCAAAACATTTTCGAGACGATCATCGGACTTGCACCTTTATTGGGACTTCTCGGTACTGTCTTAGGGTTAATTACTTCCTTTGCCTCTCTAAATATTGGTGATGTAGGAGGTACAAAAACAACAGGTGTGACAGCCGGGATTAGTGAAGCTTTGGTATCTACAGCATCAGGATTGGTCGTTGCTATTTTTACACTTCTATTTGCTAATACTTTCCGAGGGCTTTACCAACGCCAGATTGCCTGGATTCAAGAGTATGGTGGACAGTTAGAATTACTCTACCGCCGCCGCTATGAAAGAGGAGAGAAATCCTATGCGCCTACCAAATGAACCAGCCAAGTGGTAGCGGTTATGGATCGGTTGCGTCAAGTACAGTGAGCTAAATTAGCGATCGCCACCCAAAAGCCATAATAAGAGAAAAATACTTACACCTGTCAGCTTTAATGTAGAGAATTTAAATAAGTCTTTTGACTACTCTACAATGTTCAATTTTAATAGTATTCTAGAAAAACAAATAGCTTTTTCCACTACATTTTTTGAGGGGATAATCCATGACTATTTGGGTAAACGAGCAAATTGATCCGTCTGGCATGATTCATGCTTGTATTGCCTGCTGTAACGAGTCTCAAGCACAAGATTGTCATGAATCCTTTGATAAAAATTTGAGTGAGACGCAAAAGTCCTCCGGCTGGGAAGCGCGATTGCGGATAGTCGATTCTTGGGATGATGTTCCAGTCAATGCTTTAAAGCTTGATTAATACAGATTATCTCTCTAGTTTTAGAGATTTCTAGACATTGAAATTGCCCAGCAAAAAAACAAGTTTGCTCAAAATAGGTTAATAAACGATAAAAAACTGATTAAAACTTAATACTTGATCGACGACAGTTCCCAAATAACCGTAACTGTTATGGAAAATTGATGATTTTTATGAAGTTTTAAGAGTTATTATCGATCGCAAGGATTAAAGTCAAAAACTTGCACAAACCGAATCAATGTAGTGAACTATCCCAAAGTTTACACTTCAAAGCCAAGCTATCCCATTAATTTGGTTGGCAAAACGGGACAAGCTGTTCAGATTTCAATTCATTCTCCTAGCCAGTATATCTGTGCCAACTGCGAACGGATATTACCAGATTGGAAACAGCAATCTTTTTTATGGGTAGTGATTGTTTTACAACAATCACGATATCAACTACTCGAAAGTACGGCAGAAGTAGAGAGAGAAAAAGAACGCTTACGAGAAAAGTTTATGAGGTTTGGTTGTGATTTAGCATTTAATCTGCGCGATCGCGGCTATTTAACAGACCTTATAGATCCTCGTACTGGCTTTCCCTTACTTTCCCATTCCGGGGTAATTCCCCACGATGACACAGCAGTTGTGAAAGCTTTACTTAATTACCCAGTAATTCAAGACAAATGCTGTGTGCTAGTACATCCGAACTGGGGTACAGCCGTTTATCCTAGCATCTTGATATCAGAAGCTTCCCCAATTCTGATTGAATCGGTCACTAAAAGCATAGCGCCTATGCATGGATGGCAAGAAATTATTTAATAGTCTCTCACACCACATCTTGCATCAGTTGCTTTATTGCAATTTTTGTAGAGGTAAAGATATGACCAAGAAAGGGTATATGAGGGAGATGAGCGAGAATTACTCTTCACTCCCCTACACCCCTATCAATTTAGATCCTCACACTCTGATATCATGTCCATTCAAATAACCGTCATTGCGACCGTAGGGAAGCAATCCCAAAAACATTGCGATTGCGTCGTTTGACTTCGTTCCACTCGCAATGACATTAAGGGTGATTTGCCGGACATGATATGACCTCAGTTTCAACAGACAAGCTTTGCTAACTCATTATTGTTAGAGAGTGGTCAGCTTCGGAGCTACGTCTTAGCACATCTACTTGGGCTTGATCTAGACAAGTATGCAATTTCTCAGCAACTACTTTTACATAGGGTTCGTTGAGTAGAGAAAAGTGAGAACCGGGAATACAATAAATATCCAGTCCGCCAGTAACAACGTCGCCCCAACCGAATTGAGGATCATATTGTATGCCAACAGCACTGACGCGAGCTTGATCATCAGTTCGGAAGAGGACGACTCGACCTGGATAAACCTGGAACTCATAGTTACTAAGAGCCTGTTTATTAGCTTCCGAAATTTCTAGGTGTCGGTCAGTGTCTAAGAATTGATCAGACTGAACATTAAAGTAATGCTTGTATTTCTGTTTGAAACGATAGAGGCCACTATTGAGCAGATTTGGAATCCACTGTCTCCAAACCTCAGTTCTTTGCCAAAGGTAATCAGGCCCTAGTTGTAAGAGATTATTTAAATGCTCGCCAAGTCGCTTCACAAATGGTAATCGCACATCATAGCCAGGACGACAGCTATCAAACATAACTAGAAGAGCTACTTCCTCACCTTGCTGACGAAGTTGTTGAGCCATCTCAAAGGCAACATTACCTCCAAACGAGTAGCCACCAAGAAAATAAGGCCCCTTCGACTGAATAGTTTGAATTTCTTCAACGTAGTGTGCCGCCATGTCTTCTAGGCGAGTAAATGGAGCCTGTTTTCCATCTAGCCCTTGTGGTTGTAGACCGTACAATGGTTGGTCTGTTCCCAAATGCATTGCCAATTCACGGAAACACAGAACTTCTCCGCCTAAACCGTGGATACAAAACAAAGGTGGTTTAGAACCGAATGGTTGAAGAGTCACCAGAGAAGACCAAGATTGTGAGGATTCTAGCTGAAGAATCTTAGTGGCGAGTTGCTCAACAGTAGGGGCTTGCAGCAAGGTAGATATAGGTAGATTCTGTCCCAAAGACTTCTCGATTGCAGTGAATAGACGTAACGCCACCAAAGAGTCACCACCCAAAGCAAAGAAATTATCGTAAATACCTACCTGCTCAATCCCTAGAACCTCGACCCAGATTGTAGCTAGCAGCTTCTCTATATCAGTTCTTGGTGCAACAAACGTTGCCTTCAATTGGTCTGTTAGCTTGTCTGCCAAACCAATACGCTGGAGTTTGCCTGTAGAACCCTTGGGTATTTCTTTGACAAATACCACCTGAGTTGGAACTTTAAAATCAGCCAGCTTAGTGGCGGCAAATTCACGGATTTCTTTTGCTGTCACAGAGGCATTCTGCCGTAGAACAATTGCTGCTGCCAAATCCTCACCAAGGGTAGGATGGGGAACTGCAAAGGCAACTGCCTGGGCTACCGCAGGGTGGTCTAGTAGTACTTCATCAATTTCTCTAGGAGAAATTTTTTCACCACCCCGATTGATTTGTTCCTTGAGTCTGCCTGTGATGAATAGATAACCTTCGTGATCTAAATAGCCTTGATCTCCCGTTCTAAACCAGCCATTGGTAAAGGTGCTTTGATTGGCTAAGGAATTATTTTCGTAAGCAAGCATCACATTGCCACCTTGAACAACAATTTCCCCAATTTGATTTGGTTTGAGTAAGTGGCCTGTTTCATCCATGATGCCAATTTCTAACCCCGCGGCAATTCCGACTGAACCGGGTTTACGCTGACGAGGTGGTAAGGGATTGAGTGAGCTGATACTGCCCGTCTCAGTCATGCCATAACCTTCTAATACTGGAGCCTGAAATAATTCCTCTAAAGCCGTCATTATCGGACGTGGTAGGGCAGCACCTCCAGAACGAATAAATCGCAGTCTGGGGAACTCATTCAAGCTCTTATTGATATCTGCTGCAGCATTCAAAACTGCTTGATGGATGGTTGGAACTGCTGTATACCAGGTTGCTTGCATTGCTTGCAGCCAAGCAAAAAACTGAGCGTTATCAAATCCAGGAGTACAGGCTACACTTGCTGCTGCTGCTACCGAGGAAAGGATTGCTGTAATTAACCCCTGTACGTGAAATAAGGGCATAACGTTCAAACAGCGATCGCTTGGCCCTAACTCTAGTGCGTTTTTAATGTTCTGTGCTGAGATATATAGATTAGCCTGCGTTAATGGCACAATTTTCGGTCGGGCAGTAGTTCCTGATGTATGCAATACCAGGGCAGTATCCTCACTTCTACTGCTAGTGCGTTGTACTGGAGGTAAATGGGTTTCACCTACTAACCGAAAAATTCCTGCCTCCGCCTCCAACTGCGGCACGAGTTCAATAATTGGGATATTACGCGCCATTGCGACTTTTCTGGCTGGTGAATCTATTCCTGCTTGCACAATCAGTGCTTTTGCATTCAAATCACCGAAATAAAAGTCAAATTCCGCAGCACTATAAGCAGGATTTAGAGGCGCGCTAGTGGCACAAGCAGTTACAGCTAAGAAAGCAACCGCCATCTCTGGCCCATTGGGCAGCACAATTGCAATCCGGTCTCCCAAACCCAACCCCAAGGCATTCAAGGTTGTATTCACGTCCTGCATGTGTTCATACAGACGCATATAGCTTAGGGAAGAACGACCGGGAGCGGCAATTGCTGTTGCTTGCGGATTTTGTTTGACGCTATCTCTGACTAACTGCTCAATAGTTAAATTAATTGAAGTACCAAAGATTGACGTGGCTCTTTTTTGTAACTCTTGTTTTGCCATTTTTCTTTAATACTGCTTATATTCGTATACATTAAGTTGTAATGTTTATTTATACACATACTGTCAATGAATTCTTTTGTCTTCATGAATTTTTCAAGAGAATATTGCAATTTTTAGGTAATTTATGAAATAAGTGTAAAGATAATAATTTAGAAACTTAATACACTCTTTACAAAATAAGTCCTAACTTTAAAGAATATATAAACTCTGCGGGTGGCTTCTGGTATTTTGAAGAAAAAATCGTCAGCTTATACCAATTGAAAATTAAGAATTCGTCTTTAAAAATTTGCTAAGAAGGAGCCAGCCCTCTCTAGCTGTGTCCTTGCTGCATCATAATTACTAATATCAATGCAGTAAGAAAGGGCAACATATTCAAACCTAGAACCCTAAATGCTGTGTAAATTTCGTAATTACGTTTAATGTGAAGGAAGCCCAACACCCTTGTAATTTCGTAGGTTATTCTAAATCAATGATTTTGAACGAATATAGAAACTCTGATCAACTAAGAGGCTTTTCTAATCTACATCAGATGTTAATTACAAATTAGTAAAAGTTATTTACTTGACAGCTACTTAGTATCAGATATCCTGCGGTTAGCTGGACTTTTGTTTCGCTTTCCCTAAGATTTTCATCAAATATTTTTAGGTTTACGCAATTTTTGGGAAACAATAGGGCCAAGGATTTGGTTAAGACTACGCAGTTGTTCAGCTGTACCCATGCAGATTAGCGTGTCTCCCGGCATTAATACGGTGTCACCAGTCGGGCCACCAATCAAATTACCATCGGTGCGGCGGATGGCAAGCACTAACGCCCCAGTTTGCGATCGCAGTTTTGCTCTCTGTAGGGTTTGTCCAACAAAGGGACAGGAAGCCGGGTCGAGCAAAAATTCTTCCATATACAACTGGCGGTCTGCACCTGTGAGGATACCGTCTACAAAATCCAACACCTGGGGTCTGAGAGCCGCAGCTGCCATCCGCTTCCCGCCTGTGATATAGGGAGAAATCACAGCATCTGCACCGCCGCGCTGTAACTTTTGCAAAGCTTCTTCTGTACTTGCTCTGGCGATCGCCCGAATTCCTGGATTCAAAGTTTTTGCTGAAAGAACAGTATATAAATTTTCTGCATCAGAAGGAAGTGCGGCTACTATACAAATCGCCCGTTCAATACCAACTCTCAGCAGCGATTCATCCAGCGTCGCATCACCCTGGTATACTGTATAACCTTCTACTTGCGCTTTTTGAACAGATTCAACCTCAGAATCAATTACTACAAAAGCTACGCCTTCTGCTCGGAATTCTTTGGCAATTTGACGACCAGTCCGACTAAATCCACAGATAATGTAATGTCCTGACAAGGATTCCATTAAGCGCCTCTGTTGTCGTAGTCGAATTCCTTCTTGAAAGTAGCCTTCAATGACAGCTTCTGTAAATCTATTGACAATGTAACCGATATTGATTACACCCATCAAAATTAAGGCAATGGTAAATAATCGTCCTCGACTGCCTAAAGGGTGTGTCTCCCCGTATCCAACAGTAGCCAAAGTAATTACCGTCATGTAAGCCGCGTCTTCCCATGACCAGCCCTCTACTAAGCAGTACCACAAAGTACCAATTAAGAAAACACAGCCAAGAGCGATCGCTCCTGTCATCAGCTCTTTTTGGATACGTTGATATTTTTGTTCCGGCATCGAGTACAAAATTTTTTTTCACCTCTGCCACTGGTTAGAGGATATCTGAGGGTTAGCCACCAAGAAAATGTTATTTGCTGAAAATAGTCGAAATTTTTGAGAGATTTCTAGGACACTAGTAAATAACTAATATGATCAAGGATTTTCACAAGGAGCGGTAGTGAGCATACAAACTCTCGTTGAAGAAGCCACGATCTCCCCAAAGCCGGATTCTTTGCCAGCTAGCCCCTTTGATACCAATAGCTTCGATGAAGCAGTCATGTCTACCTATGCCCGGTTTCCTCTAGCCCTAGAACGGGGCGCAGGATGTCGAGTATGGGATACACAGGGGCGGGAATATTTGGACTTTGTAGCTGGAATTGCCACTTGTACTTTAGGACATGCCCACCCAGCTATGGTAGAAGCGGTGACACGCCAAATCCAGAAGCTGCATCACGTTTCTAATTTGTACTACATTCCAGAACAGGGCGAATTAGCAAAATGGCTCATTCAACATTCCTGTGCCGATCGCGTCTTTTTCTGCAACTCTGGTGCTGAAGCCAATGAAGCAGCAATTAAACTAGCGCGGAAATACGCCCATACTGTACTAGACATTGAGCAACCAATTATCTTAACGGCTAATGCTAGTTTCCACGGGCGGACTTTAGCGACAATTACCGCTACGGGGCAACCAAAATATCAAAAACATTTTGATCCCTTAGTTCCTGGTTTCCACTACGTACCTTACAACGATATTGGAGCCATAGAAGCGGCAATTAGCGAGCTGGATGAAGGTGATTATCGTGTAGCAGCGGTTCTTTTAGAGCCATTACAGGGAGAAGGCGGTGTACGTCCTGGTGATGTCGCTTACTTCCAAAAACTGCGGCAAATTTGCGATGAAACTGGCGTTTTGCTGATTCTTGATGAAGTGCAAGTTGGCATGGGGCGCAGTGGCAAGTTATGGGGTTATGAAAATCTTGGCATTGAGCCAGATATTTTCACCAGCGCTAAGGGCTTAGGTGGTGGTATCCCCATCGGGGCAATGATGAGTAAGAAATTCTGCAATGTATTTCAACCAGGGGAACACGCCAGCACCTTTGGTGGAAATCCTTTTGTTTGCGGGGTGGCGATCGCTGTCTGCCAAACTTTAGAAAAAGAGAATATTTTGCAGAATGTGCAAGACAGAGGTGAGCAACTACGAGCTGGATTAAGAGCGATCGCCACGAAATATCCCAATTATATTTCTGATGTTCGCGGATGGGGTTTAATCAACGGTTTAGAGTTGCAAGCCGATATTCAGCTAACCGCAGCTGATATCGTTAAAGTTGCCATAGAGGAGGGTGTATTGCTCGTACCAGCTGGCCCAAAAGTCCTCCGGTTTGTGCCGCCATTGATTATTACAGAGGCAGAAATCAATACTGCCTTACAAGCTGTAGACAAAGCACTGGCTACGGTCGCAGCATAGGGAATCAAAAAGCGTTAACAAGTAGTAATTCGTAATTAAGTCTTAGATGGGGATTAAATCCCCACCTAAAACTAAGCGACCGCTACAGGTCGCTTAACCGCAAGAGCGTAGTGGCTCCTCAACGGGACGCCAGCCGCTACTTAATGATGATGATGGTGATGGTGATGGTGATGCCCATCTACTTGAGGATTAACTGCTATTGCTTCCTCTTGTCTCAACTCACCAATATAAGCATCTGCCCATTGAGCAGCCATTGCCAAAAACTCTGGATGGTCATTGACGCAAGGCATTTGTACATAGTCCACATCGGAATGCTTTTTCTCTAAAGCATGGATAATGTGGTGTACATCCAATAAAGTTTCGTGATTTTCGGTGGCAAAACCAATCGGCATAAAAATCACCGCTTTTGCACCTAATTGAATGAGGTTATTAGCAGCTTGCTCGGCGTTTGGCTGCGTCCATTCAATTAAGGGTGTATCGTGGTTGAGCCAACCTACCGAAATTAAAGGATAGCGGTTAATCAACTTATCACGCACCAAGTCGTAAAGTGCCTGACTTTCGACAATCCCAGAGGTGAAGCCTTTAGCTTTGTGGGGACAGCCGTGGTTCATTAGCACAATGCCGACTTGAGAAGGTAGGTAGGTTGCTGCTAAATCGGCAGTAATTTTTTCCTCTACTAGATGAGCCATCAAATCAATGTAGGCTGGTTCGTTGTAGAAAGAAGGGATGTAGCGTTGGCCTTTTACCCAATGTTGCTCGCCATCAGCCATCTCAGCTAAGGCGTTATTTACCTGCTCGATCGCAATTCCACTAGTAAAGATAGAATCAACCACCAACAGTGGGTAAATCAAAATTTTGTCAAAGCCTTGGTTTTGAATTTCCGCTAAGACTTGTTTAGGCAAAAAAGGAGCGCAGAAGTTGAAAGCTTTAAAGACTTGGACGCCATCGCCCCACTTTTCTTGTAACAACTTCTCAATGCCAGCACGTTGTTTTTCAAAGATGGCATTATGTGGGGAAATAAAATCGTGGTGTGTGTGTCCCCACTCGTGACGGTCAAATAATGCCAAAAGCTTTGCTAGGGGTGGGTAAATCCAAGTTGGAACTGGTGCAAATTTTGCTGTTAATAGATTTAAAGCCTGTTCATTATAGTTAGCGAAATCTTCGTAGCTTTCGACTTCGCCGTAGCCCATGAGCAATACGGCGACTCTATTTTTACCTGATGATTGCTCGTGAGTGTGTTGTACTTTTTCCGGCGTGGCTACCACAATGAGTTCCTCAATATAACCAGAATCGAGAGTTAAAGCAGTGAGAAAGTAACTTAATTACTTCGCTGCTTACTTAAATGTTATCCCATCCGGGGGGATAGGATCAGTAAAATCATCATAACGGGACATTACATCATATACTCCAGCGATCGCTACATAGATAAAAAAATTTACCTACAATGATGAGGGACTAGAAGCGAAAGTAGTATCTTCCATTGGCCGGAAAATTGTTCTCATCGCGCATCCAACGGCTATATAAACTAAGTGTCTTGAAACCTGCTTTTGCAGGTTGTGCCTATGTGCAAAATGAGCTGTAATTTAAAGTCACCTCATGCAAGATGTTAAGTATTTAGAATTTTGTGTATCCTGAAGATTCCTAATAGCCTAATTCAGAGATGATTTATAAAATTTTTCAACAAAATATTTAGTTAATATTGCTGAGACACAATGTCTTATTGATAACTAAAATGGTTGGAAAAAGAGAATTGTCAACTGGTCGCGGCTCCATGAACGCCGCTCCGGGACTGGGTACTGGGAAAACATTCCAAAATTTGTCAGTGGGTAAAAGCCGCCTTCCAGAATTTTTCCGCGCTCTTACCCAATCCCTAATCCCTAATTCCCAGTTTCTTTTACAGCTGCTAACACGAAAAACAGATGAGCATAATTATTTGCCCTGGAATTCATGATCCAGCCTTAACTAAAAGCTTTATATTGGGGTGTTTAGATCCTGATTCTCGTAGCTCAATTGCTGCAAATTTAGATGATGTACTGGTTTTCCCAGAACAGGGGTTTTTGACGCTATCAGCATTGCATATTTTGCAGTTTTTGCGCGATCGCGTGGGAGATAAGTTAGAATCGCCCGTTATATTCATTAGCTTTAGTGCTGGCGTAGTCGGGGCAATTCTGGCGGCGTGTTCGTGGCGACTCTTAGGTGGTAATGTCAAAGCGTTTATTGCTATAGATGGATGGGGGGTGCCACTATGGGGAGATTTTCCCATTCATCGGATCAGCCATGATTATTTTACTCACTGGAGTTCATCTTTACTGGGTAGTGGGCAAAATAACTTCTATGCTGAACCAGCAGTTGACCATTTATCCATGTGGCGATCGCCTCAAACTGTACAAGGCTTTTGGGTAGACTCATCTGAGGAATTTTACCCCAAGAGCGATTGCGCGGAGCGCAGCGCCAAAGGCGATCGCTTAAGTGCAGCTGAATTTTTGCACCTGCTGTTAAAGCGCTATGAAAACAAATAGTCCGGAAAACAAAGTTGGCAAGTAGGAGTCAGAAATAAGGCAGCTTTTAAAATGGAGTGATGAACAGCAAGAATCTGAAGAAATAATTTCTCTTTTCTTGTTTTCCTGCACCTCTGCCCCTCTGCTCCCCATCTACCCTAGTCCCTATTATTGAGTAACTAATGTTTCCAACGGAACCTGCTGCTGTTAATAACGGGTTTGGCGCACTGCTAAAAAACCGAAATTTTATGCTCCTGTGGATTGGGCAACTCGTTTCCCAGTTGGCAGATAAGGTCTTCTTCGTTTTGATGATTGCCTTGCTGGAGCATTACCCACCCCTTCCGGGATTGGCAGATAGCTCAATGCACTCAACCTTGATGTTAGTGTTTACAATACCAGCGATATTGTTTGGTTCTGCGGGTGGTATCTTTGTTGACCGCTTGCCTAAAAAGCTAATTATGGTTGGCTCTGATGTTGTGCGTGGGTTATTGACGTTATTAATTCCGTTTTTACCGCGTGAATTCTTATTCTTATTAATACTTGTTTTTGCTATTTCTACTGTGACGCAGTTTTTTGCCCCAGCAGAACAAGCCGCCATTCCCTTGTTGGTGCGAAAAGAGAATTTAATGGCAGCTAACGCGCTGTTTAGCAGCACGATGATGGGAGCCTTGATAGTTGGTTTTGCTATAGGAGAACCGATATTAAGTTGGTCGAAAACCTTTCTGGGAGAACAGTACGGTCAAGAGATTATAGTTAGCGTTTTATATTTGTTATCAGCTGCAATCATGCAGCCAATTAAATTTAGAGAACACCAATCTACTGAGGTGCATCAGGAATCAATTAAGCCTTGGGCCGAATTTACAGCAAGTTTGCGCTATTTAACGAAAAACCGTTTGGTATTGAATGCCATGCTGCAACTTGTGACTTTGTATTGCGTGTTTGCAGCATTAACAGTACTGACAATTAGATTGGCAGAGGACTTTGGCTTAAAAGAGAAACAGTTCGGCTTTTTCTTGGCAGCAGCTGGGGTTGGTATGGTCTTGGGCGCAGGTATTTTGGGTCACTGGGGTGTGAAATTGCATCACAAACCTTTACCCTTAATCGGATTTTTGATGATGGCTGTGGTTTTAGGAGTGTTCACTTTTACCCATAACCTTTTATTGGCGCTAGGACTCTGTGCATTGTTAGGTATAGGTGCTTCTCTAATTGGCGTGCCAATGCAAACTTTAATTCAACAGCAAGCACCACCCACGATGCACGGTAAAGTATTTGGCTTTCAAAATCATGCCGTCAATATTGCTCTTTCCTTACCCCTGGCAATTACAGGCCCCTTAACTGATATTTTGGGCTTGCGCGTTGTGTTGGTAACCATGAGCATTGTAGTTGCGGCTGTTGGTGTTTGGGCTTGGCAAAATACCCGTCGAGTACTGCAAGACGTAATCTAAAGCATAAAGAGTTATAGGTTAACTAGATATCAAAGATAGATATTTTTGTAAGGATTTAATTAAACTTTTCTATTAAAATGAAATCTTAACTACAGAATCCAAGTATTAACTTAGCTATTCTCAGAGGTTTGACAGTGCGTTCACAAAGTGTCTCCACAGGAGAATCGCCAACCCGAATCAGTCCCCCACAAACCGAGAATCACACCCAGCTGAATACGACTATCCAAACCGTCGTAGTAACCCCTCAGCGTGCATCCGGTGGTTTTGCTCTCCTTGACAGCCTCCAGCGCCACGGGGTCGAATATATCTTTGGTTATCCTGGTGGGGCAATTCTGCCGATTTACGATGATTTGTACAAGGTGGAAGCGACTGCTGGCATTAAGCACATCCTGGTGAGACACGAACAAGGTGCATCTCATGCTGCTGATGGCTACGCCCGCGCCACTGGTAAAGTAGGAGTATGCTTTGGCACCTCTGGCCCAGGGGCGACTAACTTGGTAACAGGCATCGCTACCGCCTATATGGACTCGATCCCGATGATCGTGGTCACCGGGCAAGTACCACGGGCATCAATTGGTACGGATGCATTCCAAGAAACTGATATTTATGGAATCACCCTGCCGATAGTCAAACACTCTTATGTAGTGCGCGATCCCAAAGATATGGCACGCATTGTGGCAGAAGCATTCCACATTGCTAGCACAGGGCGTCCCGGGCCAGTTTTGATTGATGTGCCCAAAGATGTGGCTTTAGAAGAATTTGACTATGTGCCTGTAGAACCGGGTTCGGTGAAGTTGCGTGGCTATCGTCCTACAGTTAAGGGCAATCCCCGGCAGATTAATGCAGCCATCCAATTAATTCGGGAAAGCCGCCGTCCCCTGTTGTATGTGGGTGGAGGTGCGATCGCCTCAGGGGCCCACCAAGAAGTTAAAGAACTAGCTGAGTTATTTAACATTCCCGTCACTACAACTTTGATGGGTATTGGTGTTTTTGACGAACATCATCCCCTAGCTTTGGGAATGTTGGGGATGCATGGGACAGCCTACGCTAACTTTGCTGTTACCGATTGTGACTTGTTGATCTGCGTTGGTGCGAGATTCGATGACCGTGTAACTGGCAAATTGGATGAATTTGCCTCCCGCGCCAAAGTCATTCATATCGATATCGATCCCGCAGAAGTTGGCAAAAACCGCGTTCCAGAAGTGCCCATTGTTGGCGATGTCCGAAATGTATTGGTTGACTTGTTGCGTCGGTGTAAGCAAACAGGTACAAAAAGTACACCCAACCAAAACCAAGAATGGCTAAACTTAATCAACCGTTGGCGCGAAGAGTATCCTTTAGTAGTGCCACAGCATACTGACAGCATTTCTCCCCAAGAAGTGATTGTAGAACTTGGTCGCCAAGCGCCCAATGCTTTCTACACCACGGATGTCGGTCAGCATCAAATGTGGGCAGCACAATTCCTCAAGAATGGCCCCCGACGGTGGATTTCCAGCGCTGGTTTAGGAACAATGGGTTTTGGTGTACCTGCGGCAATGGGTGCTAAGGTAGCGTTCCCCGATGAAGAAGTCATCTGTATCAGCGGCGATGCCAGTTTCCAAATGTGCTTACAAGAGTTGGGAACATTATCACAATATGGCATAAATGTCAAGACAGTGATTCTCAATAATGGTTGGCAGGGAATGGTACGCCAGTGGCAACAAGCCTTCTACGGTGAACGTTACTCCTGCTCAAACATGGAAGTAGGAATGCCAGACATTGAGTTTTTGGCAAAAGCTTACGGCATCAAAGGTATGGTGATTAGCAAACGTGAACAACTCAAGGATGCGATCGCCGAAATCCTGGCACACAATGGCCCTGTAGTTGTAGATGTCCGCGTCACCAGAGATGAAAACTGCTATCCCATGGTAGCCCCAGGCAAGAGTAACGCTCAAATGATTGGCTTGCCTAAGCAGCCACCGACAACAGCTGTAGAACCAGTTTATTGCAGCCATTGTGGTACGAAAAACGCTCCTGCTCACAACTTCTGTTGTGAATGTGGCACTAAGCTATGAAGAGTGCTGAGTTGAATTAAAAAGCTAGATTAACGACATTTGAAGTGTCTTTCTAAGCAGAGAAGTGTATTCTCTGCTTTTTTTTGGGAAACCTAAATTAAGGAAGCTATATAAACCCAAGGGATTGCTGCTTCAGCCATAACGGAACTTTTAAAGGATAATTATGTTTAAACGCAAGTTGCCTAAAAGCCGTAGCACCAGTTCAGTTGTGCTGGAACCAGAAGTAGCGATCGCAGTCATTGGACATTTTTCCGCAGTTGCTGATGATCAAGGTCTAAGCAGGACAGAAAAATATGTTTTGAGTGAAATGTTAGCTAGTATTTCCCAATTTGAAAAGTTCTCGCAAAAAGACTTTGAAAAGTTGACATCCAAAGTTTATGGCTTGCTAGAGAAAACAAAACGCGAAGACTTATTTGAACAGGCGATCGCCTCTTTACTAGATACAGATAATCGAGAAGCTGCATATATCACTGCTCTTTTAGTGGTGGGTATTGACGATGAAGTACCTAAAACTGAACAGAATTATATTTCTAAGCTTCAGGAAGCCTTGAAAATTTCAGACAAGCGCGCACAAGAGATTATAGACGGAATTTTTGCGGAAGATGGCGAAGAAGAGTATGGATAAGAGGAAAAGTAATATCAATGTTGAATTAAAAACTTTTACAAAAGTCAAGTTTAAAATTTCACACAATACTAATTATCGCAATTTAGTATGGTTATTTCATTTATCTGCCTAAATCTATGAAATTGCAAACTTAGTTTGACAATATGTACCTAAAATCGGGCCAAACATTTATCTATATCGTTAAAGAATAAATAATGCAGTTCATGATTGCCTTAAAATAGCTACTCATGATTTTTTTGTTGGCAACTTTTGCAAAAATTGCCAAAACGGTAAAGGTAAGAATATTGACTTTGTTAAAAAGCGCAACCTCAAGCTATTATCATCAAGTAGTTTTCAGCACTATGTAATGACAAAAAAAATTACTATTGGTTTAACGTTGTTGTTTTTTGGTATTCATATTGGTGTTATTCACCAAGCAACTCAAGCACAAATACCAACCCCGGTAGCTCCACCCACCACAAAAACAATTTGCCCGGCTCAACTAGCGACATCTGTAAATTCTATTATTAATCGTCCCTTATTTAGTCGAGTGCGTTGGGGAATATTAGTACAATCCTTATCATCTGAGCAACCTCTTTACAGTCGAGATGCTCAGAAATACTTTACCCCAGCTTCTAATACAAAATTGCTGACAACAGCAGCTGCATTACAGCAGTTAGGTACAAATTTTCGTATTCGTACCTCAATTTATCAAGATGATAATGGTATTTTGCGTGTCGTGGGTAGAGGAGACCCTAGCTTGAGTGATACTCAGTTGCAAGCACTAGCAAAACAATTGAAACAACAGGGTATTACCCAAATTAGTCAATTGGCTGTTGATGATAGTTATATTCAAGGGGATATAGTCAACCCTACTTGGCAATGGGAAGATGTACAGTCAGACTATGGCGCACCAATCAGTAGCTTTATTTTGAATGAAAATATTTTTACCTTCAAGCTTGTACCCCAAGCTATAGGTAAACCTTTACAAGTCATTTGGACTGATCCCAATGAGGCGAAACAGTGGGGAATAATTAATCAGTCAATGACAGTTACACAAAATTCTAAACCCATCAACGTTACCCGTGATTTGAGAGGGTTTTTATTACGAATTCAAGGACAGTTAGCAGCAAATTCTGAATCTTATTTAGTAACTTTACCAGTAGTTGACCCTAATTATTATTTCTTGCGGCGTTTCCGTACTGTTTTGGCAACAGAAAAAATCAGCTTGGGGCAAACATTGGTAGTTCCTGGTGGTAATAATCAGCAGGAAATAGCAGCGGTAGATTCGCCTCCGTTATCTGAATTGGTAACAGAGACAAATGTAAATAGTAATAATCTCTATGCTGAAGCATTACTTAGAGCATTAGCTTTTAAACAACCCAATCTGCACAATAAGAATACTGCTGATATTGGGTTAGAAGTTCTTAAAGCAAGTTTAATTAAGTTAGGAGTCGATCCAACAACTTACATTTTGGTAGATGGTTCCGGGTTATCACGTCGTAACCTAGTGTCGCCAGAAGCTTTAGTACAAACTTTGCAAGGAATGGCAAAAACACCAGCCGCATCTGTTTATCGGGCATCTTTACCCGTTGCAGGGAAAAGCGGTACTCTAAAGAATCGCTTTCGCAATACTCCTGCTGAGGGTATCGTGCAAGCAAAAACAGGGACATTAAGCGGTGCAGTTTCCCTAGCCGGATATATAAACGGAACTAGCTATGAGCCGTTAGTTTTTAGCATTATGGTCAATCAAAGTGAACAGTCCGCAAGCATGTTGCGACAAGCAATTGATGAAATTGTAGTATTGTTAACGCAGTTGCAGCGTTGTTAACTGATCTTTGGCACATCGATTGATATTTGCAAAGTTGAGTATTTTGGGTGTAGTTATCTTCAGCCAAACTGCTCAACTTGCATTAAACTCAATTTGCTACTTATGTTGTTTCCATAACTGAATGAGTTAGGCATACCGTTAGCTTCTTTTCCTGTTGCAAAGGAATTTCAATCCAAAACTCGGTTCCTTTTCCTATTTCTGACTCACACCTAAGTACTCCAGAGTGTTTCTCTACAACAATCTGGTAACTAATCGATAAGCCCAAGCCTGTTCCTTGACCTACAGACTTAGTTGTAAAAAATGGATCGAATAGCTTCTGCTTCACCTCTTGGGTCATTCCTGGCCCATTATCGATAATTCGTATTATTGCTTTATTCTTGGCAAGTTCGGTGCGAATTATAATCCGGCTGGGATTGCTCAAAATATCTTGCTTAGAACGCTGAAAGTTGTCATTATCTATAGCATCAATGGCATTATCGATAATGTTCATAAACACCTGATTTAACTGTCCGGCATAGCACTCTACTAAAGGCAGATTGCCGTACTCTTTAATAATTTCAATCTCTGGATGGTCTGGCTTGGCTTTCAGTCGATTCTGCAAAATCAAAAGCGTACTATCTATACCTTCATGAATATTAACTGCTTTCATATCGGCTTCATCAAGGCGAGAGAAGTTTCGCAAGCTCAAAACAATTTCCCGAATCCTCTTAGTACCAATTTCCATGGAAGACAGGATTTTAAATAGGTCAACAGTAAGAAATTCTAAATCAATTTCTTCAGAAAAAGTATTTATTTCGGAAACGCGATTAGGATAATAATCTTGATAGAGATGCAATAGCTTTAATAAGTTTTCAATATATTCTTTAGCAGGAGATAGGTTGCCATGAATAAAATTAACTGGGTTATTAATCTCATGGGCAACTCCAGCTACTAATTGCCCCAGGCTGGACATTTTTTCTTGCTGAATTAGTTGAGCTTGGGTTTCTTGTAATTTATGTAATGTTATATTGAGTTTTTCTGCGTGAGTCTGAGACGCTAAAATAGAATCGCGTAAAACTATTTCATTTTGTTTTATCAGAGTAATGTCACGGGCTACTGCATAAATCAAATTCTCTTCATTAAAAGGAGTTGAATTCCATGACAACCATTTATAAGAGCCATCCTGACAAAGATAGCGGTTTTCAAAGGAAATTGTATCTTCAGAATTTGAAAGTTTCTGGCATTCTAAAATCGTAGATTCACGGTCTTCGGGATGAACAAACTCCAGAAATGGTTTGCTCATTAACTCTTGGGTTGACCAATTTAGTATTCTTGTCCAGGCTGGATTTAAATGCTTAAAGTAACCATCAAAACCAGCAATACAAAGTAAATCTAGCGAAAGCGAAAAAAATCGAGAATATTTTTCTTCCAATTCTTGAAAATTATAGCGAGATTTTTCCATGATTTTAAAATTATCCAACAGTGGTTTATCTGGCAATGTTTTAAATTTTTATAATTGGCATATTTCCCAGCCTAAAAATTTGCGCCCACGATCAATTACGCAATAAAATTGATGCTGTAGTTGCGAGTTTAGCCTATGTTCTACCTATTTAACTACCTTACTATTTACCCATTTTTCTGTATTTATATAGATTTCCCTGAAAAACTATAAAATAAACCTTAATGTTTAGAATTTAAGTTAAGAAGTGTTACGTAAATTATTTAATGTGAGTTTTGCTAGTTCAAAATCTTTGCTAGGCAAAGCAATTCAGCAACAATGTAACAATAGGTAAAGTTTTGATAGTTAATAAAGTCTTAGATTTGTACTTTAGTTTTAAGTAATATCAAAAATTACTATTGGCGAAGTCAAATTTGTATTAATTTATTTAGAGATATTGTAGAAAATTTTACGAATTTTCTAATTTAAGATAGTGTGTGCAAGTAATTACGCAATACTTCCTCGCTTTCTAGCTTCTTTATAAGAAGTGCCGACATTCTTCAAACCTGCTTTGATCATTTGTTTTTCTAAAAGGGCAAAAAAGCGCGCTTTGTCGCCACCACGTACGACGGCTTGATTATGCGCTTCGGCGATCGCCACTGGGTAGCCATATCCTTTCTGCACTTGGGCCAGCATGAGTCCCAGCGATTGGTCAAACAGGCTGGTGTTTTCTGCTACCCAGGCTGGAACTTCTATTCGGGCAATTTCCGTGCCAACGTGGATATAGCAAAAGTAGATCGTTTGCTCTTCGTACAAATCTAAAATTCGGGCATTACTCCGCCACAGGGGGCCGCGCTGTCCTGGTTTGAGCTGGGTGGCCCACAAAGAAGTATCTCGCAGAGGTTCAAATATTTTACAAGGTACTTTTTCTAACTGGTTGGGGCAATAACTTATACAGTCTGGTACTGGATGGGGACAAGCTAGCAGACGTAAAAAGTTCATGCCTTCAACGTTACGAGAGGCGCTAAGATAGCCCATCAGCGGAATTTGAGCATCACGCATTTGTTTCCATGCTTCTAAGATGGGGGGTAAGATGCGATCGCGTGCATCAATCGGCAACTGTTCTAAAAACCAATAAATTAATGAACCATCCACCATTGCAAGGGTTGGTGCTTCTGTTTTCACACTGCAAGCAAGTTCTGCCAAAACTGTTGCTTCGCTAGCGGTGCGGCGATAACCCATCCATTCCTCAGTTCTAATTCCCCACTGTCGAGACATATACAAATCTTCTGGACGATAGAATACCTCTGGCAAACTATCTAATAGGGGGTGGAGATTTTGTCCGTAGTGTAAAACCACCCTACCGATATTCAGCAGATAGCAATAAGCAATTTCATGATGGTTAGGAGCTATTTGCGAACCATCGGTAGCAATGACAGTATGAATTTTCGGCGGAACTGGAATATTAATGCTGGTTTCTAAGGGTTCAATGGGGGTAGCATTGGCAAAGAGAATGCGATCGCGCCATTTTTCTTGGCGATCAACTAAATCTTGTTGACACTCGTAAGCATTTATGAGATGTTGTTGAGCTAATTCTAAACGCTGGCGGCTGGCAACAGCCTCTACGGTAAGATGCTGACTTAAGCCTTGCATTTGCCGCGCTAATTTTGTCAGGTCAAGCATAAGATTTTAGAGTTTATATTAAGCGAAATTGAAGCGAAATTGTAAATTTCAGAGATTGAATTTTATTACATTGCTCAAAACCGCAATTGAATTAATTCAATGGCGATATAGCAATCCGATTTGATTTCTGAATCACTCGTAGAGGTAAGGGACTGGGGATTGGGGACTGGGGACTGGGAAGAAGGAATAAAGGTGTACTGAATTTTGTTCAAAAATCAAATATGAGTCCTACATATCCAACGTTAGTAAATCAACAAAGCAATTTCTGCTAATGTTTAACTAATTTTAAGTAAGTCGGCACAATAAAACCAAACTGTCTGAAGAAAAGTAAACAAGGCTCAAACCCTTTTTCCCCCTGCTCCCTGCCTTATGCCAACGATAATTATTTACGCCGACCTATTAAGTAGGTCTGCAACTTCTGCGATCAGCTTGTCTGGAGCGACTGGCTTTGTAATATATCGGTCGAAGCCTGCGGTAAGTACTTGTTGCTGGTCAGCATCAGTAGCATAAGCAGTGAGGGCGATCGCGGGAATTTGTCCCCCTTGTTCTGGTGTCCAAGTTCTGATTTGGTGCATTAGCGTATAGCCATTCATCCCAGGCATACCAATATCACTCAGTAGTAAATCTGGTTTAGCCTCAGTGATAGTTGCCAATGCTTCTGCTGCCGATGCTGCTAAGATGACTTGCGCTCCAGATTGTTCTAGCATCAAAGCTACTAAATGCCGCATATCCGCTTCATCTTCCACCACTAGAACCTTCACGTCCTTGAGTTCTGTCGTGCCAAAAGATTGCTGCTTGTCTTCATTGTTTTGTGTAGGAATTTTCAGAAGCGGCAGGTTAACTGTAAAATTTGCCCCCTGTCCTTCACCTAAACTTTCCGCTTGGACTGTACCACCATGCAGTTCTACCAATTGACGGACGATCGCCAATCCCAGCCCTAATCCCCCAAAAGCCCTGGTTGTCCCTCCATCAGCCTGCCGAAAGGCTTGAAATACGAAGGGTAAAAACTCAGAGCTAATGCCTTTGCCTGTATCACTAACCCTGATTTGAGCATTAGTATTTATACGTTCCAAGCAAACTTTTACCTGCCCTCCAGAGGGCGTAAACTTAATAGCGTTAGAAAGCAGATTCCAAAAGATTTGCTGGAGGCGGTTTGCATCGCCTAAAACTTGTCCCACACCGGGGTCAAACATCGTTTGAATTTGAATCGATTTGGCGTTGGCTGCTAAACGTACTGTTTCGATTGCGGCTGTAATAGTTGAGGTCAGGTCTACCGGAGAAACATTGAGACTCAACTTACCTTGAATAATACGAGAAATGTCGAGCAGGTCTTCAATTAGTTGAGTTTGTAACTTAGCATTGCGCTCGATTGTTTCCAAGGCGCGATCACTCGTTACTCGATCCAGATTTCGAGTGCGGAGAAACTGCACCCAGCCGAGAATAGGGCCAAGCGGCGTGCGAAGCTCGTGGGAAAGTACCGCAAGAAATTCATCTTTGATGCGGTTGGCTGATTCTGCTTCGATACGAGCTTGTTGCTCGCGCTCAAGGAGTTGTTCTCGCTCTTGTTCTGCTTGCTTGCGGGCTGTAATGTCGAGCGACACGCCTACCATCCGCAAGGGTTTACCATCGGCTGCATAGATCGCACGACCTTGGACGGAAACCCAGTGAATACTACCGTCAGGCCAGATGTTACGGTACTCTGCTTCGTAATCAGTGCGATCTGCTATCGCTTGTTTAACTGCTGCTTGCACGCGCTCCCGGTCGTCAGGATGTATGAATACCTCGAACAGAGCTTGGTAAGACAAATCTGCTCCTTGTGGTAGTCCAAAGTTTGCTTTGCATTGGTCAGAAGTAAATAGAGTTTTAGTTGAATAATCTAATTGCCAAATGCCAAGTTTAGCAGCTTTGAGTGCCAGCCTTAGCTGTTGTTCGCTTTCTCGTAGCGCTTGCTCAATTGTTTGGCGTTCACTGATTTCAGCCTGTAAAGATTCATTTTTGTTCTCTAGTTCTTGAGAATAAATTTGTAACTCCTGGTAAAGTCCAGCATTTTCTAGAGAAATCGCTGCCTGAGCAGCTAATAAACTCAATACCTTCACATGGTTTTCGGTAAACGCGTGTTTCGCTAGATTGTTTTCTAGGTAAAGAATTCCCTTCAGATGACTTTGATAAATAATCGGCAAACAAAGGACAGATTTAGGCCGATTTTTCAGGATGTATGCGTCATTAGTAAACATTCCTTCCTCGGTGGCATTATTTAACACTAAAGTAGACTGGCTTCTAGTGACGTAGTTAATTAATGCTACTGGCAAATCTAAAGATGCATCTAACGCTTTGGGTGGTAGCACAAGGGTAATGTCTTTGTCTGCAAATCCTTGAGCTACCAGAACCGATTGACCTTCCTGCTGTAGGACAAGCAACCCGGTACTTGCTCCCGCATTCTCGATCGCACTGTTCATCAAATTATCAAGTAATTTATCCAGAAATATTTCATCAGAGAGTGCCTGAGAAGTCTTGATTATCGTGGCTAAATCCAATGATGCCAAGCCTAGTTCTGTTGTATGAGTTGATACAATTCCTAAATCTGCTGGTGCTTGATTCGCAGAAAATACTTGCGGATAACGTTCTACTAAATCTTGAACTTTTGCAGTTGCGCCCCAGCGCAAATAGCCATAGTAAGCATCAGTTAAATAGTCTTTGGCTACTCGTTCTCGACCACGGGCAAAATAAAACTCTGCTGCCAATTCCGAGGCGAGTGCTTCTTCCTGAATGTAGCCGTGTTTTTGTGCGTTTTGGATTGCGCGATCGTAATACTCCATTGCGCGATCGCGTTGTCCCAAAACTCGCGCCTTCTCTGCTTCTACGAGTTCGTATTTATGCAGAAAGTTACAAGGTGCATGCAGCGCTCTATACTGCAAAGTCTCTTGGTTTAATTGAACTTGATTTAGATAGTTTTCTCGCTCATTTTCAGAAAACTTTTCAGTAGAATATACTTGCAGAAGTGTCAAAGAATGATAAAAATTATATTCATAATCCATCATCATCCCGGCTACAGCGTTCAGATGTTTCTCTACATATTTGGTATAGGCCAGTGCTGCTACATAATCTTTAAATAAATAAGCTAAGATCAACTTAAAAAGATAAAAACAGCAAAGTAAGGTTTCCCAATTCGATGCCACAACAATAGGAAGCATCGTTTCTTCATTAAAACTCTCCCCCGTTAAAGTATGTTGATTAGTATTTCTGTTAAGCAAGTTAAGTACAATTTGTCTGATAATTCTGATGTAATAGATTCCTAGCTCTTGCTTAAAACTATCGACTAGCTCAACATAAGGTACAAGTTTTTGGGCAACTGTCTCTAGATTTTCTCCACTAAAGAATAAATATATCCCATATTCTGTACTGCCATAACCTAGAAACTCTGGGTTTCCTGTTTCTATCGCAATTTGAGTTGCCAGTTGCAAGGTTTCTACAACGTCTCGAATCGGCTCTTTAGCGTGTTGAATATGGCTTGCATATACCTTCAATACATTACATCGCAATGCTTTATCGTTAAATTTATCTAATATCTGCAATGACAATTGCCCAAATTCATAGGCGCACTCAATATCTTTATAAACCCCAGATAAAAGCATTCCATAGGCACAATAGGCAAAAGCTGAGGTAGCACAGTTACCATACTTAACCGATATATTGGTCATTGCCAACATCATCGGCAGAAATAATTCAGGTCTGCTAATATAAACTGGGCCTGGCATTGTGTTTAAGATTTCTATTGCAGCTCGTTTATAGAGATCGTTCAGAGCTGGCAAGTTAACTAACTCAGCAATTTGACTTTTTTCAAATGTTAATTCTTGTCGCAACTTTTGGGAATAATTGCTGATTTCTATTGGATTCGTTGGTAGCACAACTCCCAGCATTGCTAAAACTTCTAAGGCTGTATCAATAGCTGCTGGGAAATTGCCTTGACCGATATTTAACTGGATTATTCTTTTGGAGATTTTAACTTTGTCTAATAGCGTTTTTACTCGCTCTAACGCAATATCAATTAGTGCTTGAGATTGTCGAAATTTAGCAATTAAAAATTCTGCTTCAATGGTTAAGTCGTATATAGTCAATGTTAGCTCGTACTGATGTAACCAGCTATCTTTTGAAAGCAGGTTTAGAGCAGTTTTGAAGTACCTAAGTGCAGCTTCATAAGCAGCAGCTGCCTTCGCTTTGCGACCAGCTATTAAATTTAATTCAGCTAAATAATCTTTATTTGATTGGCTAGTAATTAAAAGAGCGCCAATGTTCAGGTGGTTAACAATTTCAAAAATCTTTTCTTCAAGTTCCGCCTTTGGTGTGTGTTCGAGCAACAGCTGCCCAATTCTTAAGTGAGTTTGGCTTCTCTCGGCTTCAGGGATGAGCGAATAAGCTGCTTGTTGCACGCGATCGTGCAGAAACTTGTAGGCGATCGCAAGTTGGGAATTAGAAACTAAAGATTGAGAATCTTGCCCAGTCACAACTTCCTCCAAGTTAATTACTAGAGGAATTTTATAAGACTGGTTCAAAGGCAAAATTAGCCCAGTTTGCAAAGCTTCCCACAATTCTAATGCCGTATCTGACAAAGATTTCTGATTAACAATACTAAGTATCTCTAAAGGAAATTTGTCTCCAACGCAGGCAGCCAACTTCAGAATGTTTTGAGTAGTCGGTAATAGCTTTTGAATCCGGCTGACCATCAATTCAACAACATTGTCGGTAATATCAATGCCTTGTAACTTCTCAATGTCCCACTGCCAGCAACCTTCATTGAAGTTGAAGAACAGCAGATTGTCTTGATGAAGTGATTTGAGCAGTTGAGATAAAAAGAAGGGATTGCCTTGAGTTTTGTTCAAGGCTAATTTAGCCAGGAGATAACATTGCTCTTGATCGCTGCGAAAAGTATCAGCGATTAACTGACTGACATGACTGAGGTGTAACGGGCCAAGAACAATATTATTGATCGCTGCCCCGGTTTGCTGAATCTCATTTAGCGACAGCATTAGTGGATGCGTCGCACTCACTTCGTTATCGCGGTACGCGCCAATCAACAACAAATATTGGCTGTTAAGGTCATTCATCAGCAAGTGAATTAACTTCAGTGATGCTGAATCTGCCCACTGCAAATCGTCCAAAAATAATACCAGCGGGTGTTCCGGTTTGCAGAACACACGAATGAACTGCCTAAAGACGCGGTTAAATCGGTTTTGAGATTCTGATGCTCCCAATTGCGGCACAGCAGGCTGAGACCCGATGATTCGCTCGACTTCAGGAATTACATCAATAATTATTTGACCATTAGAACTCAAAGCTTCTAAAAGTTTTGCCTGCCAAATCTCGATCCGTTCAGCACTCTCAGTCAGCAATTGCCGCATTAATTCCTGAAACGCTTGAATCAAAGCAGCATAGGGAATATTACGCTTAAACTGGTCAAACTTGCCGAAAATGAAGTACCCTCGCTGGCGTACAATCGGCTTATGAACTTCATACACCAAAGACGACTTACCAATCCCGGAATAGCCACTGACCAGCATCATTTCCGTTGTTCCTGCACTAACCCGATCAAAGGCAGCCATTAGAGTCGCCACCTCTGACTCACGACCGTAGAGTTTTTGCGGGATTGAAAATTGGCTGTATAAATCGAGTTGCCCCACCTTGAAGGGTACAATTTCGCCCCTTTCCTGGAGCATCCTTAAACAAGTTTCCAGATCAGCTTTTAGCCCTAAAGCATTTTGATAGCGGTCTTCTGCTGTCTTTGCCAAGAGCTTCATTACAATGTCACAAACCGCTTGAGGAATTCTGGTGAAGTCGCTTGTGGTAATTTCACTAGGACAAATAGGTGCTTTAGCAATGTGGCAGTGAACGAGTTCTAGCGGATCACTTGCTTGAAAGGGTAACTGTCCTGTCAGCATTTCGTAGAAAACGACGCCTAGAGAATAAAAATCGGTACGGTAATCGATACTACGATTCATTCGCCCGGTTTGCTCTGGCGACATATAAGCAAGAGTGCCTTCAAGGAGATTCGGATTGCTGATTGTTTGGTTTTCTCTAGACAAACGGGTAGCGAGGCTAAAGTCGTAAATTAAAGCTTGTTCTGTTGCTGGATTGAACAGAACATTAGAAGTTTTCAAATTCTTGTGAATAACTCTATGGTGGTGCAGTTGCGCCAGTGTTTGGGCAAGCTGAATCGCAATTTGGAGAAACTCGCTTAGTTTGCGCGATTGCGCGGAGTGCAGTACCGGAGGCAATCGCCCAGATAGTAATGTTGAGAGCGGTTCTCCTCCAAAATCTTCTAATACCAGTGCTAAAGCGCGATGAGATTCCTCTAAACTTACTGCTTTAACAACTCCTGCAATGTCCAAAGACTGGAGAATTTTATACTCGTGTTTTAGCCGAGCAATATCAACGAGCGTCGGATACTCAGTTTTAATGAATTTCATCAGCACGGGTATTTGCTGCGATTCTTTGATCCCGCGATAAATAACCGTATTGCTCTCTTCGTGAATGAGTTCTAGGCACTGATAACCTTCCAGAGGTCTAATCATTATTTCTGCCCGTCCTAAGAAAATTCTAGTTTAGGAGGTCTTGTCCGTTTCCATCGAGTGCAGTAACTCTTCAATCTGCTTCAATCGAAAAGCTAATAGCTTGACACTTCCCTTCTCTTATCGATTATTGCAGAGATTACCTTGTTAATTTACTAACTCACCCATAAATAATATACGGGCAAATAAAGTTTTGCATAATAAAATCAACTCTTAACCCTATTCATTGCGTCAAATTTGTCCAGCAATAAGCATATTGGGCGATGTTCTCACCTAAAAGGAAGACGCTCAGTTTGGAATTGTAGTCACCGGATCTCGGTTATAAAAATTTGCGTAGCATAACTTTACAATGTGTCTTTTTTTGCCGCGATCGCGCCAGATGGCAGCAGGGGGAGCTTTGATAAGATGCTTTATGTGTGGCAAACATTATTTGAATTAGTATTAAATTTGCATGGTGCGTTGCACTGTGCTTTAGCGCACCATGCATCTGGGTGCATTACGGCAAAAATTACCAAGCAGAGAAATCTTGAGCAAACTGAGAAAGAGTTAATAGCTGAATTCGTGGGTCATTTTGGGCAGCTTCTCTTTCTGGTTGGGTATTATAGCCCCAGTCGCCTAAGAAGAGTTTTACATCATCAAGGTCTTTTTGCTGTTCGACTAACTGCAATGTTTTAAGTCTATCTTCCACAAACCAAAGACTGGCTGACTTTACATCTGCCGTCTGCTTTAATTCTCGCAGAATTTCATATTTGGGGCGCTTCTCTTCTTTACCAAAAATCGATTTTGGTGGGATTTCTACTCCTTCTTGCTGCAATAGCTGCTGTACAAAACGTCCTTCCTTGGTAGTAACAATGTATAGCTTGATTGTACTGGCAACAGTGGCTTTAATTTTTTCCACTACACCGGGATAAAATCTATGCAGACTTAGCCAATTATCTAAATTTGTAGCAATCCATTCATCCCGCAGATTATCTAGTTTTGCGCCAATTTCTCTTGCTTGTAGCTTATGGTCTAATAAAATTTGTGGGGTAATAGTGACCCATTCTTGAAGAATCTTGGCTTCAGAAATTCCCTCTACCAAAGCTTTAATTAAAACAGGCATTTCCCAACCCGTTTCAATTACTGGTCTGAGGCGATAAAATTTAGGAGCTAAATCATTTGGTGGTGTATTGTTAGCAGGCGACCAAATTTGACAGTAGGTACGCCATGCTACCTCAAAATATTCAATTAGTCCATCGCAAATTACTCCATCAAAGTCTAGGGCTAAAATTGTGGGACTACTTGCGGTCATGTTTTTGAGGATAAAAACTGCTGTGGCTAGCTTATCCGATCCAGGAATTATTTTTCTGTATCAGCACCAAAACAAGACAGTTTTTAGCTGGGACGTAGTTGAGACTTTATTCGTGGGACGACTTTGGCTAAACTTGAGGTTCATCTGTTTCAGGTAAATAATCCTGTTGCTATGAATATTCAAATCCAAGATGAATTTAGTACATTCGGTTCATAACGCGACCTATCGTAAATAGTGTCGCGTTTTTGCAGCTAGCCCCAGAACAACAGGCTAGACTTCACCGCTTTTCAGCGTCATCTGATTTATGAAAATCTTCTTGCACACCATCCCTGGACTGCATAATATCTAGGGCATCTTGGTCTGCCATTTCAATGATTGCTCCTACATATTGCCGTACCTGTTCAGCAACCTCAGGTTTCCATTGACGCAATTTCGTATCCAGAGTTTCTACTAAAGAGTCCATTGATACCTCTACCATTATCGATAACCTCTACCATTAATGATTATGGTGTCCAGTTCTATGTTAAAGTATCCGCCTTGGAGGATGCTTAAAAGATATTCTGCTAAACTTCAAATCCCGCGAAACTTAATTACCATTGCTTGTTGTTTACAAGGAAATGGGAATATTTAGATAGTTTCACTCCTCATAGGAAAGAGGTTGGGAAAAACGTCTTTGAGTTTATTTTAGACTTTTCAAACATCCTTGTTAGGCCTTGCTTTGTATTACTTGATTTATTTTTCCAAAATTTGCTGTCTTTGATAAGTGGTAAGTATACCATGCCTGGGGCTAAATAGTAATGCCAATACAAATAATCCAGATACTACTAAAACGATCGCCGGGCCAGATGGCAAGTTATAAAAGTAACTAAGATACATACCACTGATACTAGCAATTACCCCAATGACTGCACCCAAAATCATTACTTGATTTAAGCGTTTAACTAATAGATAGGCAGTTGCCCCTGGTGTAATTAAAAGTGACAGTACGAGAATTACACCTACGGCTTTCATGCTGGCAACAATTGTTAAAGCAATCAGCAGCATGAGTCCAAAGTTAAGCTTATTGACTGGCAAACCTACGGCTTGAGCGCCTAAGGGATCAAAGGTATAAAATAATAGTTCTTTGTATAACAAGACTACAACTAATAAAACAATAGCTGCAATGATGGCGGTGTCCCGGACGTCATTAATAGTGACACCAAGAATATTACCGAAGAGAAAGTGATTAAGATCGATTTTATTGTCTTTTTGAATTACGGTAATTAGGGTGATACCAAGAGCAAAGAATGCGGAAAAAACTATCCCCATTGCCGCATCTTCTTTAATCGGCGATCGCGTTCTGATAAGTGCGATCGCCATTGTACTGATCACGCCTGCAATAAATGCGCCAATAAAAATATTTGCTCCTACCATAAATGCGATCGCTAGTCCTGGCAAAACCGAGTGACTAATAGCGTCACCAAGCAATGCTAGCCTTTGCACCATCAAATAACTACCAACCACAGCGCACAACAGTCCGACTAAAATAGCAATCACGAGCGATCGCTGCATAAAGCCGTATTGCAACGGCTCAATTAATGCTTGGAGCATAAGTATTTATTCTTAATACGAACCACAAACTACGCAGGGGGAATTCTCAATTTTTAAGCGGCTTCGGAAAAGTACATTACTTTACCGCCGTAAGCACGCTGTAAATTTTCTTCTGTTAGTACTTGTCGCCGGGAACCTGTGACGATTAACTCACGATTTAGTAAAATTAACTCATCAAAATGAGTGATTGATTCGCCTAAGTCGTGGTTGACTACTAACACAATTTTGCCAGCAGCAGTTAGTTCATGAAAGACTTCAAAAATTACTGACTGAGTTTTCTGATCGATACCTACTAAAGGTTCATCAAAACAGAAAATTTCTGCCTGCTGCGCTAAAGCACGTGCTAAAAAGACTCGCTGCTGTTGTCCTCCTGAAAGTTCTCCAATGGGGCGATCGCGGTATTCACTCATCCCAACTCTTTCTAGCGCATTGTTTGCCACCTGACGGCTAACCGCCGAGAAGCTACGCAACCAGCCTGTCTTTTTTACCCGTCCCATCATCACTACATCCCAAACTGTGGCGGGGTAAGTCCAGTCAATTTGGCTGCGCTGTGGCACATAGGCAACTTTTTCAAGCTGCTGCATCAACGGTTTGCCTTGGTAGTTGACAGTACCACTACTGAGGGGAACTAAGCCCAACATTGCTTTCATCATTGTACTTTTGCCAGCACCATTCGGGCCAAAAATCCCCGTTAGTTTCCCTCCTTTGACAGCACAGTTGACGTCCCGCAAAGCTTCTTGTGTGCGGTAGTGTACCCCTATGTGAGCGACGTTAATTGCTTCTGTAGAATTCATATCCAGAGCTTTTACGGATTGTTTAGGCATTTCCCATGTTTTTCTCTGGATTAAGCTAATTTTTGAGTAAAAAGAGACACTTTTCATAACAATACTTTAATATTTCATTTCTTGAGCTTACTATAAAAATGAGAGAAATATGAAAAACTCTATAATTAGAAGTAATATCACAAATAAATGAAACTAATACTCCAGATAGAGAATGCCAACACCCACGGCAAAGCAAAAGTAAACAGGATGAACAACATTGTTTCGCATTTTTGCCTGACAATGCTTCTGCCTTTAGCTTTATTCAGTTGTACTCAGTTGAACTCTGCAAGTAACAATCCCAAAGGTGATGACAAACCGCAAGTGGTAGCAACTAGCACGATAATTGCTGATTTGACACAAAAGATTGCAGAAGATGAAATTCAACTAACTGGTATTCTCAAACCAGGCGCTGATCCCCATGTTTACGAACCAGTACCAGCAGACAGCAGGTTTTTAGAAGAAGCAGAATTGATTTTATATAACGGCTACAACCTAGAACCAGGACTGATTAAATTAATGAATGCCGCCGGTGGTAAGGCGCAAAAGTTAGCGGTGGGAGAAGTTGTCAAACCTTTGCAGTTAGATAAAGGCAGTGAAGTTGTGCCCGATCCGCACGTTTGGGGTAGTGCGGAAAATGCGATCGCTATGGTAGCTGCAATTCGGGATGGGTTGATTAAGTTATCGCCTGAAGATAAAGATAAATTTACTCAGAACGCAGCCCAACTTACCAATGAATTAAAACAGTTGCATAACTGGATTAATCAGCAGATTCAAACTATTCCAGCAGATAAACGCAAACTGATAACTACCCACGATGCATTTCAATATTATGGACGTGCTTATAACATAGCGATCGCTGGAACATTAATTGGCATCAGTACCGAAGAACAACCAAGCGCCCAAACAGTACAGCGACTGGTAGAGTCAATTAAAAAAATAGGCGTGCCGGCAATTTTTGCTGAAACTACAATTAACCCAGCTTTAATCAAAACCGTTGCTCAAGAAGCAGGTGTGCAACTAGCATCAAGTCAACTTTACTCTGATTCAATTGGTGCTAAGGGAAGCGCAGGAGATTCTTACATTAAAATGATGGAAGCAAATACTCGAACAATTGTAGAAGCATTAGGGGGAAAATCTACGCTCTTTCAGCCAAAGAAGTGAATTAAGTTTATGGAACTCCAAAAAATAAATTATCCAATTTTACTCCTTCAAAACGGCTTTCCCTCCCCCTGCTCCCTGCTCTCCTGCCATCAAAGCGATGGAATATTCTTTTACTTGGAAGTTCCTTATTGCCATCTCTCTTTTGAGTAAAAAATAAATACTAACTATTTCTCAAGCGGGAGGCAATATATAACCTAAGATATGTATCTTTGACTAAGCTTCTCAAACTCTCTCTAGGGAAAGAACTAATAATGCATTTTATTTCATAAATTGAACTTAGTAAATGCATAGATTTAATTTCCCGCAATAGCTATGACTAATGAACCAAAAGAGCAAATTAATCAACCAGTAAGCGAAGATAGACATTCTCAAGACGAGCCAAACGTCAAAGAAAGAAACTTAACAGCAAATCCGGGAGATAGAATTTCTGATAAATCTGAGTCAGTTGAAGAAAAGTCTAAGCAAGTTGCTGTAGATTCACCAGACATTACAGGTGACCACATTACTGTCCCCACTTACTTCGTTGTCGATGAACCAGATGGTGAGAAAAAGGCACTTCACCATGTTAAAGATGCCGAAGAGATTTCTGATGTAATTCGACAAGCACGAGTTGACGAAAACGGAAATCGGATTTGGTGGTAGTTGTTGAATTTTAGCTGTCCAGATTTTAGATTTTAGATTGAGTTTCTTGTCCCCTCTCTAAAATCTAAAATTGGGATAATTTGGCATTGGAGGAGAGTACTACCCATGAGTACGGTGTCAATTTGCTCAAAGAAGTCTGCATAACTATAGTCTTGATCTGTAAATAGCCAATGTACTTCTTTTGATGTTCGGGCAATATATGCATCAAGGCTAGAAGCGATGAATAACCGTATTTTTCGCATGGACTTCTTACTCCCCTTTAAAGTACCTGCCGATTTGCTACTAATTACTAAAAAGTTATCATTGATGCTCTGCCATAAGCATCTACGCTTTTCAACCGGATAACAACGTAGCGAAGTAGAAATTATCAAACTTCGATTTGATGGCGAAATTCCAAATTTGACAAAGAGCTTCTTATATAAACCAAAGCCGCTCTAATTGAACTAGAGAGCGGCTTTGGGAGAGTTGTTAGGCATGGGGCTTCATAGAATAATGCCCCGTTTTATGTATAAATGGTTCTGTATGTTATGGTATACAGTCAGCTTTTGACGCATTCCGGAAAAAACTAAAAATTTATATCGGTAAATTTGCAATCGCATTACACTGATGCGAACTCTAGCTTAGAACTTAGCATTAATTATCGGAGATTACAGGCAATTGCCGTATCCTCATTACTGAATTGGTGTTATGGACTGTGGGGTAACAGGTAAGGTAAACCAGAAGTTGCTACCCTCACCGAGAACACTTTCAACGTTGATGGTTCCTCCGTGAGCCTCTACAATGAGGCGGCATAAATACAGACCCAGCCCAAATATATTACTTCGACCCCGTTCTTGACTAAAACGATAGAAGAGCCTTTCCTTTTGTTGGGGAACAATTCCTGGCCCGCGATCGCGCACTGATACCTTTACCTGGGCATCTCCCAGCGCTACCACCGTCAAGTTAATTAACTGGTCTGGTTTGGTGACTCGGAAAGCATTCTCAAGTAGGTTCTGCACTACCCGTTGAATTTCTAACTCATCACCATAGACAGTTGGTAGTGAGGGAGAAATTTGATATCCAATAACTGGCTTTTGCTGCCAACTGGCATTGCAGCGAGTAATAGCTTCGACAAAGATATTTTTCCAGTTAAGAATTTCGTAGTTTAGATTCTTCAAAACTGAAGTTTGATGGCGAGAAATATCTAATAAAGTTTCGACAAGCTTCAGTACCTCTTCGTTAGCCTGACGACAATCTTCAAGCCCTTCTCTCCAACTATCACTCACAGTGCCAAAAGCTCCACTCAGCATGGCGTGCAGAGTACCGCGATTTGCTAGCAAGGGAGTACGCATATCATGGGAAAGGGCAGAAATTAGATCTTCAATCCGTTGGTGTTCTGCGATGGTTATAAGTTCCAGCTTGTCTAAATTACGTCTTAACTCTAATTGAGCCATGACTTGACGACTTAAGATCCGCAATGAATTTTGTTGTTCTGGACTCAGGTTTCGTGGAATACGGTCAATTACACAAAGTGTTCCCAGCGCATATCCGGTGGGTGTGACCAACGGAGCACCAGCATAAAACCGAATACAAGGATCGGAAGTTACCAGTGGATTGCTGGCAAATCGCTGGTCGAGTAATGTATCTGGAACAATTAAAATGTTATTAGGCTGCAAAATAGCATGGGCACAGAACGCAGTATCCCGTGGTGTTGATTCAGCATCGAATCCGACTTTTGCTTTGAACCACTGACGGCACTCATCAATCAAGGTGATTAAAGCTATAGGAGTACCACAAATTTGTGCTGCTAAAAGAGCGAGGTCATCGAAGGCTGCTTCACAGACAGTATCCAGAATACGATATTGTCGAAGGACTTCAAGCCTTGCTTTTTCATTTTCAGCTTGTAAATCTTTCATTAGCTCGCTTACTATTTATAGCTTGCAGACACATTTTGTTCAATCTCGGTTCCCAAATGTAAGTAAGCTTCTAATTATATAGTAATTTTAAACTTAGCTTAGACAGCCGATAAATTGTTTTGTTTGCGCTCAAATCGCCTACTTTACGGCGAACCATTTGTTTACACAGGGATTGGTCTTCCTCGTATTCACGGGGATAAATTTAAACTTAATGATCCACAAAATTGATGCACATCTGACTAACTTCAAATTTTAGCGCCGACTTATTTATATATATGTTTTTATAGTAATATCACTTATGTAGATTAAGTCACAATAAATTGAGTATACTATTGGTTCCCTTTTTCATACATGAAAAAATACTTATTATTAAAAGGTGAGTATTAACATCATCTTTAGAGGTTTTTTGAAAAGTGGTTGGCTGTGATTTTAAGCACTTATTTATCCCCCCTAGCCCCCTTTTGAAGGCTACGGTGTACACACATCTCTGTACTAAACCGAAATCATTGTAGATCCGTCATTATCCTCCGATAAATTGGAGGACTTTGAGGGATTTTAGCCCCCCTTTTTAAAGGGGGTTGGGGGGATCAAAAGCCTGTGGGACAACTCTCAAAGACTTGTGTGTACACGGTAGCCAACAAGGGGAGAAACTTCTTAAAGTCCACGGCAGTTGCTACAACGGGGGGAACCCCCGCAACGCACTGCCTCCCCTTTTTAAGGGGGATTTAGGGGGATCTAAAACGTTTCGCTACCAACAAGAGAACTTTTAAAACATCATCTTTAAGTATGCAAAAAAATTGGAGTAAGGGTCAACCAATATACCAGTCAATTGTTTGGAAACGGAGGGAATCTCCGCAACGCATTGGCCCTCCTACACTCAAATTTCTTAACTTAGCTTAAAATCTTAGCGCCGGCTTATTTATATATATGGTTTTATAGTAATATCACTTATATAGATTAGTCACAATAAATTGAGTACACTATTGGTTCCCTTTTTATACATGAAAAAATACTTATTATTAAAAGGTGAGTATTAACATCATCTTTAAGTATGCAAAAAATTTGGAGTAAGAGGCAACCAATATACCATTCAATTGTTTGGGATTGCATATAAATAGGGTAGGGATCTGTTTAAATGGTGTTAACTATTAAGTTCTTGCGTTTACTAGTTCCCTCGGCTCTAAAAGCTCGTTTATTTGCCCCCCTGTACACTAGCTTTTTGATTTTGGTGTTATTGATACTAGGACAACAAGGCTGGAACCTTTGGATAACATCACTCAGTCAGCAAGCAGCCGATCAAGTAACCCATACTTTAGTAATAGAGCGTGAAGGAGAACGTCTGCTTAATGCTGTGATTGAACAGGAAAGAACCTTACTCGATACTGGCAGTAATAAACAGTTGAGTTTTCATACCAGCCTCAAACGCCTATACACTCTTGTACAACATAAGCCTAGTCAACTCAAACAACTAAATAAGATAAAAATTCTTTATACTCAGTGGCAAAGTCAATTAGACCAGAGAAAAGTTTTTAGCTCTGCCAGGAACTATACCTCGGCGGACAACATTTTATTCAATGCCCTACGCGCTGAAATTCGTACCCTACTTTTGTACGAGGAGATAATTTTAGAAAAACGCAAGCTTCGACTGTGGCAACTCTACCAAATTAATACTGTTGTGGACATCTTCATCACAATAGTGGTTTTGGTAGGAGTAGGCTACAATATCAGGCTATTGCATCAACGAGTTGCGGTTCCTCTAGGTAAATTGACGCAGGTAGGCGAAAAGTGGCGAGATGGTCAAATGGAAGCCCAATTTGGCTATTCCTCCTTTGATGAAATTGGACGGTTGGCTAGAGTTCTCAACACAATGGCAGGCGAAACTTGCTATCGTCAGCAATGGATGAAAGAGCGCAATCAACACTTTGAAGACCTGATCAGTGCTTTATCTCACGATTTACGTTCACCCCTGCTTGCTACCCGCAATACATTGGATGTCATGCTTAAAGGAGCTTTTGGCCCTGTAAACAATACCTGGAGAGAAGTATTTGAAGAGTACCGCCAAGCTAACGTTGATCTCCTCAAGCTTGTAGAAGTTCTACTAGATGTTTCGCGCTATGAAGCTGGTTGTGGCATTCAGCTAAACTATGAGCCTCTTAATTGGGAAGAGATTTTTGTGAAAGTAATTGCTCAAATTAAATCTACTTCCAAGTCTGAGTTCGCTCTCATCTATAGAATTTCTCAATCACTACCGATCATCTATGGTGATGAGTTAGAGATTCGACGAGTTTTACAAAATCTGCTGGAAAATGCGGTTCGGGTGAGTGAGGCTAACAAGGAAATTGTTCTAGAAGTAGCATCCCTCAGTGAGGCCCAAGTAAAGGTATCAGTGCGCGATCAGGGTTTAGGAATTGCGCTAGAGGACAAAGAACGGCTTTTCCACCGCTTTATTCAGGGACGAACTCGCCGTGGTAAATCTGGGCTTGGTCTTTATTTGTGCCGTCAAATCGTCGAGGCTCATGGAGGTAGCATTGGCGTCGATAGTTCCCTTGGAGAAGGTAGTACCTTCTGGTTTACTCTGCCAGCTAACACAGATCAGGCTAGGTTTAGCATGAAAGCAAATTGAGGAGAAGTCAAGATGTCCGAGAGTGTAGAACAGAAGACTATGAAGATTCTACTGGTCGATGACCATACTTTAATACGTCGGGGCATGAAAGGCCAATTTACGCTTCAACCTGGTTTTAGTGTAGTAGGAGAGGCATATGACGGTGCACAGGCTATCGAATTGGCTGCTCAACTCCAGCCAGATGTTATTTTGATGGATATTGATATGCCAGTTATGGATGGGATCACAGCTACGCAACAAATTAAAAGCGATCACCCTGCCATTCGTATCCTTGCCTTGAGTGCATTTGACGGCGATACCCAAGTAATGGGAATGTTAGCTGCTGGTGCGGATGGTTACTGCCTTAAAACCATTGAATGGGAACAACTCATCGCTGTCATTCAATTGATCTTTCAAGGTGGTGCTTATTTAGATCCTCGCATAGCTCAAAAAGTCTCCCGGATGTTCAAGCCCAGCGTTGTAGCCCAAGCGATTCCTACACCTGAGCTACCTCAACAACAAATTCTTAGCCCTCGTGAGCTAGAAATCCTCAAACTTATTGCTAAAGGAAACTCAAACCAAGAGATTGCTAATCAGCTCTACCTCTCTCTCGGAACCATTAAGTCATATGTGCGTATGCTACTAAACAAACTCAGCGTTGATGATCGTGTCCAAGCAGCAGCTCTGGCTATCCGTGAAGGGTTAATTTAAGCTGCTAGGATTTTCTGTAGATGGATATACAGTTGTGTAGGGAATGTCACGAAGATAAGCTGGGAGAGTAAAGAATAAGGGACTTCCAAATAAAAAATATTCCATTGCGTTGAGGCAGGGGAGCAGGGGGAGGGACAGTCGTGTTGAGTCCAGAAATTTGGATAATTTATTTGTTGGAGTTCCCTAACTATTAGTTATTTTTACTACTTTAATAACCTTGAATACATTTATTGCTTTGTCTTCCCCAGCACTCCCAGCCTTAAGTGCTGCAAGAGCTTATCCTAACCGTAAAGCAGATCCCTAAAAGCCAGTCATTATATGAATAACTCCGTTACTTCATCGGTCGAAGCTTTAGATAACCTTTCTATCACTTGGGAACGCTTAATCCCTAATCGCATGGGTAACGATTCGGCTAGTCGCAAGATTCTGGAGCTACATATTGGGCGCTACGAAGCTGCAAGCCGCTATGTTTTGGGAAAAAAAGTTCTAGACATTGCATCTGGTACTGGATATGGTAGCCAAATGCTTCGCTTCGCAGGCGCGAGCAGTGTAGTCGGGGTAGATATATCTTTAGAGACTGTGGAGTATGCTAAAAAACATTACCAAGCACCCGAAATAGAATTTATTTGCGCTAATGCAGAGCAGTTTGAGTGTTTAGAGCCTTTTGATGTTGTTGTCTCATTTGAGACAATAGAACATTTAAAAAATCCGACTAATTTTCTTAAACAAATCCGTAAGTTTCTAGCTCCCAATGGTGTATTCATAATATCTGTACCGCTGGGTGAGACGCGTCATTTTGATCCATACCACCTTCATGCCTTTACTCAGGATGAGATACTTAATCTTCTGGAAAAGACAGGCTTTTATGTAGATAACTATCGTTGCGATCAGTGTTTTTTAACTCGTAGTGAACTGCTTTATTGGAGAAAATTATACCCAGAGTCCAGCCCATCATTTTGGGAGTTATTATTTACCCGAAGGGGATGGCATATCATGCATGACCTTTTTATTCAGGGGGGTTTTGATGTTCCTCAACTGTTAGTTACTGCTTACAAAATAAGAGAGTAATACCAATTCAAAATTCAAAATTAAGAAAGCCAGATTTCACAAGGGTTTGTGAAAAAAAGAATCTGTTGCTGAATTTTGGAGAATCGGCATTACGCATTCGCAACGAGATTCAAGGCTTTGCGTTCGGGAAGCGTGTCCGTAAAGCCCTTCGGGCATAGCTTCGCTTACCGCGTAGCGTGCCCGAAGGGCTTAGGACTTATGCTTTCCTACGGTCGCAATGACGAAATTACGTTATTGGTGCGTAAGTACTGGTCTATTTAACCGCACATAATATAACTAGCCTGCACAAAGGCAATAGTACTTTTCCAAGCAACTGTTTGATTTAGCAAATATTTAGTAAATAGTTTTTGTACAGCGCTTACTTCTTCTGCCCTGAGGTGAACAGCTAAACGGTCTGCATAACTTGGTCGAGCTTGATTAGGAGTGAACAAGCGATTGAGAAAGGCTGGCGTGATATGCATTTGTGTAGAATTTTGCTCAATCTGAACTGCCACTACCAAACCTGTAGCCTCGAAAGCCTTCTGCAAATCTTCAACATCCCAGTTAACCATCAAGTCTGACTGATGAGTGTAGATAGTTTCTTCCGCAATTATTAACTGCTCATATAAGTCTGCGTTCAGTTTGTTTGGGTCAAGTAATTTATAAAGTCTTTGGGTATGACGTGGCACAGTCTCTGCCAATACCAGCCTTCCTGATTGTGGTAGTAATTGCGCTAAAGTTTGGGCAGTAGTAAATTTATCAGCTTCATAAAGTAGAGCATTGCGTCCGATGATACAGTCAAATCGCAGATTTGGCGGCTGGGTAGCTAACACATCTGGTAGTTCAGATATCGGTGCAGTTAACACAGTAGGATGCATTAATTCTGGTAGCGCCGTTGCTTGTTCTTGTAGAGCCTTAGCATCATTAGCATTGCGAACACAGGCATAAACTCCACCTTCTGGGGTTTGGCGTATGGCTTCCCAAGTAAGTAAACCGCTTCCTGCATTCAGATCCAGTACTAGATGATGACGCTGTATTTGGGCCAATGTGAAAATGCGATCGCGTACCTCTGCTAACTGTGTACCCATCTGAGAAAGAGTACGCTGCAACCAGCGTTCAGCAGCGCGGTCAGTAGCACCATAAGTCAGCACTTCTAGGGGAGCAATACCCACACCTTCTACTAAAGCAGCAAGTTGAGCTTCACGACGCCGCGCTACCTGTGTAGCAATTTCTCCCTCAAAGCCTTGGGTTGATGGCTGGTAAAACATTTGCCCTTGCAAGCTAGCAGGTAAATATTGTTGAGCTACCCAATGGTCACGGTAGGCATGAGGATAAAGATAACCTGCTCCATGCCCAAATCCTTTTTTATCACGATTACCATCCTTGAGGTGAGTGGGAACTTCCGCTTCTCGTTCTTGCTCAACCGCAGCTAAAGCATCAAAAAAACCCATGATGCTGTTCGACTTTGGTGCTGTTGCTAAATAAAGCGCAGCTTGGGCTAAATGATAACGTCCTTCTGGCATACCCACACGGTCAAATGCCTCAGCACAAGCATTGATAACTAAAACAGCATTTGGGTCAGCTAGTCCCACATCTTCACTAGCTAAAATTAACATCCGGCGGAAGATAAAGCGCGGGTCTTCGCCAGCATAAACCATTTTTGCCAGCCAATACAGGGCTGCATCTGGGTCAGAGCCGCGTAAACTCTTAATGAACGCGCTAATAGTGTCAAAGTGGACATCGCCTTCTTTGTCATACAAAACAGCACGCTGCTGAATAGAATCTTCTGCTACAGCTAGAGTAACCTTAATTACACCTGTAGCATCGGTTGGTGTGGTTTCTACTGCTAATTCCAAGGCATTTAGCAACGAGCGTGCATCACCGTTAGCAACATTTACCAAATGCGCCAGAGCATCAGGCGCTATCTGCACAGCCAGCTTGCCATAACCGCGCTCTGTATCAGTTAGTGTTTGCTCAACTACGCGGTACAAGTCCTGATCGTTGAGTGGCTTGAGTTGGAAGATACGTGATCGGCTAACAAGAGCTTTATTAACTTCAAAGTAAGGATTTTCTGTTGTCGCTCCAATTAAAATCACTGTACCATTTTCTACCCAAGGCAAGAGAGCATCTTGTTGGGATTTGTTGAAACGGTGGACTTCATCAACAAACAGGATAGTCCTCTGGTTGTGGAACTTACGCCGTTCTTGGGCTGTATCGATCGCAGCCCGAATTTCTTTAACGCCAGAAAGCACCGCATTAATGGCAATGAAATGAGCGCGAGTTGTGTTAGCTATCACACGCGCTAAAGTAGTTTTACCAGTACCAGGAGGGCCATAAAAAATCAGCGAAGATAGTTGGTCTAAACTGATAGCACGTCGTAGCAGCCTTCCGTTGGCGATGATGTGGTCTTGTCCAACGAATTCATCAAGGGTACGCGGACGCATCCGGGCAGCCAGGGGCGCTTCCTTTTCTGTTACCTGGATGAGATGTTGCTCAAATATGTCCATACTATCCACATCTTAACAATAATAGGACTTACGCACTCAAGCCTGAAACCTTGATCCCCCCTAACCCCCCTTCAAAAGGGGGGAACGTCTAAAGCCCCGTTTTGAAGGGGGTTGGGGGATCTGAGTGCGTAAGTTCTAAATAAGATTTTGGCTGTGGTATCGTATAGGATCAGCAAGATTTTTAGCAACTGTCTGTAAAATTCGCAAGCGCATGGTGGCAAAGTATATGTAAAGAACACACTGGAAACAGCTTTTGAGTTCGCCGAAATAGCTTTTGAGTTCGCCGAAATAGCTTTTGAGTTCTCCGAAACAGCTTTTGAGTTCTCCGAAACAGCTTTTGAGTTCTCCGAAATAGCTTTTGAGTTCTCCGAAATAGCTTTTGAGTTCTCCGAAATAGCTTTTGAGTTCGCCGAAATAGCTTTTGAGTTCTCCGAAGCAGCTTTTGAGTCAGCCGGAATAGCTTTTGTCACACCCTTGGAAAAAATCTACACCTGTCAGCCTTTAGGTTCCTCATAACCCCTTTATATATAGAAGCGCATTACTAAAATTCAAAAGGCTTACACCGATAGATATTATTCTCAGGAATGATGTAGGCTCAAGAACATTTCTGTAATCTAGAAATTAAATTAGATGTAATGCTCTAAAGTCAAAAAGATGGCTGGACGATCACAACAGAAAACATTGAGACGTCAAAACACTATCCTTGCTGCCAAACACTTCTTAGCAGAAATGCAAAACGATGCAACATCGGAGCAATTGGGGATGATTGCCAATAGTGTAGGTGAGATCGCACTCTTTTGGCATCTAATTGGAAATCCTGAAGAGATTTCCTTGCTGGAATTGCAAGCGTAGTGTTAAACGGCATTATACTTGACCGCTCGTAACAATAATTACACTTCATCTCTCTCCTGTGCGCCTATCTTTCGAGTAGCGTTTTTGACAGGAGACGCTTGCTCAATGCGAGGAACCCGCCTCCGGGTTCGCAGCTAGTTGGTACAACGCGCATAACCCTTTCGGTAGACGCTGATCATCCAATCGGGAGAAAATGAAATTTTGATCAGGAAACTGGAATTTCCCGATTGTAATTAGTTTATACAAACCAATGAGGCGGCTCAGTTGCTTGTTGAGACGTTGTTCAGACAAATGAAAAAAATTGCAATTTTATCTTTGTTAACTAGTTGTGTGTTATTTCAAGCTAGTCAAGCTACAGCGCTACCCAAAGTAGGCGAATTTGAATTGGAACAGATAAGTGGGCGTGGTTGCGGAATGACTTTATGGAAACCAAACAGCGCAAATAAAAATCGCTTTATCTTGTTCAACGGTCTGAACGATAACTCAATGGAGATGATGATCAACGGTAAAATTACCAAATTTAATCGTGTTAAAGCTAACGGAAAGGCTTTTTATGGTCAAAAAACGTTTCAGACCTTTCGTAGTCAAGATGGCAAAATCACTGTTGACGTTGCAGTAAAGCTTGGTGCTAAGGGAGAAATTGAAACTGTTGCTATTAAAGAAGGCACTGTTCATGTGAAACAGAATCAGCAAAAGGTGAAAATCCCTGTGGTTGGGGATGCAGGATGTTAGCAGAATAGTATAGTTAATAGAGAATTTTTATTGGGGCGATCGCACTTGCCAATTGGCTATTTTCTGACGGTACGCAAAAATAACAAGCGGATCTTAATTAGTCTAATATATCCCTTCGGGTAGTCTCATGAACTAATTATGCTTGTTACAGTAGTGGTCTAGTCAGTGAAAGCCTATCACTTCTAATTCTATTCTCTATGAGGTTTGACATTGAAATCTCAACTGGTAAATAATCGTATTGATTTGAAAGATATCAGCATTTTTTATAAGCAAAGTGGGCTGAATTCAAACTTAACAACTCCCATATTATTTTTACACGGTTGGGGAATTTCGACTGAACCTTATCAGGAAGTTTTGGAACTACTAGCACAGCAGCATTCCCTGCTTGCACCCGATTTGCCCAGTTTTGCTCGCTCGTCTTACCGTAAACTTATCCCAGAGTACGATATCTACGCTAAATTGCTGCTTTCGTTTCTAGAAGCCCTAGATATCAAACAAGTGCATTTAGTAGGGCACTCAATAGGCGGAGGAATTGCAATTACGTTATCTACCCTTGCTCCTGACAAAGTAAGAAGCATGGTTCTGGTAGATAGTACAGGAATTCCATCTCCATCTATTCCAGAGATGATACCTCGCCGGGCAATAGAAATGACAGCCCAAATCTCTATCCCGAAGCTGAAATTGCAACTAATTGATATTCCTCAAGTCTTCTCTCATAACCTGTTATTCAATACCGGAAATGTCATTCAAGCATTACTGCTGTCGTTATACAAAGATTTAAGACATCTATTGCCAAAAATCACAGTTCCTTGCTTATTACTGTGGTCAGAAAAAGACCTGACTACTCCATTAACGGCTGCTCAGGAAATGGTTGTACTGATTCCAAAGGCCAGATTAGTGACTGTAGAAGAAGGTTATCACGAATGGGGACTCTGGTATCCCGAAAAATTTACATCGCTCATGCTTGATTTTATTCATCAGGTTGAGTTGGAATGACATGGTTAATAATTATTTATGTCTATCTCTTGAGATATGCGATCGCTGGGTAATTTATATTAAATAAATAAAAGAATATAAAAAACGCCCCCACAAGGAGGGCGCTTTTTTTAACTTACAGAGATACGGTTTATTGTGTCTCTATTTAGAATTAGCCGTTGATAGCAGGAGCGCTGATTGCAACAGGAGCTTGCTCACCGCTAGCCAAATCTAGAGGGAAGTTGTGAGCATTACGCTCGTGCATAACTTCCATACCCAAGTTAGCGCGGTTGATCACATCAGCCCAAGTACCGATGACGC
>JAHHHN010000014.1 GCA_019359325.1 Mojavia pulchra JT2-VF2 | reverse complement strand
TTGTCAGTCCTTTTAACAAGTGCGATCGCTTGTATAAAACAGGTGATTTAGCAAGATATCTTGCTGATGGCAATATTGAGTATTTAGGACGCATAGATCAGCAAGTCAAGATTCGCGGCTATCGTATCGAGCTAGGAGAAATTGAAAATGTACTTAGCCAATATCCTGCCGTTAAGGAAACGGTTGCCATAGTCCGCGAGGATCAGCCTGGTGAAAAGCGCTTAGTTGCCTATCTTTGTCTTAAGTTACAAGAGTCTGAAAATAATTCTTCAGCTACATCGCAGATTGGACAACTACAACAGTATTCTCTCCCTGAAATAACCACTCAAAATAAACTTGCTAATCATCCTCTTCAAAACGAACAGACAGTTAATCTTTTCAATTTAATACCGCAACTTCGTGCTTTCCTTAAACAGAGACTACCTGAGTACATGATTCCTGCTGCCTTTGTCGTGATGGAAGCTTTACCGATTACGCCTAGTGGCAAAGTTGATCGCCGGGCATTACCTGCACCAAACCGAGTTAGACCCGATCTACAGGAAGCTTTTGTTACACCTCGTAACTATGTTGAACAGCAATTAGCCCAGATCGCAACTCGAATTTTGGGACTGGAACAAGTTGGAATTTATGACAACTTCTTTGACTTGGGGGGACACTCTCTACTGTTAGCTCGAATGCTTTTCCAGGTACAAAAAACATTCCAGATAGAGTTGTCCCTGCAAAATATTTTCATAGCTCCTAGTATCGCAGAACTAGCTAAAATCATTGCAGCAATAAAAGCCGGAGATGATGTAGCATCAACCATTCATCCTGCCCTCGATCTACAAACTGAAGCGATTTTAGATCCAACAATTAACTCTAAAAATGCATTATTAGAATTAGTTTTTGAGCCAGCCAATGTTTTGTTAACTGGTGCAACAGGTTTTTTGGGAGCTTTCTTGCTTCACGAATTACTTGAGCAAACCCAGGCGAAGGTTTATTGCTTGGTCAGGGCTACTGATGTTCAAGAAGGTAACCAACGCATCAAAAGCATACTGGAATCTTACAAGCTTTGGGATCAAAATAGAAGCTCCAGAATTATTCCCGTTATTGGCGATATATCGCTACCACTGCTGGGGTTGCCGTCTGAACAATTTCAAACTTTGGCAGAAACTATCGATACTATCTACCACAACGGTGCATTAGTTAACTTTGTTTATCCATACTCTGTGCTAAAAGCCGCGAACGTTTTAGGTACACAAGAAGTCCTGAGATTAGCAAGTCAAACAAAGATTAAACCCATTCATTTCCTCTCTACCGTTGGCGTTTTTTCACCAATTGCCTATACTGAAACGCAAGTTATTTTAGAACAGGAAGCTGATCGCCCGCATGGTCTCTACGGTTACACACAAAGCAAATGGGTTGCGGAAAAATTAGTTACGCTTGCTCATGAGCGAGGAATTCCCACAGCTATTTATCGTCCCACTTGGATAGAAGGACACAGCCAAACAGGAATTTGTAACCGTTCCGACTTTTTACGCAGCCTGATCAAGGGCTGTATTCAACTAGGGTTAGCACCTGATTGGAATATGCCAGTAGATATTGTTCCCGTTGATTATATCAGTCGTGCGATTGTCCGGTTATCAAGACAAAAAGCTCTTAATAAGAGAGTATTTCACGTCTCTAATCCTCAATCTATTTCATGGAATCAGCTTGTGAATTGGATGCATAATTTTGGTTATTCAATTCAACAACTTTCCTTTCAAGATTGGCTTTCTAAAGTCAGATTTTTTGTTCCAAATATGCCAGAAAATGCTTTATATCCCTTCTTATCTTTCTTATCTGAAAAGCTTCCGGAGCAGCAACAGTCAATTCCTGAACTTTATTTTCAACCAAAATCTCTGCAATTTGATAGTTCCAATACAGTTATTGGGTTAGTAGGTAGTAATATTACCTGCCCACCTGTGGACGATAAACTACTGAATACTTACTTTTCGTATTTTATTCACTCTGGTTTTTTGGAACCTCCTCTCCCTGACTAAATGCTAAATCTCTTAGGCATGAATGGCACGCTCGTTAAGTGTAATTCGTTGATATTACTGGTTTTGGAGTTTAGGGCAATCTGGTTAAGAAATTAGGAAGCGCATAAGCTCTATTTGCCACTCATCCATTAAATACCTACTAACACTATACCTTAGCCCCAACACCTTGTTAATCGCAAGATTTCGCCTTTACAAGCGTGCTATTGAGCTTAGACTCAGCAAACAATTTAACCTGGACATTTTATTTCTGGCAAGTGCCTAAGAGTAGAGCGAATTGTGTTCAAGCTAGAAATTTTTGGGGAATTATCTTAAGTAAGGCAAAAGTTTATGCTGGTTCCAATGAGTTCAAAGCCTTGCCAGCAGCCTTCAAAATGTACTCAGGTTTCCAGCTTATGAAGACCCGTTCATCATCCACCAAATTCTGGACATTGCCATTACAGCTTGTCCTCATCGTTCCTTTCGTGGTGCAAGTGTTTAGTGCAGTAGGGCTGGTGGGATACTTGTCGTTTAAAAATGGTGAGAAGGCGGTTCAGGATTTGTCAAAGCAGTTGATGGAGCGAACCAGTAGTGAGATAGATCACCATTTGGATGCCTACCTGTCAATTCCGCATCAAGTCATCCAGATTAATGCCGATGCAATTCGCATGGGATTACTGAATGTGCGAGATCGTAAAACTGTTGGCAAATATTTCTGGCATCAAATGCAAGCCTATGACCTGACCTACATCAGCTTGAACCTAGCAACTGGGGAAGGAGCTGGAGCCGCTCGCTATGATGGCAAAACGGTTACTATCGACGACAACACCACCAAAACACCTAGCCTGCCGAAAAATTCGACAACTTACTTGGCAGACAACGATGGCAACCGTACTCAACTCTTGTCTACCGCTACATGGGATACCCTCAATGAACCTATATACATTGAACCCGTTAAAGCCGGGAAACCGATCTGGACTCGGATCTACACCTACTACGATCCTGCCTATCCTCCCTATATTGCGGCATCAGCAGGTAGCCCAGTTTATGACGCTAGTAAAAAGCTCATTGGCGTGGTGGGGGTTGACATTCATCTATTGAAACTGAGCGAATTTTTGCGAACATTAAATATCAGTCGCTCTGGACAAGTGTTTATTATAGAGCGGGATGGTATGTTGGTTGCCAATTCCTGCCAGGAGCAGCCTTTTACTGTAACCAAGAACGAAATTAAACGCCTCAAAGCAACAGACAGCCCTAATCAAGTTGTGCAAGGTATTGCTAAACAGCTTCAGCAAAGCATTCCCAACCTTCAGACCATCACTAATACCCAAGAACTTCAAGCCAATTTTCAGGGAGAACATTATAATGTGCATATTGCTCCCTGGCGCGACCAATATGGCTTGGACTGGCTGGTTGTCACCAGCATCCCGCAAAGCGCCTTCATGTCACAAATCAATGCTAATACCCTAACTACTATCTTACTTTGTTTTGGGGCGCTGGTAGTGGCAACGACGAGTGGTATTTTTACCGGACGCTGGATTGCGCATCCCATCCTGCGCCTGAACCAGGCAAGTCAGGCAATGGCAGCCGGCGACTTAGACCAGACAATCACAGAGGGCAACATACAGGAACTCAACGCCCTTGCCCATTCTTTTAATCATATGGCAGGGCAATTGCGCGAATCCTTTATTGCTTTAGAAAACAGTAATGCAGAACTAGAAGCGAGAGTCGAAGAAAGGACTTTTGAACTTAAAACAGCTTTGAGTGAATTGCAGCGTACCCAAGCACAAGTAATTCAAAGTGAAAAAATGTCTAGTCTGGGTCAACTGGTAGCAGGTATCGCCCATGAAATCAATAACCCAGTTAACTTTATTCACGGCAATATTACTCACTTGGATGAGTATACTCAAAACTTGTTAGAGATGATTTATCTCTACCAAGAACGCCATTCTAGCCATGACCCAGAAATTGAAGCATTAGCAGAGGAAATTGATCTTGAATTTCTTATCGAAGATTTACAGAAGATGCTGTCTTCAATGAAAATGGGGACTGAGAGGATTCGTAACATTGTGCTATCGTTGCGGAATTTTTCGCGTATGGATGAAGCGGAATTTAAGGCAGTTGATATTCATGAAGGCATCGAAAGTACTCTCTTAATTCTGCAACACCGCCTCAAAGACAAACCAGACAGTCCAACAATCGAAGTTATTCGAGATTATGGCAACTTGCCGCAAGTGGAATGCTATCCTGGTCAACTCAACCAAGTATTGATGAATATTCTGGTAAATGCAATGGATGCCTTTGATGAGGTAGATATCAAACGCACTTATCAACAGATACAAGAAAATCCCAGTCAGATTACTATCCGCACTTCAGTAGTTGATTCACAATTGGTAGAAATTGTGATCGCTGATAACGCACAAGGAATGCCAGAATCTGTTCAAAAGCGTATCTTCGATCCATTTTTCACTACCAAGCCTGTAGGTAAAGGAACAGGCATGGGTATGGCAATCAGCTACCAAATCATTACGGAGAAACATAGTGGAAAATTGCAATGTTTTTCTAGCCTTGGGGAAGGCACTAAATTCATAATTCAAGTGCCTATCCGACAACAAGCTCCTCAACTTGTCTAGGACTTACGCATTAACTGAACTTCTGTGAATCCAATCACTGCGGCTGTGCAGTAATCGCTATCAGACAGCATAGGGTAACGGTAGGGGAGAAACGTGAATGTTGAATCGCAGATTTACAGATGGCGCTCGCTGGCACTAGCTCAGGAGTGTGATTGGCCTGGAATTTGCCGCCAAAAAATAGTCTAACGGCGACAGTGCCAATATATCAATGCTATGCCTAAAATAAAACTTTTTTGTATGCACTATAGCTGACGATATGCAGTTTTACTAATATTAAGTACGTTTATGTACTTACTTAGTTGGTTGCTATTTTAATACTTCTGGACAAAAAGGCTTACCGAAAATTATATAAGAAATATATAATTACTTAATATCCAGTATAAATACTGGTACAAAAAGCAAATTACTGCATTTAAAGTAGTTACTTAAATGTTAGAACGTGGAATATTAATTACCGCGATCGCGTTCTAATTCTGCAATCACTTTTTGTAAATACCACTCTTCTGTCATCCCAGGATAGTAATCCTTCTTTTGTTGAATAAGCCGTTGGGCAATGTCCCATTGTCCCCCTACCAGTCGCAATAATCGCTGACGTAGCAAGTTAGATTTAGATTTTTTGAAATCCAGACTAGATGACTGAATTTTGTTGAGGCTATCTAAGACTTGTTGGTAGTTTTCCCAATCTTCTTGTACACAAAATATACTTGCTGCCCGTTGATAATCTTCGATCGCGTGTTGTATTTCTTCTAAGAGAGTATGGGCAATACCGCGATTGTAGTAAGCTTGGGCATCATCGGGATTAATTTGTAGTGCTTGGGTGTAGTCTTGAATTGCACCTAGATAATTGCTCATTGCCCGATAAGCATTACCTCTGGCAACATAAACTAAGGCATCTTGGGGTTGAATTTGGAGTGCTTGGTTAAAATCAGCGATCGCACCTTGATGATCGCCTAACAAAGAACGTGCTTTGCCTCGGTTGCGATAGACAATAGCATCTTGAAAATTCAGCAGTATTGCTTGGTTAAAGTCTGCGATCGCAGCTTGATAATTTCCCATTTTGCAACGCACAACCCCACGACAGCAATAAGCTTGGGCATCTTGCGGATCAGCTTGCAATACCCAGTTTAAATCTTCAATCGCCTCGCGGGTATTTCCCTTTTCTGCCTTGTCTAATAGTTGCGTGAAATATTCGTTTGTGGATGTGATAGTTACGATTGTAGAATTTGGTTGCGGAACAGCTGGCTTCTTTGGTGGTTGTAGCTGTTTAATCCGTTCCAGACAGAGGCGACAATTTTCTTTATCTTTTTGTTCTAGATATAATTGTGCGGCTTTTTTAAAATTGGCGATCGCATCTTGAATATATCCCTGTTTGCGTCGCACCATCCCCCGTAAACTATAAGCTGCGGCATAATTGGAATTGAGACGAATAGCACCTTCCACATCTTCAAGCGCACCCGGTAGATTTTTTAGCGCCACCCTTGCCAAGGCGCGAGAATAATATGCTTCTATACTCTGAGGATTCAGCCTCAAAACTTGAGTGTAATCTGAAACAGCTTGGAGAAGTTCTCCTAAGTCATAATATGCCAAACCTCTTTGAAAATAAGCTTCGGCAAAGTAAGGTGTTAGTTGCAAAGCACGGTTAAATTCTTCAATAGCTCCAGGGTAGTCTTTTTGCTTGGCTTTTTCCAAACCTCGATTGTAGAATTCGTCATTCATAGCGTTTGTTGAGTAAACTCAGTTAGCTGTTGACTATAAAAGTATTCACCGTGACTCTAGCTTATTTCCTATTTTAATGACACTGAAGTAGCAAACGCTCGTTTGACAATACATCCGTTGTTCAAGTCCTTAAATTTATCTATGAGGTTTCCCCTGTGTTCCTCATTTCCTCTGATCCTCTGCCTCTTCTAAACAAAAGCTAAACTACTTTCATACCAAAAGATATTTTGAGTGTATTTACCATATTGAAGTATTTCCGTCAATACACACTTTCAGATTTTTAAGATAAAATGTGAGTAAACAAACCATATTCAAGTACTAAGAAGACGAAGAATTGATCGCGTCTCATATTCTGTGCGTCAAATACCGCTATTGAATGCAACTTCGCTATGAATACTTGCGATAATCCATAGCGCATCAGTTGCTAACACTCAGCATGGGAATACAGACAAACAACTTTAAATAACTAAATTTGAGGAGTCAGAACAATGACAGGTATTAGTTACCCCAAGCCAACTCAAAAGGTATCAAAAGTATCCAATGAAGTTTTAGAAATAATTACCGATGAATTTATCGATATATTAAGGAGAAAACCTGGCACAGAAATATTTGATTGGTCAACAAAAAAGGATTATCACGGGTTTGAAAAAACTTTGATACGCAAAGAAATATTGCAGCCGTTTATAGAAAGATACAACTTGGAGCCAGAGGCACTGGAAATTTCCATAGTTTTGATTAAAAGTAATTACCCCGGTTCTGTACATGTTCATCCGATAGCCCATGCCTTGTGCCCAATACTTGGGGAAGCTGAAGGTTTTCCTAACCCAGTTAATGCTTACGCTCTTGTAGAAGAGAATTGGTCGCCAGTTTCGGAGCTAGATAGTATGGGTATGGCAGCAGGTAAGGATAAATGGTTTCCTATTTCTGCTGGAGTTCGAGTTTATAATCCCACCAATGTCGCTCATGGTTTTAGTGTGCAAGGCGAGGGACAATGTTATTTCGTGTGCATTCAATCCCCTAATATTGACCAAGCTACGCATGATGATTGGGTTCCTGCCAAAGTTAACTGAAATGATTGGTAGGATTTGAGCAAGTCACACAACGTATAAAAGTGTCAAAATCCAGCTTCATCTAATTAATTAAAGTAGTTGAAAATTTAGTCAGTAGTTTTGGCTGACTCACGCAAAAATTAGCATTTTAGACTACTAGTTTAATTCAATGATTCTGAAGTCAAAATAGGTAAACTATGTTTTGACGCAGGTGTGAGACTTAAATACTCCTAATAAAGATAAACACAGATAATTTTTCTGTGTTTATCTGTGTTTATATTTCTCAATAATATTAATCAGAAAGCAAACTTGGAGAAGTTAGCACAAAAACATCCCTTGTTCCTAGAGCGTTATTCTCTGGTTTAATCGGAGTAGTAAAGTGTAAAAATTCATGGTCGTTGACCAATAAAAGTTCACCAGGATTGAGAACTTTATTAAAAATGGGTTTTTCCTTCTTAGCAGTATACAAATGTGTTTCTCCGCCTTGAATATTATCTCTATCAACAGAGAAAATCCCGATAAAATCTGTACCATCTCTATGGATACCTTCAGGCGCAGGATTACCCAAATTATCAGGCGAACAGCTAATCCTAATTTGATGAACTCCTATTTCTGCCTCTGGATGAAGTTTACAAGAATCAGTAAATGCTAAGATAAGGTTTTTAAATATATCAAGTTCTATCATTGCATCATCTAATTCTGCAAACTCCCTTTTAATATCTCCCAATAATGGATTGTAATCTTTGCTTTGGTAGAAATAACCGTGAGGTAGTTTAATCAACTTATCCCCAACAACAGTAAATCGGGATAATCTTCTAGAACGATAGTTGCCTTTAATAAAAGGGTCAACAGGCATATCGTTAAAAAACGGTTTAAATCCTGCTAAATTTATCGAATTTACCTTTCTGAGGGTAAACAGAAAGGCATATTCTAATTCCGTTACTCCCCTAAGTTTTTGCATAGGATTTACCTGCTTACGTATCGCTACCTTCCCAGTTTTCTCTTGATGGAAGGCTTATAATACTTAGTATATGCTACCTTTTATTAAAACGTAGTAAAATTAACTACAAAAATTGACAAAATGTGATATAGAAACTCTTCTTTATGCCTAACTCGCTGGCTGATAAATAAGCCTTACCCATCGCTCATACCAAAATTATTAATTAGCTTTTTTGGCTCGCTTTCGTTGATACATCTAAATATCAGCCAAGTTGAGTCTGGTTAAATCGGGTCTATCATCACCATGCTTTGGATAAAGGTGGCTTGATAAGTGGTATAGGGAACCCTTTGATCACTTGACGATTCAGCATTGCCCAACCGCCAATGCAGATATTCATCGGAAATCGCTGCCCTTTCCACAGAGGAGCAATAGCATCTTCATCGGCGTAGTAGCAGTAGCCGTTATCCCGTAATACAAAACTGGCTCCATCCGCTTCAGTTAGTTCTCTTGCAGCTACCCGCACAATTTCCATAATTTGCTCCAAGCTGCGCGCTAGCGATAAATCTTGAACCACCACTAATAAATGTTCCATCGCCCGCACATAATGCTGAGTCGTAGCATCTTCCAAATCTAATAGCAGCTTGCAGTGCAGTGACAAGTCGAGTTTGACAGTCATACATTACCCTGGGTAAGAGTAAATTTATACTTCCCTTAGGGGTTACATTGTTTAAAGTTGCTTTAAAAAATGTAATTATGACCGATTTATTTTAAGATGCAGTTAGCCGCCTAGCTGTTGGTTCTAAAAGTTGATTGCTAGTGTAAAAATTAAATTTTAATAAGTTAATTACCTGCAAACTTCTTGAGCAGCGATCATTTTTCAATCAGTTGAGTGGCATAAACTAAAAGCTAAACATCTAACTTGATAAACGTAATGAAAAAGTTTTACATTTTGTTTTGTCTTTCTACTGTTTTCTTTTTATTTTTAGCTTTTTCTAGTATTTCCTCTGCTCAGATAACTAACCCTATTCCTGAAAAAATTGAAAAATCAAATATATCAGTAGGGCTGAAAGAAGTTGTACAAATTCCCATAAGTGGAACTGCAAGCAATAGAGTTGCACGATTAAATTTTTTGACTCATGCAGGTGACGGTAGTGGAAAGATATTTGTCAACGATATGCGTGGCAATCTTTATGTGATTATTAATAACAAAGCTTCCGTCTACATGAATTTAAAAAAATTAGTAGGTTCAGGGTTTATTGATGAAACTTCACAACAGGGTTTTGCCTATTTTACTTTTCACCCAGAATTTGCCACAAATGGAATTTTTTATACTGTAAGTAGTGAAGAAAAAAAATCTCATATTCCTGATTTTCTAGTTACTAAAAAAATTGTTGATAGTAAAGGCAAGATTATAAAAAGTTCTCACCACGATGTGATTCGTGAGTGGAAAGCTGCTGACCCTGCTGCCAATACTTTTACCGGAACATATCGGGAAATCCTTCGTATTGAAGAGCCTTACCCAGACCATAATGTAGGGCAATTAGGCTTTAATCCTAATGCTAAACCTGGAGATGCCGATTATGGAATGCTGTATATTGCAGTGGCTGATGGTGGAAGTGACGGCTTCCCTGTTAGCTATACAGATCCTCTGGATAACGGACAAGATTTGGGCACACCTCTGGGCAAAATACTGCGGATTGACCCTTTCGGTAAGAATAGCGCTAATGGCAAGTATGGCATACCTCAAGATAATCCTTTTGTTAAAAAAAGGAACCCAAAGATATTAGGGGAGATTTGGGCTTATGGACTGCGTAACCCCCATCGTTTTAGCTGGGATACAGGTGGCGACGGCAAAATGTTAATTGTCGATATCGGTCAAGCTTTGATTGAAGAAGTGAATCTCGGCATTAAAGGTGCTAATTACGGATGGGGAAACCGTGAAGGAACTTTTGTCATAGATGAAAAAAACGAGAATGTCCTGTTTCCATTGCCCAAAAATGATGCCAAGTATGGTTACACGTACCCCGTCGCCCAATATGACCATGATAAACCAGTAGATTGGTCAGGTTTCTATGCAGTTGCGATCGCAGGCGGTTATGTTTACAGAGGTCAAGCGATTCCCGAATTGGTAGGACAGTATGTTTTTGCCGACTTTGGCAACGATAGCCGCTTTTTTCATGTGCCTGTTGATGAACTAGTTAATGGTAAACAGGTCAAGATCAAAGAACTCAGACTTTTTGATGGTGAACAAGAAAAGAATTTTCTAAAAATTCTTGGTAGCCAACGTTCTGATATTCGTTTTGGCATAGACGCAGCAGGAGAACTATATGTGACATCTAAAAGTGACGGTAAAGTTAGAAAACTTGTCCCATCACCGAAGTCACGTAATTATCAAAACCACAACCAAAATAACAAATAGCAACTATCATAATGTTGCCCTGATATTGTTATCGTCCCTTTCAGGACAGAATTTAACTTTTAAACATAATTTCAATTAAAAGTTAAATTTTGCCTTAATGATAGGGACTGAGGTTTAGTGAGTAAATAATCGTGAAAAAATTTACATTACCGATAGCTTTGTGCAGTTTGTTTATCAGCTTTTTGAGCTTACAGCAAAGCCATGAAAATAGTGCTGCTGGACTACAAAGTATTAACATTAGTAACACCAACTTGGAAAAGCTTGTCGGTCGCTTTAAGTTCACCGAAGGCCCTGTCTGGCATCCAAGTGGCTTCCTTCTCTTTAGTGATATTCCTGCCGATACTATTTATAAGTGGACAACTGACGGTAAAGTTGTCGTATTTCGTTATCCTGCTGGCAATCCCAACGGTAATACATTCGATAGGCAAGGACGATTAATTACTGCACAACATAAACGCCGTCTTGTACGCACAGAAAAAAACGGTCAAATCAGCGTTTTAGCTGAACGCTACCAAGGCAAGCGTCTCAATAGCCCAAATGATGTTGTGGTCAAGTCAGACGGTAGTATTTATTTCACTGATCCACCCTATGGTATCAGCAAAGACAAAGAAGAACTTGGCTTTTATGGTATCTATCGCTTGAAACCAGATAGAACCCTGACTCTACTCAACAAAGAAATGGTGCGTCCTAACGGACTCGCATTCTCTTCTGATGAGAAAAAACTCTACATTAGTGATTCTGACAAAGGACACATCCGCGTTTTTGAAGTCAAGTCAGATGGCACATTAACTAACAGCAAAGTTTTTGCACAGTTAACTGGGCCCAAAGATAAAGGTATACCTGATGGACTGAAGGTGGATGTCAAAGGCAATATTTACTGTAGCGGTTCTGGAGGAGTATGGATTTTTTCGCCAACAGGTCAATTCCTGGGCAAAATTACAGTGCCAGAAGTGGTAACAAATTTAGCTTGGGGCGATAAAGATTACAAAACACTTTATATTACAGCAGGTCAGAGCGTTTACCGTACCCGCCTGAAGGGGTAATACCAATTCAAAATTCAAAATTAAGAAAGTCAGATGTCAAAAGGGTTTCTGAAGAAAGGATCTGTTGCCGGATTTTAGAGAATTGGGGTAAGAAGGATTAAGTATGAAGGCTAAAAGATTGCTGTTATTTTGCTTTGGGTTATTTCTGGTGGTTGTTTGCGGGTTGGAAGCCACTGCAAGTATCCCCAGTCTGAAAGCCTCATTCCAAACTACAAAAGTTACAGCAGTCAAAACCAATTACCGGGGCTGGCGAGACTCCTGGGTTTTGAGTAATGGTCAAGTGGAAGCAGTTATAGTCCCAGCAATTGGGCGAGTGATGCAATTTCGATTTCAGAATGGGGAGGATACATTCTGGGAAAATCCGAAAATGTCTGGCAAAATCCCCAACCCGACACCAAAAAAATGGGTTAATTTCGGGGGTGATAAAACTTGGCCAGCCCCTCAGTCTGACTGGAAGAAAATTATGGGGCGACTTTGGCCGCCACCAACAGGTTTTGATTCCATACCAGTTCAGGCAAAGGTGGACGGCGGCGAAGTAACGCTGATTTATCCCATAGATTTGCTCTATGGCATTCGGACTTTTCGTAGGATTCGTCTTCATCCGCAACAACCTGTGATGACGATTTCCACAACTTTTGAAAAGGTGAAAGGCAAGCCGAAAGATGTTGCAGTATGGGTAATTACACAGTTGCGTGACCCAGTAGCGGTATATGCCGCCTTGCCCCAACCTTCTATCTTTCCTCAAGGGTATAACAAGCAATCTGACGATTTACCAGCCAATTTAAAGGTCGAAAACGGAATGCTCTCATTGACACGCGACCCAAAAAAATCCCACAAGCTAGGCTGCGATGCAAGTACGTTATTATGGGTTGGAAAAAAAGTCGTAGTTCGTATTGATTCACCAAGAGTATCTGGAGTTCGCTATCCCGACCAGGAAAGCAGTGCTGAAATTTATACTAACTCTGATCCAGAAGCTTTTGTGGAACTTGAATTTCTTAGTCCCCTAAAAACCTTACAAATAAAGGAAAAAATTACCCTTACCACCACATATACTTTACTTCCGCGCACAACCTCGAATCCTGATCAGGAAGCCAGCCAAATTATTGGACGATAAGGTTACGGAAAACTTCTTGCCTTGATGATTTCATCGCTGAATCTTAGAGGATGTCTGAGAAGTATTAAATATTTCGTTTGATCCCCCCTAGCCCCCCTTTCCAAGGAGGATTTAGGGGGATCTATAAGTCTCAAATACAACATCAAAAAGTTTTCAGACATCCTCTTAGGTTTCAAACCTTTGTTGTTGTCGAGTGTTTTGTCTAAGGCGATCGCCTACAATTTCAGCCTACAATTCATAAGCACCAGTTTTATATATGCTCTCTTATCCAACCCAGCAGAGTAGATGACTCTGCTGAGTTGAACACGATTGCTGATTTTAGCCTATTTCTAGTGAGAAAAAGTTCAAATCACTATTTGACCACTATTAACAGCCTCAGTCAAAGCTGTAGGAAAAGAGTTTTGGACATTACGGTCGAAGATGCTGCCCAGGCTAGAAATAAAATCTCCATAGTCTAGTGTACTTTTGCTAACACTGATTCCTTGAGCAGGGTTAATGAGATTATCACCATTAGGCAGCTTCTCATCAGTAACAAAATTATTACTTATATCAACAGTGGAGATTGGGCCAGGATCGCTAATACTGATCAAATCTTTTGAATTGCCAATAAATTTTTGGAGTTTTCCTTTGTTTGCATCAAACTGAGCTACCCAGCCATCCACACCCGCTCCATTAGCTCCAGTGCTATTACTGCCTAACAAACCATCAGTAAATCCAGTTACGTAAAGCTTACCAGCGTTGTCCGTAGTAACACCTGTAGCGTAGTCAAGCTTATTTTTGCTGCCAAACTGTTGAATCCACTTGTTGTTGCCTTCTGTATCGAACTTTCCTACCCAGGCATTATAAGCTTCATCTTTGGTACCTTTTCCTAACTTATCGTTGGTATATCCGATCAAGAAGATATTGTCTTGTGAATCGATCTCCATATCAGATAAGTAGGTGCCATCATCAGCTTTAGAGCCAAACTGTTTAGTCCACAGCTGAGTCCCATCTGGGCTAAATTTGCTAAACCAAATATCGTAAGAATCTGATTTCTTACTCTTGTTATCTTTTGTCCCCAATTCGCCTGTAGTCCATCCTGTAGTGTAGATATTGCCCTTGCTATCAGTGTCAACAGCCCATGAAAACTCTAGACCTTCATTTTTACTCCCAAACTGTTGAATCCAATCAACCTGACCACTGGGATCCACCTTTGCCAGCCAAGCGTCATACTTCAAAAGTTGTCTAGATGGATCTGACTCTTTTACTAAACCTTGCGTCCATCCTGTCAGGTAACTATTGCCATCCTTATCGACTGCAAGATCGTAACTTTCGTCAAAAAAGAAATTCCCAATCTGCGTAAACCATTGTTGATTGCCATTACTGTCGAACTTAGCTACCCAAGAATCATCCTGAACAGGAAAATTAAATATGTCTGTTCTTTGATTTTCCTTAATGGCTAATCCCGATAAGTAAACACTGCCTTTGTCATCTACTTGGAGACCAAAGGCAGTATTAGCATTACCACCAGTCACATTGGTTCCAAGCTGCTTAGCCCACTTCAGAGTCCCATTGCTGTCATACTTAGCTACCCAAGCATCCTGAGATTCTGATTGCTTGGATGAAAATAAGTTACCCCCCGTGTCTCCCGCCACGTACACATTACCGTCTTTGTCTGTGACGACGGCATAGGATGTTTCAGAACCGGAAGAGCCAATTTGCTTACCCCACAATTGGTTACCCTGATTGTCTAATTTGGCTATCCAAGCATCTGCAAAACCTTTATTGCTTCCTTGTAAAGGGCCAGTAGTAGATCCTGTTATATAGACATTACCTGAAGGATCTGTAGCAGCACCAAGACTGCGATCGATACCGGTAGTTCCTAATTGCCCAATCTTCTTTCGTGCTGGTTTTGTTTGTGGTTTTTCACCCACATACTGAAAATATCCATCCTTGAGATCCAACTTGACCTCAGGACGCGCAATCACATAACCAACGAGGTCAGGTGTTCCCTGTTGAACTGAAAATATAGCCTTTCCAAAAAAAGGTTGGTCTATTCCTTCAACTTTTAATCCATTAACATCTACTAATCGATAATCTTCCGCTTTACCGTTGAGCTGGATTTTATCTTGAGTGAGATCAAAATCATAGAGCACAGCAAACTTGTCTAAACCAAGGAAGCTACTATCGGTATAGTAAGGCTGATTTATATCTCCAAGAATAAATTTGTCCTTTCCTACCGATGGTATGTTTCTCTGTAGGATCAGTAATGGATTACCACCTTGCTGATTAGCCTGAATATTGAGTATGATTTCGTACTCTTCTACAGAGTTATCAAATATATCACCAAACAAAAAATCAATATTTTGCTGTGGATTACTACTTGTATAAGGATCGTAGGCGTAAATATTATCATTCCCAGCACGCCCAAAAACGGCTTCAAACTTTCCTCCCGGATCTCCTGTGACTAAATCACTAGCAGGTGTCAATAGGGAGACGCTGAGTTTAAATTCATCCATTCTCTATCAGTCCTTATTTTGAAATAATTTCAATTTTTTCGAGGCTTCTGTTCAGGTTTTATTACTACTTTCGGCTGATTTATGTCAAAGCTCCGCTCATAGTATTAGAAATTTCTTAACTAATAAATCATCCTTTAGTTAGATTAAATGTAAATTAAATAGATAAAAACCCTTGAACAAATTGTATCAAGCTTTTATCAAGCTCTTAAAATACAAATTTGTGATAATATAGCTTTTTTCTAAAGTTAGATGATTTATTTTATAGGCTCTAGACTGATTAGTTTTGATAGAGATAATCTATCAGCTTCTGTTTTATGATTTTTGACAACAAACGAATTTGGATAATATATTTAAGATGCGATCGCACAATTCGTAATTATGTTTGAGGTTCGGTGTAAGCATAGTTGGGTTATGCAAATTCCTTATTTATTTACCCAACAACATTTACTGGTAAATTGAACATAATAACTAAGCAAGTCTAGTGATTCACCAAGCATCCATCTTCCATATAAATGATGCGATCGGCAATATCGAGAATGCGATTATCGTGAGTAACCATCAAGACAGCACAAGATTGTTCCTTAGCTAAACGCTGCATAAGTTCTACTACGTCTCGACCTGATTTACTATCTAAAGCAGCAGTAGGTTCATCAGCTAAAACCAATTTGGGATGACTCACCAAAGCGCGAGCAACTGCAACTCGCTGTTTTTGTCCACCAGATAAGTCGTCAGGATAGTAATTGATTCTATTCCCCAAACCAACAGCTTCTAGCATAGTTTTGGATTTAGATTGAGCTTGTTGATTGTCAAATTCTTTGTGCAGTTCCAGCGACATTTGAACATTCTGGCAAGCAGTTAAAAATCGCAGCAAATTGTGTGCTTGAAAGATATACCCAATATTGCGTCGGATTTGTATTAATTGGTTATTAGTAGCTCTGTAAAGTTCATTTCCTAAAACCTTGAGGCTTCCCTGTTGCACAGACCGCAAGGCTCCTATTAAGGTCAGTAAGGTTGTTTTACCTGAGCCTGATTGTCCCATCAAAATAACTACTTCACCAGGGTAAATTGCTAAGTTTATATCAAATAACATCTGTTTACGCAATTGACCTTGACCAAAGTAATGATTGAGGTTGCGAATAGCAATAATAGGATTTTCTAACATTTGCAAAGTACAAATATATTTGATATTACTAAAAAATATCTGCTGGATCTGCTGTTCGCAATTTACGTACAGCAATTGCGCCAGAAATAGCACACATTAAAATTGTTAAAACAAAAACTAATACAGAACGGCTAGCACTCATCAACATTGGTAAAGAAGTAGCAGCCTTGGTTAATTCATATAAAGCCAAAGAAATTCCTAATCCAGGAATGTAGCCCAAAATTGCTAAAATTAAAGCTTCTTGAAAAACAACATTTAATAAATAATTATCTGTAAAGCCCATAGCCTTGAGGGTGGCGTACTCGGCTAAATGTTCGTTGACATCTGTAAAAAGAATTTGATAGACAATGACTATGCCAACAATAAATCCCATGCTTGTACCAAGTGTAAACATAAAACCAATGGCTGTACTTGTGCGCCAATAATCTTTCTCAAAGTTAATAAAGCCTTGATAAGTAAGCAGTTTCACATCTTTAGGCAGTTGTGCAACTAAATTATTAAGCACTTTTTGATTATCAACACCTGATTTAAGAGTAATTAACCCAATTTCAATTTCTCCGGGACGATGGTTTCTAAATAATCGCAAGAAGTTTTGATCGCTAGTAATCAAATTGCCATCAGCAGCAAAAGAAGGCCCAAGGCTAAATAAACCAACAGTTTTAATTCTATAGTTACTTATTTCTGTCACTACCTGTTTGTTACGCTCAAATTCGGCAGCAATTGGCCCATACTCAGGACGAGAGTAACGATCAAATAGAAAAGTATCAGGAAGTTTTAGCTTATTTAAGTTTTGATTTACCTCTGGTAATGTAAAAACAGGTTTTTCTGGTTTAAAACCGAACACAAATATGGCTCGATAGTTGTTAGTGATAGGATTTTTCCAATCAGCAAAATCAACATAAAGAGGGCTAACCGAATCAACCCCATCAAATCCTAAAGCTTGATATAGACGACGTAAAGGAAAACTGTTCATATAAGCTAAAGACTTAGAACGGGGACTAATCATAATCAAGTCCGCTTTTAAAGTGGAGTGTAAGCGTGTAGCGCTATCATAAAGCGCACGCTCAAATCCCAATTGCATAAACATGAGAATGTTAGAAAAAGCAATGCCCGCCATAGCAACAATCATGCGAGATTTTTCGCGTTTAAGTTGTAACCAAGCTAGACGGATTTTGGGCATAAAGAATAACCTTAGTTGTGATTATTAGTATTAATTACTACTTCTACTTGTAAATTAGTGAAACCTGTAACTTTCTTGGTGTCTGTTGGATGGAGGCGAATTTTAACTTCAACTACCCTGCGATCTACATCAGCAATCGGGTCGGTACTAAACATTGCTTGTCTGCGAACTTGTAGACTTACTTGCGTGACCGTTCCATGTAGCTCACCTGGAAAAGCTTCACTAGTAATTGTGGCTTGTTGACCGTTACGTACTCGACTGACATCAGTTTCATAGACCTCTGCAACTACAAACATTTGGTCTGTTTGGCCCATGTCAGCAATTCCCTCGTTACCAATAATTTCTCCTGGATATGTATAAATTTTTAAAATTTGGCCATCTTGGGGCGCACGCACATAAGTCAAATTCAACTCAGCTTGAGCTTTTTCTACAGCAGCGATCGCACTTTTTACCTCTGCTTGAGCTGCTTGTACATCTGTGGGGCGAACCTCAGCTATTTGGTTTAAAGTTGCTTTAGCCTCATTAATTTGCTGTCGCAAAGTTTCTTCAGTTTGATTTAAGTTAGCTTTAGCTTCTTTAAGTTGTTCCCTAGCAGTTTGCAATTCTAAACGCTTACTATCAAATGTGGAAGCTTCAACTGCACCTTCTTTATAGAGCATCTGAAAGCGTCTAAATTCTGTTTGGGCATTGCTTAACTGAGCTTGCAAACGGGCAATATTTGCTTGTTGAGTCCTTCTTTCTCCCAATATCTGAGCTTGTAGACGGTAAACTTGAGCTTTTTGAGCATTAATTTCCCCACTTTTTGCCCCAGCTTTTACTTTAGCTAGATTAGCTTGAGCAACTTTTACTTGTTGTTGAGCTTGTTTTAAAGCAGCTAAAAGACGATGATATTGGTCTAGAACAGCAACTACTTGATTAGAAGTAACTCTATCTCCCTCTTTCACTAAAAGTTTGTCAATTTTAATAGTTCCAAGAGAATTAGAAGCAGACAAACGAATAACTTTTCCTTGCGGTTCTATGCGTCCTTGGGCACTAACGGCATTGTTACCATAATTATTAGTACTCAAGGAGGCTGACGAAGGATTTTGCTGACTAGGTTGGGAACGAAGAAGAATGTAAATTGTAGTTCCTCCAATAACTGCGGAAGCAACGCTGCTCAATAAAATTATCCACCAGCTTTTGTTCTTGAGAAATGGATGCTCCGTTAATTTGGAATTGTACATATTATTGTTTAATTTTTTTGCAAGAGCTTACTCTAATAATTTAATATTAATTTTAATATTAAATTATTTAAAAAATTTTTAAGTAAGCGATAAAAACTTAAAATTATTGATATTTCTGATTAATTATATTCAAAAATTTTATTATATAATCAAAACCATGATGAATTGTTTGCACCTGATTAGTAAGCCTAAACAACTTCATTTTTATTGTAGATAAAAGCGGCTTCATAATTTACTCCATAATCTTCTGCGGCATTGCTGTTTTATTCTTTTTTCCAATAATTTGAATTTTTTAAGATGTAAAATCACCGCAACAGAACAAATTGTCAGTCGTGCAATCATCAATACTCGCCTTATCCTTTACCTCCAGCACTCGTCCATAGCGGGAGCGTATCCGGGCGTACTACTGCACCGAAGGACTCGAACTCTTCCTTAGTCATGTAGTGCATTTGAGGAAGATAAGAACTGAGACGTCCTTTGTGATTGTTTTCGCCGACCAAGCTTTTGTCGTAGTCAGGTGAAAGCCAGGTGGTTGTGTTGTAAGGGAGATTGGTAATGTCCGGCACATGCTTTGGGTCTCGCCAGTCGGGGTGAACGCTCAGCCATCTGAGCACGAAATGCTGCCGAGCAATCCTCCCCCAATCAACCCATGTCACGCCGTTCTCCGTCGTTGCATTCTTCGGACGATCCTGTTTCCTTGAATAGGCGATGACATACCAGCCGGAGCGATCTGTGGTAATCTCGTCGTCCATAATTGAGGTATAGGCGGGGCCGATGTAGGAGGGGTCGAATAGATCCGGTTCTGGATACGAAGTGATGGAAAAGTACCGTGCCTTTCCCCCGGTCATAATACGCTCTCCCTGCCGAGTTTTCGGGACTGTGGGCATACGGCCTGTGAGTACCGCAACTTTCCCGGAGCCGATCGCCATTGAGCGACCCAAATAGTTAATTGATACACAGCGGCTGGCTGAGGGTTCGTAGTTACCGGGCGGCGGTTGGTTGATTCCTCTCCCCGTCGCCACCAGTTCAAAGCGCCGGGCATACTCCTTGTCTTTGGGTTTATCTTTTCCCACTGCCCGGAAAATTCCGACCAATCCACCATGAAGGATATCGAAATCGTGGTTCCACCCCTCCTTTGGCCCCTCTATCGCGCTCGGTTCAAAGGAAGGAGTTTTCCAATCTCGGCGCGTTTTGTTAATGGCTGCCTTCATTTTTGAAAAGTCGGCATTGAGGAAAAAGCGCTCCCCTGTCGGAAGTTCATAGAGAACACGAGGAAGGCTTACCCCACCGAGGGGCCCCTGCTGAAGATCCGGTGCATAATAACGAATCCACAAAGCGCCTGTGTTCCACACCCCACGCTTTGTTCCCACCTTACTCATGGGGCTGGCTGGATCAGCTAGTGGGCCCTGATACTGAAAAGCGCTGGCGAAGCGGTGATTGCCTGGTGCCCTGAAAAAGGGAGGTGAGTACGCCGGCTCTAACTTGGCACCGTTACCTATGGCAAGTGTGAAATAAGCGCGGAATTTGCGTTTTTGGGCATTGCGATCGCCTCCCTTGAGAAATGGATTTGTATTCCCTGGTAGCGGGGCAATATCGACATCTACTAGCGGCACCTCTGGAGAACCGAACATCCCGTTGTAATAGTAGAACGCGGGATCGAGAGGAGGTGATGCTTGGATGTTAAAAAAGCGGCTGTGAGGAAATTCGCCATCAATAATTACCTTAGTGCCGAACGGAGCATAGAAAGCGCCCAACACAAGGTAGGTCGCGTGCGGATCGGGGTATAAGCCAGGCATTGCACTGCGGTCTATCTTCGCGGCAGGACGCACTATCCACTGGTTTTGCGGATTCACTTCCTCAGGACGTTGAAGATAAAATCCTTTTATGCCCGGATCGATACCGTTTGGTAAAAGCTTTCGGGGTATTTCACGAGGTGCCTTACCCTGATACCAAGCCCGAATGTGCGAAGTGAGGCGATCGGACATTACTTGCGCCTCCTTCAATACCGCTTCTTTTGATTCGTAGTGAGGATACTGTCCTAGCTCTTTAGGAAGGAGCGCTTCGACGATCCCTTTCTGTACATTACAAGCACCGACTACGATTATGAGTAGTGCTAAGAGCGCATAGACTGGGAGGAAGATCCAGGAACGTTTTGCCATACGATTACCTGATTGCGTTTGCATAAATCATGATGGCGAGCAGAAGTGCAGATGCATTTAGACAAGATACAAACCAAGCAAAAGAATGTTATCTAACAGACCATTAGGGAGTTTAACACCATCGTGCAAAGCAACAACAATAATTGCGTCTTGGAAGATTGAAGGTATACTCAAGATATCGGCGATCAATAAGTATTGTCCTTAAATTACTTGCCTGAGAATAATTTAAAAGCAGCGTCGATATTTTTTTCATTTTTATTTTATATAGGACGAACATAAACGATAAATATCAAGCAGACCAGTGCATTAACTAGAGGAATAAAAAAGTTATCTGTACCTCTTGGGGCAATCAGTTCAACAATAGTGGTAGTTGCTGACACGGCTAAACTAAGCAACCACCATTCAAAATTAAAAAATAAGTATGTGAGCAGCTTTTAACTCATTTTTTTATATTGTTGGGCTTAGGCTGAACCCTGACTCATCTGAATTTTTGGTAGCGCCATATTCATGACATTATCATCAAAACTACTCATGAAAAGGGCGAAACACATTGCCACTAGTCTAATAAATTTAACCCGATCTGTATTCATTACCGTCGCTATCTCTGTTCAAGTTGTTAATTCATCTTTGACTTGTAGCTATTAGCATTTAAATATGGAGCACCTTGCTTGGTTCCTGCTGATGTGTTGAACTAGCTATCTCTTTCTCAAACAAACCCAGCGCCCGAACCACAGCTTGATCCATGTCCTAGTACTTGTAATTCGCAAGTCGCCCAGCAAACAACACTGTACCGTTGAGGTTTTCTATTTCTTTAAGATATAGATTGAGGCGATCGCGGTTATTCTGATTCAGGATGGGATAATAAGGATCATTTTTTCCTGGTACATAAGCTTGAGGATATTCCATCACTAAGGTAGTCTTGGGAGAAGTTTGCCCTGATAAGTATTTCTACTCAGTTATGCGAGTGATATCGTAGACGTTAGGGTGGTTAAATGTACCAACTTCTTGATAGGATTCTTAATCCAAAGTCTCGAATTGAAAGCGCAGACTACGATTTACTGTCTAAAAATTTGATTTAAATAATTTACATAAAAAGGTAGATTATCCCATTTTTTTTTCTTGGTTTTAAGTAACATAAGTTATGTATTTACCAAATAAAAAGCGTGGATGCAGTCTTATTTCAAACAAGATTTCCAACATGCATTTGCCTTTGGGCGCAATTTTGGTTTACGTCTACCACACCCACCTGCCGAAAAACTGCATCCCCAAATTGTGGAGAAAGCTGTGAAATCGCAAACAAAATTTTGGAAGCAACTCCATCGAGTATCACTTCCTTCTGGTTTTGCTTAATGGATTGAAGCACTGCATCTGCCACTTCTGTTGGTTGAGCGACATGCGCTGCACTAGGTGGTTTGATGTCTAGTACATGAAACATTCCGGCATCGGTATATCCAGGACAGACCACTGAAACCCCGACATTAGTACCAGCTAGCTCCTGCTGTATTGCATCCGACCACATAATTAAACCAGCTTTACTGGCTGAATAAATGCTGTTATAAGGCGCTCCCTTTTTACCAGCCAAAGAAGCTATATTCACAATATGACCACTATTGCGGTCTAACATCGTCGGCAGTACTAAACGGGTTAACTCTATCGGAGCCAGAAGATTTGTAGTCAATATAGATTGGGTATCTTCTAAGGTATAATCCTGGAAAGGTCGGTATTTTTCTATTGCAGCATTATTAATCAAAATATCGATTGAACCTACAAGTTGATGAATCTGCTGCACTAGGGTGGGTAATTCTTCCAGTTTGCTGACATCGAATCGAATACTTATACCTCTACCACCTGCGGCTTCCACCTCAGCACATATGCGATCTAGACCTTCCTGAGAACGAGAAACGCCGACTACGGTGGCCTGCTCTTTTGCTAAAGCGCGGGCAATAAATTCTCCGATGCCACCTGAAGCTCCGGTCAAAACTACTGTTTTACCTGTTATGGTTTTCATATTTACCCTCCAGAATCTTTAGTATTTGGCTAAATACAGCAGTATTTTATAGATGCTTTAAACCGTCGAGGATAACTGATTACTGGTATCAACTTGGGGGGAAACAGCAACTGGCAAGGAGCTTTCGAGGATTCTTTCCAAAGTATCAACAACTTCAAATACAGCTTGATTGTTATACGCTTTGACATTACTCCAATAGCGAGAAAAGTTCTCAGGCTCGATTAGTTCTGCAACAGCTTTGTTAATATCGCGAAAATTCTCGACTACAATACCGAATCCATTATCCGCCAGCCAATCAGCGCTCGCCCGTTCTTGAAATAGCGTTGTGATGTTATTGCATTCTGTAATTACTGGCAGGTTCATTGCTATAGCCTCGCTGATACCCACACTACCCGGTTTGCCAATGAAAAAATCGCACAGATGCATGTAGTGGGGAATTTGTTTTGTAAATCCTTCAACGTACTTAGGAAAGCGACTAGGAATATTTCGCAAATCTTGTGCTAGTTTTTCATTCCGTCCGCAGATAAATATGAGTTGCAAGTTCAGCGACGACTTTTCTAAACGTTCAGCAATCTCGATCATTTCTTTTGAGCCATGACTGCCAAATATGACTAACCCAGTAGGTAAATTTGGGTCTAATCCTAAACGTTGTCTTTCAAAGGAGCGATCGCCAGTCACAGGCTGATTAAAACGCGGGTGAATGACTACACCAGAAGTCCGAAAAATTCTCTGTTCTGGATAACCAAAAGATTGTGCTTGCTGAACTGCTCTTTGAGAAGGACAGATGAGAAATTGCTCTTGTGGTTCTATCCAAAAGTTAGGTGGACAATCAGCAAAATCTGTAATCGAAGTAACAAAGGGAGTTTCTGGCAGTTCCGCCTGCAAGCTTTCGTAAAGCACTCGGTTTACTAGCGGGAGCAATGAAACTACTAGATCAGGCTGATGTTCGCGCCAATATTTTCTTAGGAGGTTTCGCCAAACAGAATGGCGCAACTTAATTACCAACCTAAACAAAGGAACTAATAGTGGGTCATTAATCATTTTCGCCCACTTTTTTTTAAGTATTAGTTCGTTATATATATAGTGGTTTGTAGTTGTTTCAAATACTTCTTTGAAAACTTCTACTACTTGTATGTCCCAAGGTAATTTTCGCTTTTCGATAACTTCTTTTAAAGCATTAGCAGTGCTGCGATGGCCTGCGCCCATATCGTATATTATGAAATATACTTTTTTCATTTAATCAAAACTCCTCTGTATATTGTTATTACTGTTTATTTCTGTTTTAGCTTTTTTTATTTTTATTTTTTGAAGACAACTAGATTTTTCTCAAAATTTTCTACGCCATTTATTTTTGTACACTCCTTTGGTTTAGACCTACTATGTTAAAGATATTAATAAACCACATTTCTAAATTGGGAAAAAATTATCTAACTGTAAATAGCAACTTTATTTACTTTCTTGTCAATCCATAATGACAAAAGAAAGTTAATTATTAGGTAACGCTCGTCATGCGAGCAATTTGAGTAAATGGTCTCCTATACGCAATGCATTCACTATAATCGTTAGTGAAGGATTTACAGAAGCGCTCGAAGGTAAGAAACTACCCGCTGCATCAGTCTTGTTATTCTTACTTATCGAACTAAACTTGATTTTTTAGGAAAGTTTTCTACGCGCTTGTGATTTTCTATTCGCAATTGATTGAGCTTGGTTACTCCAATCCAGCGATTAACTGAGTCTCCAAATCTGGGAAAAAATTGTTCAACTGCAAACAGCAGTTTTGTCAAAGTTTCTGTTACAAAATTTTGATTGATAATTACTTCAGCCTGGTTTTTTCCTATCGCTCTGACTACCGCTTTAGCCACATCTTCTGATTTAGATGTGCCTGCTAAACTGGGTGCAGCTACGCCTGTATCAGCAAGCAGTCCGTGATCAGAAATATAGCCGGGACAGATAGTAGAAATTCCCACGCCAGTACCAGTCAACTCTTGCCTAACAGCATCAGTCCACATCAGCAAACCAGCTTTACTGGCAGAATAAATACTGTCGTAAGGATGTCCCTTTTTTGCGGCTAGGGAGGCGATATTCACAATGTGGCCACTACCTTGATGTAACATATTCGGCAGTACCAAACGAGTTAACTCCATCGCCGCAACTAGATTGATTGACAAGACTGATTGAATATCTGCAAGGGAGTAATCTTGAAAGGCTCGATATATTTCTATGCCAGCGTTGTTAATTAAAATATCAACCGAACCTGTAAGCTGCTCAATTTGCTGTAGCAAGACTGGTAGTTTTTCTACATTGCTGATGTCAAAAGGAATGCCTATCCCTTTACCACCCATAGCATTAACTTCTGCACAGACTTGATCGAGTCTCTCTTGCGAACGAGAAACGCCAATTACAGTTGCTTGGTTTTTTGCCAGTTCACGGGCAATAAATGCGCCAATTCCCCGTGAGGCTCCTGTTAAAAGTACTGTCTTACCTGCTATGCTTGTCATCTCGCTTACCAGTAAACAGCTATCAGTTATTAGCTAGACTTTCGCTCAGAGAAGCGAAATGCTTGCCACCTAATTCGATTTGTTCCTGTTGAATTCCAGCTTCTAATCTTGCTAAGAGATACTCCAAATTGCTGGTGATGATATTTGTTCCGTGATCTGGTTCGATCAAACTGGCTAGGGTAATGTTATTGTCATGTTTGTTAGCTAGGCTATGAATGCTCAGAAAGTTAAAAACTCCTGATTCGTAAGTGCCACAAGGTACAGAGGCATTCTCGACTCCAGCGTAATCCTCGTTTGACTCAAACCACTGCCTTGAGGGATATCCGTGAAAATGAATCATTGGCGCACCGTCTTTAATTAGTTCTGGTGCGTATAAGGCTGCGGCAAGCGCGATCGCCACCATCACATAAGTATCGTAAGATGGTTTAATATCTGCTACTGCTGGATCAATTCCCTCTGGTAATTGCAGATATAATTTGTCTTGCAAACCAATCCTCAGAAGGTCACTTTCAAGGTCTAAGTTTGTCTTATTTGCGCCTGAGCGGGAGCCGACTAGCCAAATATCAGGAATTTGCTTATAAAAGTATTGATCTTTTATTTTGGTTTTGACATAGCGCCTGCCTATTTGATTTTGACGGACTTCATCGCTACTGATTCCTTCTACAGATAATAAATTGTTCCACTCATTCTCGGATATTTCGACAGCGCCAGTGTATTGTGGCGGCTCCGCATAGGCTACGAAACCATAGGAAACACCTGTTCTACCATTGACAATTGAGTCAACAATATCTCTATGAGATTTTCTTTTAATAATTTCACCAAGTTTAAAGCCAGAAGGAAATAAGCTTGTAGCTGCTAATTTCTTACTCAACTCTATCAACTTAGCAGCATACTTTGATTGCTGAGGATTATATTTACCTACCTCAAATCGACTCATTGGTAGAGGCGCAATTGGTACATATATTTTAGGAATCAATGATTTAAACACGAAATTCTCAAATTTATCTCTAGAAAAGAGTGAGTCTGAGAGGTTCATATTTAAAATTGAAATATTTTCTTCCGAAACACCAATAATAATTTCAGAAAATGACTTAACTAAAGCATTTACACCAATGCCGATTTTTTGTTGATACGGAATTTGGGAATCAACAAATTTTTTATCTAATTCTGCAAGTAAAATTACTTGTGTAGATGTAGGGTCTTCCAGACGTTGAATTGCATGATCTTCAGCCCAACCAATTAATCTTGCAATGGTCGAAACCGAGATTTTTTGCTGATTCAAAATAAACTTAGAATATATTTGATAAAATTTTTCTGCTGCGAAGCTTTTGATTTTATCCAACATTGATTGAGGCTTTTCTACATCAATGACTGCGTTAATATCAGCTTTGACTACCCTCATTTGCATAGTCTTTTTCCACTTGACTAGCGGAATCTTGATTTCATAGCGAAATTCTCTTGTCGCTTTTTCCCAAGAAACGATTTGAACTCCGTAATTTTGGAGTTTATGTTCTAATTCTTCTCTAAATTTTAAGATTGTGGAGTTTTTAAATTCTTTTGGCAATGGTCTAAAAGTCACTTTAAGCTGTTTAGCCATGACTTTAGGATCGATAATTGGTGCTTTGAAGCCTATAGGCGATCGCCCGCAAAATCCACCGATTAAACGACCAATTGTATTCAGGCTTAGTCCCGGCCCATCAATGAGCAAGGAGTCATCGATAGACTCATTGTTGTCACGTAAAAATGAGAGAATTTCTATTTTGTGTGCAGCTATATCTGCCTGCAATTGTGGTGTTAATATACCCTTGGGAGAATTAACTTTTAGCTTATCATTATCAGCCCACAATTGAACACCATTTTGGTTAAGGTTTGTCAAAAATTCTGCTACATTCATAGGAGTTTAACAGTACAAATTGAAGGTAGATATCACAAAGAGTAGCAAGCCTATAGCGGAAATTTTCTCAGTTTTCTTAATTGTTATAGCAGAAGGAATAAGCCTATTATCTTGAATATAAATTGAAATCCTTCTGCCAAAATTGGTTAAATTTCAAATGTTTCTAATTCCGAGGTTTCTAATTCATCAGCTATGTACTGAGACAGCGAATCAATATTAGGATAATTCCACATTAATAATGGAGATATTTGCAGCCCAAAACGTTGTTTTCCTAAATTGGCAATGCTCATAGCTTGCACTGAGTCTAAACCGTAGCTATCGAAAGGTACCTTGATGTCGATTTCATCAGCATCAATTCCTAACTGTTCAGCAATTTGATCGGCTAACCAATCTTGAATTTCATCTGCTGTCATCGTTTGAGCGCTGGAATGTTGACTTGTTGTCATCTTTACTCCCTTAACTTTTAACTGATAATTTTTTCAACAGATGTTCCGTTTGCCTGCGCTTGATTTTGCTTTAATACTGCTAGCAATTCTGGCAGTATTTTCATTTGCGCTTCTGAGAAATTGCCTTTCTCCTTGAGGAACTGAGCTATTTTTTGGGTTTCTCCCTGGTGTAAGAAGTTAAAGAACTGGGCTTCTGTCTTTTGTTGTAATGTGGCTGCTTCCTGGTGTCCATTTTCAGTTGTTTTAAACCAGTAGCGCTGGCGTTGAAATGGATAAGTTGGCAGATGGAGACGACGGCGCAGATAATCTCGATCAAAGCCAAACCAGTCGATAACTACTCCACGGATAAATAATTCTCCTAAACACAGGAGGATTGAGTGCCAATCTTCTTGTTCTGGATACAAGCTAGATAAGCACACTCCGACTTCCTCTGGTAGAGAAGTTGGTTTTGATGCCATCGCCAAAATTACCTGATAATTTGCTAAAGCCTCTATCTCAGCAGCCAATTTCTCTGGCTGTTGCCAATGATCACACCAATATTCCGAAGTAGCTATTTCTGGTGCCGCCAATTGGCCAGTGGGGTTAGAAATCAGGGGAATTTTAGGTTGAGAGTAGGTAACTGTTTTGGCGATATCTGCAAAAGCCTCAAACGTTTTTTCCGGCTGGAGAGAAGCTTGCATTAATCGGCTTCCTTGGGCAACCAGTTTCAGAGCCGATTTGAGGTCGAACACACCAGCAATACAGGCAGCGACATATTCACCCACACCATAACCCATAACTACTTTGGGTGTGATGCCCCAAGACTGCCATAATTGAGCTAGAGCATACTCTATGGCAAACAGAGCGGGTTGAGCTAATGTGGGATTTGAGATGTAGGATTTTGAATTAGCAGAAATAACTTCTGGATAGAGAATATCTAACAGAGGTATTTCCAGGTGAGCTTGAAGAATTTGAGCGCAGCGATCAATAGCTTGGCGAAAGGTCGGCTGAGTTTCATAAAGTTGGCGTCCGATTGTGAAATCTTCTAATCCCTCGTCAGGGAATACAAAGGCGATTTTTGGGCGCTTTCTGCTCTTTACCTTACCCTTCAACAGTCCAGCAGTTTCCTTTTCAGCGATAAAATCACTTAACTGTTGGCGTAACTGCGTAATAGATTCAGTAACTATGCACAACCGATGGTCAAAATGTGCGCGTCCTGTATTGGTGGTAAAGCAAACATCTGCTAGCGATACTTCAGGATGAGACGCTAAAAAGTATTCATACCTTTGTGCTAACTCCTGCAAAGCCAAATCGCTTTTTGCTGAGAGGGTGATTAAATGTCGAGGACGTTCCACATATCTCTGCTCTGGCGCTGATACTGGTGCTTCTTCTAAGATGACATGAGCATTGGTACCGCCGAAACCAAACGCGCTTACCCCAGCTAAACGTCTTTCCTTGCCACGAGGCCATTCCTGAGTTTCCGTAGGAATTGAAAATGTAGTATTTGTCAAAGAAATATAAGGATTAAGCTGCTCTAAATGCAAGTGAGGCGGAATTTTTTCGTGTTGTAGTGAAAGGACTACTTTGATCAAACCTGAAATTCCACCAGCGGCTTCTAAATGGCCAATATTTGTCTTGACTGAGCCAATCCAACAAGATTGATCTGGCTCGCGGCCCTCCATCAATACTGCTTTTAAAGCTTTGAATTCGATCGCGTCTCCTATAGAAGTGCCAACAGCGTGAGCATCAACATAGCTAATTTCTGCTGGTCGTACTTTCGCATTTTCTAAAGCTTGGCGAATCACCGCCTGTTGAGCCAGTCCGTTAGGTGCAGTCAGACTATTACTCAACCCATCTTGATTAACTGCTGAACCTCTAATGAGTGCGAGAATATTATCTCCATCTCTAACGGCATCAGAAAGGCGCTTGAGTACGATGACACCACATCCTTCTCCCCTGACATAACCATCAGCATTGGCATCAAAAGTCTTACAGCGGCCATTAGCCGAGAGTAGGCGGGTTTGAGAAGAGGAAATAGTTGAATCTGGGGATAGAATTAAGTTCACTCCTCCAGCTAGACATAAATTTGATTCTCCGCTTCGTAAGCTTTGGCAGGCTAAGTGGACTGTAACCAAAGATGAGGAGCAAGCAGTATCTACCGCCATACTTGGGCCACGCAAATCCAGTAAATAGGATAAGCGGTTGGCTGTAATGCAGGGAGTTGTTCCAGTACCGCTATATGGGCCGATGGCGGAGAAATTTTTGTACAAAAGCCTATGGTAGTCGATGGTACACAGACCGATAAATACTCCTGTCTGGCTACCAGCTAAACTGGTTGGTACTATGCCAGCATTTTCTAAGGCTTCCCAAGCTACCTCTAAAAATAGTCTCTGTTGAGGGTCTGTATGCTCGACCTCATCGCGTGAAATTCCAAAAAAGTCAGCATCAAACCAATCTACTTGCTCTAAAAAACCACCCCAACGAGTGTTTATTTTTCCTGGTGCTTCTGGATTTGGATGATAGAAGGCATCAATATCCCATCGCTCTTTTGGCACTTGGGCGATCGCATCTATACCATTATGCAACAGATGCCAAAATGATTCAGGATTTTTAGCTTTGGGAAAACGGCAACCAACACCAACAATAGCTATGGGTTCCATTTTGTAGTTTGCCAAATTAATTACTAGAGACTAACAAGTTACTCCTACAGCTTTCTGATCTGATGGGTGTGTAGGTATAGGGGGAGATTAGCGCCGTTTTTTGCTTGTCTTTGTCAGGAGAAGAAAATAGCAATAGAGCAACTAAATCTATTAATGGGGTTTCCCCTACACCTCTATACCCTGACACCCCTAGACCCTTATTGGTGACAGTCGAACTCTAACTGTCTTGAGCCATAACTAATTGGGAGAACTCTTTAAAGGTCTTGGTATTTTTTTGGATTGCTTTACTGATGGAGCCTCCATTTGCCATGATGCCCATTTCACGATTGATCGGCCACTGATAGTCTAGGCGATTGAACAATCTCCGCATCAATTCCAACAGGCTTTGGTGATACTTGAGTCCTACCTGATAACCTTCGTGTTCTTGACAGATGCACTTGGACATCCAATCGAGTGCTTCTTTGGTCTCCATCTTGAATAGAGGAGATTTTAAGAGCTTGTAGTAAAAGACCATTAACATTTGGTCATCGTAAACACAACGACCGGGTAGGATTCCTGAAAGACCGCCCAAAAGGTTTTGTTGCATCTTATAAACTATCAGGCCAGAGATGAATTTCTCGTAAGCGGTTGGCTGCGGGAAATCCTTATACATATCCCTGGCAATTGTTTGGGAAATCGTGGTGTGGAAAGCCTCGTCTAATAAGTGGTAATTAGAGACAGCAGTTGGGGTGGGGATATATTCGCCTTTTCGTTCTAAATCTCGGAAATATCTGACATAGGGATATTCTTGGTTTTTGAGAATCGCATTAGCTGTGTAGCGCAAGGAGTAATATTGACAGGCCATGAACGGCGACATACCCCAGTGAATGGTGAAGAACCTCAACCAATAACGTGGTGCGATTCTACCTCCTAGACCATCTGCGGGTGCAGGAATCTGCTCGCCTTTTTCTTCTAAATTGCTCAAATACTGAGAATAATATTGTTTGTTATCCCTCAGCATTGTTTTAGCGATCGCACTTAAAGTATTGTCTCGGTATATCGAAAAGGGAGAACTCCCTTGAGTTGAGACAAAGAACTCCCGTACAGGCTGAGGAATCAACATTTTCAGCCAATTATTCTCCTGCTCTGATTTGCCATATAAGGAATTACCCAATATGGTTTTGCCTACTATGCCCATTTTCGTTTTGAAACCAATCCTTTGAAAGGTGCGGATATGATAGCTTTCTTGCTCGGTTTCAAAATCTAGTTCGTCACAAAGGGTGTCATAACCGCCAACAGCACGAAAAACACCATTCGTGACCATGTTGTAAATACTGGTAGTGGCTTCGCTAACAGCTGTATGGTTATAGTTCCCCACCCAATATAGATGGTTAAGTGCTAACTTTTGTGACTCAGAAGCAGCATCATAAAGGGGAGTGCCATACAGAAGTGAAAGATCGCGATCGCCCCAATAATAATTGCTGTTGTTAGCGTAGTTAAACTCCTTACCCAGCTCTGCGAGTTTCTCAGTGTAGTCTGAGTTTTTGTTATTTTGATAAGTTTTCTCGATGCGTTGGAAGTGCTTTGGTTCTTCTACTGCGGAGACATTTGAAGATTTATTGTTTGATTCTAGAGTTTTGTTGACAACTACCATAATTTTTCCTAAAAGTGTCACTAAACACCGATACAATTTCTCTACTTTGCTTGGTGTTAAAGTCGAGAGAATTAAGCTTAACTTTTAGCTTTTAACTCTAAGTTCAAATGATTAACCAAAGCCTCGACAGTTGGGTAATCATACAGTAGGGTTGGATCTATTTCTGTTGCCAACCAGTCTTCTAGGTCGCCTGTCATACCAACTGCTGCTGATGAATCTAAACCGTAGCGGTCAAAAGGTATAGTAACGTCGATTTCATCTGGATCTACTTCCAGTAGATCGGCTAGATAATCAACTATCCAATCTTGAATTTCTGCTGCTGTTGGTATCTGTTGTGGTGCAATTGTAGATGTGGTGTTCATTTCAATATTTTGCATTTTCATTGTTTACTCTCTATTCGTGCTAATGAGTGTAATTCTAAGGTTGCTTATCTACATTGTTGAAGTCTTTAGGCTGAAGTTTGACAATTTCCAAATGTTTGAAATGCTCAAGTCATTACCTAGTGAACATTACAAAAATGAAGATACGTTTGTTCTAAGTTTCTGTAACAAGATTGCCTCAAGTTCAATTACCCAAGCTTTTTCGCTTGAAAGATAATTGCTATTCGAGCATTCACATTCCAGATCAAGCTAAATAATTCTAGAGAACGAATGAGCTAACTCCCTGGTTTGCCATCACTCTAATCCAGCAATGGCTGAATTAGAAAAAGTATGATGGTTGTTATGCTATGACTATCTGCACCTCTAGATATATAGGGCGAATGAATGAGTATCGCCAGGCTGGTAGGTTTACTAGTGATGAGGTCTATGATGAGTTACCCAGTAAATCGCTCTACCATCTTGTTAAGAATAGAAGCAAGCAATTTATCGATAAGTTGTTCTGAAAATACAGGTAGCATTATTTCACCTTCATCAAAAGATTTAGTTTTTCATTTGAATTAGAAAATTGACTATGTAATCAATGAAAACTAAACGTTGATTGGCAGGGAGTTTACAAACAATAATGCTATCTTTCCTCGAAGCTGCCACACACAAGTTAGTATAAAAAACTTGCTGATATTAACTAGAAACTTGCGGACTACAAATTGGCAGGCTTCAAACTTTGGTGATGATTGAAGTTGATATGTCATAATTGTTATTGGGTACATCATGTATAGGTGGATAAGTTCTTCCGCGCAACTGTTGCGATCCGCTTGCAAGGTTCAACAGTTGCAGAATTAATTAGCTTGCCAAAGCTAATTAAGGCTGTATGTGATGTGTAACCTACCTGGGAAATAGCCCTCTTAAGGTGTAGGAAGTCTTGGAGGGCCGTTCCTGGGTTTTCAATAGCCAAAAGTGTGTTTGCATGCTTTCATACGCTTTATAGTGTCATTTGTGTTTAAGACGGTTTACCAGTTGTTAGTTGCTGTAGAACAGAATCAACCTCAGCTTGCAAATGCATAAATTTAGCCTTGTTCTGAGGATTCTCACTCCAATCTTCTACTACATCTAAGCTTCCGGAAAGAAATCCAGTGCGACAAGCTTGACGGCGAATTTTGCCACTGGAGGTTTTGGGAATACTTCCAGTCTTGACGAGTACTGTAGCAAATACTTCTAATCCGTGCTGTGCAACTACTGCTTGCCTAATACTGCCGATAACTTCTTGAACATTTAATTTCCGCAGGTAACTCCGCTCTACTTCCTGAACAATAGCTAATCGCTCGGAACCCTTGAAATCAATGGAAAACGCGGCTCCGCAGCTAGGCCTGAGGGCTGGATGGCTATTCTCAACAGTCAGTTCAATATCTTGGGGATAATGATTTTGTCCTCTGATGATGATTACATCTTTGAGCCGTCCTGTAATAAACAGTTCCCCATTTTGCAAAAAGCCTAAATCTCCAGTGCGAAGAAATGGCCCTTCACCTGTATCTGCTATATACGCACGGAAAGTTGTCTCTGTCTGCTCAGTGCGATTCCAGTAACCTTGAGCCACACTTGGCCCTGCTACCCAAATTTCCCCAACTTGTTCAGAAGCACAGAGGGTTAAGGATTTGGGATTAACAATCACAACCTGATGTTCTTTAGGGCTTTGTCCACAACCGATAAACGTTCGGACATCTTGTTGAGCATCATTAACCTTGACAATGCGGTTTTGCTCTAGTGCTGCTGCTTCTATATTGCAAGTGATTGGTAAAGCTGTTTTCTCACCTCCAGATACGATGAGAGTGGTTTCTGCCATACCGTAACACGGGTAGAATGCTTCTTTGCGGAAGCCACAAGGTGCAAAAGTAGAGGCAAACTGCTCTAAGGTCTCGGCACGGATAGGTTCAGCACCAGTAAAGGCAACTTCCCAACTGCTGAGATCTAGATCCGCTAGCTGTTCAGGAGTCACCTTGCGGAGGCAAAGGTCATAAGCAAAATTTGGCCCACCACTAGTTGTAGCTTGGTAGCGGGTTATTGCTTTCAACCAACGGATGGGCTTTTGCAGAAAGTCTACAGAGGCCATTAGTGCAACCGGAAAACCACCATAAAGAGGTTGTAAGATTCCACCAATCAAACCCATATCATGATAAGGCGGTAACCAAATTAGACCTTGGCTATTGGTTGTATGCCCAAATAATCTATGGATTACCGCTAAGTTAGCAAGCAGGTTACCATGACTGACCATCACTCCTTTAGGGTTACCTGTAGAACCGGATGTGTATTGCAGAAAGGCTAAGGTATCAGAGTGAAGTTCTTGCGGTTGCCATGCTTGTGCTAAGTTGCGATCCAAGCTATCGGTAGCTAGCCAATGTAATCCAGAAATTGCTAAACCTTCTTGATTGCAGCTAGTTTGGAGGTTATGCAATAAAGAGTTTGAAGTCAGTACAATCTTAGCTTGAGCATCTGCTGCGATCGCCTGCAATCTAGATAAATTTTGATTTCGTCTCGGTGGATATGCAGGAACAGCAATCACTCCTGCATATAAACATCCAAAGAAAGCAGCTATGAAATCCAAGCCTGGTTGATATAAAAGTAGGGCACGTTCACCAGAAGCATTTAGAGGTTGGAGAGAAGCAGCAATTGCTTTTGCCTGTAAATCAAGTTCTCCATATGTCCAGTTTTCTGCCTCTGTCTCTCCACTTTGCAAAAATGTGTAGGCCTTTTTTTCAAATTGTGTTTGTGCTCTATGAGTTAGGAGATCAACAAGTGTTGAGAAATTATAGTCAATATCTGTCAAATATTTGCTACGAACATTCATTCAGCATTCCTCAGTATAATTGCAGCGTTATTTTACACAAAAAACTGCACTACTTAGATAACTAAGTAACTAAGAGGCTTGTACTTAATACAGACTCAGATTTATATTCGTTGGGAAAAGTCTGTCTAAAATCTTTTAATTCGTTTTTTTGATTGGTACAGAAGTTCAATTAAAGGGAATTTCCTAGTATTCTCACTACTTTTCTTTAATGAGATAAAAGTAACGCAAATATTACTACGCAAACATACTACCTTGCGATACTAAATTTGAAAATCTATCTTTTGGTTGTTGTAAAGTTTTTTGTCTATATTGAACATTATTTTTTCTATGTTTTACAATTATAAATTTATACGTTATGCAAAATATTTATAAAACAGTTGCAAACCTGTCTTAGCAAAAGTTAACGTTAAATAATTGCGATTAATAATACGTAATATTATTTAGAAAACAGTTGTTATCTAAGTAACTATTAATACTTAATATATTAGAGTATATGATTTTCAGAATAGCCATTACAAATCTTGATGGTATTTGACTTGACTAAATCATATAAGTCTGATTTAACGAAAATTATATATTTTCTGTGTAAACAAATTAATATGAGTGGGGCTGGCTAGATTGACTGTGGAGATTGCTTAAGACTTTTATCTGGAAGCGATCGCTAGATTATAAATTGTGGAGCATCTAAAGCCCCGCTTAGAAATAAATGATACCGATATATTCCACAAATTACAGATGCTAAGATTTCAATCATCAAAAGTTTGCAAGATAAATTTGCCACAGAATTAACCACTTGCAAGTTTAGGTAAAAACTTTGGTAGCGGACTCTGCTGTTTTAGCGCCCCAGCAATCTTTTACCACAACTAAATTAATTGCTACTAGCTTGCATTATGGAGCTTTCTATGAATATTTTCTCCCAAACAATATCAAAATAATTTCAACTATACAGCTAATATTAGCGTAGTACAAGTATGATATACCTAGCCGATGCAAATACGTTGTTGGGGAAGCCTTTTGGCTAGCCCCTGACAAGTTATATCGTGTTCGGTTAAAGACTTATCATTAAGACCGCAGGGGGGCAGGGAGCAGGTGAAGCAGTGACGGGTACGCAGGGGGTTTCCACGCCACTTGCTACAACGCGGGAAACCCGCGCAACGCAGTGGCTCCCCATGAGCAACTGCTGTTCGCGTAGCGTCTTTGCAGGAGATACCCGAAGGGGTGCAGGGGGAGAAAGAATTTTACGTTTTTGCACAGATGCGGGAATTATAACTAATTATCCGAACTTGATATTAAACTTGTTTAGCTGTTAAAAATCTCCTTGCCTTTATGCAGGAGAGCGTCAAAATGAATGATTGGCTATATCGCTACCCAGTTTTATATCCTGGTATCCTGCTCAAACGCTACAAGCGCTTTTTTGCTGATGTTCAACTTGCGTCTGGCGAAGTGGTAACAGCACATTGTCCGAATACAGGGCCAATGACTGGGGTATCTACTCCTGGTAGTGCAGTGCAGCTTTCCAAAAGTGTTAATCCTAACCGCAAACTAGCTTACACTTTGGAACTGATTCAGGTGCATGATAACGAACCGACTTGGGTAGGCGTGAATACTGCTTTGCCAAATCAGGTAGTAAAGTTAGCTTTGGCAAGACAACTGTTCCCAGAATTGGGCAACTATAGCCAAATCAAGAGCGAAGTGGTTTATGGGCAAGATAAAAAAAGTCGCGTAGACTTTTTCTTGACTGGGAGTGATGAGGATCTCCCAATTTATTTAGAAGTAAAAAATACAACTTGGTGTCAAGGTAATTTGGCACTCTTTCCTGACACAGAGACAACAAGAGGACAAAAGCATTTGCGGGAACTGATGGCGCTTCTGCCTCTCATGCGGGCGGTAATGTTGTACTTTATCAATAGAGGTGATTGTACTGAGTTTGCTCCTGGTGATAGTACAGATGCGATATATGGTAATTTATTGCGGGATGCGATCGCTCTCGGTTTAGAAGTGTTACCCTGCCGTTTTGACATTTCTCCAGAAGGCATCCGTTATTTAGGTTTAGCAAAACTAAAAATTTGATTAACTGGAATTAAATCAAAGTAGGCTACTAAAGCTGCTGGATACTCGACTATGAAAACACTGTTTTTAGCTTGGCAAGAGCCAAAAAGTCGCGCTTGGTTTCCTATTGGGCGGTTAAATTTTGACGGTAACAAATACGAGTTTGTTTATACGCACGGTGCAGTAGAAGCTCAAGCTAAGTATGAGTTTCAGCCATTAATCTCCTTCCCAAACTTGAATAAAATATACACATCAGTTGAACTTTTCCCCTTATTTTCCAATCGCTTAATGCCCCGCTCTCGTCCTGATTACAAAAATTATGTTGAGTGGTTGAACATCCCTGAAGGTGAAGATGATCCAATTGCAATTCTTGCTCGCAGTGGTGGAAAAAAGGCAACAGATAATTTTGAAGTTTTTCCCTGTCCAGAGCCAGATGAGAATGGTTCATACCACATCCACTTCTTTGCACATGGACTGCGACACCTTCCGAATTGTGCAATTGAACGAATTAATCAATTGGAAACGGGTGAACTACTATATTTAGCTAACGAATTTCAAAATCCCTATGACTCGCGTGCATTGCTCTTAAGCACGAAGGATCACCACATTGTAGGTTATTGCCCTCGCTATATTGTGGATGATGTGTTTCAACTCAAGAACAAAAATTCAGAACTTGTTAAAGTACACGTTGAGCGTGTTAACTTAGCACCAACGCCGCTCCAACTACGTTTGTTGTGCAATATGACCGCAGAATGGCTTGAGGACTTTCACCCATTTTCTAGCCAGGAGTATCAGCCTATCAAAACTTGCAACCCAGCGACCTGTGCTACTCCCTCATGAAAACTGAAAATCGATAGTTTGGGTAAGGTGTTCAGAGCCAGGGGTATAGGGGTATAGAGGATAGAAAGAATCTTATACACCCTCACACCCTTAAACCCTGACACCCAGCCTCAACAAGGAATATTTTTGCGTAGTCCTATTAAAGTTGATGAGAGGCTAAGAAAGCTTCAACTTCAGCAGCGGTAGGTTGGGAAGCGATCGCTCCTGGTTTAATGGTAGTTAACGCCCCTACAGCGCTGGCATAGGTGACAATGCGTTTTGCTGTTTCTGCATCACTCAAACTGTGAATACCATGCTGAAGCAGTTGGTGGATAAACCCTGCCAAAAAGCTATCCCCTGCACCAGTTGTATCCACAACCGGGATCGAAAATGCAGGTAATTTGCCTTCATTCTCACCCAGACAATAAGCACAACCATTTTCCCCGTCTGTCACTAGCACTCCCTCAAGTGAATCCAGGCGATAAGTAATTGCACCAGGGTCGGCTGTATCAAATAGCCATTCCGCTTCTTCTTTGGAAAGTTTCAGAAAATCGACTCGCTTAAATGATTCCTGAATCTTTTGGCGAGCAATGTTGGGATCTTGCCAAAAGACAGGACGCCAATTAACATCTAGCAGAATCTTCAAGTCATAATATTCTGCCAATTCTAGGGCGCGGTGAACGGCTTTACCACTGTCAGGATAAGCTAATTCCAAAGTACCCAAAACCAGAAAATCCGCCTCTTGAAATAGTGAATCCGGCAATTGTTTAGCTTGCAGGCGCGTATCGGCAAATTCGGTGGTATCATATTTGCCAAACCCAGCAAAGGTGCGATCGCCAGCTAAATCTCGCACCACATAAACTTGACGGGTTGGTGCTGTGGGATGACGTTGCACTCCTGTAGTATCTACACCTACTTCTTGTAATAAATTTACCAGTGCATTTCCTGGTTCATCTTCGCCAACGGCTCCAATAAACCCTGTAGATGTTCCTAACTTCACCAAAGCACAAGCTACGTTAGCTGGCGCTCCTCCTGGGTAGGGAGTCCAAGACTGAACTTCTTCCAACTTTAGCCCCAATTGATCGGCTAAACAATCAAACAGAACTTCACCGAGGCACAAAACACGGGGATTGCTCATTTCATTTTAGGGTTTCGATTAAGAAGTCAGATTTTCCAGTATAAAATCTACAATAATCTGTGCCCACTGTCGCCAGTCCTTCATAGAATTAAATAGCAATTTTTGCTACTTCTATAAGATTTATATGCTTTTGATCCCTGAATTTTGCGCCTCAGTGGTGAAGTTTTTTATTTAAATAAAAGTTATATTTAATACTAGTATTTTGTTATTTAGATTACTATTAACTATAAATAAAAAGAAAATAATGGCAATTGTATTACAACTAAGACTTGAAACACCTGTCTACAGAAGAATCTTCTAGAATTAGAAATAGCGATTAAGTACATATACTAAGGAGCATAGAATAAGTCATGGCTGCTAGCGAGTCTCAGACCCCTGTTAGTCTGTCAGACAGAGAACTGCAAATTATCGACTTAGTGGCCGCTGGCTTAACTAACCAAGAAATTGCAGGAAAATTAGAAATTAGCAAACGTACAGTTGATAATCATATCAGCAATATTCTCACTAAAACCCAGACGGAAAACCGAGTGGCTCTTGTGCGCTGGGCTTTACAGTGGGGTAAAGTCTGTTTGAATGATGTCAATTGCTGCCCTCTGCCTAACCAGAACGATTAAACAGATTGCTAGTCAAGGCGCGTATCGATGGTGTTTAGCCGCGATACCATTGATCGCGTCATCACGTTCAAGTTCTTTTGGTTTGTTGCCCAAATAATTTTGCTGCTGGATTCCTGTTTTTTCTCCTCACGCCTTTGTTCCAGTGTGAACATCTACCGCAAACCTTAATCAGCGCCGAAATTAACCAGGGTAGGCTAATTAATTAAAACTTACGCACTCAGATCCCCCAACCCCCTTAGAAAGGGGCAGCCCTGCGCCCTTGCGGGTTCCCCGACTCCCTCAGTGGCGTGGCTTTAGACGTTCCCCCCTTTTGAAGGGGGGTTAGGGGGGATCAAGGTTTCAGGCTTGAGTGCGTAAGTCCTATTAATAAGCCAGGACTGACGCAGTGAAACGAGAAATCAAGTATTTGGAACGGCTGTAAGGGCTGAGATGGACGGAAAACTCTCATATCCTCATACCCCTAAACCCCTTGCCCAAACCTTTGATTTTCTTTTTTCATGCGTAATTCCTGGGGCATTTACCCAATCATCAATAAAAATTAGCAATAATCTCTTGGTTCAAGCGCTACATTTGAGAAAAATCTATGTTGCTCCATCGGCTTTGGGAGCAGTGTTGCTATGAATACTCCTGCTTCTTTTCAAAGTGGTTCGTCTCCCTTTGACTTTTTTAACTTTGATTTAACAGCACCTTTTTCTTGGGCAGTTCAAAGAGTTGCAGACCGCCCTACTTTTACAGAAAACAGCGCCACAGCTACAGGTTTTCCCCAACCTACGCAAGATGCTGATTTACTTAGGCAGCTATCGTTTATCCCTGGATTGAAAGAAATTTTGATGCTGCGACAGGTTCACGCCCTAGAACACGCTACTGTTTGGGTTTTGAGTGAATCAAAAAATGCCTATACTCCTCTAAAAAAATCCACTAATGTTCAAGTTGACAACGAACTATTAAGTGGTTTGTCTACGGAGCAGGGATTTTATCTATACGGTGAAGTGAATATCAGTGATTTACGACGTGCAGTCACACTCGCCCTATCTCGTCTTACTAGTGGAGAATCGGATTTAGCTGTCCATCCGCGTTGCGGCACAAATTTATCAGTGGCTATGCTGTTAACAGCTGGACTAGCTGTAGGTGTGCCTCTGTTACTACCGTTCCGACCAATTGAGCAATTGATAGGGTTGGGATTGGCAGCTACGACAGCGGCTGAACTCGCACCTGACTTAGGTTCTATGGCACAGCGCTACGTAACTACTGCCATTCCCTTCAACCTGAAAATTGAAAACATTAGCCGTACACGTGACGTTTGGGGGCGCGAGGCAAATTTTGTAAAGGTCAATTGGCAAGACTGAAAAGTAAAAAATTCTTTTGTCTGTTGATTAGGGAAGGAACCCGTCATGCATTTTGAAACCCGTATCATCCTCAAAGAAGTGTTTCGTGACCAGCACCGACCAGGCTTTATTGAACCATTCCATAAAGTTGTGTTCGAGGTGCAATCAGATGGAATTGACCCTTTAGAGATTGGGTTATGGGTTCATCGCTCTTATCCAGACGAGAATCTGATCAAGGTTGGACGTTCGTTTCTGGCTGGACGACTCACAGACATGGTAACAGTTGCATCAGAAGGTGCATACACACCTTCTGAGGTCGATGCTCTCTGGCAAACTGTAAAACCAGTATCGGTTCTCTAAAAAACAACCATGCTAATGTCCGCTGGTTTTATCCTTGCCACAACATTTAAAGTCGCTATAATGACTTACTGCTACATGGCTATGCCGTTAGGCATTTAAGAGAATTATCTAATGAGAAAGCTTTACTTCTTGCTGCCTGGAACAGATGGAAAATTCGCCTGCGGTGGTCTTTGGGCAGAGTTAAAAACAGTTAATTTGGCTCAACAAATCTGTAGTGCTGATATTGTAACTTACCGCCAACGAGAAAAAGACAAAATATTTATTGATGATCTGCTTAAACAAAATAATTTAGATGATGTAATTTTTGTGATTAGCTGGGGATTTGATATTGCTAAACTTGCTGCCAAGCTAAAATCCTACAATGTCATTTACCATGCCCACAGTGCAGGTTACAAATTCGATTTGCCAGCAAGCATTCCCATCATTACTGTTAGTCGTAATACAATGGGATATTGGGGGCAATATGCTCCTAACTCTCTTATTTATTATTTGCCCAATCAAATTTCTGATGAATTCCGCAATTTACATCTAGAGCGAGATATTGATGTTTTAGTCCAGGCTAGAAAGTCCTCTGAATATTTAATGCAAGAATTAATTCCAGCATTGCAAAAGCAGTGCAATGTATGTGTGGTTAATTCTTATGTAGAGGATTTGCCTGGACTTTTCAATCGCGCTAAGGTTTACCTTTATGACTCCGCTGAGTACTGGGCACAACAACGTGTAAGTGAAGGATTTGGTCTACAACCAATGGAAGCCCTTGCTTGTGGCTGTCAGGTATTTTCTAGTGTTAATGGTGGGCTGTCTGACTATTTAGATCCTGGCTTTAATTGCTATAAAATTGCTGGATATTCAAAAGAGTATGATATTCAACGCATTTTAAAAGTGCTGAATTCTTCAGTGACCCCCGCCTTACCTGAACAGTTTTTTGCAGAGTATCGGCACGAAAATATTATTAAGCGTTTTCAAGTAATTTTGGATGAATTAAACGAATTTTTTGATCATAAAGTTAATCACTCATCCAATATTAAGAGTTTGACGAAAATACGTCTTGCCAAATTACTCACACAGAGCATCTACGGTAAGCTTCGCAAGAAATATTTTCGGTAATTATTAAAGTAAACCATCGCCTCATATATGGATACGATGGCTTACTTTGTAAGCAGCTTTTATGCCGCTACACATGAATAGCAGAAGAGCAGAGGGTGCTTTAGCCGCTTATATCATGTCCGTTTAAATAACCGTCATTGCGACCGAAGGGTAACAATCCCAAAAACTTTGCGATTGCGTCGTTTCACTTCGTTCCACTCGCAATGACATATTCAGGGTGATTTGCCGGACATCATATTACCTGTGATTCCACAATTCCTACAGGACAAGCAACATTTGTCCCACCTAACCCACAATACCCATTGGGGTTTTTGGCAAGGTACTGCTGATGGTAACCTTCGGCGTAGTAAAACTCAGGTGCATCTAAGATTTCGGTGGTGATTTTTCCATAACCTGCATCTTTGATGGCTTGTTGATAAGTGTCCCGTGATGCTTCTGCTAGCTTCTTTTGGCTTTCAGAATATACGTAAATTCCAGAACGATACTGAGTACCAACGTCATTACCTTGGCGCATTCCTTGGGTGGGGTTGTGGCTTTCCCAAAAAACTTTGAGCAGTAGGGAGTAACTAATCACTTTTGGATCAAATACAACCAATACCACCTCATTGTGACCGGTGAGTCCGGTACATACCTCTTCATAGGTGGGGTTGGGGGTGAAGCCAGCAGCGTAACCCACTGCGGTAGTGTAAACTCCTTCAAGTTGCCAGAATTTGCGTTCTGCTCCCCAAAAACAACCCAAGCCAAATAAAGCTTTTTCCAGCCCATCAGGAAAAGGAGGTTTCAGGGAATTCCCATTGACATAGTGATGAGCAGGTACTGGTATAGCCTTTGATCTTCCTGGTAAAGCTTCCTCAGGGGTAGGTATAGCTACTTTCTTGCCAAATCCAAATAATGCCATTGATTTTGATGCTGATTTCTCATAAATTTCTTTACCTTACTTAATATTTTAACTACTCTGGCGATCGCTGGGGATTGAGTTTGCAGCAACAGACAATCCAGAGTTATTCTCGAAAATTATTAAGATTAAACTTTAAGACTTTTCGGTATTTTGTGCTTGCCGTTCTTCTTGCTTCAGCAGCAACATATAGAACAGCCCGAATATCACGATGCTTAACATAGCGTAAAAATAAGAAGCCTGCCCTCCGTGCCAACTTTCAAAGGCAGCTTGGTTGATGCCTACCATCACTGCTAGCATAGCAATCCGAATTGCATTGCTTACAAATCCCAGGATAATAGCGACAAGTGGCACAAAGAACCTCTTACTTCGGGAGACGGGGAACATTACTAAAGCAATCACGGATATGCCTAGCATATAGTTGATGGTATCTATGCCAGAACAACTATGAACAACCTTGACGCTGCCGGTTGGTAAATAAATATTGATCCCATCAATTGCAACATCAAAGCCTAAATACCACAAAATCAAAGTAGCAAATTTGGCACTTAAAGGCGAAATATCAATTAATAAATCGGCAATTACATTGGGGACTCCCAAGAAAAACAGGATAATCAATTCCTCCCAATATTGCTTTAATCCTTTAAAGCCAGAAGCCAATAAGCTGACACCAATTGCAGAAGTAAAGGGCAAAAGACGAAGAGTATACTCTAAATTTTGAGAAGTACTTTGCCATAGTACCCAACCAATTAAAAGCGAGCCTACTATGCTAGAGAAGACATCGCTCTCGAAGCGCAACGTATGGCGTTTGTCCCACAATAGGGAACCTGCGGCGCACAAAAACAGAATACTCATTCCCAAATGGCCAGTATCATCAGCCTTCCAAACCAATGTGAGACAAATGGCCTGTAGCCCAGCAGCAATACTTAAGATCCAGAATGGTTCGTTTTTGAGAAGTTTGGGGAAGTTGAGGTCAGTAATGTTCATTGCAACAGTGGATTTAGTAATCTCAAAAAACTGATACTTACAAATTTGATTTTGTTATAGAACAATTTTTTATACGTAATTTTGTAGTTAGTTAGTTTTTAGCAACTTGTTGCAAAATGGCATTTAGCTGTATAATATTTGATTATTTTTTTGTAGTTAACGAAACATTAAATACACTGCCATATATATAAAAGTTATCTATTTTTGCCGTTTAAATAATTCAATTAATCCAAATATTTTTTGAGATTTTTGCTTAACGTAAGTTATCTCTCTAGGGTACTAATGTAATAAATATTTAGTTGCAGAAACCGAGGCTATATAAAGCCTCGATAAAAAAAAAGTAATAATAGATAAATTTTTAGTAAAGATAATCAAAAAAAATGGTGAAAATCCCATCCCTTCAAGGGGTGGGATGAGTTAAATCCAGCCACTTAAGTAACAGCAGCTTCAGAAATAACCGAGACGCAGGCATTGACTAAAGGTAACAGTGGCCCTATTTGTTCTTGCCCACTTACAGCTAAATCGCTATGACACAAATAGACTTTTTCTGTGACACGGGAAAGTAAATCTGCCAAAATTCTTTGCAATCGCTGTTCTTGCGCTAATTGGTCATCTTCTGCTGTCCAGGGTACGCCTAGCCTTTCTTGCAGAAACAAGGGTGCGCCGAACAGAGTAGCCGCGCCACCTTTTGCCCACAAAGGGGAACCAGCATCTAGCCAGAAATGCCAGCGGTGAATTCTTCTACTAGAACGATATTGGAAGATGGTTGCTAAAGTGACAGCTTTTCTGGCTGTGCCGATGGGACGCAAAGGATAAGGGTTGGCTGTAATCGTACCACGCCGTAGAAGTTGAATAAATTCGGCAATGGTGGCTTCAGGGGTACTGAGTGAAGATAATTGGGAATTGGTTTGTTGGAGTCTGGTATTAATTTCCCAGTAGTGCTGAGCAGTTTCCAACAATTCCCGTAAGGCTGCTAGTTCGTCATAAGGGGGATTGCTGTCTTTACACAGAAAGTCCTGAATTGCTAGGTATAACAGAGAAATTGGGCTGGGGATCAGACGCTGTTTTTGTTGCGATCGCTGCTTTTCTAACCACTGTAATATTTCACTATAAGCTGTTGTGGCTGCATAGCCAATTCGATCCCAACGCTCAAATGTAGTTACGCTTAACAAGTTAGGGCGATCAGGATGCGGCTCAAAGCAGTAATCTGCAATTAAACCAGCGCGTACAGGGTCAATTTCTGTATGGATTGCTGAGTTTTGAGTACCTTGTTCTGGAGAGTTGTCTAGTGCTTTTCGCCTTCTACTCAATACCACAAGCATCTCTGCCACAGCATCTCGATCTACTAAACGTCCCAAACCTGGATAAACTAAGGCTAGTATGGTAAGTAATGCCCGAATCACAGGTGAGCTAATTAAGGGGCGTTGGTCGTTAAGGGCTTCTACCGGGATGTTTTGCTTGTTGAGGATTTCTATTAGGGTATAACGAGCGATCGCATCCAAACCTGGTGCAATGACTGCTACTTCTTCTGGTTCTACTTGCCCCGACTTGATGGCATTCACAATCACCTCTGCTGTTTGCCGTAACAGTTGGGCACGGGAGGTAGTTTGAATTGACTGTACCGTTTCTGGTAAGTTCAACATCACCAACGGCTCTATAGCTAATTCCACCATCGGCGTAGCCAACCGAATTGCTAAGGAATCAGGGGGTGGCCCAATCAAACTTTCTACTTGACAATGCCTTGCTAATCCTTCTAGGTAGTCAGGATCTGCTCCTAATCCCAATCGCACTGCACCATCAGGATTGTAGCTAAATGCCCCTACTGTACCTTGCTCTAATAGCAACTCGAACAGCTGACGTGCTACACCAGGATAATCATCCACATCATCTGCCAGTAATGCCTGATAGCGTTTCACTAAATGCTGTTGATAATTATGATTAGTTAACAAATGCTGACTGTAGAGTTCCGTAATAATGCCATAGGTTAGCAACCCCCTGTCTAAACACCAATTGCGCCAATCTAGCAGCAAAGATCCTAGAAATTCCGGCTCTAGATTTATAGCGTTCTCTCCTAAGCCACTTGCCAAAATCTGGGTAATTTGATCACAATTTATGCCACTATATGCAGCTAATTGCAGTAAATCTAGAATGCGACGCACTAAACGATACTCATTCACTCCAGCCCGACGCAAAGTTTCTTCGTCTAACTGGGAACGCCAGAGTTTAGTGGCTAATTCTTGCTCAGTTTCTGGGCGTAATCTAACAGGAAATTGTGCCCTCAGCTGCAACGACTGAATTAATAATGGCCAAAATAAAATAACTTCATCTTGAAAAAAACCCAATGGTGTTTTGGCGCGAACCGGATATTTACCCAAGGTTGCAGTAACAATTCTATCTCCTAATTCTCGGCGGTTATCATCATTAGCAGCCAGAAGCAAAAGTCCTGGTTCTGTTTGCCGAAGATCCAATACTTTTGGTAATTGCTTACCTGTTTTTTGCTCCTTTTTTTTAGTATAAAATAATTCCTTGCCGTTATTGTCGCCTTGCACCCAACTGCAAAACTGCTCGACTAAGCGAGCTGTCTTACCACTGCGGCTACCACCAACAACCCAAATAGAATGAGACACCAGAAACTCTCTCCTTGTAGATTTGTTAGTATACTGCGTGCGTTAATTTAAGGTTAAGAATTACTAAATAATGCTGGATAATTGCCTCCAATGAATAATTCTGTGTTTAGCCAAAAAATTTACCCTTTCTTACTAGCTGCTTACCGATGGTACTTACGAACGCCAGAGCGCTCTCTAGATGAGGCTTACAATGCAGCATTAAAGATTAGAGAAATAGAAGATAAACATTTTAATGGTAATAAAATAAACTCTGACTTAGCTATGTACAGTAGCAACGTCATGGATTATTTTGAGTCAGATTTAAAAAAGCAATTAAAAATTACCCGAATGCGACTAACAGAGTTTAAAGGTAGTCGTTGGTTTTTAAACACAGCTAATCAAGAAACTGCTAATAAAGCAGGTGTAGAATATCCCAGCCCTTCATTAATTTTAGAAAAACTTAGATTCATCGATCAAGTTATTTCAAAATACAATTTAGTTGATGATCAAACAAGTTACCCAGTTTTAATACACAAACCCCCAAATGTAGAAGCTAACTCAGCAATAACTCAACCATTAACACCAAAATCCACAAATAATAATGGCTCAAAAAAGCCACGGGGTAAAGCTAACACAACGGGGATATTGCCCAGGTCAATTTTAAGTACAATCATCCGTTTACAAGTTGAATTAGATCCCAATTCTGAACAAGATGTTGTTCAAAACTTCCGCCAGACTCAAAAAAGAACAATCATATCTATTAGATTTATATTACTACTAATTATAGTGCCTCTTCTGACTCATCAGTTAGCAAAAACTTTGGTAGTAGGCCCACTTGTTGAACGTTTTAGAGGTTCTGAAACTGGGCAAATATTCCTCAATTTTGAAATGGAAGAAGAAGCACTAGTGGAGCTAGAAAGGTTTGAAGATAGAATAAAATTTGAAAATCTTATTAGCAGATCACCGTCGCTATCTCCTGAAAATATTGAAACCCAAATGAAAGAGAAGGCTCAGGAGATTGCTCAAGAATTCCGCGAAGAAAGCTCAAATGCTATTAAAAATGTTTTTGCAGATATGTTCTCTGTGGGAACTTTCATTTGGCTTTTGATCGCCAGTAAAAAGTCTATTGCCGTTCTCAAAGAGTTCTTCGATCATGTTGTCTATGGGCTGAGTGACAGTGCTAAAGCATTTATTATAATTTTGTTTACTGACGTATTTGTAGGGTTTCACTCTCCTCATGGTTGGGAAGTAATTTTGGAAGGTTTATCGCGTCATTGGGGATTACCAGCCAACCGAGATTTTATCTTCTTATTTATTGCCACCTTTCCCGTGATTCTAGATACCATTTTCAAATACTGGATTTTCCGCTACTTGAACCGTATATCACCTTCAGCGGTTGCGACTTACCGTAATATGAATGAATAATATTTTTACGGTATAAAGAGCAATTTTAAATCAGTTTATTAGTTTAAATTTTTGATGCGAAAAATAGTTCCATTTCTCACTCTTAATTTAACAGTTGTTATTTCGATTCTTCTGTTACGTATGCCATCCTTGGGGTATCAGGAACCAAGTTCACCAGAATGTCAAGTCCAAAAATGGGATATACCAGTATCTTTGACTAGCACTTCCAATCAAAAAACGCCATCAGCAATACTTATCCAAAGATTACCAATTACCTGTTGTCAAAATGATACATCTTGTTTGGATGAGGTTCTTTATCAGGGTGAAAAGGGCCAACTACCAAATAAAAAATCACTATTGACGGCTATTAATCGCAGTCTGCAATACTTGCAAACTACTAATGCTGATGCTGCTTACAAAAAGTATCAGTCGCAGGGAATTACACGCGATCGCGTACTCAAAAGTTTACAAAGATTTCGCCAATTATTAATTAACACAAATTCCGCAGCGGAACTTCATACAGCTATAGAACGCGAATTCGTTTTTTATCAATCAATTGGGCACGATCGCAAAGGTTCAGTTTTGTTCACAGCCTATTATGAACCGCTGTATGTTGCCAGTCGTGTTCCCACAGCAGAATATCGCTATCCTATTTATAAATTACCTGCAAATTTAGGCTCTTGGAGCAAGCCTCATCCTACACGCTTAGAACTAGAAGGAGCAGATGGTTTGCAAGGCGCAAAAGGTAAATTGCGCGGGTTAGAATTATTTTGGTTTCGCGATCGCCTTGAACCATATCTAGCGCAAATTCAAGGTTCTGCACGATTACAACTGACTGATGGCACTCAGACAACCGTAGGCTATGCCGGTAATACCGCATATAACTACAGGAGTATGGGGCGGGAACTAGCGAATGATGGCAAATTGCCTTTAGAAGGTATAACGATGCCAATTATCCTCGACTATTTCCATAAGTATCCGCAAGAATTAAATGTTTATATACCTCGCGATCGCAGCTTTGTTTTTTTTCAAGAAAATAAAGGTGCGCCAGCACAAGGTTCTATTAATCAGCCACTAACAGCAGAACGTTCAATTGCCACAGATAAATCTTTAATGCCCCCTGGTGCTTTAGCATTGATTCGTGCTGATATTCCTTTTGCTGATGCTACTGGCAAACTAGAACATCGAATTGTTAGCCGCTATGTACTTGATCAAGATGCTGGTGGTGCGATTAAAGGGCCTGGCAGGGTAGATTATTTTTTAGGTACTGGAAAATTAGCAGGCGATCGCGCTGGTGTCACAGTTAGTAATGGACAATTATTTTATTTACTACTTAAAGAAGTACCAAAAAATAAATTATCTAACGCTGAGAAGTAACGGACTATCTTAATGTAATTGTTACTGTGCGTAAGTGCTAAGTGCGATCGCTGCCAAACTCCTTTAGCTGATGGCGTTTCCAGGTGGCTCAAACTTGTAACCATAGCCCCGAACAGTTTTAATATACTCCGGTACACTAGTATCAACTTCCATTTTCTTGCGAAGCTGACCAATATGCACGTCAACCACCCGTCCGTCTCCCACATACTCGCAACCCCAGATTTTTTGGATTAATTGTGGGCGGCTCCAAGCCTGCCCAGGATGGGTTGCTAAAAAATGTAAAATATTAAATTCTAGAGCAGTTAATGATAGAGGCTTATCATTAAGTGTTACCTCCCGACTATCTGGGTTAATTGCTAGCTGTTGAAATACAAGGCGTTGTGTTGGTGAGGGGTTGATACTGCGGACACGCCGTAAAAGAGCTTGGATTCTGAGTTCTACTTCCGCCAGGCTAAACGGTTTGGTCATAAAATCATCAGCACCTGCGGCAAGGATTTTGATTTTATCAGCTTCTTCAGTCCGGCTAGTCAGCATCATCACTAATACATTAGTGCGGCTCTGCATTTCCTGACATAGGTTATAACCATTGATATCAGGCAAATTCCAATCCAGAATTACTAAAGCTGGGTTGAATTGCTCAAACATTGCCAGAGCAGCTTTACCATCTGCCGCAGACTCTATGTGATATTTGCGGCTTAAAAAGCGATATATAAGATTTCTGACGCTGTGGTCGTCATCTACCACAAGAATTTTAGGATTAGTAGCGGGAACCATCACCATAAATTTTTAGCCTATTGTTTATGTGGCAATTCGCTATGCGATCGCTACTCTATAAGAAGCTATCTATATAGATTCTACGTATGCTACCGATACTTTCCGTGAAATCATCTTCACGTTACCCTCGGCTGCTTAAGTAGACACTTAGAACTGTTTCTAGGGTAACTGTTGATCGCTAGATATCGCCACTGAAATACTTAGCCGCACTTAATTTTCCATTTAATATAAAAAAATTCAGCCTTGATGACAACCTAAAAACTAAGGCATTACAAGAAGACATTAGGCCAACAAAAATATAAACCTGGGTCATACACTTTGCTTTCTGGTTGCTACAACACAAAAGTACAGGAAGAAAGCAGAATAATTGATAGTAGTAAATTAGAAAACTTTGCTTATACCTATTTTTTGTGAATTAGCAAGTTTCTGGCTGATGTTATGTGTCAATTTGCACAAAGCTAGCTAGGTTTCCTAAAAATTTGTTCAGATGTTGAGCTTACAAATCGCATAATTAGTTATCTATAAATGCTGCAGGGAAACCCTCCCCGAAGTTTGCTTGTAGTGCAAAACCCCCTTTGGGTGAATCCTACGGATACGCTCGGTAAGCGCAGCCATACCCGCAGGGCTTTACCAGAACTTACGCACTCAGATCCCCCAATCCCCTTCAAAAGGGGGCTTTAGAAATTCCCCCCTTCAAAAGGGGGGTTAGGGGGGATCAGGGCTTCAGTGCGTAAGTCCTATTTACGAGAACAGCTAGCCTTCGGCAACGCCAAGGGCGAACGCCGAACGGGTGAATCCTAGAGATACGCTACGCGAGCAGCAGTCGCTCATGGGGAGCCACTGCGGTGGACAGGTTCGCCGGCATAAAGGAGGCAGTGCGCCCTTAGGGTAACTCGTAAGGTCGCAGTGGCTTCCCTCTCGTAGCGCTAGCTTCTCTACTGTCTTAGTGTGTAAATTCAAAACACAACAGTTCATTTAAAATGTTGACCTATAGATACTGCTCAGAAAAATGTATCAATAGCTTCAAGGCAAATTTATCGTGACAATTTAAAGGGAAAATACTGATTAAACAATCTAGAGATATTAAATAGTTAGTTTAGATGGCACTGTTTTTTATAGTTTCATTACTATAATAATCCTATTTTTTTTTGAAAAACCTTAAATAGGATAGCGGGCAATCCTCACCCTACATATATTTTAAAAATTAAATTGGAATTTTATATGTTTATAATTACTCAATTTAGACAATTATTTTAGTAAGCTAGTACATGACGACGGAAATAAAGTTACCATTCAAAGTAAATGAAAAATTTACGCCATCAGCTTTTTGAATTTTGAATTTTGAATTTTGAATTCCGCGTAGCGGTACTAGTCTATCTGAAGAGAGAGTTTAATAATATTCATCCCAAAGAAAGAGAAAACTAACATATTTTTTCCGGTAAATTGCTGTTAATGAAATCAGCAAGGAAGAATTATGGCTAACAATCTAGTAGATAATATCATTCCTCAACAGCCACCAATAGAACCACAATCTGACGTTCATGTACTTAAAGCTCGTCTAGAATGGGGCGAACCAGCTTTCACAATACTCGATGTGCGCGATCGCGAAACCTACAACGAAGGTCACATTATGGGAGCAATGGCAATGCCCATAGATGACTTGGTAGAGCGAGCATCATCATCTATAGATAAAAGCCGTGATATTTACATTTACGGTGCCAACGAGGAACAAACTGCCCAAGCTGTACAATCGCTGCGTTCTGCTGGGTTTGAGCATGTATCTCTCCTCAAAGGTGGTCTTGCTGCATGGAAGGCAATTGGTGGGCCTACAGAAGGTATTGTTGAGGCGTTAACTCCCCCAGGCGCAGGTGACTATAACGTTGTAGCTCGGATGCAAGAACACACAGATACCCAAAACAAAAAGGTATAGTTTGATAGTGTGTGTTAGTCATTAGTCATTGGTCATGAGTCATTAGTCATTTTATATAGACTAATGACTTCGTTTTAGCAGATGAATTAGTGTTCAAAGATATCTTTGAATTGCAACAAATCCAAAGACACGATTGTTGGTAAAACTTGAAAGCATTCTTGAGCTAATTCCCAACGTTCTTCTCTTTTGAGCATTTCTATTAGTTTTTGCCGCACATTGAGTAAGTAGCGAACATCATTGGCAGCATAACTGAGTTGAACTTCGGTTAAATTAGTAGCGTTACCCCAATCAGAACTTTGAGCGCTTTTATCAAGTTCTACTTTTTCCAACTCTTGCACTACATCCTTCAGTCCGTGACGATTGGTGTAAGTACGGGCTAATTTACTAGCTATTTTGGTGCAAAAAATAGGTTGAACCGTAATTTTTAGGTTGCAGTGCAAGGTAGCAATGTCGAAACGCGCAAAGTGAAATACTTTCAGGACATTCTGTGCTTCCAAGAGTTGTTTTAAATTTGGTGCATCGGTTTGTCCTTTTGCTATGCGAATCGCTGTTACTTTTCCTTCTGGATTGCACAGTTGGACGAGACACAGCCGATCGCGCTGTGGCAATAATCCCATTGTTTCGGTATCAACAGCGATCGCCTCTGATTCTAGATACTGGGACAGTACAGCGTCACTAAGGTCGCGATCGCTTACCTGAAAATCTGGTAATGTCATGAATCACTCAAGAATAAATGCAGCGTCTAAAAGACAAAAATCTTATCAGACACTACATTATTATTGTGCAAAAAATAGAAATTAAATCTATTGAGTGCGTAAGAAAATTTGCGTCAGGTAGACTTCACCTTCCTCATTAGCAGCCACACCAATACCTGTAAGGTTGTACTTACCTCGGATATTTTTTAAATGTCCGGGGCTATCAAGCCAACCAATCACAGCTTGGGCAGCAGGATCGCTATATCCTTGATTAAATGCAACATTTTCCGCAGCACTGTTGTAAATAATCGGGATAGCAGTAACTCGCCCTTTAAATCCCTGATGGCTAAATGGAACTTTACCTTTAGCCATGTTTTGACTATGAATCCTTGCCTGCCGAGTGATACTTGCATTCAGGGCCAACTTTGGCAACCCTTGAGAAACCCGGTATCGATTAATTTGGGCAAAAACTGATTTTTCTAGAGCAGTGGTTTTAAAAGTAGTAGATGATGTTGCAACCTGATTTAAAGAAATCGATAACGGTTTATTATGAGTGGGTTTGTTTGTAGAAGAGTGACCTGGAATCGGAGCAGTAGTTAATCCACTGGCAAGGACAAGCGTACTTAAAGCGATGCCAAAAGCAGTTTGTCGGAACATGAAGAATTACGTAATGTATAAAGTTCTAAGACTTTTACTCTACCTTATTCTTCCTAGTAAAAATACTAGGATACTATTAAGTATTGATGAACTTAGAAAACTTTTGCATATCCTTTACAACAAATACAAATAATCACCTCCAAGTTGAAATACTAGATTAAGTTTGCTTTTTGAAGATGCGATCGCTTTCCTTAAAATTTGAAATTTATTTGAATCTTTAAAAAGATAATGTAGTATCTAATAGATAAATGTCACAGTAATTACATTTTTCATTAATTAAGTCAATATAAATAAAAGTAGATGCTCGTGATGACCCTTAGTTTTTAACAAACAACTTATTTGCGTATGAATATTTGTGTGAAGTAAATTTCACCTCTGCTATTGCGAGCAACACCAACACCAGTTAGGTTGTAATTACCTTTGATATTGGCGAGATGTCCAGGACTGTTAAGCCAACCTCTAACAGCTACGGCCACCGGGTCGCTATATCCCCGGTTTTTAGCAACGTTTTCAGCAGCTGCTCTATACGCAATACCAGTTGCTTGAATTCGCGTTGCAAATCCTTGATGTCCAAAGGCGACTTGTCCACTAGCCATATTCTGGCTATGAATCCTAGCTTGAGCATCAATGCTAGAATTACGAGCCAGCGCAGGTAGACCCAGGGAAGCCCGATATTGATTAATTTGCTGAAAAGTTGACGCTTCTAGAGCAGCAGTGTCAATTGTAGTTTGGGCTACTTGGTAGCTACGGCTAGAACTTGATACCTGCAAAGAGTCGTATGTAGAATCTTGGGCTGTTGCAGAAATAGCGCTTGCACCACTGGCTAGGACAATAATACCTACAACAATACCGAAAATGTTGTTACTTATCATACTAAATGCCTTAATGAACTGATTAGATAGACGGTTGTAATTGCTACCGTTCTGGTTCATTAAAGCACCATAAAACTTAAATGTTGTAAGTGCTTATGCTGAAAATTATCAGCTATGTTTACTAGCTGTAATTGAGGTTGCCGAAAAATACTCTCAGCATTATTACTTATTTATTAAATTACGTCTATAAATTGGTCTCTCCTGCTGTTCTATTGCCCATTTGTAGAAACCTCAAGTAAAAAAGAGTATGACAAAGCATCATACAATTTAAATTATTGTAAGCATTTATACTGAAATATTCTGCGTTGTCCACTAGCTTTGGTTGAGGTTGCCGAAAAATTGCCTCAGTATTATTACTTATTTCGTCAATTATGCCTATAAAGATGACATTAAAATTCTCCCCACCGCTTTAGTTATGGGGAGAATTTCAAAAGCTTAAGCAACTATGCAGGATTGAGAAACTTAGCTACAGTTTGTACATCCTTATCACCACGTCCAGAGCAGTTAATCACAATCCGGGGACTACCACTAAGCTGAGGACACAGGGTTTCTAGGTAGGCGATCGCGTGAGATGTTTCCAGTGCTGGGATAATTCCTTCTAGGCGTGACAATCGTTGGAATGCTGCTAAAGCCTCTGCATCCGTGACACTGTAATATTCGGCACGAGAACTATCTTTTAAATAGCTGTGTTCCGGCCCCACGCCAGGATAATCTAACCCTGCACTAATTGAGTGTGCCTCAATTACTTGTCCATCCTCATCTTGCAGCAGATAGCTCATCGCTCCGTGCAGAACACCAACCTGTCCTTTTGTCAAGGTAGCAGCGTGTTTATTGGTATTCACACCTTCTCCCGCCGCTTCAACTCCAATTAACCTGACAGCTGGCTCATTGACAAACTCATAGAATAATCCCATCGCATTGGAACCACCGCCCACACAAGCCATGAGAATATCTGGTAAACCACCCCACTTTTCTATTGCTTGGGCGCGAGTTTCTTGACCAATCACGGCATGAAAATCACGTACCATCATGGGGTAAGGATGAGGCCCTGCTACTGAACCCAGAATGTAATGAGTTGTTTCTACATTCGTTACCCAATCCCGAATCGCTTCAGAAGTTGCATCCTTAAGAGTTCCTGTTCCCGCCGCCACTGGACGGACTTCTGCTCCCATGAGTTGCATACGGAACACATTCAATGATTGACGTTCCATATCGTGAACGCCCATATAAATTATGCATTCCAGCCCAAACCGAGCGCACACTGTTGCCGTGGCCACTCCATGTTGTCCTGCACCAGTTTCTGCAATAATCCGCTGCTTACCCATGCGCTTTGCCAACAATACTTGACCAAGGGCATTATTGATTTTGTGAGCGCCAGTGTGATTTAAGTCTTCACGCTTTAGATAAATTTGCGGCCCTGTGCCATCTGGTCGAGCATAGTTAGCAGTCAGACGTTCAGCAAAATACAATGGTGTGGCGCGCCCTACATAGTCTCGCAGTAGTTGTTGTAATTCTGTGAGAAAAACAGGGTCATTGCGATATTGTTGGTAAGCTGTTTCTAGTTCAGTAAGAGCAGGCATCAATGTTTCCGGGACGTACTTACCGCCAAAGCGTCCAAAGCGTCCTTGTGTATCGGGAACCTGAGCAGTTGATGGGGATCTTGGAGAGATGGGAGTGGTAGTCACGGATTCATTTCGATGACGGGACGAATTTAATTATAGAAAAGTCTGAGGCACATGAGGACGCGATCGCTAAGATATGAATATAAAAGTAACTTAATATTAGAATTATGCTTAAGTAAAGATTATGTCTTCTTCTAATTCCTCCAACAAACGCATCATCTATCAGGAATTTGGCAACGAGAACTCCGCCGCTTTAGAAAGACCAATTCTCGAACTACCGCCGCAACAACAAAATCTCAAAGTGCAAGCTTCCCGTAAAGGACGTAAAGGTAAAACTGTCACAGTAATTAGCGGTTTTCAAGCCAAACCAGAAACATTGGCAGATTTAGTAAAACAGTTAAAAACCCAATGTGGTACAGGTGGTACAGTCAAAGACAATGAAATTGAAATTCAGGGCGATCACAAGCAAAAAATTGTCGAAATTTTGACCAAGCTTGGTTATAAAGCCAAAATTAGCGGTGGTTAATAAGTAGAGTTTACCGAACTCACCAAAGCAACCCATCGAGTTCGCTAATGTTATCTTTGAGATATTCAAATATCCCTGAGCAGTTGTGAATTAGTTAACTAACAACTAAAAATCTGCTCATTATGAGATCAACAGGAGGTTTCAATGGATTTAATTCGTATCTTATGTGCAATTTTCATACCCCCCCTGGGAGTATTTTTGCAAGTAGGGCTGGGTAAAGATTTTTGGATTAATCTCATCTTGACCTTTTTCGGCTATATTCCTGGGATTGTTCACGCAATTTGGATAATTGCGAGAAAATAATCTTTTATTAAGGAAGCGTGACGGAGTATCTCCAAGATTTGCCAACTAAGACTTCAATAAGTGGCGGATAGATTAAATGCTGTTCTTACCGTTATTTTGTTCTGTGAAATTTAGATGGTACACCTAAAATTTACAGTTGAGGATCATCCAGATCCAGAAGATATTCGTACTGTAATCGGTAAGATTCTTGACTACAACAATAATAGTCAGAAGCAAGAGGACATCGCATATCCGCTAGCTATTTGGATTAGAGATCCTAACGATGAAATTGTTGGCGGCTTAGTTGGCAAAATACATTGGGGATGGTTGTTTATCTCTCACTTGTGGGTTGCAGAAGACTTACGAAGTCAAGGTTACGGCAGACGACTAATACTCAAAGCTGAGGAAGCAGCTAGAGTGCGTGGTTGCGGTCATGTCTATCTCGATACATTTAGCTTTCAATCCTTGGGTTTTTACGAACGTTTGGGTTATAAAATATTCGGAGTTCTGGAAGACTTTCCCCAAGGGCATAAACGATATTTTTTACAAAAAGAAATTTAGTGTATTAGAATTTTAAACTTCACCACAGATACTAAGAGGTGATCTGGGAAATAGCATTACATCAAGTATTTCACACAAGACTATGAATAGACGATCATCGTAGTTGCGATCGCCTAACACCCCTACAACTATAGAACCAGAAATTTTATGGCGACAGTGAAGGCGGAGGCGATCGTTAATCCTGATCAAATTTCAAGAAACTTTTTAACGAGAGTCCGTTCCTTGATTGGGAAGACCAGGCGTCGTCACAGTACCCCCAGCCGCTTCAGGTTCAGCACCCTGACTAACCTCACTACCTGATTCTTGACCAGTCATCCGATATCTCTCATCAAGAGGAGTATCACCTTCTTCTGTAGTTGGTACAGTCGTTTGGGTTCCAGGGTTATCTTGAGGATCATATTTACCCTCTTCTTGGCGATTATCTGGAGAATTTGCTGATGTCATACATTTACACCTTATTAAACAAGTTCTTCTATAAGACTAGTTTTAAGTTTCCTGTAGGTTGACTATCCTCAGATAGAACTGTTTCTATAACTAAATTCTGAATTATTTGATTATTGTTTTATAAATTGTTTTACCACTGCCATAGCTTGAGGAGGAATCTCGGTAACTAGGCGAATCGGGAACGCAGCAGTAGAAGCAAACTGAGCATAATCTGAGGTCAGAAAAATTGCGTATTTTTCAGATTCAGGAGTCAGCTGTGCAGCAAAGGCCAAAGCTATAGCTTTTAAGTATTTACGAATGTCAGCTGCTTGTTCACCTACTACTTCACCGCCAGACAGGGGCGTATTTGGTTTTCCTTGCTGATCCAAAGTCGTACTAGGGTCTTTTACACTTAGATGAGTACCCCCAAGAATACCGACAAGCCATTTTGGGGATGGGATTTTGCTAAATCCAACAATCTGTTCGGGTAAAGCTGGGACAGTTTTATCGGCGGAACCTGCTAATATCAGGGTGGGTACTTGCACCTTAGTTAAGCCAGTTTCGCCAAACATCAAAGAAGTGGTAGGACTAAGAGCGATCGCCTGTTTTATTCTTGTATCACGCAGTTGATAGCTGTTTGCTGGTAATTCTTGGGCAAGACATTGAACAGTTTCACCCAGACTCAACACAGCCAAATTCTGTTTACACCGTTGTTTGAGGCGTTCTAGTTGTAACTCGGCTCCAGCGATTGCTAAGGCTGTACCGCCACCGAATGAATAGCCAATTACCATCGCGTTATTAGTAGCGAGTTTTCCCTGTAGTGGGTTATTGGCTGTTTGGTTGAGTTTTTCGAGTTGATCAAGGACAAAACTAATATCTTTGGGACGATCTAAAAACTCTTGGGGTTTTAAAAGCCTGGTTTTGTTTTGTATTGCTAAGTTAGTATTTGTCTCATTACTACCAGGATGTTCTAAAGCTGCTACTGTATATCCGTGGGATGCTAGATGTTCTGCTAGATAGCGCAAGTCTGTACGGACTGAGCCTAAACCGTGGCTAAAGACAAGTAAAGGTTTGTCGGGAGTTACAGCAGTTGACCAATAAATATCTACTGGAATGTTGCGATCGCGCTTTTGATCATTCAACTTTAAGTTGAGTACCTGTACTTGCGCGCTTCCAGGTTGGCTAGGATCAAAAGGAAAAGATGTTTGAGGTTTACTGGGTTCGAGTAAGGGCGCGATCGCCAACATAAACTGTTGAGTGAGCCAAAAACTTGAGTTCAAGTTTTTTGCAACTGTAAATGCTTGCGGCAAATTAATTTCTAGGCGTTTACTGGGATAGGCGGCAATAAAAGATAATATAGAAAGTCCTTTAGGTGCAGTAGAGCCTAATACAAATCCCGCTCTTAGTGCTTGCGCTCCAGCTTTGTCCTCTCGCACTATAGCAGTTGCCAGATCGTTAAGAATTGTTGTACCAATCTGCGTATTAAGTAACCGACTAACGGTCACAACATTTAGTGGAATCCTCGTCTGTAGTGCCCCCAAAATTAAGCGGCGGTCTTGTTCTGATAAATTGTTGGTGTAAAAAGCTAAATTTCTCGGAAATTCTCCAGTTGCCGCAGCACTTTCTAAGTCGCTAAGAGAGATAGATTCTGCAAACAGACCAAGACGTACTATAACCGTATCAGCTGCTTGTGCAGAAGTATTTGCTCCAAAAAACTGTGTAAGTGCGATCGCGCAAAACAAACCTGTGATTGTCTTTAGACTTTTCCAGCTTCGTCTCATGAACATCTTTGGTTACCATGCTGAGGGGAATATAGCTGATATCCGTGTACTTGACTACTCTACTTTGCAAAAAATCACAGAGTGCTATAAATTCCCACGTTCGCCTTTTTCACGCTTGATCGCTTCAAACAAGGCCTTGAAATTGCCGTTACCCAAACCTTGTGTACCTTTGTGTTGAATAATTTCAATAAAAAATGTCAGTCTATTCACTAATGGTTTGGTAAATATAGGAATTTTATAGGACTCCTATTTAATTTTTAAAAAAACTCAGTATACCTTTATTCTTTCTTCCCTGTTTGCTGTCTCTACGAGCGATTCAGGGATTAAATTGGATTGCTATATTTTGCTACTGATTCGGCGTTTATCGGCGGTTAATTATTAATGTTTGGACTTTTGCAAGAACTCTACTTTATGCGTCGCCAACTTACCTATATTTTAATTGTGCTGCTTTCACTAAGTATCGTTGTTCTATGGTGGCCCGTAAATGATTCTGATTGCAATTCAGAAGCTTTTCTAGCATCAAAAATCAGAAAATACCAAGTACAAGCCACTAAAGTTGTTGTTCAACCGTGGCGTGGTGAACACCAAGTATATGGAATCTTTATGGTTCCCAATGAATTTAAGGAAACCCCATTTTTTGTATTAACAGTCAAAGGTGCTGGTAGCGACTGTTCCAAGCCATTTGGCTACAGCCAAAACTATGATGACATCTTTACCGAGCCAGGAACTCATTTGGTGAGAGATTACATGAGAACTCGTACTGCACTGCGACTAATCCTGCAAGGTTTGTACGGGCAAATCAATGATAAACAGAACTGGACTTTAACCTATCCTCAACCTCAAGATAAATGATTAAAAACCATACGTAACTGCAACAGTTCTTCATTTGGACAAACAACATCGAAATCAAACCAGTAGTACTTTCCCACCTGATCGAGATAGTAGGCTGGATCATCATACGGCTGAGAATTTTCTACTTGATCACTCAGACTGAGCAAGTTTCTCTCTCAAAAGAGCTTCCACTTGAGTCTCAGGGTTTTCTAAGTCAAAGGGGTAAGGTTGCTGTGTCGCTGGGTCACGACGACTCATCAAAACTTCTAACGCTGCACGAAATGCTTCTTCATTGTTACGGTTTTCTGACAGGAAACGTTTTAGCTCAGTATTGGTCATTTGGCTAAGGTTCTGCATCATAAGACAAAGTTCCAATTTCCATCTTGATTAATTATCACCGCAATCTCATCTGCTCTACCAGCTTGAACGTAAAGCGTTTTTAACTTTTGGTCGTAACGAAAGATTTGAATGGGCTGATACAAATTGGAGAGCAATTGGCAGAGAAATATTGCTGCATCTGACTGTTTTTTCGTTGGCAAGAAACAGATCCTCACAATACACCAAGCACAGCCTACCAAAAAGCTAATCCTCAGCAGATTGCTGAAAACCTCTGACATTTGTTTTAGCAATCCCGAGTTCATTCCAAATTATTGTTGAGTTGCTAAATCACCCTCATTCTCTAACAATGTATTAGTTGCATTCAGCACAATCTGGGCTGAACCTATGAAGAAAGAACGGTCAATTGTAGCTGGAATATCGCTAGATTGATGGTAGTGAGGAGTACGGAGATTAGCAGTATCAGTTACTAGCACTGCACCTACTCCTTGATACCAAAATGGTGCATGGTCACTGCGTAGGGTATCAGGTGTCAGCAAGCCTTTTAGAGGAATAGGCAATGTCAGGACTGCTGGTAGGTTGGAATTCTCTTTGTTGAAGGCGGTTGGGGGAAACATCTGTGAATTTTGAAAGGCATTCAGCAAAGGCAAGTGTTCCGCATCGCCTACTGCTACTAAAAAGTCACCCTTATCGCTAGGTGGAGTGATAGGTAAACCAGTGGGATATTTTTGGCATCCGGCAGTGTAGCAAGCATAACCCACCATGTCCATAACAATGACACCGCGGAGGTTTTGTAACCGTGCTGTTTTGTTCACAAAAGCTTTACTACCCAAAAGTCCCGCTTCCTCTTGATCAAAAAAAGCTAGCTGCAACGTCCTTGGTGTTGGTTGTGAACCGAGAAGTCTGGCAACTTCCAGCACTACAGCTACACCACTGGCATTGTCATCGGCTCCTGGAGAGCCAGCAACAGTGTCATAATGTGCTGCTACGAGAATGGCTCCCGCTGTTTTTTGGGTTCCCTGTCGTTCGGCAAAGATGTTAACACCATCAGAGAACTTTTCCAGCTTGGGTGCCCAGCCTAATTTTCTCAGTTCAGTTGTAATATAAGTGCGAGTACGCGATCGCTGTGCGATCGTGTAACGCTGAAAATTCAACTTTTGAATGTGGGTGAGTAGCTTGTCAGCAGACACTTGCAGTTCATTAAAAACTGGCTTAGATTCCCTTGATGGAGAATTTTCGGCTGGAACGCTCTCAACAATTACTGGCGAGGATTGCTGCTCAAAGAATCCATTCTTGGCAGTTCCTTTTGTCCCTACAACTACAACTACCGCCAAGAGCAACAGCACCAGCCAAATCCATTTTTTCATCTGATTTATCTCAGCTTCTCAGATTTAAGGTAGCGTAAACACCAAGTTTGACAACGCGTCTTTTGACACAGTAGACGAATTAACTTAAAGTTCCGCACTATAACAGTACTGAGTACGGAGTACTGAGTGCTGAGAAAGAAAGGAAAATAAAAAGAAAACAATTTCTTCATTCTTCCACTCAAAACTCAGAACTGAGGACTCAGGACTTTATCTATGTTAGATTTATTACTCATTATGCTCCTGGGGCTCCTGGGCAGTTTTGGACATTGTTTTGGGATGTGTGGCCCTCTAACAATGGCATTCTCCCTATCTCATCAGCAGGGAACTCCTGATTGGCGACAGCAATTAAAATTTCATACCTTGCTGAATCTAGGGCGGATGTTGAGCTATGTTCTAGTCGGTGCTGGTATTGGAGCGCTGGGTTCAGTGTTGCTGGAGGGTGGACAGCTAGCGGGTATTGGCAGCGACTTACGCCGCTGGATAGCAATTATTACTGGTGTAATGCTGATTTGGTTTGGGTTAGGACAAGTCAAACCTAACCTGCTGCCTCGAATTCCCGTGTTACACCCGTTATTACAAGCAAGTTTACATGATCGCCTGAGTGCGGGAATGGTCAAGCTTTCATTACAAACCAAATGGTGGACGCCAGCACTTTTGGGGATGACTTGGGGTTTGATGCCTTGTGGTTTCCTGTATGCTGCCCAGATTAAAGCTGCCCAAACAGGTAATTTATGGATGGGTGCGGCAACCATGCTGGCTTTTGGCTTGGGAACTCTACCTACTATGTTAGGTGTAGGCGTTTCCACCTCTTTAGTTAGTCAAAACAAGCGTAGCCAATTGTTTCGCCTCGGCGGTTGGGTAACTCTCGCCATTGGCGTAATCACTTTGCTGCGAACTGGCGACACAATGGTAGATTACACCGGACACGCCGCATTAATCTGCTTGATATTAGCCCTAATTGCTCGTCCGATTAGTGGTTTGTGGGCATCACCCCTGCGTTACCGTCGGGCTTTGGGGGTCGGCGCTTTTGTGCTGTCTGTGGTTCACACTGTCCACATGATAGAACATTCGCTGCAATGGAATTTTGCCGCCTTCTGGTTCTTGCCGCTAGAGTTTCAGTGGGGCATGGCTGCGGGTGTTGTAGCATTAGTTTTGATGACTCCCGCTGCGTTAACAAGTTTTGACTCATTACAGAAATCTTTGGGTAAGCGTTGGCGGCAGATTCATTTATTGAGTGTGCCAGCTTTACTCTTGAGTGTGATTCATGCGATTTTGATTGGTTCCCATTACCTGGGTTCTTTACAATCAAATGGGGGGAATAAATTAGCAGCAGCGCTCATAGGGTTTTTGACTCTGTGTGTGTTGCTGGTGCGTTCGCGCTGTTTTTGGTCAAGGTTAACCATAGCAAAATTGTATGTCCCGCCAAGCAAGTCACGCTAAAGCTCCTATTTCTGCTGTACTGAAGGTGAGTCAGCTATTAGCCTTTATGTTGGCTATATCAACTCATCTTCACCCTACCTCTGCCCATACGCTCAAAATATCGGCAGATGTTGGCGGTACACTGCATATTGAACCAAATGATAATCCTGTAGCTGGGAAACCCGCACAAGCCTGGTTTGCCCTCACCCGCAAAGGAGGAAAGGTTATTGCCCTCAAAGAGTGTAATTGCCAGTTGGCAGTTCATGCCGAACCCCATATATCTGGAGAACCGGCACTGCTAGAGCCAAAGTTAAAACCTGTGACAGCTGAGCGATATCAAGGCACACCAGGTGCAGAAATTACATTTCCCAAACCTGGAGCTTATCAGCTGCATCTGAGTGGTAAACCGACTGCGGGAGGAAATTTCAAACCTTTTGAGCTAAAGTTTGAAGTTACCGTGGCATCTGGTTCAGCAAACAATTCACGAAAGATGCAAGATGTCAATAACGATGTAGTAGAAACTGAATTTCAATCGTTACCGTTGTGGGCGATCGCCTCAGCAATTCTGGCAACCACTGGTATTTTGATATTCGTTGTGCAACGGCAAACATCTGGTAGAGACTAAGATTGGGCATTGGGGATTAGGCATTATTGGGCACTCCCCACTCAGCACTCAGCACTCATCTTTGTGTCGCTGTTGATGCCATTGCCAGGCATGAAAAACAATATCTTTGATTGATGGATACTGAGGTTGCCAGCCTAAGATTTTTCTAGCTTTCTCACTACTGCCAATCAGAGATGGTGGATCACCGGGACGGCGATCGCTCTCTTGCACTGGAATCGTCACCCCTGTCACCTGCTCGGCAGCAGCAATTACTTCTCTAACAGAGAAACCGCTGCCATTACCTAAATTGAAAACTTCGCTGTCACTGCCTTTTAAAAGATATTCCAACCCTAAAACATGGGCATCTGCCAAATCACTCACATGAATGTAATCTCGAATGCAAGTACCATCTGGTGTAGGATAATCAGTACCAAAAATGGAGATATATTCGCGCTTGCCTAAAGCTGTCAGCAGTACCAAGGGGATTAAATGAGTTTCTGGGTTGTGATCCTCACCAAGTAAACCATTCGGATCAGCACCGGCAGCATTGAAGTAGCGAAAACGCACTGATTTTAGACTATAAGCAACATCGAAGTCAGATAAAATCCGCTCTACCATTAACTTGGTCGCGCCATAGGGATTAATCGGATTTTGGGGATGGTTTTCTGGGATGGGCACAACTTCCGGCACGCCATAAGTTGCACAAGTAGAAGAAAATACAAATTTTTTAACAGAGGCTGCCAACATTGCCTCTAACAGTGTCAGGGTTCCCAGAACGTTGTTGCGGTAGTATTTAGCAGGGTCTGTGACCGATTCTCCGACGTATGCATAGGCAGAAAAGTGCATAACTGCGGCAATATCATGGGTTTGAAATATTTGATCCAGTAGAGCGCGATCAGCTGTATCACCTACTACAAGCTCTATCTGTAAAACTTTCTCTAATAAGTCACGATGCCCATACACGAGATTATCCAGCACTACCACGTCATAACCCGCTTGCAACAAAGCAAGCACTGTATGAGAACCAATATATCCAGCTCCCCCTGTTACCAAAATAGTGGGCTTTCCAGATGACATAGTTTTTCCTTTGTAGATGACGGCTACTCAATTAATGTAATTTACGTGTGCCCCATTACTCATTTGGAAAATTATAAATAATAGACGCACTGTCAAAAAATTGCACTAAAATCACTACGACGGTAATCTTTGGGTGTAAGGTTTGAGGTATTTTAAGTCAAGTAACAGTACGATTACAATTTGACGATAAAATAAATCCGCTACCCGAAACCTCTAGGCTGGCCGTACCGGAAAATTTGAGAGATAATCTATGTTTCTACTGCTAAGCCGGGTACTGCTGTGGCTCTTAATTGGTACCATTGTATACTCTCTGTTCCAACGATTTTATCCGACAGGGAATTTTGTAGGGCGTTTACTCCTAGTCATTCTGTTTATCGTTCTAGCGTTGGCATTTATTAACCCCGCTGAACCAGCTGTGGCTTCTTTGTGGAGGTTGGTATCATTTCCGCTCAGACCGCTGGGAGCATCGATTTTGATGTTAATTTTTGCTGCCCAGCGAATCAAGGGAGGTGGAATAGACAAGCCAGGAGGATACTTGCTGGGCTGGGCACTAACAGTTTTGCTGTTAGCAAGTACACCAGCTATTGCCTACTTTCTGGTTAGAGCGCCGATCGCAATGGTGGGTGATACTCAGCTAGCAACTCCGGTAATTGTCCAGAATTTCCGTCTAGCCTCTTCTTTAGGATCAGCGGCTTCCCCATCTGAAACCCTAGTGGCTTTAGGGCCGCAAACTACCCCCAACATTTCAGATGTAGTAGGGGATAGTATCCTTGGTGAAAATCTGGGACGGGCAAATATAGCATTTAATTCTTTGGGAGTTCAAGTTCCGCCTTACCTGTTGCAAAATCCTCAGGACATTAGAGCTCGCGGTTTACGACTTGAGGACTTTGTACCGAGTGCAGAAACCCTGCAATTAACAACGCAAGTCTGGGAAAGTTATCTCAACCAGATTTACTTTTTCTTGCGTGGTCGCCAGTCTTAAGCCTAAAAAGTTAACAATAAAAAGGCCAAAGCGCTCTGGACTGGTGGCTGGCCTTATTTAAACTTTTATTTCTGGCAAAATGAGAGAAGTTTGAGTAGGCGTCCTGTAGATACGGAGCGGCTTCTCATAGAGTGGGCGGCTCCCGCTTTCTTAAAGCGACTTATTTGTTGAGTTGTGTAGGGCGGGCTGCTGAACTTCTGATAAGCCTAGACTGCTCAGTAGTTGGTCTAGAATGGTAACTTCTCAAAAGTATTTGCATGGCAAATTCTCGACGACTTGCTAAACTCGGTGCTTACCTGCGTCCCCATTGGCAGGAAGCTACTTTCGGCATTCTTGCTTTGTTAACTGTAAATGGATTGGGTGTTTATATACCTTGGTTGATTCGCGCTTGTGTTGAGAAACTTTCAAAAACTTTTAGCTGGTATGAAATACTACATTATGTAGTAATAATCATCTTGCTCAGTTCAGCGATGTGGCTCATCCGCATGGCTTCGCGCATTTGGCTGTTTGGAGTGGGACGCGCGGTAGAATTTGACCTGAAACAGCGGATTTTTGAACACTTACTTAAATTGGAGCCTGCTTATTTTGCCAGCAATACCATTGGTGATTTGATTAGTAGGGCTACCAGTGATGTGGAGAATATCAAGCGGTTGTTGGGTTTTGCAGTACTGAGTCTAGCAAATACATTGTTTGCTTATGCTCTGACACTGCCAGTAATGCTACTAATTAGTGTGGATCTGACATTAGTTTCCTTGGCAGTATATCCCTTGATGTTCTTTTTGGTGCATCTTTTTAGTAATCGTTTACGCCAACAACAAACAGTCGTACAAGAGCAACTTTCTGACATCAGTGAACTCATCCAAGAAGATATCAGTGGCATTGCATTAATTAAAATCTACGCCCAAGAAGAAAACGAGCGTCGAGCCTTTGCCAAGAAGAATCAACAGCTATTGAAGGCTAACTTAGAACTGGCGAAAAGCAGAAATACACTGTTTCCACTCATTGGCGGACTCGCTAATATCAGTTCGCTCATCATACTCTGGCTAGGAGCAACACGAATTTCTGCTGGAACCTTGGCTGTTGGAGATTTTTTAGCGCTATTAATTTATGTAGAGCGTCTGGTTTTCCCCACTGCTTTATTAGGATTCACAATTACTGCCTACCAACGAGGTGAGGTAAGTATTGATCGTCTAGAGGCGATTCTCTCTGTCACACCGAAGATTGAAGATACAACCGATGTTATTCATCTATCCAAAGCTGAAGTTAAAGGGTCACTTACAGCAAAAAATTTCAGCTATTCTTACCCAGGTTCTACTACCCCTGCTTTAGACAATGTTAGCTTTACGATCAATCCTGGGGAAACAGTGGCAATTGTGGGGGCCATCGGTTCTGGGAAAACTACTTTGGCGAATGCTTTACCCCGCTTATTAGATATTGAGCCAGGGCAATTATTTTTAGATGAGTTGGACATTACGAAGATAGCATTAGCAGATTTACGAGGTGCGATCGCCTACGTCCCACAAGATAGCTTTTTGTTTAGTACCACAATCAAAAATAATATCCGCTATGGTGAACCAGACAGGGAACAAGAAGATGTAGAAACAGTGGCTCAACTTGCCCAGGTTCACTCAGAGATTAACAATTTTCCGCAACAATACGAAACAATAGTTGGTGAGCGTGGTATTACTCTTTCTGGTGGGCAACGGCAACGTACTGCTTTGGCTAGAGCCATGCTAGTTGATGCCCCCGTGTTAATTTTGGATGATGCCCTCTCCAGTGTTGATAATCAAACGGCCACACAAATCCTCAAAAATCTCTCCAGTGGCACTGAAAGAAAAACTGTCGTTTTTATCACTCATCAATTGTCAGCAGCGGCCGCCGCTGACCGGATTTTTGTGATGGACAAAGGAAAAATTGTCCAGATTGGCAATCATTTAGAACTCTTGCAACAACAGGGTCTTTACAGAACTTTATGGAGCCAGCATCAAGTAGAGGAATTACTACGTTAGTTTCTTATCGGATTCGGGTAGTATAAATTACCAAAAAACTGATTTGGTATAAATTGATGTTGGCAATTGAGTTATCACCTTCTACTACCGCATTAAAGCATCGCCATCTTGGGGCGATCGCGGTTCTAGCCTTAATTAGCGTACTGAGTTCACTAAGTGGATTCCACGGTCATGAGTCTATTTCTAATTGTTGGGAAGGCTTGTTGTGGGGAATAGCAGATCCCGTAATTAGCTTGGATCGTTTGGCTAGTATTGTAGCTATTGGCTTACTTTCTGCTGGGATTGCTCGTGGTGCTTTGATCGCTGCATCTTTTGTTTTAGCAGCAGTCTTTGGCACAGCAGTTCATTTCTTCTATATGAATTTAGCAGGTGCAGACATAGCGATCGCAATTTCTACTGTGGCCATTGGCGTCATGCTGATGTCAAAACAACCAAACTTGATATTACTCTCATTGTTGGGGGCGCTGGCTGGTTTATTTCATGGTTATGCTAATGCTGAATTCATCGTTGGGGCTGGAATACTGCCCTTGGTAGTCTATGTGCTTGGCGTTACCTTAACTCAGTGTGTGCTGATTATGAGCGCCAGAGAAATTAATCAAATATTACCGAGTAAAATTAGCTTGATTAGTTTAGCTTTTGCTGCTTGTGGTATCGTATTTTTGAGTAACTCAATCAGAGCAATAATGTAAATAACAGAAGTTTTTATAGTCCATTGTTTTATTGTTGGAGAATAGTTAAGTCCAGTATTTTACCAATCAGCGCTCAATGAAACAATCGATTTTTCAGACTTGCATGGCATCATTAACAATTCAAAATTCCAAATTCAAAATTTAGAATTAAAGACATTTTTTAGTCGGGGATTTAAACCCCCGACTAAAACTAAGCAGAGTCGGAGCCACTCCGCACAGAAATTATTCTTCTGCCTTATGCCTTAAAACCTGTGACTTTGTGCTTCACGCAACGGATAAATTTTGAATTAATGTCTTTAAAAAGCTCCTTTTCTAGCAAATATTACGTAAATGGTTTTACTAATCAACAATAAGTCATAAAATAAATGCCAATTTTTTTGATAACGCAAGTCTAAATCAACTATTTGTTCAAAATCTGTCACTTGAGAACGACCGTTCACTTGCCATTCACCAGTTAAGCCAGGTTTAACATTTAAACGTTGCCAGTGGTGGGGTGTGTAGTTCACCACTTCATCAGCCGTCGGTGGACGCGTTCCGACTAAACTCATTTCTCCTACTAAGACATTCCAAAATTGAGGTAGTTCATCTAAACTAGTGCGTCTCAAGAAGCTACCTACCTTAGTTACTCGAAAGTCATTTTTATTTTTAAATATAAGTCCGTTAGCCTCATTTTTGACTAAAGTTTTTAATTCTTCCGCATTACTAACCATTGAACGGAATTTACGGATACGAAATGAGCGTCCTTGAAGCCCATAGCGTTCTTGAGTGAAAAAAATTGGGCCTGGACTATCGATTTTAATAGCAATCGCGATCGGCACAAATACAATCGCCAGAATCAATAGCCCTACCAAGCTGCCTAAAATATCTAGACAACGTTTAAATTTAGATTGTAGCGAGGGGTGAGGAGTAAATTGTAATTCCCAAGCTGTAGAAGTGGCATTTTTAAAATTACTGTGTAATGTTGTAGTGTACATCATCCAGGCTAATATCGAGGATCACTTAGCTTTAATTGAATATAAACTCAACCCTATTAAAATTAATACACTTGTACCGTAATTTTACTTAATCTTTAATAAGATTCCCAATATCCTGATTTTTTATATTTTTAAGATAAAGTTGATCAAATAACTTATATAAGGATTGGCTCATCATTACTAAAAAAAATTAGTATAATTTACTACAATTTAATTAGTGGGTGGGAGATAGCCATAGCACGAAGAAAATACACAGGCACTAAAGGACGAATTTGATGGTAAAAATCATCAGGTAACGCATCTAGAAAGTAGATGGTAAATGAGAATTAAGGTTGCTAAATTACTAAGTTACGTAAAGTAAATATATTTATCTCATACAGAACTGGTATGAGAATGCAAAGTAAAAAATAATAAATTACGGATGCAGGGTGGCAGCCATCTGGTAGCTATACGTATATTAAATTATTCAAGAATAATAGTGATATTACTATGATGATTTCTCAAGATCGGGGTGGTAAAGAAATGATTTCCACAGGAGTCGAAGTAAAGATCAGTCGCTTGGAATCGATTGTTGAGCAAATTGGCGAAGCAGTACTCTCCACTACGGAGACAATTGAAAGTCTCGCACAAAGGTTGGAGACTCTTAGCGTGCAAGTTGAAGCTCAAGGACAGCAGTTACAGCAGCAGGGTTATCAAATCTTCGCATTGTGTGATGCTGTACAGACTCTCGCTGATTCTCAGGATAATTCATTACAAAAACTTAGCCAATTGACACAAACGCTAGATAAGCTGATGTCAATGCTTCAAGGGCCAGATGAGTAAGTATGCGGTTCAATAATTAAACTTTTAATTTGGTAACAGCGATGTTGCCAGAAAAACATACATCTACATCGCTACCTGGAGTGCGATCGCGTTTGCCATATTCTCCTACATAATAAAAATCATTGCCCTCAACACGGTAGTTGACGGGTAAAGGCTTGGTGCAGGGTTGGCAAAACACCAACTCAGGTGCAGGTTCTCCGGGTTGCAGATGAGGTAGATTCACATTCCAAAAGTTTCCTGGTTCTAGAGGACGCTGGAGTAAGTCAGCTAATACTCCAGCAGTGAATTTAGCAGCCAGTTCCCAGCCAAAATTTTGCTTGGCTTTGCGATAGTGAGAGATGGCAATTCCTGGAATCCCGTTCATTGCAGCTTCTCGTACAGCAGCAACAGTACCGGAAATATAAGCATCTACGCCTAAGTTGCCCCCAGCATTGATCCCTGACAACACAAATTGGGCATCTTCGCAAATTTGTGATATGGCAATTCTCACACAATCAGCCGGAGTACCTGCGATCGCATACTCAGTCTTTGAACGGCGCTGGAGGTTGATGGCACGAGTGGTGGTGACTTGATGCCCACAGCCAGATTGATGGTCTTTTGGCGCGGCGATAATCACATTTTTACCGTTGACAGCTTTAAGCAGCGCTTTAATACCAGGAGCGTCGATACCGTCGTCGTTAGTTAGGATGATAGTCATGTATTTCTAGTTTGAGCCATAAAAAACTTCGAGTATCAAACCTATCTTTTAGATGTAACTAAAACTTCAAAGCGCAAAAAGCTATAGACCAGGTGATTTTGACAGCGGTTGTGTAGTATTTTTGGTGCAAGTCTGTCTTAAGGTTTATCCAATGAAACAGCTCCTCAACCAAGTATTTAGCATTCAAAAACACTTTATTAAGCTCATTTTGCCATCGGTAATGCTCATTTTAGCTTCTTGGCTAATGGTTACACCTGCATTAGCCACAGGCGTATATCAAATACCCAACCTCTCAGCAGGCAATGGCACTTGGGTTATAGATCAAGGAGAAGTTATCAGCCGTATCAATGAAGGGAAGATTAGCAGCACTTTAGAGGATTTGGCAAAGCAAACTGGATACGAAGCGAGAATTGTCACCATTCGCCGACTCGACTATGGAGAAACACCAGAAAGTTTCGCTAAAGCATTGTTTGAAAAATGGTTTCCCACAAAAGAAGCACAAGCTAATCAAGCCTTATTAGTAATTGACACAGTTACTAATGGAACCGCCATTATCACCGGAGATAAAGTTAAATCCTTGCTGTCAGATTCTATAGCCGAGAGCGTCGCTTCGGAAACAGTCATGGCACCGTTGCGTAATGGTAACAAATACAACCAAGCATTTCTAGATGCGGGCGATCGCCTAGTTGCCGTCCTCTCCGGTAAACCCGATCCTGGCCCACCCCAAATTGCTGACAATGTGCAGGTAGAAGGCACATTCAAAAAAGCAGAAGAAACCGACCAAGGTAATGCAACTGCTTGGGTAGTAGGACTGTTAATTGCCGCTACCATTATCCCTATGGCAACTTACTACCTCTATCAAGTTAATCAACCTTCTAATAATGGCTAATTGATCCGTAATCAGCTGTCAGCAAACAGTAATCAGTTATCAGCCTATTAACTGTTAACTGATTACTGTTCACTGTTTAGCAATTACAAATTTGCTCATAGGTTTAATCTTGAACGTACTCTTGCCCTGTTACTAAAGCAACCTCAGCTCGGACAAATTCCCGACCCAAATAAGCTGCATGGTCTAACAGAGTCACCGGACAGGGCTGAGTTTCTTCAAATATTTTTACGCAAAGTTCCTTTGCTGTCCTAGCACTGAACACCGTCGTGTGAGTGCGTTCTACTTTACCTCTAGCGGGAATCACCTTCCCCGTTTCTGGATCGACAGCTAAACCACGCTCATCAATTACATTTGTGAAATGCTTGGCATAAATTAACTTTGCCTCTCTATCCAAGTAAATAATGAAATATCCACTAGGGTCAAGGTCAATATGACGTTGAGAAAGCTGGTTATCAATTGCTGCTAAATCTTCTACCATCAAATCCATAATCATTCTAAAAATTAAATCTGTTCAAATTTTTTACACTCTATTTCAAGTGTAATTCTTCCTTTACTATCTTCCGGTTCGTTCTTGTTAATTCTGTAATTTATAATTTTTAAGCATCGCGTTTACTAAAGGGTAACTCCGCATTCATCGCCTCAATTTCTTCTTGCTCCAGTCGATTAACTTCGCTGATATGAGGCCGTAAAATCAGTTCTAAACGTGTGTTGTAAAAGCGGTGCAAACTATGATTAGGTTTAGCAGGAAAACCACGACGTTTTTTGTGGCGTCCACCAGCCCCAGGATCAAAAATTTGGATATTGTTAGCGATCGCCCACTCAATTGGCGCATAATAGCAAGCATCAAAATGCAAGCAATCTATCTCTTGAAAACTGCCCCAATAGCGCCCATATAGTCTGTCGTCCTTAAATAAACAAAAAGACATTCCTAGAGGATGGCGATTATCTTGCTGACTATATGCAGCGAAAAACAACACCCGATGGCGATAATGCAGATGTAGCTGTTCAAAAAACCGCTTTGTCAGATACTTACTGCCCCACCAGCCAAACTTATCACAAGTATCCGCATAGAACTGATACATCAAAGGAAATAGAGACTGTGGGATTTGATCACCAGTTAGTGGTTGTAACCGTAAACCCGCCTTCTCCACTGCTTTGCGTTCTCGCTTTATATTGCGGCGCTGATTGGCATTGAACACATTCAAGTAGTCATCAAAAGCCTGAAAACCATCATTTTCCCAAATGTAGCTATGGTGTAACCAACTGGTAAAGCCATGCCGTTCCAATACAAGACGCCATTCAGGATCAACATAGAGAAAATGACAGCCAGAAATGCGATTCTTGGAGCAGAAAGAGTCAATCTCATGCACCATCAAAGCTGTAATCTCATCCTCATCTTCTCCAGTAGCAATTAAAAACCGATAGCCTTCAGCAGGAGTAAAAGGCGTCATTCCCAACAGTTTCGGGTAATACTCTACCCCAATACGTTCAGCCAAGTTTGCCCATTGGTGATCGAAGACAAATTCCCCAGCGCTATGACCTTTGAGGTATAGTGGGGCCGCAGCAATCAGCGTTCTGTCTCGCCACAGTGTTAAGTGATTTGGTAGCCAACCAGTTTTAGCCGTAGCACTATGGGATGTTTCGAGATTATTCAGCCACTCCCACTCCAAAAAAGGGGTTTTGAGCGGCAATGCTAAAGCATCCCATGCAGATTGGGGTATTTCGGCAATTTTGTGGCTCCAAACGATAGAATAGCGAGGCTTTAGTTTTTCTACCATCGTGTAGCTTTCCGGGATTGGGGACTGGGGACTGGAGGCTGGGGACTGGGAAGGAAGGGGCAGGGTGCAGGGGAGACAAGGGGACAAGGGGACAAGGGGAAAGAACCATGATTAACTCTTGCTTCTTGTCCCCCCATCCCCCATGCTCCTTGTCTTCTTTATCCAATACCCAATGCCCAATACCCAATCCCCAATCCCTAATAGGGTAATCTAATCTGCTGGTCGTTGCAGGCGATAGTGCAAAAAGACTTCCTGCTCAACTGTATGAACTTCTAAAAGTTGGAGATGGGGAGCTAAATGAGCTAAAAATCCCCCACCTTCCACGGGTGTAGGTGCGCTAATACCACCTAAAATTAGCGGACAGATTGTCAACCACAATTCATCTATTAAATCTAATTCCAGCATTGAAGCTACTAACTCACCACCACCTAATACCGCTAAACGTGGTATATGTAGAAGTGCCAGGTGATGCAAAGCAGCGGGAATATCAATTTTGCCCGTTGGTGTTTCAAAAACCAGAATCTGCTCGAATTCTGAACGTCCTTGCCAGGAAAGTGCCCCTACTGTTGTTGTGAGCAACCAGCGTTTAACTGGTTGTTTAAAAAAGTGAATTTCCGGATTGAGGTTAGCAGAGTGTGTAATGACTATATGAACTGGCTGGGTAGGCTTGCCCTCTTGAGTTCGATGTTGTAAAAGTGTTCGATGTGATACGGTTAGTGTAGTACCGTAGGCGCGGAGGGTATTGGCTCCTAACAGAACGGCATCAGAGGCAGCGATTTGTTTTTCCAGGTGCGCTTTATCAGTACTGGAGCCAAACCGAGCAGGCGATCGCCTGAAATCTGCTATTTTGCCATCTGCACTCATTGCCAAAACCACTATGGTATGAGGACGATGTTGCACCATTGAGTTGATCTATATAGTTTTATTATTTTCTTTGCTAGTATGATGATTCAAAAAAATTCATGCTTGCAAGCCACTGTTCACTAATTTCATCACTGTATCGATATGCAACACAAGTCTCTTTTACAACTATCCTCCAAGAGTTTTGGTATACCATGTTTCTTTTTGCAGCTTCTAACTTTGATATTTTTGAGAATTGGCGATAAAATCCTCATAACTTAATAAAATGTCTCATTTAGCTGGTTCAATTGCATATCTTTGCTGTTGTGGTTTGCAGATGCGAAGTGAGACACTCGATGGCTAAAACCCGTCAATCATCCTTTAGGCGTATTTTATTAACGAGAATACTGCTTTTGTTTGTCCCAGTGTTGCTGATAGGGGAGATTGTCGCCTTGAATAAGGCACGCTCTAGCCTATTAAAGACTGCTCGGCAAAATTTAGCAGAAAGTGCTGTTATTAAAGGGGAGAAGATTAATGATGCGATCGCTACCCTCAAAACTAGTTTGCTAATTGTAAGCCAAACAAAGGTTATACAGTCTGGTTCGCTCAATCAGGCGGAAGAATTTTTTGCTCAGATAGCGCAACAACTACCAACCAGCATCGAGTGCCTGCAATTAAAAAATCTGCAAACTAGCAAAATAGTTGCTAGTAGTTGTGGTGATAAAGCAATTGGAGACTTGAGTTCGCCTTTGCCTAGCCAAGGAGTTGAGATTACCGCAATATTACCCCCAAAGGCAGGAACAACCGGTTCAAGAGATCCAAAAAACCAACTGCACTTGTTATTATCCACCCCAGTCTATGATAATGCGGGTCAATTGCTTTATAACTTAAGTCTTCAGTCAGCATTGTACCAACAAACTCCAAATCAGCCGGGATCGCTCACAGGCGCTATGGTTGTCATTGCTGAAGATGGCACGATTTTAGCGCACCCATTAGTAGACCGAGTGGGGACTCATATTCAACAGCACCCATATGCTTCCCAAATCCAAAACATAATCAAAGATGTGAGCATTGGGCAAACAGATTCTATAAATTTATATTTTAAAGAAGGAAAAGAATTAATTGCTGGTTATACAGCTATTGCCAATCCTATTACACAACAGCCCCAGCAAAAATGGATTGTCTTAGCTGTGACAAGTGTAGACGATGCTCTGTTTGGTTTAGAGGAAATAAAACTTATCCTAATCGTTTTAACAGTTGGTTTGATAGGTGCAAGCTTACTGGCTTCATTATATTTAGCCCCTTACTTAGCAAGTCCTGTAGAAGAATTACGAGACTATGCTCTGAATATTTACAGCCACCACGCCGCACAACCAGTTCCTCACAACTTCAAAATTCGGGAGTTTAACCAACTAGCACAAGCATTAGACCAAATGGTCGAAAGACTCAAAGCTTGGGCAGAAGAACTAGAAATAGCGTGGAAAGAAGCAAAAACTGCCAACCAAATCAAAAGTCAGTTTTTGGCTACGACCTCCCATGAACTGAGGAATCCACTCAATATTATTATTAACTGTGTTCGCCTGGTTCACGATGGCTTGTGTGATAACCGGGAAGAAGAAATTGAGTTTCTCAAACGTGCCGATGAAACAGCGATTCATTTATTAGGCATTATTAATGAATTACTCGACATTTCTAAAATTGAGGCAGGTAAGCTTTCGGTAGTCACAGAACCTATTGACCTCCGACAATTACTACTGGAAGTAATTAATTTACAATCTGTAAATGTTCAACAAAGAGGCTTACAATTAAAAATCGATTTAGGTAGCAAGCCAATTCCAGTTAAGGCGGACGCAGCAAAATTAAAGCAGGTGCTGATTAATGTCATTGGCAATGCTACTAAGTTCACCGAAGAGGGAAGCATTACGATCGCTTGTGAAATTCAACATCATGATCACCAATCTCAGGTGATGATTAATGTCACAGATACAGGTATAGGCATTGATCCTGCCCAACAGCATAAACTATTTCGCCCCTTTGTAATGGTAGATGGTACAACTACACGCAAGTTTGATGGTACGGGATTGGGACTAGCAATTTCACGAAACTTAATCGAACTGATGGGAGGTAGCATTACCCTCAAGAGTGCAGGTCTTCATCAAGGTACAACAGTGACCATATCTTTGCCTTTAATTGAGATGTCGCTGTTGTCTTCCCCAGAAGAAGAAGAGGATTTAGAAGAACTGGCAGTTCCCTCTATAGATGAGAAAGCAATGGAAATGAACTGCTATCCTACCTTTCGGGAAGAGTCGTTGCTTGAGACTAGTACAGTTTGTGGAGGTACAAAAGCAGAGGTGGATACACAGAAGCACGATTTATCACTTCTCGATAATACTTGCGAGGTCAGCCTAGTTTCACCACAAGGTGTTCTTCCCTCCCTCCAGGCTGGAGGTGCTTGTGCTAAAGGAACTTCAGAAAGGTAAATTACGAATTAATAATTTTAATAAATTTTGTCGATAAAAATAGGTTGCCCACCCTGATTTAGAGATGCTGTGAGGGCAGCGAGAATTTGTACTAACTCTGTGCCTACCCAGCCAGATGAAACAACTGGGGGAATATTTTTAAGGATACAAGTAACAAAGCGATCGCAGACCCGCTGTAATGGTTCGGCCTTTTCTATTTCCAGTGTTTCTTGCCTTTGATTCACAGGCAGAAATTGATTTCCCTGGAGTTCAAACTCGCCATGTAGTAAAGTCAAAAGCGATAAAGGTGACATTTCATCAAAAATCAAGCTACCAAGACTGCCCACAACTGCCAGCCGCCGCTGTTTATCGCTATTCAGCCAGCACAGATGAATATATGCCTGAAAGCCATCTGGATATGTCAGCGTCACCCATACTAAATCGGCTAGTCCTTGAGGTCGAGAAGAATTTGTATCTTTCTTCCCCTCGGCTCCCCTCCTCTCTTGCTCCCCTGCAAGCGTAGCGACTCCCTGTAACCACACCGTACCCGTTGCTTGTACTTTCACAGGTAGCTGACCTAGCCAAGCGTTAAAGATGGCAATATCGTGAATAGCTAAGTCCCACAGCGCATCGACATCTTGCCGGACGGGGCCTAGATGGGTACGGGTGGCATAGCCGTAGCGTAAATTACCTAATTTACCTGCATGAACAATACTTTGCCCTTGTTCAACTGCTGGGTGAAATAAATAGGTGTGATCCACCATTAGGATTAAGTGCTGTTGCTCTGCCAATTGACAAAGTTCACGGCATTCTAACGGGTCTAGAGTTAAGGGTTTTTCTGCCAAAACGTGATATCCCTGCTGGAGGGCATCTCTAATGAGATCGTAATGGGTGATAGCAGGGGTTGCGATCGCCACTCCTGACAAATTTGGCACTTGTTTAATAGCCTGCCACTGGGTGGTCAATAATACATCTTCATTTAAATTAAATTGCTGTTTCACCTTCACTAATCGTTCTGGATTGGGGTCTACTACCGCTCCAATCCGTACTTGAGGGTGTTCTAAAAAATTCCTTAGTAAATGCACTCCCCAACGCCCAACCCCGAAGACAGCAATTGTAATTTTAGTCATTAGTCATTAATCAGTTGTGAGTTGCCAATGGTAAAAAAAATTACAACTGACAATTAAACAATGATTATCAACTAACAAATAAGCTTTTGAGTTCAGGGTTGTTCCTGATTAGTAATGGCTAAAAAAGCTACTTTAGCTGCGGCTTGTTCAGCAGCTTTGATCGAGCGGCCCTTGCCTTGACCTAACTGTTTTCCATGCAGCCAGACTTCAGCGACGAAACGCTCTTGATTGCGGTGTGGTTGGCTAACTTCCACAACCCGATATTCGGGTAAAACTTTAAATTGTGCTTGAGTCCATTCTTGTAAAGCGGCTTTGTAGTTGAGTCTGGCTGGGTCGAGACGAATTTCTGCTGCTAGTTTTTTGAAGTGAGGGTCTAGCCAAGGGCGAATGAGATCAAGATTGTTGGTGCTAAGGTACAAAGCACCGAGAACAGCTTCAAAAGCATCTGCTAACCGCGATTCTTGACCAACTTTATCAGCGGTAGCACTGCCAGCAACTAATAAATAAAGTTCTAAACCATATTCTCTTGCAAGTTGGGCGAGGATGCGATCGCTCACCAACACCGAACGAATTGCTGCAAAATCCCCCACAGGGCAATCTGGATAATGTTCCCACAAAACAACAGCCGCTACTAGTCGCACTACCGCATCGCCGACAAACTCAAGTTGTTCATAATTTGCTGACTCAGAGACAGTCGGATGAGTCAGCGCCAAGTCTAGCATTTGCCACTGTATAGGTGCTTCTTTTCGCAAACCTAATTTTCTGACTAAACTCTCGAGTTGCCGCTGACGGCGTGGATAAGCAAGAGACATCAAATAAGATGGGGGAACAGGAGAAGGGAAAATGACTGTTAACTGTAGACTCCTAACTCAACACTCAGCATTGGGCATTGGGGAGGCAGTGCGTTGGTGAGGCAGTGACGGGTAGGCAGGGGGTTTCCCCCATGAGCGACTGCCGAAAGGGTTCCCCGGCTTGTAGACGCAAAGCGGCTTCCTGCAGGGTAGCAACTGCCGTCATTGGGCATTCAACACTCAGCACTCAGCACTGAAATAGGGAGAGAGTTGGTAGTAAGCCGGGTTCTGTTCTCGAATGTAGAGAGGTTACAAGTAACTTCCCTGCATGAGGGCGGTTATCTATCTGGGACGCCTGTTACCAGACGCCTCTAGCGGCTCTGTTTTAGCGGAACTGGTAAAAGACCAACCGTAGTTCCTTTCGCCTTGCTCCCAACCGGGGTTTACCGAGCCAGCGCCTCTCGACGCTGCTGGTGCGCTCTTACCGCACCTTTGCACCCTTACCGGGGATTGGGTACTGGGGATTGGGTATTGGGGATTAGGAATATTTTTTCCCAGTCCCTAGTCCCTAGTCCCCAGCCCCTATTCCCGGCGGTATCTTTCTGTGGCACTATCCTCACGATCGCTCGCACTGGACGTTATCCAGCAAGTTTGGTCTTTCGGGAGCCCGGACTTTCCTCAAACCAGCCATTGTGACTGAATCTGCAACCGCCTACGCCTACTCTCTCCTTAAATCCAGTGTAATCTTGGATGGCATTATGTGTCTGATTTTGATTACTTCTTTTTATTCCAAGGCAGGGCGTATGTCCAAGGCAGTTTCCTGATGGTGAAAGGACAATTGACAATACACATGGGGGGGATATTTGCACCAGGAGCTAGACCAACGCGTACTTCAGATATTCGTAGTACCAGCTGTAGCGAAAATTCCAACTGCTTTGTTCTGTTAATAAAGTCATTGTATAACTTTTTGCTAGGGCCTTTTTGCAAAGCAGTGATATTAACTATCGGTTTTTTGGCTGAATAAGTACCAGCTACGGCATCGCGCTCGAAAACATCTTCCGCTGTCACTGTTTCTGAAAGTGTTTTTTTAGGAGCAATTAAGCTGGGGCTTTGGGGTACAGCCAAGTCACGAGTCAAATCTGGCGATTTACGAATCACCCGACGCGATTGTTTACTATGTTCTACCACCAAAGAGCTGTTGTCCCAGTCAACGTATATAGCATGATTATCAGATTTATTCTCAATGCTAATCGACAACTCTTTCAACTCGTCAAATGAGTATGAGGCATTGAGTTTAACAGAAATTCCTAGCTTATCTTGAAGATTTTGCTCTTTGAGTTGATCGTCAACGACTCCTTTTTTAAACTCAAATTTAACTTTGTCGTCAATCGATTCAATCATCAGATTAAATATATAAGTGACGCCGATGATATAAATCGTTAAAATAAATAAATTTTGGTCGCCGTTCCCTCTCATAATTTCAAATATAAACTCTCTGTATTAATTTTGTATATTTTAGTCATTTCCATATTCCATATTTAATCTGGCTTAATCTTTACAGACTTTTCGAGCCAACCCCGTCGCCAAAAAAAGAATATTAAACCACCTGCAATCGCTGCCATCACTGCCAAGCAAATCGGGTATCCCCAATACCAATTCAGTTCAGGCATATTATAAGGTGATATTTCAGTATTGAAATTCATTCCATAGATTCCTGCTACAAAAGTTAAAGGAATAAAAATTGACGAAACCACCGTGAGCAGCTTCATAATTTCATTCATCTTATTACTAACTGCCGACAGGTAAACATCCATCAGACCCGATGCTAGTTCTCGGTAAGTTTCTACCATATCAATTACTTGCACTGCGTGGTCGTAACAATCTCGCAGGTAAATTCTTACTTCCTCGCTAATCAGTTCACCACTATCTCTTATTAAGGAACTAATTACATCCCGCTGAGGCCAAATAGCGCGACGCAGTTGCAGTAACTCTCGTTTAATTTGATAAATTTTTTTCAATGTTTCCTGGGTAGGTTTAACTATTACTTCCTCTTCTAAATCTTCGATTTGCTCTCCGTAACGTTCTAGTACAGGGAAAAAGCCATCAATAATTGCATCTAAAAGAGCATAAGCTAAATAATCGGCTCCTTGCTTGCGAATAATGCCTTTGGATTTATCAATTCGGTTCCTTACTCCTTCAAAGCAATCATGTTCTGGTTCTTCTTGTACAGTGAGTAAGTAATGTTTTCCTAAAACTAAACTTACTTGCTCGCTATAAAAACCAAATGCATTCTCCTTTGGCACCACCATACGAGCGATTATCAATAATTGGTCTTCATAGTCTTCTGTTTTTGGTCGCTCTGCCATATTAACTACATCTTCTAAAACTAGAGGATGTAAATCAAAAACTTGACCTAATCGTTGTAAAATGTCTTTATTACCTAAACCTTGTACGTCAACCCAAGACACAGATTCTGTATCTATATAGGGAATGCATTCCTCCGGGGCTTCTACTTGTATACGGACATAGCTAATTGAATTGTAATCAATTAAAAAAATCGTAGGATATTCAGAACTCTCATCAATGATGAGAGTTCCTGGTACATTTCCCGGTTGATGATAAAAGTCCCTGCTAAATCGCTCTTGGGCAGCTTGAGGACGGCAGCGAATTTTTTTGATCATGCATTTTTATCTCTAATAATTAATCATTGGTCATTAGTCAATTATTAATACTCAAGAATTGTCAAAATTTGATTTTTGATTTTTGCAAAATATAGCTGACACCTTGACAAGATAAACTCCGCTGTATTGCCGTCACACAACAAAGTATAAAAAGCTATTTTTTCCATGTTTTATATCCTAATTTAAGTTACAAATAACACTAAATTGTCCAAGTATGTATTGTTTCAGAAGCAGGATAACATATGAAAAATCACTTCTAGCCAACTTTTTTAAGTGTGCCTTAATTACGAATTACGAATTATGAATTACGAATTTGTATGACATGACCATTTAAGCCGATATGATATCATTTCCTCACCTCTGGTTCAGCAGTGATATAAAAAACAGTTTGTCTTGGCTAAGACAAACTGCTTAAGAAATATTTACAGCGGTTTTATTTGGTAAGTCCACAGGCTGGGGGAACAGTATATTGTGCCCCTACAATCACCTGTATTCGACGCATTGGAAATGGTTGTATATGGGCAATTAGAACATACCCATGCCGCCCATGCCACCCATACCACCCATACCACCCATACCGCCCATGCCACCCATGCCACCATCACCAGCAGGAGCAGCGGATTTCTTCTCAGGCTTTTCAACTACGAGAGCTTCGGTAGTTAAGACCAAACCAGCAATAGAAGCGGCATTTTGCAAAGCTGAACGCACGACTTTCGCAGGGTCGATAATACCAGCAGCAATCAAGTCTTCAAATTCGCCAGTAGCAGCGTTGTAACCGACGTTGAAATCAGTTTCTCGTACTCTAGAGACGATAATCGAACCTTCAGCACCAGCATTATCTGCTATTTGACGTAAGGGAGCTTCTAAAGCTCGCCCGATAATATCAGCCCCAATTTTTTCTTCACTATCTTGGAGGCTGTTTTTAATCGCCTCTACCTTTGTAGCCAGGTGAATCAAGGTTGTGCCACCACCAGGAACAATACCTTCTTCCACCGCAGCTTTGGTGGCGTTCAGGGCATCTTCAATTCGGAGTTTGCGGTCTTTGAGTTCGGTTTCTGTTGCCGCACCCACTTTAATTACCGCGACACCGCCAGCTAGCTTGGCAATGCGTTCTTGCAGTTTTTCTTTATCGTAGTCAGAATCGGTGTCTTCCAATTGTTTGCGAATTTGAGCAATCCGCTTTTGCACCTCTGGCTTGGTGGTACTGCCAGCTACAATTGTCGTGTTTTCTTTATCAATGGTGATTTTGCGGGCAGTTCCCAGTGCTTCTATGGAAGCGGTATCCAAGCTTAAGCCGATTTCTTCAGAAATCATCTGCCCATCGGTAAGAATGGCAATATCTTGTAACAAAGCTTTACGGCGATCGCCAAACCCAGGCGCTTTGATAGCAGCTACAGAAAGCACACCCCGCGCTTTATTCACCACCAAAGTCGCCAAAGCATCTCCTTCAACATCTTCAGCGATGATCAGCAAAGATTGACCTAAACGGGCAACTTTTTCCAAAACAGGTACTAAATCCTGGATGCTGCTGATTTTCTTGTCGGTAATCAGGATGCGGGCATTTTCAAATTCCACCGTCTGCCGCTCGTTGTTGGTGATAAAGTAGGGGGAAATGTAACCCCGGTCTATCTGCATCCCTTCTACTACTTCTAGTTCAGTTGTCAGGGACTTCGATTCTTCAACGGTGATTACACCGTCTTTGGTGACTTTATCCATGGCTTCGGCAATCATGCTACCAACTTCTTCATCATTGCCAGCTGAAACCGTAGCAACTTGAGCGATCGCACTTCCTTCCACTGGCTTTGATATCTTGGCAATTTCTTCCACGAGTGCCTCAACGGTTTTGTCGATCCCTCGCTTCAAGCTAACTGGGTTGCTACCGGCTGCAACGTTCTTCAGCCCTTCCCGAATTAAAGCCTGTGCTAAAACTGTTGCGGTGGTAGTACCATCGCCAGCAACATCCTTCGTTTTTGATGCTACTTCTTGGATGAGTCTCGCACCAGTATTTTCCAAAGGATCTTCTAATTCAATTTCTTTAGCAACAGTGATACCATCGTTGACAATCTGGGGCGCACCGAATTTTTTTTCTAAAAGAACATTGCGACCTTTTGGCCCTAAGGTGATTTTTACGGCATCGGCAAGAGCGTTAACACCCCGTTCTAGGGCCCGCCGCGATTCCTCATCAAATGCAATAATCTTTGCCATGTTTTATTTCTCAAGCGCTTCCATTAGACAATTTAGCACTCACAGGGCAAGAGTGCTAATTCTTCAAACAACTCAGATTACAAATGGAAATAAAAAAATTGATTAATATACAGTTGATGCTCATATTAGATGCAGATAGTAATGGTTGAATTGGGAGATGAATCTATACAACTCCCTTAAGCCCCTTGGTATTGCCGACCCTAGCGGCTCCGGCTGGTTGGCAGTAGTATTTACGTTTATCTTGGCTTGGCTAGTAACTTGGCGTTTAATTCCAATAGTACGCAAATTTGCCTTGCGGGTAGGTTGGGCTGACCAACCAAATGCCCGGCGGCTCAACCGAGAACCTTTGCCTAATGCAGGGGGTTTGGCAATTTACGCGGGTGTGATTGCGGCACTGGTACTAGCTAGCCTCTTAAGACCAATTGAGATCCAAAGCGTATTAGCTCAAGTACTGACGATTCTCTTGGGGGGTTCTATTTTAGTGCTGGTTGGTTTTATTGATGACCAATTCGGCTTACCCCCCTCTGTTCGCTTGTGGGCACAGATTATTACGGCATTGTTATTGGTTGCCAATGGGATCAGTATTACGGTTCCTCTTGGTACACCCATCGATTCCCTACTATCAACATTGCTGACAGTATTGTGGGTAGTAGGTATTACCAATGCCATCAATTTGATGGATGGTATGGATGGGTTAGCAGGAGGCGTCAGTTTTATTACTGCTATGAGTTTGTTAGCAGTTTCTGCTCAGTTTCCTAATCGTGCGGCGGCGACCTTAGTGTTGGGAGCTTTGGGGGGTGCGGCGCTAGGCTTTTTGCGCCACAACTTCCATCCCTCACGCATTATTATGGGTGATGCTGGAGCCTACTTCTTTGGCTATGTGTTAGCGGCAACCAGTATTTTAGGAAACCTACAACAAAACACAGTTGTTGCTCTTGTACCGACAGTTTTATTTTTGCTGTTACCAGTGTTAGACACTACTCAAGTGTTTGTACGTCGGCTAATGGCAGGAAAAAACCCCCTTAGTACTCCAGGCAAAGATCACCTCCATCACCGCTTGCTTGCTTGGGGATTCTCTCAACGCCATGCTGCATTCACCCTTTGGTCAGTTACCTTAGTTTGCAACTTGCTGGCGATGAGAGTCCAAGGCATGACCTTAGTAGTGATGCTCGCTACTATTATTAGTATCTTCATTCCTTTAGGCTTTACCGTTTGGCAAAGAATGCGGCAGCAGTCGTGAGTGCTGAGTTGTGAGTTCTGAGTTTTCAGGTTTAAATTGTGAATTTTAAATTGTATATAAAGAAAGACCCATAAATCTCTTAACCTCCTTAGCACTCAGCACTCAGCACTTTCTATGCCATCACCATACCACCATCAACGTTAAACACTTGTCCCGTAATATAGGCAGCAGCAGGATCGGCGGCGAGAAAGCGCACCATACCAGCGATTTCTTCTGGTTGACCATAGCGACCTAGAGGGATATATTTTAGAATTTCTTCAGATTTGAGATTACTGGTCATATCAGTAACGATAAAACCAGGAGCAACAGCATTAACAGTAATCCCGCGCGAAGCAAGTTCTTTGGCAACGGTTTTGGTAAAGCCGATGACGCCTGCTTTAGCAGCACTGTAGTTTGCCTGACCAGGGTTGCCCATTTGACCAGCAACGGAGGCAATATTGATAATGCGCCCAGAACGTTGCTTGAGCATGACTTTACTTGCAGCACGCGTACATAAGAAAACACCAGTAAGATTGAGGTCAATTACCGCTTGCCAGTCTTCTGGCTTCATCCGCAACAGTAGTGTGTCGCGGGTAATACCTGCATTATTCACTAAAATATCGATGCGCTGAAACTTGTCGATGACGGTATTAAACAGTGTGTCTACTTGATCGACTTTAGAAACGTCAGCTTGTAGTGCCATCGCCTGTCCCCCAGCTGCTGTAATTTCTGCAACTAAGTTGTCAGCAGCAGCGCTGGAACTGGCATAGTTGACAACTACATTAGCTCCTAGTGTGGCTAATTCTAGTGCGATCGCTTTCCCAATTCCCCGCGAAGCACCAGTAATAACTGCCACTTTTCCTCGCAAGCTTTGCAAATTTTCGCTCAAGACTTCCATGAACTATTCCTCAGGTTTTGAATCACCGCGCTAATTATCTTATGGCGATTCGTACCTGTAACTGATAGAATTTTGGATTTTGAATTGAGATCCGACCTAACTTAATAGACAGTTACAGCTTTGGAACGAGGCGCAAAATGTAGCAACAATAAAAACAAAATTATGTTACAGCCATTCCATTTGACACGCATTACTATTAAAAACAAATAAGAGAAAATCTGTGTGTGTCACATGACTACTAAAAAACAATTCAACAGTTTTGAAGAAATGCTGTCTGGTTCTGATGTACCTGTGTTGGTAGATTTTTACGCGGAGTGGTGTGGCCCTTGCCAGATGATGGTTCCGATTTTAGAGCAAGTTAATGCTCAACTGAAAGACCGCCTGCGTATTGTCAAAATTGACACAGAAAAATACACGGAGTTAGCTAGCCAGTATCAAATTTACGCCTTACCAACACTGCTACTATTTAAACAAGGTCAACCAGTAGACCGAATTGAAGGTGTTATGCAAGCGCCACAGTTGGTACAACATCTAAAAAGCATAATTTAAGGGACTTCCAAATAAAAAATATTTCAAATTTTCTTGTGGGATGGAGAGAAGTTGTGTGCGCTGTCTTACCACCCTACGGTTGTCTACAAGTCGGGAAACCGCAAGGACGCTGTAGCTCCCCCACAAAATGAATAATTTAATTTTTGGCAACCCCTAAGAGCCTGAAGCCGAGAGACGCGAAATTTCGCGTCTCTATCAGTAATAATAATGATTAAATGCCCAAAAGTTCATCTAGATTGTATTGATTAACTTCAATAAATAGAAATTTGACTGCAATAAATAAAATTCAAATTATAAAATTGTGCAAATTAAAAACACAATAGCTTAAGTGTTTAATATATCTCAAGCACATTACCAACCTCAGCCATAAGATTGAAAACGCCATAAATCAATCAAATTAACAGCAATTAGTTACTGCTGCATAAAAACTATTATGAAGTTAGCTAAATATTTATCTACTTAGCTGTTTGTTGAAGATATCTGCTTGTTATTAAATAAAGTTTAATATGTCGGAATTTTGGCATAATCTATTTTCTTTTGGGCCATTTATCCCCCACGGACACTGTTACCTTTGGAAGCCAGGGTTGGTATGGCTGCATGTTATGTCCGACTCGCTGATCGCGTTAGCCTATTACTCGATCCCAATCACACTGCTATATTTTGTACGCCAACGCCAAGATTTGCCCTTTGATTGGATATTTTTGTTGTTTGGCGCTTTTATTGTTGCTTGTGGTACTACTCATTTAATGGAGGTTTGGACGCTTTGGTATCCAATTTATTGGGTGTCAGGATTGCTTAAAGCGATAACTGCGTTGGTATCAGTATACACAGCAATGGCTTTAGTACCATTAGTACCGAAAGCGATCGCTCATTTGGCCCCTTTGTTGTCAGAGGAGCCTGCTTTGGCTGATTTCTTTTGCCCCTATCGAGAGAGGGTGAGGCTGGAAAGTCAGAGCCAGGCAGTACAACTAGCGGAATTGACCGCACACCAGTATGAAGAAAAAGTCTGGCGACAGCAAGCTGAACGAGAGCGATTGGTAGCACAAATAACGCAACATATCCGCCAGTCTCTTGATTTGGGAGAAATTCTTAGCACTACAGTTTCGGAAGTCCGGCAGTTTCTCCAAACTGAGCGGGTGTTCATTTACCGTTTCAATGAAGATTGGAGTGGCTCTGTGACAGTAGAATCCGTAGCTCCTGGCTGGTCACCTATTCTGGGTACAAAAATCACAGATTCCTTCTTTGTAGAACCTACTTGCCGTGAACTTTATAAGCAGGGTCGCATCCAAGCTGTAGCAGATATTTACACAGCTGGTTTCTCTAAATGTCATGTTGATTTTCTGGTTCAACTTGAGGTCAGGGCGAACTTGGTCATACCGATTGTGCAGGGGGAAAAATTATGGGGATTGCTGGTGGCTAACCACTGTTCCGAACCACGACAGTGGGAGCAGTTGGAGATTGATTTGCTTAAGCAATTAGCAACGCAGGTAGCGATCGCCATTCAGCAATCTGAACTGTATCAGCATATCCAAACCGAACTCATCGAGCGCCAAAAATCGGAACAAAAAATTCGTGAGCAAGCTGCTTTGCTTGATATTGCCACAGATGCAATTATCGTCCAATCTCTAGACAACCAAATTCGATTCTGGAACAAAAGCGCTGAGGCTTTGTATGGCTGGAAGGCTGCTGAGGTTATGGGACAAAATCTCCATCAGCTAATTCTTCATAAAACTTCGCCTCAACTCCAGCAAGCCCAGCAATCTGTGATTGAGTGTGGTTCGTGGCAAGGTGAGTTGTATCAAGTCACGAAAGAAGGCAAAGAAATTATTGTCTCTAGTCGCTGGACATTGGTAGTTGATTTTGAGGGACAACCTCAATCAATACTCATTGTCAATACCGATATCACAGAGAAAAAACAACTCGAAACGCAATTTCTCCAAGCCCAACGCCTAGAAAGCATCGGTACTTTGGCTGGTGGTATTGCCCATGATTTAAATAATGTGCTGACACCAATAATTACTTCAGCTCAACTCTTGCTTAAAACACAACTCAAACCTGAGAAGCAGGAACGGTTGCTGACGATAATCGAAGCCAGCGCTAAACGCGGAGCAGCTTTGGTCAAGCAAGTTCTGTCGTTTGCCCGCGGAATGGAAGGTGAGCACACGATGGTGCAACTCAAGCATCTGATATTAGAAGTTAAGCATATTGTTAAAGAAACATTTCCTAAATCGATTGAAGTTGACGTAGATATATCGCCAGAACTTTTGCTTGTTTCTGGAGATCCTACCCAATTGCATCAGGTTTTAATGAATTTAGTAATCAACGCCCGCGATGCAATGCCTGACGGTGGTACTTTAAAGCTCTGTGCGGAGAATTTTTTCATTGATGAAAATTATGCCCGCATGAATCTTGAAGCCTCTGTTGGCCCCTACAGTGTTATTACTGTATCGGATACGGGAACTGGCATGACATCTGATGTGATGTCGAGAATTTTTGAGCCTTTTTTCACAACCAAAGAGCAAAGCAAAGGTACAGGGCTTGGTCTGTCAACCGTAAGAGGAATTATTAAAAGCCACGGTGGTTTCCTGACTGTGGAGAGTGCTGTTGGGCAAGGAACTAAATTCCAAGTGTTCTTGCCAACGGTGTTGGGAACCCAAGTGTTGCCATCTTTACATAAAGAACTGCCTCAAGGACAGGGAGAATTAATTCTTGTTGTCGATGATGAAGCTACTATTCGAGAAATTACTAAGACATCACTGGAAAAATCTAATTACAAGGTTCTCACAGCTAATGATGGACTTGAGGCGATCGCACTGTATTTGCAGCATCGAAATGAAATCAGTGTTGTATTGATGGATATGATGATGCCTGAGATGGATGGACTAACTGCCATTCGAGTGTTAAAGCAAATTAATCCACAAGTCTTGATGATTGCCGCTAGTGGGCTTACCGACAGTTCTCAGTTTAATGTAGCTATAGGTACAGATGTTCAAGCATTTCTGCCTAAGCCCTACACGCTACAGGAATTACTCAAATCATTACATTCAGTACTCAGGGCAAAATAAAGATTTTTAAAAGGAAACAGGCAAATCCCCTTAATTTATTTATCGTAAATTAAAGGGTTTAAATTAAGAACGGCGGACATTCAAGCAACACCACTCTTTCTTTTTCCACAAGGTTGCAATTACCCAGCCATTTTCTTCTAATGTATCAGCTACTGCTTTCGATTGCTCAAGCAAAATACCACTGAAAATTCCCCAAGTGGTGGGTTTGACGATCGCACTCATTTCTGGAGCTAGCTCAATAATTACATTAGCTAAAATATTGCAGACGATACCATCTACTGGTTTCTCAAGCAGTTTCTGCAAAATATCTACACTTCCCTCTGCTGGTACTAAGCGTTCGGGACTAATTTCGTTGAGTGCGCGATTGCTAAATGTGGATTGCACTGCTAAAGGGTCAGTATCCACTGCGTAGGCTTTCTCTGCTCCCAGTAGCAATGCTCCAATCGAAAGGATACCAGAACCACAGCCAATATCCGCAACTATCACAGGCTCTTGTTTATCACTTAAATCAGTGAAAGATTTAGGTAATGGATTCAGCCGCATTTCCAGAGATTCTAAACACAACTGAGTTGTCGCATGGTTACCTGTACCAAATGCTACGCCTGGATCGAGGCGAATTACCAGCCGTTCTGATGTTTCTGGTAATGGTAGCCATGCGGGATTGATCAAAAAGCGATCGCCTATTTTCTCCGGATGCCAATATTGCTTCCAACTTGTAGCCCAATCTTCTTCATGAATCAGCTGCCATTGCAAAGCAGGTGCTGGCAAACCTACACATAAAGCATCTTGACGCAGCCACAACGACAGTGCGGCTAAATCTAATAGGTGTGCTTGAAATTCCGGTAAATAACCTTTTACTAAGGAAGAATTTCCTTTGCCTTCGCTAGCTGTGCCACGACAGCCAAAATTTTCCAGTCGCCAAAAGATAGAATCTTCTAGGTCTGGTTCACATAAAATCTGTAATTCCCACCAAGTTTTTGCCATCTTTGAGTGCTGAATGCTGAGTGCTGAGTCATGAGTGCTGAGAAAGATTTCTTTTGTTCTGCCTGATTCTTGGGTAGAACAGAAAAGTCTGAATTTTCATACTCACAACTCAGAACTCAGCACTTTATAGTGTTACTGTGTACGCGTCCCGAATACCAGGCACTTTGATAATCTCAGCTAAAATGCCCTCTGGTAAGGGATCATCTATGCTCAGAGCCATCACCGCATCACCACGGACGATTTTCCGACCTACCTGCATACTGGCAATATTTACATTAAAGCTGCCGAGTAGAGAACCGAGTTTGCCGATAATCCCTGGCATATCACGGTGCAGGGTGAATAGCATATATTTGCTGGGGGGGACGTTAATTGGGAAACCGTCAACATCGGTTAGGTGAATTTCCTTTTCACCCAACAACGCACCTGTGACCGAATGAGTACCCAAAGTACCTGTAGCTTCCAAATGCAGCGAACCTGCATAGTCACGTACAGATGCATCTCGCGTTTCAATCACTCGGATGCCTCGTTCTTTAGCTTCGATACTGGCATTGACGTAATTTACCCGTTCCCGCAGGGCTTGGTAAAGTAGTCCTTTGAGGGATGCTACCACCAAAGGCTGGCTCTTGTTGGTTGCTAGTTCGCCTTGCAACCGGACGTTGAGTAATTCCACCCGTCCGCCAGCTAGCTGTCCTACCAAATTACCTAGAGTTTCAGCTAGCTCCATATAAGGTTTGAGTTCTTCCAACACATCGGGGCCGAGTCCAGGAATATTAACAGCTGAACGTGCTGGTAGTCCTAAAAGAACATCCCGAATTTGTTCAGCAACATCTATGGCGACATTCACTTGAGCTTCTGTAGTAGATGCTCCTAAGTGAGGAGTGAGGATGATTTCTTTACCTAGCGATCGCAACTCTGATTCGCCTAGTGGTTCTGACTCAAACACATCTAAGGCTGCACCAGCGATTGTACCTTCTTTAATCGCTACTGCTAAAGCCGCTTCATCAATAATCCCACCACGAGCGCAGTTAATTATGCGGGCAGTAGGTTTCATTTTTGCCAGGGTTTTGGCGTTGATGAGATGGGTGGTTTCTGGGGTTTTGGGGATGTGCAGTGTAATATAGTCTGCTTGCTGCATGAGCAAATCTAAATCCACTAACTGACAGCCAATTTGTTCTGCTCTGTCAGTAGAGATAAAGGGGTCAAAAGCTAACAACTTCATCCCCATGGACTTAGCAACAGCGGCAACATGGGAGCCAATTTTACCCAAACCGACGATACCGAGAGTTTTTTTATAAACTTCCGCACCAACAAAAGTTTTGCGATCCCACTCACCCTGTTTAACAGAAGCGTTAGCATCGGGGATGTGACGAGACATAGCCAACATCATAGCGATCGCGTGTTCAGCAGCAGCGATCGTGTTACCTTCAGGAGAATTGACTACTACAATTCCCCGACGTGTGGCCGCAGGGACATCTACATTGTCCACACCCACACCTGCACGACCGATGATTTTTAGCTGCGTGCCAGCTTCAATAATTTCTTGGGTGACGCGTGTACCAGAACGAATCATTAACGCGTCATATTCACCAATGATTTGTACCAGTTCTGCTGGTTTTAAACCTGTTTTGACATCAACAGTAGCAACCTGGGAAAGAATGTCAATTCCAGCCTGGTCAATAGGATCGGAGACGAGAACCTTGGACATAATTACTTTATTTAAAGCTACAGGTTTTGCTGCACAAGACTTTTAAGTTTAGTCTTTATCCGTCGCAATTCAGCAAAAATTGTTTATTTTAATGTCAACTTAACCTCAACTGACACTTTGCAATCAGGGTATGCATCAGTTATGGGGGTACTGTGGCGCGGCCTCCTGTGTTTGAAGATAAGTGGCTGCTTGCGCCACCTTTGGGTAAATATAAACCATCAGTAGTGCTAAAAATCAATACCTTTATTAATAGTTAAGAGTTACATAAATTTCTTGGGGGTTGAGTAGATACTGTTAGCCTAACCCAAAGTGGCGATCGCTATTGGTGGATTATTTATAGCAGTCATTGTAGTATTTATCTCTTCAAACACTGATAAACTTTGTTCACCTATCAAGAGGTAAGTTGATACAAACCTTACCTTAAGTTTAAGAGTCAGTGCGATCGCTTAACTTCTAGACAATCACTACAGCTTTGGTAATTATCAAAAATCACTACGTCCCTCAACAAATCGCTATAATTTTTGTGAGTTTTGGGGAAACTAGCCATGTTAAACTACAACCTGCCGAGGTACTTGCCTTCTGCCGAAGAACTACCCGACTCTGATGAAACCCCTGTGGATAATGAACTACAAGAATTAATACCAGGCTTGCTCAAAGCAATACTGTTGATACTTTGGGCAGAACGCATGGACTGGTTTTTCGGGGTAGATATGGGTATTTATTATCACCCTGATGAACCACCAATTGTGCCTGATGGGTTTTTGAGTTTAGGGGTAGAGCGATTTTATGATGAGGAACTGCGCCCCAGTTATGTACTGTGGGATGAAAACGTTCTACCCATTTTAGTGCTAGAAGTTGTTTCCCAAAATTATCGTAAAGAATACACTACTAAATTAGATCAATATGCGGAATTAGGCGTACTTTACTACGTAATTTATTCTTCCCGTCGTCGCCGCAAACCGCATCTAGAAGTGCATAAGTTAGTTAATGGTAAGTATGAATTACAGCCAGGAAATCCTGTTTGGCTACCAGAAATTGGCTTAGGAATTGGCTGCGAACGCGGAAACTATTGCGGAGTAACGCGGGAATGGATGTATTGGTATGACTCCGAGGGGAAGCGTTACCCTACGCCAAAAGAACAAATTCAACAAGAAGCACAACGCGCTCAACAAGAAGCACAACGCGCTCAACAAGCAGAACAACGCGCTCAACAAGAAGCACAACGCGCTCAACAAGCAGAACAACGCGCCCAAAGGATGGCGGAACAATTAAGGGCGTTGGGAATAGATCCTGATAATCTTGCTTAACTCTTTTTAGGAACAGATTTTGTAGAGTTTTCAGATTTATGCACTTGCAGTAACTTCAGTTTTTACCACTGTTGCAAAATGTTTAGTTAAAAAATTATTTCTTTTTAGGAATAACGTTTCTGATTCCACTTTTAGCACCGACAGTATCACCTTTGTAACGAGGGATGACATGAATACTGGCGTGCATCATATTTTGGCCTGCTTCTCGATTAATGTTCATTCCGACATTAAAGCCATCAGGTGCAAATTCTGCTTTCAGAATCTCCTGTACTTTGTTTACCATAAACCAGCAAGCAGATTGCTCTTTAAATGGTAGGTCAAAATAATTGCTAACATGGCGTTTAGGAATAACCAAAACATGACCTTTGCTTATAGGATAACCATCAAACATGGCATAAGCAGTAGCTGATTCGGTTAATAGTTTGAGACTTTTATAAGGATTGCAAAATATACAGTTATTAGACGAATTTCGCTGGTGATTATAGTGACTATACTCATAAAATTCACGATAATCATCTAAATGAACTGAATGAAAGGGCAATTTGACAATACACTGATATGTAGGCTTTTTATGGACATAATGTTCTCTAAAGCCTTCTTTTTTAATATCCCTCCTCACGGCATAATAAGCTTTCCCTCCTGGATTTAGTAAGTGCGATACTTCCATGAGAACATTTGCTTGTTCTTCAGGAAACAAAACATTTAAAACATAAAAGCAAATTATGGTATCGAATTTATCTTGAGGATATTGGGGAAAATAATAAGGATCATAGCCTGTAATATCAAAGCTTTTTTGGCGCAATATCTTCACATCATTGCCAAAACCACAACCAAAATCTAGTATTTTGCCTTGAAGCAGGTTTTGATTTAATAAAAACTGTGCAGGAAATGACAGGTTAGTTCTTTCTATCGCTGTGAGATGACTGAATTGATTTTTTTGCTGTTTCATGGAATCTCGGTGCTGTTACCCAACCTCAGGTGCATCTTTCTAAAGTTCGGGTAGTCGCTGAGGGATACAATAATTGTTTTGCTTATTATTCCCTTTATCCCTTTATGCGATCGCATCAGGGTCAACACCTAGCTCACGTAACTTAGCTGCTAATATATCAGCACGTTGGCGTTCTTGTTCAGCGCGTTGATGTTCTTGTTCAGCACGTTGGCGTTCTTGTTCAGCTTGTTCGTTACTCCACAACAGCAAATTTCCTTCTTTATTCCACCACCGCAGCCAATTCATCGTTTGGCACAATCTTTCACCTTGCCAAATTCCGAGAAACAGCTCTAACTCAGGAATCCAGTAACGTCCATTTGCATCTGCTGGCTGCAAAGTATATTGTCCATTTTGCAAGCACCGTACTTCTAGGCTAGGTTCGTAAGGATCGTAGGTGACGTAGGTTGGAACTTTGAGAATGTGTTCGTAAAAATAGAGTTTACCGTAGGGTGGAGTCGAGCGAACTGATAGTTCTCCACCTTCTGTGTCTGAAAGAAATTCCATCACCACAGCAACAGCAGCACCTTCTAAATTTGGGGTATAACTACGGCGAATTACATCAGCGGTCACAGGTTGCACTTGCGGGATGTAAAACCAATCTGGTGCTTTGACAACAATTTTTTTGTTGACTGTGGCTACTAATCCAAAATTAGAGCCAATTAGCATCTGCGGTTGAATGCGTCCTGAGCTTCCCAAAGCATCGGTAAGCGCCGCAGCGAGAGAGGGTTGCTGAATATTTTCCACTGGATCGTCAGGTAAAATAAAGTCGGCTGGAAGTGCTTCCCAAGTAACAGTTGGTTCTTTTCGGCTGGGCTGAACTTGTAGAGCCATAAAACTATTCCTAGTATCAATTTAAATATATAAGTAAATATTAATTGGAGTGAGAAATACCCACCAGGTAAGGGTTTTGGTGGCTAATGCCCACACTACAACTAAAGGAACTAAAGGTGGTTTAGTGACTTTAGATTATCGTCAAATCTGGAATGCTTACTGAGGCTAGTGTATGTACTTGTAGCAGACGGCTGCAAGAAACTAACCAGCTGGAGGCAGTAGCTGAAGTAGATATGTACGTAGTCAGCACAGAGCGTTCTGAAAATAAGCTCTTCAGTCCTTACTCCGAAATTCTTGTGGTGTAATACTAGCAGCAAAAAAAGTCTAATTTCGCAAAAAAACTACAAAAATTAGAGATAATAACCTATGATTGACCTATACTATTGGCCAACCCCAAACGGTAATAAAATCACAATTTTCTTGGAAGAAGTTGGAATTCTTTACAACATTATTCCTATAAATATTATGGTTGGCGAGCAATTCAAGCCGGAGTTTAGTCAGATTTCTCCTAACAATCGCATCCCCGCAATTGTTGACCATAAACCGACAAATGGAGGTGCGCCAATTTCTGTTTTTGAGTCTGGTGCAATTCTGCTATATTTAGCAGAAAAAATTGGGAAATTAATTCCTCAAGATGTGCGCGTAGAAGTTTTACAATGGCTATTCTGGCAAATGGGAGGTTTAGGGCCAATGGCTGGACAGAACCACCACTTTAGCGAATACGCACCAGAAAAAATTGATTATGCCATTAACCGCTACGTCAAAGAAACAGGACGCTTGTATACAGTGTTAGATAAACGACTAGCAGATAGAGAATTTGTAGCTGGCGTTTATTCCATTGCTGATATTGCTGCTTATCCCTGGATTGCCCTTTATGAGCGCCAAAATCAAAATCTAGAAGATTTTCCGAATCTGAAGCGTTGGTTTGAGACAATTAATGCACGTCCGGCAACAATTCGCGCTTACGAAAAGGCAGAAGCACTCAAGATTTCAAACCCTGTTAGTGACAAGGTTGTGCTCTCACCCTAGAAGAGACTGGCTCTAAATATGAAACCTGATGACCCTGCTAAAAGTTTTATAGCCAGGGTGGTCAGACTTTGTTCGTATCGCAACACCCTAGAAGGGTATGTAACCTCAGTTCGGGAGCATCTGAAACCATTAGACCTCCTGCACGAATCAACAAGCATGTGCCAGTTCGTAGTTCAGCAAGCCAGCAATTAGATTTATACGTAAGCCAAACCGCTTTCTACGATTGCGATAACGTCCTGAGAAAATCCGGGAGTTTGCTCAGAAAAAGTTGGCAGAATTAGACAAGTAAAAATTGAGGGCTTAGATCCCCGGCTTCTTTAAGAAGTCGGGGATTTTGTTATTCACGAAAGAATTAGGACTAGCATAGTCTATTATCTACCAGCCTGTTGGTGTATTGGGGCGATCGCTCCTCAATTACTCCTAAATTGCCACAAAATGTGCAATTACCTTGATCTGTGGGAATCATATACTTAGCAACTATTGCTACTTTCCCATTAGAAATACCAGGGTAATAATACGATGAGTTATCAAAATATCAAAGGCACTCTTTCGCCAGAAGATATCCGAGACATTAAAGCAGCGCTACAGACAATCCAAAAAAAGCTACCCTTTTTAGTTAACCTCAGCACCGAAGAGCGGCGTAAGTTAGTGAAAATGGGCGATAAAAGCCTAGCCTTCGTTAATAATAGCGTCACTGCTGCTCAGTCAAACCGTGAAATTCTCCCAGCCAGTTTTAAAGTTGAGGAACTTGTCCAAGATTACCAATTAGCCACTACGCTCACCGAACTTTTAACCTCAATGCGGCAACTCACCGAACAAGTAGATGATACTCTTTTGGCAGTTGGTAGTGAAGCCATGAGCAGCAGTTTGACAGTTTATGATTACGTCAAAACAGCCGCAAAGAAAACTCCAGGGTTAAAAACTCTCGCCGAACAGTTGGGTGAACGCTTTAAAGCTATTGGTAAAGCCAAATCTGCAAAAATCTCCGGTTCTTGATAAATTAATACTCGTCGACAAGTCTTAGAACTACGTTCATCCACCTCAGATACTCGTCGGCGAGTCTTAGAACTCCATTCATCTGCCTCAGATACTCATTAATATCATGTCCGGCAAAACAGTTACACTTAAAGCTCACGCAGAGACGCAGAGAGAAGTTGCGGTGCAGTGAGTCCAGCACTGCGGGAGGGTTTCCCTCCGCAGGTGACTGGCGCTCGCGCAGCGTATCCGTAGGATTCACCCGAAGGGGGGTTCCCCCCGTTGAGCAAACTTCGGTGGGCGCAGAGAGTTTTCACGAGTGTTTATGATAACTAATTAGATGGACTTGATATAACGAGTCTTAGAACTGCGTTCATCTCCCTCAACTACTGATTAACGAGTCTTAGAACTGCGTTCATCTCCCTCAACTACTGATTAACGAGTCTTAGAACTGCGTTCATCTCCCTCAACTACTGATTAACGAGTCTTGGAACTGCGTTCATCTCCCTCAACTACTGATTAACGAGTCTTAGAACTGCGTTCATCTCCCTCAACTACTGATTAACGAGTCTTGGAACTGCGTTCATCTCCCTCAACTACTGATTAACGAGTCTTGGAACTGCGTTCATCTCCCTCAACTACTGATTAACGAGTCTTGGAACTCCGTTCATCCACCTCAGATACTCGTTTGTGAGTATCACAACCTCGCCAATCAGTTGTTATTCATTTGCTGTAGAACATCCAGCCATTGCATTTGGATGAAGAGCCTGGAAATGCTTATCAGTAGCTGGAAACAATTAAACGTAAAACACAAAAAGTAGCTAAAAGACTTTCTTCCCTTCTATTTTCTGCTTTCTGCCGATTTTCATAAAAACCGGAAAAAACTAAACATGGTTTTGTAAACAAAAATGAAGCTTAAGAACCCTTTTCCGTTCTGCTTAACCCTGGTAAACTGCTGATTCCGTATCTCAATAGTTTTGAAGTTACAGCTTATTTTGCTCAGTAATAGCACTATAATCAATGTAAGTAAAAATACGAAATATATTGATTAATTATTAAACTATTAATGGAGAAAATCTTTTACTACTAAAGAATACCTGAAATATATTTCAGGATGATTTTTGTGTAGCAATTAAGAAGACAATCTCAGGGATCACTACTAACTATAGTCCGTAATTACGCTGATGCTCTACTATCCCCTCAAAATAAGTTCAGCAATAACACAGTTACGCTGATATGGGGTTCTAAGCAAAACTGCAAGTATCGAGTTGATGAGGGTAAATTTATGACGAACCCTGTAATGACGGTGATCCGAGTCAATCTGGAAAGGGCGAAAGAGGTAGCTGTTGAGTGGGAGCGAGCTTCCTATTCTGAACTCAGTGCTTACTGTTTGCAGATTTTGGCAGAGATAGGATGTTCTAGCAGTGAACTTCCAATGAACTTACAAACTCGTGAGCAACAGTTAAATTTCATCACAGGCTTTGCATCTTATGCTTTTGGGGAGGTGTTAAATGTCCAAAGCGCTAAATGAAGATATATTTTTTAATGAACCGGAACAGGTACAAGAACCCACTCTGCCTGTAACAGATGCGGATTTGATGATTTTAATGGAAAAATTTTCCGGTTTTGAAATCCCGACAAAAGTTTTCTCACAAGCTTTAGCGATCGCTGCTTATGATCGTGCATCTGCTTTCCGCTACGCTGACAATTATGTGAATGTTCTCAAAAATAAGACTAAGCGTAAGCATTGGCTGTTGTTACACTCTTCGTCTGATTTGAACCTTGGAACTACAGACGTAGATTTTGGAAACTAGAGTTAAAAAAACTTGCTGCTTCTACTGTAGTTGAGACTAAGCAAGAAATGTCTCAGCCAATGATATTGGATTAATAAGCTGTTCCACATTTAATTTACATACAGTCAGCAGCCAGGATACTTATTAACTTTAGGTTTTGAATTTTAATTGCTTATGCCAATGTGGGCTAAAAGCGACAGACAAAACTGAGTAAGAATATCTGTAATACCAATTGAAAAAAGAATGTGACAGATACAAATCTGCCTTCCTGAATTTTGAATTTTTAATGGGCGAATTTTGAATTGGTATAAGAGTGCGGATAAAGTCCCGAACTGGAGATTTAGATTTAGCAATAGAATTCGCAGTTTTGCTTGCACATAGAAAAAACCTATTGTGGAAACTTCCGCTCTCGCACTTCTACAGCATAATCCTGCACAGCTTTAGTAATTGTCTCTCGCAGATTTGTATAAACCTTGGCAAATGGTGGTTGCTTTTCTGAAAGACCAAGTACATCAGAGGTTACTAAAACTTGCCCATTACAGTGAGGCCCCGCACCAATCCCAATTGTGGGAACACTTAGTTTTTGCGTAATCTGCATTGCTAAATCTGTGGGTATATGCTCTAAAACTATCGAAAAAACACCTGCTTGTTCTAGAGCGATCGCTTCATTTAAAATTCTCTCTCCTGCTTCTTGAGTTTTCCCCTGTTGTCGTAACCCCAGTTGATGTACTGATTGGGGCGTCAAACCCACGTGACCCATCACAGGGATACCTGCTTGTACCAAACGAGCAACAGTTTCTACCATTGCGGGATAGCCACCTTCCAACTTGACAGCTTGAGCGCCAGTTTCCTTGAGTACCAACCCAGCTGAGTGCATCGCTTGTTGGATACTTTCTTGATAAGTCAAAAAAGGCAAATCTACTACTACTAAAGCGCGTTTCACACCACGGCGCACCGCTTTAGCATGATATAGCATCTCTTCTAAGGTAATTGGTAAGGTTGTCTCATAGCCAAGAACTACAGCCATAGAGTCACCCACCAGGATTAAATCCACCCCAGCAGAGTCAAGAAGTTGGGCGATCGTATAATCCCAAGCGGTCAACGCTACAATTGAGCGTCCCTGTTGTTTCCATTGAATTAATTGCTGGGTGGTAACTGCCATTGCCAATTTTAGATTTTAGATTTTGAATTTTAGATTGGGGATTAGGTATTGGGTATCGGGTATCAGGTATTGGGAAAACTTTTTTCGTCCCTAGTCCCCAGTCCCCAATCCCCAGCCCCTACTTCACAGCGCGGCTAAAAGCAAGATGGGTTTTTGCACTGCCCACTTCGGGCATTAACCAAGCCAGACCTTCACTAGTGCCAATCCATAATTTATTGCCAATGTCAGGGGCAAGGGAAAGCACTCGGCTTGAAGGAAGTGCAGTAACTTCGTCTAATACAGCGCCTGTACTTGGATTTAATCGTAACAAACCATTGTTAGTACCGATCCAAACACTACCATCTTTGGCAAAGCGCACTGCTGTAACATTACGTCCACGTAAGCGAGTTACTGATCGCAGCACTGCACCAGTTTTGGGGTTAATAACTAGTAAATTATTCGGCATCCCCGCCCAAATGAATCCTTCAGGGCTAATCGCTAGGGCTTGTACGGTCGCCCCTGGTAAATCAGCGATCCGCTTCATAATCGCAGCCTTGGCGGTATTTACTCGCACCAATCCATCAAGAGTACCGACCCAAAGATGACCATCAGCATCTAAAGTCAAGGCATTCGCACTGACACCAGGCAAATTTTTTAACGTTGTCATAATTAAGCCTTGGTCAGGGCTAACAAGGGCTAAACCGTTATCAGTTCCTGTCCACAAATAGCCCCGCTTGTCAACCAACAGCGATAAAACCCGTTTAGAAGGCAAAAATAAATTTTGCGCTGTGATTTCATTAGTACGAGGTTCTACTCGTATCAGTCCTTCATAATTTCCGACCCACAAGCGCCCTACTTTATCTTGAGCTAAAGCGCTAATGGCGACATTGGGTAAACTAACGCGAGCTAAAATCTTGCCAGTATTGGGGTCAATCCGCGACAATCCCCGCCACGAAGCAACCCAGAGATTGCCTGTAACATCCCCTAACAAATTGCTAATTCGATAATCGGTTTCTATCGAATGCTCTTGCGCTTCCCGCTGATCGGGCAAGGGGTCTACTCGCGGCGGTGGTGCAGCAGCTGGATAAGAAGGAGTTGACTGAGATGGAGAATTGAGAGCAGGTTTTTTTTGTGCTGGAGCAGGACTATCAGTTTTCTGCGCCTTAGCTGGATTAGTCACTACGACCATTCCAATACTCGGCAGAACTATCAACCCGGCCAGGATAGAAGTAATCAATATACTGGTACGCTTACGAAACAAAATCACGGTGACATTCCCTTTCAAAACAATTCCCACAGCCATAGGTACTTTTACTAGAGGTAGGGAAAGGGTTAATGAGTAAAGGCGAAAGGGAAGAATTATTCTATTGCGTTTCCCCTTCTCCCTTAACCTTTCTCGCTTTCCCAACTCCTAAAAGAAGTTCATTACCCAAAATGGCTGGGTGTAGTTTCAGTGTTCCCTGTAGTTGGATTTTTTAAACGTCAGCGGCAATTTTTCTCAAATCAAAGCCAGATAAGCGTTTCCATAGTACCCCGCCCCGCAGAGAACTCCATATCCTCCCAAGTCTATACAGTTAGAGGTTGGTTTTTGTAAATAACTCTTAACAAAATGTTTAAAACTTTATGTAATAACAAATTTAAATACATAAGTTAAAAAGTTTCAAAGTATAACTTATTGATTTCTTGATATATTGTGAGACAAGTTACAAATTACGTGGTGTGCAATTTTTGTCTTTCGCTCACGACTCCTCTAAAAAAACCTCAGTAAAAGTTTCTCTTTGTGATTCCCCGAAAATCAAGGAAATTAAGGAAATATGCCAGCTAGCCAGCCCATACACCTAGATGTTCCTTAGGGGCAATGATCAAGGCCCATCCTCGCCAAGCGGTGAGGTTAGGTAGGGCCAAGAAGGTTGAGAGGGGTAAGAGGAATAGATAAGAAAGAATTTTGAGTCCTGGGATGAGGGAGAAATAGAAGTACACAGTCGTGTGCCTCTAAAAAAACAAGAAAACTAATGAGGATGTCTTTGATACTTCAGCAAATATTCTTGAAAACAAACTGCTACCCTCTGCCATCAGCAACCCTTAACAAAAAATTTTCCTGATCTTACCCCCGCTTACAGGGGGAAAGAGCGGGGTGAGGGGAAATTGCATACGACGTGATTTGTTAAGTAATAAAGTGTGACTTCTTGGAAGGGAATTTATGTCTTACGCTCAAACGAAGACCCAGAGCAAATCAGGGTATCAGGCAGGGGTAAAAGATTACAGACTGACTTATTACACACCCGATTACACACCTAAAGATACAGATATTCTTGCCGCATTCCGGATGACTCCCCAACCTGGAGTTCCACCCGAAGAAGCAGGTGCTGCTGTAGCTGCTGAGTCTTCCACTGGTACTTGGACTACCGTATGGACAGACTTGCTCACCGACCTAGATCGCTACAAAGGTCGTTGCTACGACATCGAACCTGTTGCTGGTGAAGACAATCAGTACATTGCCTACGTTGCTTATCCTCTAGACTTGTTTGAGGAAGGCTCCGTAACCAACATGTTGACCTCTATTGTAGGTAACGTGTTTGGTTTTAAAGCTTTGCGGGCGCTACGTCTGGAAGACTTGCGGATTCCTGTTGCTTACCTGAAGACCTTCCAAGGGCCTCCTCACGGTATCCAAGTTGAGCGTGACAAATTAAACAAATATGGTCGTCCCTTGCTGGGTTGTACCATTAAACCCAAATTGGGTCTGTCCGCTAAGAACTACGGACGCGCTGTGTACGAGTGTTTGCGCGGTGGTTTGGACTTCACCAAAGACGACGAAAATATCAACTCCGCACCATTCCAAAGATGGCGCGATCGCTTCTTGTTCGTTGCTGAAGCTATCCACAAAGCTCAAGCAGAAACCGGCGAAATCAAAGGTCACTACCTGAACGTTACTGCCCCCACCTGCGAAGAAATGCTGAAGCGGGCTGAGTTCGCTAAAGAACTCAAAATGCCCATCATCATGCACGACTACCTCACCGCAGGTTTCACCGCTAACACCACCTTGGCTCGTTGGTGTCGTGATAATGGTATTCTGCTACACATTCACCGTGCAATGCACGCTGTTATTGACCGTCAAAAGAACCACGGTATCCACTTCCGTGTTTTGGCTAAGACCCTGCGGATGTCTGGTGGTGACCACATCCACACTGGTACAGTGGTTGGTAAGCTCGAAGGTGAGCGTGGAATCACAATGGGCTTCGTTGACCTGTTGCGCGAAAACTATGTAGAACAAGACAAGTCTCGCGGTATCTACTTCACCCAAGACTGGGCTTCTATGCCTGGTGTAATGGCAGTTGCTTCCGGTGGTATCCACGTATGGCACATGCCCGCACTAGTAGAAATCTTCGGTGATGACTCCGTTCTACAATTCGGTGGTGGTACCCTCGGTCACCCCTGGGGTAACGCACCTGGTGCAACCGCTAACCGTGTAGCTTTGGAAGCTTGTATCCAAGCTCGTAACGAAGGCCGTAACTTGGCTCGTGAAGGTAACGATGTTATCCGTGAAGCTGCTAAGTGGTCTCCTGAACTGGCCGTAGCTTGCGAACTGTGGAAAGAAATCAAGTTTGAATTCGAGGCCATGGATACCGTCTGATAAAGGCTGAAGGTGGTAAGGATAAAGGCTGAAGTTCAAATTACTTCAATTATTTCATCCTTTATCCTTCGTACTTCATACTTTAAAGGCTGGGGTCAAGCATGAATCTCAAGCAAATTGCGAAAGACACAGCTAAGACTCTCCAAAGTTACCTGACTTATCAGGCACTAAGGACAGTACTGGCACAGCTAGGCGAAACTAATCCTCCATTGGCAATTTGGTTGCAAAACTTTTCCGCCAACAAAATACAAGATGGAGAAGCATACATTGAGCAACTGTTCCGGGAAAAGCCAGATTTGGCATTGCGGATTATGACTGTCAGAGAACACATTGCGGAGGAAATCATAGAATTTTTACCGGAAATGGTTCATGCTGGCATTAAGCAAGCCAATATGGAACAGCGTCGCCAGCATTTAGAACGCATCACACAAATAGATACATCAAACCCCAGTCTGCAACCAGAACAGCAAACAAGCTCAGATCCGAATTTGGATAACCTATCGAGCTAGTCGTTCAACGTAGTCATAAAAAATCGCAACCCATTACCAACAGCTATGCAAACTCTACCAAAAGAGCGTCGTTACGAAACCCTTTCCTACCTTCCCCCCCTGTCTGACGCTCAAATTGCCAAGCAGATCCAGTACATCCTAAACCAAGGTTACATTCCAGCAGTTGAGTTTAACGAAACTTCTGAACCAACTGAATTATTCTGGACAATGTGGAAGTTGCCTTTGTTCGGCGCTAAATCTACTCAAGAAGTACTGAACGAAGTTCAATCTTGCCGTTCTCAATATAGCAACTGCTATATCCGCGTTGTGGGTTTTGATAACATCAAGCAGTGCCAAGTTCTCAGCTTTATCGTTCACAAACCCAACAGATACTAAAAAACAGAGAAGGTAAAAGTAAAAAGAAAATTTCTTTTGTCTGATACCTTTTAAATTTACTTTACATAGGAGAGGTAGAATTAACTACCTCTCTTCTTTAATGAAATTTAGTATTAGACTTCAAATTAAGGGCTGAAGCTCTAACTACAAATGTTTTAGTTATGGCTATTTAAATGAACATAATATTATGCTTGATTCTCACAATACATAACTAGATTTCTAAAATGAATTCAATAGCTCTACCAGAAGTTAGAATTTGTTTTGTTGGTGACTCTTTTGTTAACGGTACTGGTGACCCTGAGTATCTTGGTTGGACAGGGAGGCTATGCGTTAATGCTAATAAAAAAGGTTATGATATTACCTACTATAATTTAGGAATTAGACGGGATACGAGTACTGATATAGAAAAGCGTTGGTTACAGGAAGTCTCAGCTCGTCTACCCAAAGAGCATTATGGCAGAGTTGTATTTTCTTTCGGTCTAAATGACACAACAGTAGAAAATGGTAAAACTCGTGTGGATCTTATAGATTCGATTAGAAATGCCCGAAAAATTTTAAGTGAAGCTCAACAGTTATATCCTGTTTTGATGATTGGCCCAGCACCATATACAGAACAAGAAGACCCTCAGAGAAAAAAGAGAACTAGCGATTTATCTAAACAGTTTGCTTTCGTTTGTAAGGAATTAAATATCCCTTATTTGGATGTGTTTCCGATATTAGAAAAATCAAATATTTGGATTGATGAGGCAAAAGCCAATGACGGTGTGCATCCCAAAGCTGGAGGTTATGCAGAATTTGCTCAAATTGTAGAAAACTGGGATGCTTGGTTAAATTGGTTTAGATAAGAATTTCCTATACTAGATGTAGCAATACTCCTTTGAGGAATTTGTCAATGACAACATCGGTAGAACCAAGCTTTAACAAAAATGCACGAATTCCACCCTTGGAAAGTGGCGATCGCCTCACTCGCCGTGAATTTGAACGCCGCTATCATGCCATGCCAAATACTAAAAAAGCAGAACTTATCGAAGGAGTTGTATACATGGCATCACCCTTACGGTTTAAAAGTCATGGAAAACCTCATGGAGACTTGATTATTTGGTTAGGAAATTATAAAGTTGCCACTCCTGGCGTAGAGTTAGGTGACAATGCTACAGTCCGCTTAGATTTAGATAACGAATTCCAACCGGATGTCCTGCTGTTAATTGACGAACAATTTGGTGGACAAACACATATTAGTGATGATGATTACGTAGAAGGCGCACCAGAATTAATCGCAGAAGTTGCAGCTAGTAGTGCTGCTAATGATTTGTATGATAAAAAACGGGTATATCGCCGTAATGGTGTTCAAGAATATATTGTTTGGCAGGTTTTTGAGAATAAAATTGATTGGTTTACTTTAGAAAACGGTGAATATATAGCATTAGATGCTGATCCTAATAATATTATCAAAAGTCATATTTTTCCTGGTTTGTGGTTGGATGTAGCTGCATTGTTAAGAGGGGAAATGGCACAGGTTTTAACAGCGCTACAACAAGGGTTGAACTCTCAAGAACATCAAGAATTTTTGCACCGTCTATCAAAACATTCTTAAGTAACTGCAATTGACAGTCAATAGCGGAAAACATACTTATACTCAGTGATGATAAAATTTTTGGTGCATATCCAATGCAGCGTTTGTGGTAGTTAGCCATCCCTTTCTACCAAAAGATAAATGTAAAATAGACACAAAAAAACTTAGCATTATTTTAATAAGTCCCAGGCAAAAATAATTTCATGAGTTACTATATTGCTCCCCGGTTTCTGGACAAACTGGCTGTCCACATTACCAAAAATTTCTTGAAACTTCCCGGCGTGAGAGTTCCCGTGATTTTGGGTATTCACGGACGCAAAGGAGAAGGCAAAACATTTCAATGTCAATTAGTCTTCGAGAAAATGGGTATCGAAGTGACTCACATATCTGGCGGTGAATTGGAAAGTCCAGATGCAGGAGATCCAGCGCGGTTGATTCGGCTGCGCTACCGGGAAACAGCAGAACTGATCAAAGTACGCGGCAAAATGTGTGTACTGATGATTAACGATTTAGATGCGGGGGCTGGACGCTTTGATGAAGGCACTCAATATACTGTAAATACGCAGTTGGTGAATGCCACACTAATGAATATTGCTGATAATCCCACAGATGTACAGTTGCCTGGAAGCTATGATTCCACGCCTTTACATCGTGTGCCAATTATTGTCACAGGTAATGATTTTTCCACTCTCTATGCACCGTTAATTCGGGATGGACGGATGGAGAAATTTTACTGGGAACCAAACCGAGACGATAAGGTGGGAATTGTCAAAGGGATTTTTGAACCGGATGGACTGTCACAGAAGGAAGTTGAACAACTAGTTGATAAATTTGTCAACCAGTCAATTGACTTTTTTAGCGCTTTGCGATCGCGCATTTATGACGAACAAATCCGCAACTACATCCATAAAGTAGGTTTTGAGCGGGTATCCTTGAATGTGGTTAACAGCACTGAAGGGCCACCAGAATTTAAAAAGCCAGATTTCAGCCTGTCTCATTTAATCGAGTCTGGTAACTTCCTCGTTGGTGAACAAAAACGAGTGGAAAATTCTCAGTTGGTTGATGAGTACAATCGCCTAAATCGCGGCAAAAATTATCAAGCTGCGCCACCTACTGCGGTGACACCAACAACTCAGCCTCCAACCAATGGTGCAAATCAAGGCGCAACCACTAATGGTTCCCAAAAACACGAAGTATCAAGTCCGCATTTGACTTTAGAAACGCAAGAACAGATCAGACAAATTTTGTCTCAGGGTTACAAAGTTAGTATTGAACACGTGGATGAACGCCGCTTCCGCACTGGTGCTTGGCAAAGTTGTCTTAATACCCATATTGATGCACACTCAGATGCAATCTCAGCTTTAGAATCATGCCTAGTTGAATATAGCGGCGAGTACCTGCGTTTGGTGGGTATTGATCCGAAAGCAAAACGGCGGGTAATAGAAACTATAATTCAACGTCCAAACGGTAAATAGGAAAGGCGACTAATTATTTTTCAAGAAAACAAGGGAAGATGGATAAAGCCCATCTTCCCTTTACGATATTAGGGTGCTTTCTTGTGAAAGTATTTTTTTGGAAACTTCCAAGAGCAAGCCCTAATTAAGAATCAATCTTTTTATCTGATTATCCCAGGCGACTGACACGTTCAATTGTTGAAGATCGATGGCTCTGACATAATCAATATTGCCATGCTTAAGGCGGCGAGCATCTGGCAGCTTAGTCAAGTCAATACTTAAGGGTGCAACTAAATCAACCGGAATAAAGGAATTATTATTAACCAGAATACCTTTATTTTGATGGATCTGACCCTTAATTTCAATATCGATGCTTGGGAAAGAATCTGGGATATCGCCTGTCTGGTTGCTCCACTTCATCAAACCATCTGCAAGCCCTTTGGCAAATTTGTCACGATGCTCGTTCAAAAGCTTCATGTCCTCATCATTAGATAGAAAACACAACTCTATGAGGAGAGAGGATATCCTTAGTTGTCGGCAAAAGGCTAATCCTCTTTCGTGCTGACTTATTGTATCCGGCTTGGCTCCTCGACTGCGTAGCCCAGGAACTGCCTCAATAAGGGTATTTAAAATCAACTCTGCATCTCTTTTTCTCTGAGGGTTACCATCAATATAGAAAATTTCTGCTCCCCGCGCAGAAGCAGGGCCAGCATTACCGTGAAGTTCTAAAGCCACATCACCAGAACGGGCGCGATCATTAATCCAGTTCAGCGTTGATTTGAGGTCAATGGTGTCAGGGACAGAGAACAAATCTTGGTCTTTCTTCACCCCCCGAAATTCCAGTTCACGCACTAATAAATCACGGGTTTTGATCATTTCATTAGTTTCTGTAGTTCCCAAAACTGTCGGTGCTCCAGGATCGGATTGAACTCCACCTTTACCAAGGTTATGTCCCGCTGAAAGAAATATACGTCCCATTTGTTTACCTCATCTGTTTTAAAAGCGTCAGCCACCTCATCCCTACGTGTCCCCATAATAGACTGAGTGAACTGACTATTTATTGTTTCAAGATGAGCAGTGGTATTTACGCCAACAAAGTCTAGATAAAAGTATATTTCTGGACAAAATTTTGCAGATGGATAATAAGCGATCGCTGCTAACTATTGATATCGTTGGGTATACATGGGATCGGGAAAACTTGACTATCGCTAAAGCTGGCTGATCAAATTTAAGCTCGGTTTGAGTTTGTAAAGTGGTGAAATTTTTGTAATACAGAACCTATTAAAGATATACTCAGCCGACACCAGCCAAAAAAGCAAACTCTGATTTGATATTCCAACGCCTACCGTCGTGAATTAACAGCGTTAGTTTGTCAGCCGTGAACTCAAAATGCAACTGACGTTGCTCAAATTCCGGCCAAGCAGCTTTAAAGTTTTGGCGTGTTAAGTCTCGAAATGCAACCGTCATGTGGGGAGCAAAAGGGCGGGTTTTGCCAACTTTGTCCACAATCCCCAAACTTGCTTCTACATACACCATTAAATCTCCTTGCAAGCTCAACAGTTCTTGACTTCTCACTACATCTATATATATGACACGGGGCGCAAAGGCAGCAAATCCGCTGAGTGTAATAGGTAATGGCTGTTTTTGGCTAGCAAACTCCCTTATGGATGCTTCTAATTTTGACACATCGCTATCTGCCCATTCAAAAGGCGGTTGCAGGGTAATGTGTGGTGGAGACTTTTGCGCGTGCTGACTGGCGTAATTCTCCGCAAAGTACTGCTTGATTTGGTTAGCGTAATCTTGAATGTCTTGCGGTGGTAACAGGGCAATAAAAAAGCGGCTTTTTGAGGAATTCAACTTTTTAAACTGTTTTCAGCACTGTGATCCTTGAAAATATTAGAGCATAAGAATTTGAGAGGTCGCAAGCAAATGCCTTGGTTTGTGAAGATTGAAGAAGGCAAAGTCGATAAACCTACATTTGACCAATACGTACCTGCCCATAAAGCTTACGTTCAGGAGTTGATTGTTAAAGGACACAAAGCCAGAACAGGGTATTGGGCGGAACGGGGCGGCGGCATGATGCTGTTTGAGGCGGTATCAATGGACGAAGCACAAGCGATCGTGGCACGTGACCCATTAGTGCAAAACGGTTGTGTTAAATATCAACTGCACGAATGGCGAATTGTAATTGAATAACATTCAATTACTGATTTTTAATGTTATGCTGTTTATAGACCTGGATCTATGCGACTTCAACGCCCAAATCTTGTCAGGACCGGAAGGTAGCAGCAATACGGGATGCTTGTGGTAGGCGTAGTCTCCGGGTCGCCCTATTTGTTAGGAGCGTTCAGCAGCAATGGCTGGTTTTGGAGATATTGTTCAAAAAGCTTTTTACCTCGGTGTTGGGTTGGCTTCTTACGCGGGTGAGAAAGCAGGGGGAAAATTAGCCGAACTGCGATCGCAAGTCCAAAAACTGGCAGATGAAATGGTGGCAAAGGGCGAAATGACCGCAGATGAAGCCCGTCGCTTCGTTGAAGATATGATGAAGCAAGCTCAACAGCCACCAACATCTGGTGCAGCCACAGACAAAACACCACCTGCTGAACCTCGCCGCATCGAAATCTTAGAGGAAGATGAAGAGTTGACTTACAAAGAAGAGTTAACCGAAGATGAAGATGTAGATGGATTGCGGGCACAGGTGCTAGAACTGCAAGAAGAGTTAAAAAGACTACAACGTGATGGGTAAAAATAAACCATCATATTAAGCAGTACCTAGTAAAAGTTTCTTCATAGTACAAGACACAGCAAATTGTTGAATATACTTTGCCTAGGGTATACTCTAGTGCTTGAATTTAAGAAGCACTGAGCGCTCTATTTATCGCCAGTAGAGGCATCAAGTTTATGGAAAAGTGGCAAAAGGATTTGATGGACATCATAGAGACAGTGGCTGATGAAGTAGAGCACTTCTTCGTAGAAATGGGCGAAATGGTAGACGCCTTTTTTGAGCTGACAGAAGAATTTACTGAACAAGTACAAAATACAATTGCCACTGAAGTTGACCAGTATTTACATGACTTAACTGAACCAATTTTGGAAGTTTACTGGGAACTAGAAGATGTAGTGGCAGATGTAGATCCAGCTTTTCCATATCCAGTTGAACCCACACAAGAAAAAAATCCTGCTTGCATTGGTTGCAGTAACTACCACGGTCAAGTTTATGGCGGTAACTTATTAGTCTGTGCCATGCATCCTCACGGCTGGGATGATAATAATTGTCCAGACTGGGAGAAAGAGTAGTTATGAGTGCTGAGTGTTGAGTGTTGAGTAAAGAAAATATTCACAACTGACAAATGACAACTGACAAATTACCCGAAACTATATCCTCGCCAATCCAAGAAATGAAGTATGGCGAACGCGAGATTGCGGAAGGACAACTCATTACATTTCCCAATCCCCGTGTCGGAAGGCGATATGACATTAACATTACTTTGCCGGAATTTACTTGTAAATGCCCGTTTTCTGGGTATCCTGATTTTGCCACGATTTATATTAGCTACGTACCAGATGAGCGCGTAGTAGAATTAAAGGCATTAAAGCTTTACATTAACAGTTACCGCGATCGCTACATTTCTCACGAAGAGTCTGCCAATCAAATTTTGGATGATTTTATAGCAGCTTGTGATCCTTTAGAAGTCACGGTGAAAGCAGATTTCACTCCTCGTGGCAATGTGCATACAGTTGTCGAGGTACGGCATCAGAAGCAATCTCATCAGTAAATAGTACAGACGGAAACTGTCTGTACCAGAGTCTGCGTTTGAGATGATTTAACTAATAATACTTTTTATTGTGTAATCTTCTTAGTGGCAGACTGCACTTGGACTACAACTTGTTTAGACAAAGGAATATATCCGAGTTCTAAACTGGATTTTTGCCCCTCAGTTACAGCCCAGTTAATAAAGTTTTTCAGTGCTTGGGCTTTAGCTGGGTCTTGATATTTGCCATAAGTTAAAAACCAGCTGTAAGTGACTATCGGATAAGACTGGTCACCTGTAGGATCGGCGATAAAAGCAATCAAGCTATTGGCAGGTAACTTCACTGCTTCTAAGGTTTTAGCTACCGATTCTGGTGTTGGCATGATGTAATTACCAGACTTATTCTCTAAAGCAGCCATAGGCAGCTTATTGTTGATGGCGTAGGCGTACTCTACATAGCCAATAGCTCCTGGAATCTGTTGAATCTGGGCGCTAACACCTTCATTTCCTCTAGCACCAATTCCTACTTTCCATTCTATAGATCTACCAGCCCCGACCTTGCTCTTCCATTCCGGGCTAATAGCACTTAAATGTTGTGTCAAGACACTGGTAGTACCACTACCATCAGATCGGCGTACAACTTTAATTGGTAGGTTCGGCAAATTTACCCCAGGATTAGCTGTAGCTATTCTCGGATCGTTCCAATTTGTGATTTTTCCTAAAAAGATATCTACGTAGACTTGACGTGATAGCCTCAGACCAGTTGGTATATTTGAGAGATTGTAAGCTAGCACTACCGAACCGGCAGTCATAGGTAAAGCAATTACTCCCCTTTTTACCTTAGCTGCTTGTTCACTTGTAATTCCCACATCACTGGCTGCAAAGTCCACAGTACCATCGATAAGCTGTTGCACTCCAACGCTACTGCCTAGCGATTGGTAGTTAATTTCCACATGAGGATTTTGCTGATTGTAATCTGTAAGCCAGCGCTGGTACAACGGTGCGGGAAAACTTGCTCCAGCACCAACAACAGAGACAGTCTTCATACTTCTACTATCAGCAGTGCAAGAAGCGATACTCAACGAGACAGCGATGAGTGGTAGAAGGCTAGCCCGTCGCTGAGATTGAAGTTGAGCAGACATACAAATATTTAGTTTCAACGTTGTAATGAATAGCCCTAGCAATTCCCCAATGTGTATTTTGAGTTATGGAAGTAGAGTAATTTATTGTATATCGAAGAAAAGCCCATCTATATATTTATTTGAAGTTGTAGCCATCTTTGAGCATTAACCCTACCTATTAAACTTATAGATTGGATGCCAAAGATTCTGTAGTGTTAACTCCTTTACCACCTTCAGGCTGTGAACTCAATCGATCCAAAATTTCCAAAACCTCCTGCTCAAAAGCAACTTGGGCGCGATTAGTTTTACCACCGACATACAAGCGATCGCCTGTTTGCAATGCCCAAATTTGTGAGTGCGAGAAGTAACTCATTACTACACCCAACATCAACAAAGCAAAGCCTGTGTAAACAATGGGAATGCCAGGATCGGCTTTAATTTGTAAACCAGTGCTGCCAACGACCTCCACAATTTTCAGCCTCACGCCATTAACTTGGGTAGACATTCCGCTACGTACAGTATTAATTAACTTTCCAGTGGCGTCGTAAATTAACACCATACCTTGCAAATCTTTGGCTATTAAGGAGACACCTTCACTTAAATCTGGTTTTGTCGGAATCCAAGTACCCCAGATGCGCCCTGCACCATTAGTGTTCAATTGCACCATTGGCAACTGGAAAATGGGGCTGTTATTGAATTGAACACGAACTGCTGAGAGTCCCCAATCAGTTTGGTAAAAAGTGACGCCATGATAGCGCAGAGGTTGGTTGACAAAAATCTTCTTGCGATCAACCTCAATTCCTTGATTATTTAAGACAGACATATCCGAATAAAACTGGTCGATTCCACCAGCAGGGGTGTAGTCAATCCAAAACCGATTAACTCGCACAGACCAATCTTTAGGAACTTGAGCTAATGCCAAAGGGCCAGCATCTATAATATTTTTCACTTGAAATGTATTGCCACTGGCAACCATTTCTTGGGCAACAAACCCAGTCATCGCCCCCCAAATTCCTCCCAACAGAATCGTGACGATGCCGATATGAACGATAATCGGGCCGATGCGTCCGATAATTCCCTTACGGGCGTAGAGAATATTGTCTTTTTCTTGAAAAATTTTATAACGCTGGTTCTTTAGTATTTGGGTGAGGGTATTCAAGGAACCATTATCTAGTTCCGCACTCAAAGCTAATTTTTGAAATTGTCGGGGTTCGTCGTAATATTTCCATTTTTGGGCTGCTTTTAAAGCTGGCAGTTGGCGGGTAAAAGTACAAGCAGTCAGGCTAGTACCAAACCAAACGAGTAAACTCAGAAACCACCAAGTACGATATACATGATCTAATCCAACTACTTGAATTACCTTCCAAGTCAGGAAACCAAATAAGGCTGGGTGTTCTGGGTAGTTAGCCTGATAAAAAGCAGGTGACTGACCTTGCTCAATTACAGTACCACTGATGCTGAAAAGGGCGATTAATAATAATAAGGCGATCGCTAATCGTAAATCTGTCAGTACGGGCAAAAACTCTCGCCGCAAAAATCGCCCAGGTACTGACCACCAATTTGATTCTGTGGGCGTTGAATTTTCTACAGTCATTGCTTAAAAATTTCCAAACGGAATCCGAGAAATTAAGGAAAACACACCAAACCCTACCAACAGCACACCGCTGACTGGATTAATCCAACCAGACCAGCGACGCAATTCCAACAACTTCTTAATTGCAGCAGTAAAAGTACCTGCCAAAATCAAGGGTGCTACATAACCTGCTGTGTAGGAGACTAGCAAAACAGCGCCTAAAATTAAGTCTTGCGTACTGGCAACCCAACCCAGTAAGCTTGCCAAAACTGGCGTACTGCAAGGAGATGCAACTAAACCGAAAGTCAGCCCCAAAGCATAAGAACGCACTCCTGGTGGTAAATCTTGCGAAATCCAATTAGTTTCGCCTATAGATGGGAATTGCAGGGGTAATGCTTCTAGTAGATTCAGCCCCATAAGAATGGCGATGATGCTGACGATAATCGGTAAACCAATCCCCACTTGACCGTAGACTTTGCCCACAAAAGCTGCTGTAATTCCGAGTCCTGCCAATGTGGTTGCTAATCCCAGCGCAAACCAAGTTGATTGAGCAGCTGCTTGTAGACGGCTTTTCGCTTCATAACCGCCGATATAGCCAATGGTAATTGGCAACATAGAAAGCATACACGGCGTGAGGCTGGTAAGTAGACCAGCCGCAAAAATAATGCCAATACTCACCACGCTGAGGTGCGCCAATTGATTAGAGACAAGGGTGTTGGCAAATTGTTCTAGTTCGTAAAGCCGGATTTGCAGGGTCTCAAGCATGGGGCATTATGAGCGGGAAATGCTTACTCTGCTTGAATTTTAGCTTATTTTGCGCTTCTCTTGTTGGGGCGATATGAAGTGTTTTCTACTTTTTGTGATGTTCGACAAGGTATCTAATCAGTACAACTTAGTTTTATAGAAGTACAAATTTCCTGACCCATCAGCTTTATTTGTAACAGTCTAGCATTATTGATTCCTTGATTGCTGCAATCATCTTATCTTGTGTTTTTTTAGGTTAAATTATTTACCTATTTCTGAAAATATATATTTATTTTTTTTTGAATTACCATTTTTTTATTAATACTTGCTCAAGTTTATAAAAATCTCTAAAAAATCAAAGGCAATAATAAGAAATTAATAAAAATTTATGAACTATGTTCCAAAAAAGTATTGAATTTTGTAAAATTTAGTGAATAGTAAATACTACTATTTTTTTATTATGCAAACTCAAAATGTTGAGCAGCTATTTCAAGATGTTTTAGATGAGCTTTACCAAAAATATCTTCCATCCAAGCATCCATTTTTCTCCCGTTTAGCTCTATTTCCACCAGAAAAACTCCGTTCTCCAGATTTACTAGGCGAGATATATCTCAGATACCAAGCAGCTTGTCATGCAACTCGTGCCATGGTTTACTTTGTACCGTACTTAGATAGTCCTGCGTTACGGGTGCGGAAGCTGAGAATTATTAGTGATGATGATAGCTTGCAAGGTGGGGATACTCACCATTATCAATTAAGCCGGGCTTTTGCCAATATGGGCGCTAAATTTAGCATCCAAGATGAAGAATTCGGAAGTCTAGATGAACTACAAAAATTGCTTGACCCAACCACTGCGAATTTTGTTTCTTTAGTCCAGAAAATTTATCCTCAGTCTCTAGGGCCTTGGTGTGTGATTGAAATGTTTGCTCATGATTGGATGCAAGCATTAATGAATGCTCTGGCTTATTCTTTTCCAGTTATCAAACAAGAACCATATTTTGCTGAATGTTTTGAGCAAGGCGTTGAAGAAAGACACGCCCAAGAAGCTCAAGAGTTGACAAGTCTGATTCTGCATAATTACCCAAAATTGTTAACACCAACAATCGCAGGTGCAAAAATGATGGCTACTGAATTAGATAAATTTTGGTCTGGTTTAGAAAATTTATTACAGGAACATCAATAAATTACTCTTTAAAAACTAAATTACTCGCTTTATTAATTAAGCTTTTAACCTGGGATTTTAATCCCAGGCGGTTATTCTAATACAAGATATGAATAAAGAAAGCCTTTAATGCTAATTCAAGCTGTTAGTAAACTTTGTTTAGTATAGGTTGCCTGAACAAAAGCCTGAAAAATTCTTTGATGATGTGGATCATTAGCTGAAAGTTCTGGATGCCATTGCACACCAATCGCCCAAGGATGATGTTCATGTTCCACGGCTTCAATTAACTCATCTTCTAGTGCATGGGCAACCACACGCCATCCTGATGGTACTTGGTGTACTGCCTGGTGATGCCAAGAAACTACAGATATGTGAGTATTTTGTACACATTCAGCTAAACGGCTTTCTACATCGATCTTAACCATGTGTTCTGTGGGTAAACGCCTTCCCGGTTCAGGATCTATACGATGTAATACTGACGTACCGTAGACCTCTGGTACATGGGGAATAAGAGTACCGCCTGAGGTAACGATGAGAATTTGTAAACCCCGGCAGATACCTAACACAGGTAAATGGTGATCAAGGGCAAACTTAGCTAGTTGCAGTTCAAAAGCATCGCGATCGCCATCTACAGAATAAATGCTAGGGTGGTCTGAACCGTTGTACCAATTAGGATTAATATCTCCACCACCGGACAATATCAAACCGTCTAGAGGTTCCAATAGCCTAGCGGGGTCAGTTTCTCCTGGTGGCAATAATATAGGTGTGCCACCTGCTGCGCGAACAGCATCTATGTACACGCTGGGCAACGAAAATGGCAATGCATCTTGCCGACCATAGGTTGTAATGCCAATCAATGCGTTTCGTGATTTTCTACTCATCATTTTTCCTTGCTCCTAAAGTTTTTAAAGTTTTGATTTGCGCTTCTGTAAGATTAACCACACCTGTAATGTCCATACCTTCATAGAGTCTGGGAGATCTAAGTGATTTCTTAAACTCTCCTGTTTCTGTATGCCAAAGCCTAATTGTGCCATCTTCACTACTACTAGCAAGAGTTTGACTATCAGCACTAAAAGTAACAGACCAGATTCTTTCTTGATGTCCGGTCAAAGTTCGGTAAAGCTGGGCGGTCTTGATATCCCAAATTTCAATGATTGGGTTTCCCCCCGCACTCGCCACAAAGCGTCCATCAGGGCTGAAAGCTACAGTCCGCACCCAACCTGTTTCTCCTTTCAAGGTTTGTATACACTCACCTGTACTTATATTCCAAAGCTTGATAGTCTGGTCTTCGCTGCCGCTAACAAGGATATTACCATTGGGGCTAAAACGCACAGATCGCACCCATCCAGTATGACCGTTGAGAGTATTCAAGCATTTACCCGTATCTACATCCCACAATTTGATTGTGCAGTCTTCGCTACCACTAGCTAAAATTTTGCTATTTGGACTAAAAGTTACTGACCAGACCCAGTTTTTATGATTCTCTTGAGTTTGGCGGTACTCACCTGTATTGATATTCCATATTCTTAATATTTTGTCATCGCCACCACTGGCTAAATGACGCCCATTAGGACTAAAAGCTACAGTCAGAATGCGGTCAAAGTGGTCTACTAAAGTTTTGCAATGTTGACCAGTTTGGGCATCCCATAGTTTGATAGTTTGGTCATCACTGCCACTGGCAATCAGATTACTCTTAGAACTAAAGGCCACTGCGCGTATTCTATTAGTATGTCCTACCAGAGATTTAGGTTCACTATTATCTGAGTTTAAGTTCCAAAGTTTAATAGTTTTGTCGTCATTGCCACTAACTAAGGTATTAGTATCAGAATTAAAAACTAAAGACCAAGCCCAGTCTGTGTAACCCTGGAAGGTTTTGATACATTCACCTGTATGAGCATCCCAGAGTTTGACAGTTTTATCGTCGCTGCTACTGATTAAAGTTTTACCTTCAGTATCGGTAAAAGTCACAGACCAAACTTTTTCTGTGTGTTCTGATAAAGTTCGATGGCGTTTACCGGTGTCGGTATCCCACAAAATTACCTTATGGTCTTCACTGGCGCTAGCCAAAATGCGAGAATTGAGTTCGGGGCTAAAAGCTAGCGATCGCACTCTTTCAGTATGCCCCAGCAAAGTGTAGAGATATCTGCCACTCTCAATATCCCAAAGTCTAATGGTATGGTCATCACTGCCACTAGCTAAAATTTTGCCATCAGAACTGAAGGCGACTGTACGTACTCGTGCTGTATGTTGACCTTCTAAAGTTTTTAGATAATTACCAGTATGGGCATCCCATAAAATTACTTTTGTGTCACTGCTACCACTGGCTAAAATCTTGCCATCAGGACTGAATGCAACTCCCCGTACCCAATGAGTATGTTTGTCCAAAACATTCCAGCATTCACCAGTGTGGATGTTCCATAGTCTGACTGTTTTATCTTCGCTGCTACTAGCTACAGTTTTTCCATCGGGGCTAAATGCTACTGACCAGACTCTTTCTTTATGCCCTGTTAAAGTTTTCAAACATTGACCAGTTTTGGTGTTCCATAACATCAGGGTTTTGTCATCACTACCACTAACTAAAATTTCTCCATCAGGGCTAAAAGCCACTGACCTAATCCAATTTGTATGCCCTTCCAAGGTTAGAAGTTGATGACCATTTCCATCTCTTAGACGAATTTTACTTTTAGTATCACCCAGAGCAATCAATGATTGTTTGGGGTTATATGCTACTGCTAGCACAATACCAAAAGCTTCTGTAAACCGAGATTTATTTAAATCTGCCCCAATCAACTTCACATCTCGTAAATCTGCTCCTCGGAGATATGCTTGCCATACAGTTAAGTGTGACAGATCAAGACCAGATAAATTGTAGTTGTAATAACGTAATAAGTTTAAGATATTACCAACAGTATATCCTTTAGATAAATCTCTAATTTTTCTATTTTGTTTAGAAAATAAATTAACTAATTTGCTTTTGAAATCAGTAATACTTTTAGCAATTGGTTTAAGAATTAGTTGGACCTGGCAATTTCTAATATAATCTTTAGCAGTAGCCTTGATTAAAGCATATTTATTAAATATTTCAAAGTTTCCAGAGTTTATTTCTTCGCTTACCTGTCGGACGAGAATACCAGTTATATACTCCATGACGACATTTTGTAGAGTGAATCTACCATCACTAGCTTCTATGAGCGAACACCGTTCAAGATTTTTTAAGCTATTAATGACATTAAAATATATGGGTTTTTCTGCAATATCATCAAATAATTCCGGCGCAGAAACTGGTTCACGATTAATTGCCAACCAGTACATAATTTCCTTTTCTAACTCTGCCAAACGTTGAAATTGCTGCTCTAACAAGCTTTCTATGCCAACAAAAGGTGTAAGCTTAATTTCTTGACCTAAAAATTCGGAAACATTACCACCAAATAAATCTTGAATAAAAGTAGATACTATTTTTAATGCTAAAGGATTACCGCTGTATAGACCGACTAATTTCTCCATCTCCTCTTCTGTACCAGAAAGTCTTTTACTTTCCAAAACTTTCATAGCTTCTAAATTTTTCAAGCCTGGCAGTAATAAGTAACGAATTGGCAAATTTTCCCCTTCTTGAACAGCAATTTCTCTGGGTTTTATACGGCTTGTTATTACTAAACAACTCCGATGATGTAATTCGCCAATACGCTGAACTAAAATACTATATTCTTGGCATTCATCACGGTACAGGTCTGAATGCGAACCTTCAGCTAAAATCGATTCAAAATTATCTAATATTAATAAACAACGGAAATGCCGAAAGTGGTCAAGAAGACGTGTAATTTTCTCACTAATATCACCTGTGGAATTAATATCTTCTTGGTTTGATAAAAATCTAATTATCCCATCAAGTACTGTGCCTAGTTTGGGTGCTTCTCGGAGACTACGCCAGATAATGTAATCAAACTCTGACTTTAAATTCTCAGCCAATCTCACAGATAAAGCAGTTTTTCCCAGTCCACCCATTCCCAGCAACGCAACGACACGACAATGCTCGTTAATAATCCATTGCTTAAGAGTTTCTAATTCCTGAGTACGTCCGTAAAAAGTTGCAGTATCGGGTGCTTCTCCTAAATCTTGCTTACTGTCGGAGTTGGTTTTCTTTGCTGCTGGTATTGTCGTGCTGGAGTTACCACTGATGAGTTCAGGCTTGTACTTAGCAAACAAAGTCACTAATTCGGATTTTTTGCTGACATCAAATGCTCGGTAGAGCCTTTCTAGGTATTTTCTGACTGTCGCTGACTTAATGTCTAAAACTTGAGCGATCGCTTCGTCTAACTCCCCAGCCAACACTAGCCGCAATACCTCTTGGCGACGTGGCGTTAATTTCTCAAAGGTTTCATTTAACTGTTGCTGATTCATCTTGTTTGGTGGCTTTCCACCTAACATACGATTTTAGTGACTAACAATAGCTTACAACTTAAAATCTTTTGTGACACCTGTCACATATACGCAAATTTAGATAATCCAAGGATTAATTGGGGTAATACAAGCAAAATTTTAGTCATGATCCTACTTGACAGCGCTAAAATCCCATGAGATGATTGTCACAGAATACGACACTTAGCCGTTGGAAAAAATAATTAAATTTTTCCACCTAATTACGTAAAGCAAATACCCTGGCAGATTCCTTCTCACAAAGGTGGCAGCTGTCTTTAATCGAACGGTTGACACATTTGTAATTTTCGATTGAGAGTCTAGCACGGCTTACCCTAAGGTTCCATGATTATGCCTGGAGAAACTAGCGAAGCAAACGAAGTTGACAGAATTGTGACTCGACTGCGAGAAATTCTCCTTAAATGTTGGCATGAAACTGGTTTCGGTCACATAGAAATTAAAAGTGAGCGAATTAAGCGTGATCGAATTGCAGTAACGATAATGGGTTCTACTCATTATCGGTATGTCATCAGTCAAGAGGAGTTACAAAAGTGGTGGATAGAGGAGCAAAAGTCGAGTCACAGTAAAATTGAATATGAAATTTCAACACAACTAAATAATCATTACACAATTGAATAATTATATACATTCCTCAGAGAATGGTAGGCATAGTTGTGATAACTAGCCATTGGAAAGTTGCAGACAACCCAATCACAAATTTTTAAAACCTAGCCCTGATAAATTGTGATTTTTACAAGGCAGGAGAAGTTAATTAACTTCTCCTGCCTAATTTTTTAAGGGCTAATTGCTTGGAAATATCAACTATTATTTGGAGTACAAAGCTATGAAAACTGAACAACAAAACAATTTTTTATTTCGGTTTGCTTCAAGATTTTTGAAGTACCTTCTACTCTTTGGGGCTGGCTTGGCGATCGCCTGTGTGATGTCGATGAGTTTAGGACTCTCGAAGATAGCCATGATGTTACTACCCCTGATCGGAGAATGGTTTGGAAGATTAGCGATTATTCTACTGTGTTTGTTTGCAGCTGCAATGATTATCGAGTCTGTGGTTAAAAAATAAGCTGCTGCACGCCTAAATTGTACAGTTTCTTGTTAGTAATACCATATGCTTTCCTCCTTAAAAAGCCATTAAAAAAGGGAGGAAAGTATAATTTCTCACGCCTCTATCAGACAGTAGCCTACACAGTTAGGACATACACAATAAACAGCTTAATCAAATCAGATACTACACTTACTTCAAGCCGATGACAAACATTAACTCAAAAACAGATTCTCGCAGAGCTAACTTTCAGTCAAGCACTGTAAAGCCTAGTTATTACGACGAAATGGAATGGAAAACCTATCAAGAACATTGCTATCAAGCTCGTTTGAGTTACATTTTATCTTGTATGGCGATCGCCGCTTCCATTGCCATGAGTTTGTTAGCAGGTTTCCTCATGCTTTCGGGCAATGTGACTCAGGCTGATGTCACAGCTATCACAGGGCTAGTTTCTACTGGATTGTATATTCCCCTATCAAGGGATGCCAATAGAAAGATTGAGCGCTTGACAAAACTTACAAAGGATTACAGGTTACTTCGTCCCTCAGGTGAAGCGTAAATCAGGAATTAGTAATTAACAGACTTCAGATTTTATCTTAGTTTCAGGGTTTGCATCTTTCCTTTGATTTTAGAGAATTAGGAAGTTAGACCTTGAGCAAGCAAATGTGCGATTCTTCATTTTGAAAGCATTCATAAGCTATTTGTTTGCCATCAGGCGACCAAACTGGACGTGAATCTCTGCCTTTATTGGTAGTTAATCTAATTTGACCAGAACCATTAGTGTTCATTACATAGATATCTGAGTTGCCATCACGATAAGATTCAAAGGCAATTCGTGTACCATTGGGTGACCAAGCAGGGTTTTGAGATATTCCTGGATTCGTAAGCTGAGTGTTACCAGAACCATCAGCATTAATTACATAAATGTAACCATTTTTCTTGAAAGGTTCAGGACTTGAATGGTAAGCAATCTTTTTGCTATCTGGTGACCAAACTGCCCCTGCATTATTATTTGAGTCATTAGTTAATCTGGTTTGGCTAGAACCATCAGTATTCATGACATAGAGTTCTTCGTTGCCATCACGTCCAGAAAGGAAAGCAATTTTTTTGCCATCTGGCGACCAAGAAAGAACTGAATCATACCCCGGATTTTTGGTGATTCTGGTTGGCTGAGAGCCATCGGCATTCATGATGTAGATTTCATAATCATTATTATCACGCCTAGATCCGAAAGCAATCTTTTTGCCATCTGGTGACCAGATATAAGGATAATCACCTGCTGGATTTTTAGTTAAATTAGTTTGTCCAGAACCATCAGCATTCATCACATAAACTTCAGGGTTGCGATTGCGCCCAGAAAGAAAGGCAATTTTTTTGCTATCCGGTGACCACACGGGAGAACGATCCTTTACTGAATTATTGGTGAGATTCTTCAGGTTTGAACCATCAGCATTCATGACATAAATTTCTTCGTTGCCAGGATTTTTCAAACTCATGAAAGCAATTTGCTTCCTATTTGGTGACCACTGTGGTTCTTCAGCAAGTTTAATCTTAGGCGTTAAATCAATTACTCGTGGCTGAACACTAGAAGCTTTTTTAGGTAAGTTTTCAGCAAGTTTAATTTTAGGAGTTACATTGGTTGATACTGATTGAATACTAGAAGATTGGTTGCGAGAAACTTCAGCTTTTATCTCTGTAGGATTATCACCACTGCAACTCGTAAGACCTAGTATCAGTCCTAACAAGATAAAAGAACTTATATGGCGGTAAGTTAAAGTACGCATTAGTAGTCTCCAATTAGGTATTACTTGTAGTTCGACTACAAACTGAAACAGGAGCATTCCGCATTTTTTTCCAAGCTTTTTTGGAACTTAATCTTAATTCTCGAACCTATACCCCCAAATAAAAATTGAATTATTTAAAGTCCCTGCAAAATAGCTATTTAAATATTTGAGTACAGGATTAATATATAAATTTTCCTGTGGAAGAGCCTGTGCGATACTGTGAAGGTGATTAGTAGCTAATCTAAATCAAAATTCATCAATATTATTGAATTTTAGGTAAATTTCATTCGTTAAAACTGAATATTTAAAATTGTATCCATGCCTCACCATAATGCAATGTAGAAGTTTAAAAATTTAAGAAATAGGCAGAAATACACAAAGATTTAAGTGGCTGGACATCAATAAATATATAATTTACAAACCCAAATTATAGAGTCCATATTTGGACTCTTGACGTTTATTTATGCCCAGCTAATTCGTAATGTAGATATCTTCGCGCTTGGGTGATATAGCAGGAGTAAATGATGAACAAAATATTTGCAACAATTGACGGAAATGAAGCTGTCGCCCGTATTGCCTACAAATTAAATGAGGTAATTGCAATTTATCCCATCACTCCCTCCTCAACAATGGGTGAATGGGCAGATGCTTGGTCAGCCGAAGACCGTCCTAACCTCTGGGGCACAGTTCCCAGTGTAGTACAGATGCAAAGCGAAGGTGGAGCCGCAGGTGCGGTGCATGGGGCGTTACAAACTGGTTCCCTCAGTACTACCTTCACAGCATCTCAGGGATTATTGTTGATGATACCCAATCTCTACAAAATCGCTGGGGAATTAACAAGTGCGACAATTCACGTCGCTGCACGTTCTTTAGCTACCCATGCTTTATCTATTTTCGGTGACCATAGCGATGTCATGGCAGCTCGTGCTACAGGGTTTGCGTTGCTGTGTTCGGCTTCGGTGCAGGAAAATCTAGACTTTGCCCTTATCGCCTATGCTGCAACCTTAGAAGCGCGAGTACCGTTTATGCACTTCTTTGACGGCTTCCGTACCTCCCATGAAGTGCAGAAAGTGAAATTACTCTCTGATGATGATTTGCGATCGCTCATCAACGACAATCTCATATTGGCACACCGCGATCGCGCTCTCACTCCAGACCGCCCAGTTTTACGGGGTACAGCCCAAAACCCTGATATTTATTTCCAGTCCCGCGAAGGTGCTAACCCTTATTACAACGCCACGCCCGAAATTGTCCAGCGCCTCATGGATAAATTTGGCGATCGCACGGGCAGATATTATCAAATTTATGAATATCACGGCGCACCCGATGCCGATCGCGTGATTGTCATCATGGGTTCCGGCTGTGAAACTGTCCATGAAACAGTAGATTACCTCAACAACCTTGGGGAAAAAGTTGGTGTAGTGAAGGTGCGGCTATATCGCCCTTTTGATGTAGAAAGGTTTGTTGATGTATTACCTAGCAGTGTAAAAGCGATCGCAGTTCTCGACCGCACCAAAGAATCAGGTAGCGCAGGGGAACCACTGTATTTAGATGTAGTGGCTGCAATTCATGAAAGATGGGGAAATGACACAGGGACACGGGGACATAGAGACGGGGAAAAATTAATCTCCGGGTCTTCCTCATCTCTCCCCAAAATCATCGGTGGTCGTTACGGTCTTTCTTCTAAAGAATTTACGCCAGCGATGATCAAGGGCATTTTCAACAACCTCGCTTCAGCTACACCGAAAAACCATTTTACTGTCGGTATTAATGACGATGTTAGCCATACATCCCTAAGCTTTGACCAGAATTTCTCTACCGAACCAGATAACGTAGTTAGAGCAATGTTTTATGGCTTAGGTTCCGATGGTACGGTCGGGGCTAACAAAAACTCAATCAAAATTATAGGTGAAGAAACAGACAACTACGCCCAAGGTTACTTTGTTTACGACTCAAAAAAATCTGGCTCGATGACCGTTTCTCACCTGCGCTTTGGCAAAGAGCCAATTCGCTCAACTTATTTGATTGACAAAGCCAACTTTATAAGTTGTCATCATTGGGGTTTTTTGGAACGAATTGATGTTCTTAAAGCTGCTATTCCTGGGGCGACTGTTCTTGTTAACAGTCCTTATGATGCCGATGTTGTTTGGGAACGTTTGCCAGTAAAAGTACAGCAGCAAATTATCAAAAAGCAACTAAATTTATACGTCATCAATGCAAGCCAAGTTGCCCGTCAAAGTGGCATGGGTGGCAGAATTAATACAATTATGCAAGTGTGCTTCTTCGCCTTAGCAAATGTTTTGCCACAACAAGAAGCGATCGCCAAAATTAAACAAGCAATTGAAAAAACCTACGGTAAGAAAGGGGCAGAAGTTGTCCGCATGAATTTGCAAGCCGTAGACCAAACTCTAGAAAATTTACATCAGGTGAAAGTCAAATATGAGGAACAGGGAAAATGGATAGATGAGGAAATATTCTTATCTAAAATCCAAAATCCTCTGCCAATCACAGCCCCCAAATTTGTGCGGGAAGTCCTCGGTAAAATTATGACATGGCAAGGTGATGACTTACCTGTAAGTACATTACCGCCTGATGGTACATTCCCCACAGGTACAACCAAGTGGGAAAAACGCAATGTAGCGGAAGAAATTCCTGTTTGGGATGGGGATGTCTGCGTACAGTGCGGTAAATGTGTGATGGTTTGTCCCCACAGCGCCATCCGTGCCAAGGTGTATCAACCGAGTGAGTTAGCCAATGCACCAGCAACCTTTAAGTCAGTTGATGCCAAAGATAGGGACTTTGCCATCCAAAAATTTACGATTCAGGTTGCCCCTGAAGATTGTACAGGGTGCGTTATCTGCGTAAATATTTGCCCTGCTAAAAATAAGTCTGAGCCATTGCGGAAAGCGATTAATATGGCGCAGCAACTGCCTTTGCGACAACAAGAACGAAAAAACTGGGATTTCTTTCTGAATTTGCCCAATCCCGATCGCAGACAACTCAAACTTAACCAAATTCGCCAACAACAACTGCAAGAACCATTATTTGAATTTTCTGGTGCTTGTGTAGGTTGTGGCGAGACACCTTATTTAAAATTATTGACACAACTATTTGGCGATCGCGCCGTAATTGCCAACGCTACAGGTTGTTCTTCAATCTACGGCGGAAATTTACCCACAACTCCCTGGACAACCAACGCTGAAGGAAGAGGCCCGGCATGGTCTAATAGCTTATTTGAAGATAATGCCGAATTCGGTTTTGGCTTCCGCCTTTCCTTAGATAAGCAAGCGGAATTTGCTGCGGAACTACTGCAAAAATTGAGTGGTGAAATTGATGATAACCTCATTCAATCCATCCTCAACGCTACACAAAATTCCGAAGCTGACATTTGGGAACAGCGAGAACGGGTAGAGTTGTTGAAAAAACGACTAGATAAAATTATCAATTTCTCATCAGACCCCAATCTAAAATCCAAAATCTCAAATCTAAAATCGATTGCTGATTACCTTGTCAAAAAAAGCGTCTGGATTGTTGGTGGTGACGGCTGGGCTTATGACATTGACTTTGGCGGTATCGATCATGTGCTGGTCAGTGGCCGCAATGTGAATATCTTGGTGATGGATACAGAAGTGTATTCTAATACAGGCGGTCAATCCTCAAAAGCTACCCCAAAAGCAGCAGTGGCGAAATTTGCCGCCAGTGGTAAGCCTGCACCCAAGAAAGACTTAGGACTAATTGCCATGACCTACGGCAATGTCTACGTAGCAAGTGTAGCCCTTGGTGCGAGGGATGAACATACCCTGAAAGTATTTTTGGAAGCAGAAGCTTTTAATGGCCCATCGTTGATTATTGCTTACAGCCATTGCATTGCTCACGGCATCAACATGACCACAGGGATGAATCAACAGAAAGCGCTGGTAGAATCCGGTCGTTGGTTGCTTTATCGGTATAATCCTGAGTTGCAAAAACAAGGCAAAAATCCATTGCAACTGGATATGAAAGCGCCTAAGCAACCAGTAGATCAGTCAATGTATCAAGAAAATCGCTTTAAAATGCTTACCAAGAGTAAGCCGGAAGTTGCTAAACAACTGCTAGAACAAGCGCAAGCCGAAGTAAATGCGCGTTGGCGGATGTATGAATATTTGGCGGAACGAAAGGAATATTAAGGGACTTGCAAGTAAAAAAAAGATCCCATCATTTTTGAAGTTGGGGGAGAAGAAACCAAAAATCATGATGTCATCAAAATCTTAGTGTATGACGCTGCGATCGCTTCGCTATATTAGCGGTTAACAGGTAACGCTTCCAAGGAGGAATAGATGGAAACAAAGTCAAGTAACCCATCGCTAGCACCAATAGAAATTCCCCCCGATCATCTAAACATCATGGGTTACGTTGATGAATCCGAGGTTAATGGCCCTGGCTGTCGTGCTGTTGTTTGGGTGCAAGGCTGTCCGCGAGAGTGTCCTGGCTGTTTTAATCCTGAATCTTGGTCATTTGAGATTAACCAACTCATTTCTGTCGATACCCTCGCCGAGAATATTCTCAAAAATCCTCGCAACACAGGAGTGACATTCTCTGGCGGAGAACCTTTTTGGCAAGCACCCGCATTGGCTTCTCTAGCACGCAAACTCAAAGCTGCTGGGTTAAATGTGATGTCATTTACTGGGTTCACCCTCAAGCAACTACAGTCTGAATCTGCTCCCCCAGGTTCCCAAGCTTTGTTAGAACAGCTAGATATTCTCATTGACGGGCCTTTTGTAGAATCTTTAGCAATTCATTCCCCCAACTCCCCAGTTTCTTCTAGCAATCAAAGGGTTCGTGTCCTCAATCCGGCTTTCCAAGACCAAATTACCTGGGCTAGCGATCAGATAGAGATTCATGTGCTTAAGGATGGTAGCCGCATTGTGACTGGTTATCAAGGTTGGCGAGAGCAGGCATAATTAATTATTGGGGATTGGGGATTGGGGATTGGGGATTGGGGACTGGGGATTGGGGATTGGGGATTGGGCAGGGGAGCAGATGAGACAAGGGGAGAAATTGTTACTCAGAACTCAGAACTCAGCACTCAGCACTCAGCACTTAGAACTCGGAATGTCAAGCTTGAAACTCGGAACGCCGAGCTTGGAACTCGGAACGCCGAGCTTGGAACTCGAAACGCCGAGCTTGGAACTTGGAACTTCGAGTTTGGAACTCGGAACTACTAGCTCAGAACTTGGAACGCCGAGCTTGGAACTCGGAACGCCGAGTTTGGAACTTGGAACTTCAAGCTTGGAACTTGGAACTTCGAGTTTGGAACTCGGAACTACTAGCTCAGAACTCGGAACGACTAGCTCAGAACTTGGAACGCCGAGCTTGAAAGTGCTGAGTGCTGAGTCAGAGAGTCTCCCCTTGTCTCCTTATCCCCAGTCCCCAATCCCAAGCCCCCAGTCCCCAGCCCCCAATCCCCCTTGAAACTTAAGGTGAATAGCTCATTGCAGAAAATCTTTACTACCCATCGCTTACTCTGGGCGATTTTGCTCATAGCTACAGCATTAATAGTGACTATAGCGCTTTCGCTTTCTCAGGGAGCTGTACCTTTAAGTGTGCCTGAATTGTGGCAAGCGCTTCTCCACCAAGGCGATCCTATTAAACAGACAATCCTTTGGGATTTACGTCTCCCGCGCATTATTGCAGCTCTGATTGTGGGTGCAGCTTTGGGAATGTCGGGAGTGTTGCTGCAAGGAATGCTACGCAATAGTCTTGCCGATCCATTTATACTGGGCATTTCCGCTGGTGCAGGACTAATTGTCATCGTTATGGTGGTGTTGCAAATTTTCCCAGCGGCAATTCCTATAGCGGCGTGGTTAGGAGCAATTTTGACATCAGCTATTGTAATTTTCCTTGGTCGTGCGGGGTCGGGAATTGCAGTGGAACGATTGATTTTGGGCGGGGTGGCGGTGAGTTCTTTATTCGGTGCAGTACAAAGTACATTACTTTTGCTGGCGGAAGACGGGCAAATTCAAATTGCACTCAATTGGCTAGTTGGTAGCCTCAACGGACGGGGTTGGAAAGAAATTACAACTGTTGGCCCTTATATCATCGTGGCATTGCTGGGAGGATGTTTACTAGCGCGATCGCTCAATGTCCTAGCTTTAGGTGATGATTTGGCTTTGGGTTTAGGTGTATCGTTAACGCGATCGCGCTTATTAATTGGTGGTGTTGCTACTTTATTAGCCGCAGGCGCAGTTAGCATCAGCGGCTTGATTGGATTTGTGGGACTTGTTGTTCCCCACGGTGTACGTCTGCTCGTTGGTACAGATCACCGCTTTGTTTTGCCACTGTCAGCCTTAGCAGGTGCTTGGTTACTCACCTTTGCCGATTTACTCTCTAGGCTGGGAGCAATAGAATTACCAGTAGGTTCTGTTACCGCCTTGCTGGGTTCACCGCTATTTATCTGGTTACTTTATCGCCGTTCTGCTGGCTTGAGTAAATCATGAAGAGTGCTGAGTTGCTATTCCCCCTGCCCCCTGCTCCTTGTCCCTAATCCCTAATCCCCAATCCCCAATCCCCAATCCCCTAAATTCTGACAATGCCACTTGAATTGCAAAACCTGACTGGCGGTTATACCGCAGTGCCAATTGTCCAAGATATTAATCTGACGCTGCAAACAGGAGAATGGTTGAGTTTAGTTGGTGCTAATGGTTCTGGTAAATCTACAATACTCAAGTTACTCAGCCGGATTCTTTCTCCACAGCAGGGAACAGTGCTACTCGATGGTAAAGCAATTCATACGCAACCGCCGAATTTAGTTGCACAAAAACTAGCTTTGTTACCGCAACAACAAACTCTACCTGCGGGATTAACAGTACGGCAATTAGTTAGTTTAGGACGTACACCCCATCAACCTTGGTGGCAATGGGAATTAAATGCTGAAGATAGGCAGCAAGTAGAAGCGGCAATTAAAAAAACGCAACTGCAAAAATTGAGCGATCGCTTAGTTGAAGAACTCTCAGGTGGTGAACGACAACGGGCTTTTCTGGCTTTAGCACTGGCGCAAAAACCAAAAGTACTATTGTTAGATGAACCAACAACTTATTTAGACATTAACTATCAGCTGCAACTATTAGAATTACTCAAAGATTTGAATCAACAGCAAGAATTAACTATTGTCACAGTTTTACACGAACTGAATTTAGCAGCCCGGTATAGTTCCCGTATTGCCTTATTAAAACAAGGTCATTTATGGGAAGTTGGCGCACCTGAAACAGTTCTCACTCCAGATAACATCGCGCAAGTATTTGGCGTGGAATCTGTAATTATTCACACGCCAATTGGCTTACAAGTTTGTGCGATCGCTGCTGTGTAGGAAGAAGGCAGAAGGCAGGAGGCAGGGGGCAGAAGGGAAGGGACAAGGAGATGGGGAGACAAGGGGACACGGGGATACGGAGAGAAATTATTACTTGGCCCTCATCACTCAGATAGCTTTGAACTCGAAACTTCGAGCTTGGAACTCGGAACTTCGAGTTTGGAACTCGGAACTTTGAGCTTTGAACTCGAAATATCAAGCTTTAAACTCGGAACTTCGAGCTTTAAACTCGGAACTTCGAGCTTTGAACTCGGAACTTCGAGCTTTGAACTCGAAACATCAAGCTTTAAACTCGAAACGACTAGCTTTGAACTCGGAACTTCGAGCTTTGAACTGGAAACGACTAGCTCAGAACTCGAAATATCAAGCTTTGAACTCTGAATGTCGAGCTTGGAACTCGGAACGCGATTGCACAAACAGAATATGATATTTAACCACAGATGCACACCAATAAACACACATAAATATCGGTGTGCATCTGTGTTTATCTGTGGTTCTTTTTTGTATTATCTGGGTTTTTGCATGAGGACAAGGCGAATTAGAGACTTGGGCAAAGAGTAATAGATAATAATTTCTCCTTTGCACAAACAGAATATGATATTTAACCACAGATGCACACCAATAAACACACATAAATATCGGTGTGCATCTGTGTTTATCTGTGGTTCTTTTTTGTATTATCTGGGTTTTTGCATGAGGACAAGGCGAATTAGAGACTTGGGCAAAGAGTAATAGATAATAATTTCTCCTTGTCCCCGCGTCCCCGTGTCCCCCTGTCTCCGTGTCCCTCCTGCTTCCCCAAGCTTGTCTATACCTACGATTCCGGCCCGGATGCCCAGGTATCACGCCATTTGACAGTACCTTCTTTGGCAATTACCCAGCGACGGGGTACGGTATTCTCCCGTAGGGGCGATCGCCCTTCGCGCCACATGGCATATTTGTAACTGATTAGCTTGCCAGTACTTTCATCAAAAGGAATCTCAGCAAACCAAGTATTGGTGTTGATGTACTCTAGAGGATAGGCTTTGCTAATATCCCAGTTACCTAATTCTGGACAGTTTCCAGTCACGACGATAGTTTCACCTGGTTGGGTACTCACGCCATTAAGTTGCACGCGAACGATTGTCTGTCCTTTGATTCGCTCACCAACGTGGCTGAAAACAATCACTCCCCGTTCTTCTAGTACCAAGTTATAAATCTTGCCGTCTTTGACTTCATACTTGTTGCGACTAATCACACAGGTATGCTCGCCGTCGGGTAGTTCTGTGTCTACTTCGGACAAAGAAACTTCTCCTCCCCGGTTTAATGCTACAAAACATAGGGAATCACGATAACGGCGCACATAGCAGTAAACATCTTCTGTTAAGTATTTTTGCCAGTGGCTACCCATAGATACGGCTGGATTTAGTCGCCGCAAGCCGGATAGCAGCCTAACATAACGGTAAATCTCTGTGTCGGTATCCCATTTTTCCATCATTGGGCGATTGTAGGGATCGTTACCGCCATCGGTATCATTGTGCAGATATTGTTCTGTGCCGTAATAAATGCAAGGGATACCGCGACAAGTCATAATTAGAGCGATCGCCACCTTCAACATCGCTGGATCGGGATTCAGCGATTGGAAGCGACACATATCATGGTTGTCAATGAAGGTAATTAACTCTGTTGCCCCACTATAGCGATGGTCTTGGTCAAAGATATATTGAATTGTATGGAATCCGTTTTCTGAACCTTGTGCCAATGCTGCTCTAATCGCCACACACAGCCCAAAGTCTAGAAGTGTCATGCCAGAGTTATTAGCAAATTCTACCGAGCGATCGTCACTAGGGCTGCTATAAATCCATTCCCCAAAAATAAATACATCTGGCTTATGATTGCACATATCACCAGTGAATTCTTGCCAAAACCAAATTGGCATATGCTTGACAGTATCCACCCGCAGCGCATCCACGCCTCTGTCTAGCCATTGTTTAATCGCTGATTTGATATATTCACGATATTCAGTATTATTTTCATTGAAGGTTGCAAGACCAGCTAATTCACAATTCTGTACTTGCCAATCATCTTCCCAATCTTGCACTTCGCCATAGTGATGATACCAATGATTCACATCATTGTTAAAGTCAGCAATTTTAACACCATCATCATACAATTCACCTTTGCTACCGCTGGTATCAGGAGTGCTATGGTTGCAAACAATATCCAGCACCAGTTTCATATTACGCTTGTGCATTTCTGCAATTAAGCGATCAAAAGTTGTATCTCTGGTTTCTTGAGTTTCGTTTAAAGAAGGATTTTCTCCTTGAGCAATGTAGCGAGGATTGAGCCGCTTAAAATCTTTTGTCCAATAACCATGTATTGCAGCATTACCGACAAATAACTCTTCAACCTGCTCAAACAGCGGAGTTAGCCAAATAGCGGTAACTCCCATGTTTTTCAAATAGTCTAATTTGTCGATGACACCTTGCAAATCGCCACCCCAGTACTTTCCCCAATCTTGTCCAGTCGGATCGTACAGTTCTGAGTTAATACCTTCGCTATTTTCTAAATCACCATCATGAAAGCGATCAACCACAAGAAAATAAATAGTTTCCTGCCGGAATTCAATATCCCTGGTGTACAGGAATTCTAAATCAATTTCTGTATCAGTAGTTGAGGATTCAATAATATTTTCTACTACTTCATTGGTCGCATCTACTTTGTATTGTTCTGGAGAGAATTGAGATGGAGGGGTCTGTACCATAGAAGAATTCAAATTTGTAAGTAATAAAAGATTGCAGCGATATAAGTAGCGATATAAGTAATGAGCTACTCAGATTCCTGCGTAACTTCAAACTTCGGTATTATCTAATTATTTTTTTTGTTTGGGCATCTATCCCTAGCTAGTTTGAGGTTATGCCTCTAGATATATTGCATTAGCTATAGTGTTTTCCGACCCAATGATGTACAAGAAGAAGTAATTAACTACGATTCATGAATAATAAATAATAAAAGTAAAATGTTTTTTATAAAAAAGGATTAATTACCTTAGATTCACCATTATATTTAGATAAAGTTGGCTTTTTCTTTCGGAAGTCATCACGAAAGAAGTACTATAGCAATCCTATGTGAGTCGTGATAATTCCTTTTTTTACGAACCGCCAAGTACACCAAGAAAAGAAACAGAGAGTTTTCTAAATCATTTAGGACTGCTATATATTTGACAGCGAATTTTAGAATGCCTCAATTCTTTTAGCGTGAACCCCGAATTGGTGTAAAAAAATCCAAAATTAGTAGCAACCTAGTGGTATACCAACTCGCTCAAATCCGCTGGATGAATTATTATCAGCAAGTCCCGATTAGCAGTAACCTGGATTACTACGAAAACTTAGATAAGGTTGAAATGAAATATTAAGCATCTTGGGGAATCCAAGGACACCTGGGTTACTGGACTAATCTCCAATTCTATGAAAACATTGCCAATAGCTTCCTGTATGGCTCAAATAAGCAGCAAGTAAATTAGAACTGTATTAAAAATTCGTAATTAAATTAAATAGTCGAGTAACAGTCCACCTGAAACTGAGTAACCTGTAGAGGTTGGGGTCTCTAACCTGTCTGAAATTACGAAATACGAATTAATAATTATGATCAAGACATGGTATAAAGCGTTAGTTAATACCAAATACACTTAGATGGATTATTGAGTAAGTCGCACCTTAGCGAAGCTTTTCTAAAAGGATATTCTTATGTATTGCTAAACTACCCATGGTCACTTTCAAACAGTTATAACGATCAAGCTATTTTCGGAGGTAGCAATAATGACTAAGGATGACAAAATTTTTAACTCAACGGAGACAACAGAAGAATCACTGAGTCCAGAAGAAGCAGTAGCAGCGATCGCAGTTATTACCGCGATCGCTGATTCTTCTTTGGAAGAGGTGGATGCAGAAATTTTAAGCACCATGCTTTGGGATTTTGAGGTCTTTGAGGAATACTCAGAAGACGAAATCGCAGAAATGGTTGATAGACTTCTAGGCATAGCTGAAGACTCAGGACTCGGCCCTCTGTTTAATACTGCCAGTCAAGCCCTCTCAGATGACTTACTACTGGATGCTTATGCTGCCGGGGTGATCGTACTTTTAGACGAAGAACTGGTTATCCCCAAAAACAAACAGTCTTACCTTAAAAAGCTACAGCAAGCCTTAGATTTGCAGGATGAGGAAGCAGAAGAAATTGTTCAGGAAGTTATTGCTGCTTTTGAAGAAGCAGAAAATGGAGAGTTCGCAGACGACGATGAAGAATATGAAACAGTATTAGTCCAAGACTTCGGCGAACAAGAGTATGAATCGCCTTTAGGAAATTTTACAGTTCCGATTCCCGTAGACCCTGAGCAAGGAGGTAGGGTTCAAAGCCAAGAAGGGGTAGTCGGTTTTTCTGATGACTTTGGTACTTTACTCAGAATCGATTATTATCCGATCCCCCCAGAACAATTTGAAGAAATAGAAGCTACAGGGCAAGAAGCATATCTCCAATCGATTTTAGTAGAAAAATATGTACCGCAGGCGATTTTAGCCAATGTACCAAATGCTCAGATAAAGTACGCTGAATATCTGGAAGACACCCTATCTGGAGCTTACTATGTATTAGTCGATATGCCCAAGGGTTCAACCATTTCTAAGCAAGAAACTAATGGCAATGCTATCAGATTAGATGCGTACCGAGGGTTACTAACCTTTATCAATGCTGACTTTCTATATATAGTCAGTAATCAGCGTAGCTTCTTTGAAGGCGAAAGCCCTGCTTCTGTGGAAGAAGAATCCGAAGGCATCAAAGAGAAGATTTTAGAATTTGTGGAAAGCATAGAGTTTACTTAATTTAAGCACCAACAGTTATCAGTAAAGTGCTGAGTAATGAAGTTAGGGCTTACGTACTAAAACTTAAAACTCTGATCCTCTCTAACCCCTTTTTGAAGGAGGAAAAACTTTTTAATAGCCCCTTTTCCAAGGGGGTTGAAGGATCTGAGTGCGTAAGTTCTGGATGGTAGATGCGTAGATACGTAGACGCGGAGCGGCTTCCCGTAAGGGTAGGGGTTTGTTGTCAGACATCGTATTGTCGTTATGACAATAACTTGTGTCGTTAGGACAACAACTTGTGTCGTTAGGACAGCAACTTGTGTCGTTATGACAGCAACTTGTGTCGTTATGACAACAACTTGTGTCGTTACGAATAAAAATACAGCAGATTGCACCTTAGTAAGGTACAGATTATCGCCGATCGTAGGGGCACGGCACTGCCGTGCAACGCCACATCCTTCAAGTCGGCAAAGCCGCCCAACGGAGTGGCTCCCCTACCTGTGTACTTCATTCACCTAGAAAAACGCTGTATCTCTAGCCTAATGCCCAATCCCCATTTTTCAGGTTGTGTTGCAAATAGTAAAGATACTTAAGCACATATACGAGAATACGATATATAACCGGATGATGCTTTCCCATAACCTGCTGAGTAAATAAAACAATACTTTCCTTTCCGGGTTGATGTAACTTCTAAAACAAAAAAAATATGGTTCAGCCACTCTCGCCATCCCAAGAACCTTTTGAGACTGCTGTAATAAATAAGGATAAACGTAAATTCTCCGCTCGTTGGTTGATACCTTTAGGGTTATTACTAACAGGAATTGGCATTTCAACTTCGTATTTTATTTCATCACGCTCAGACGCTAATACGCTGCGGGTGAGCGGTCGCATTGAAGGTTATGAAACTGATATAGGAGCTAAAGTTGCGGGCAGAATTGAGTCTGTAGCGGTGCGGGAAGGAGATCAAGTTGGCAAAGGCCAAGTAATTGTCAAACTGGATGACGCAGAAATTCAAGCTCAACTTAAGGGTGCATCTGCTCGTGTAGATGCTGCCCAAAAGCAAGAAGAACAGGCACGGTTACAAATTAATCTTTTAGAAAATCAAATTCTAGAGAATCATCTGACTTTGCAACAGGCTCAAGGAGATGCTAAAGGTCGAATTTTCCAGGCTGAGTCATCAGTTGCTTCTAGCCAAGCCCAGCTAAATCAAGCTATTGCCCAAGTGCAACAAGCCAAATCTGAGTTGAAACTGGCACAAATGAATCGCGATCGCTACGCTAAATTAGTAGCCCAAGGAGCTGTAACCAAGCAACAATTTGACCAAGCCCAAACAAGCTTTGAAACTGCACTAGCCAATCTGCGATCGCGTCAAGCCGCAGTGGATTCTTTTCGTAAATTAGTCAATTCGTCCCAAGGTCAGTTGACACAAGCCCAAAGCGTAGGGCTAAATCCCTCGATCCGCAGTACACAACTAGCAGGTTTACGCACACAATTGGCACAGACACGCTTGAAATTAGCTGCGGCTCAAGCTGATGTGGCAAATGCCAAAGCCTCCCAACAGGAAATAAAAGCCAAAATAGCCGACCTCAATGTTATTAGCCCGATTACAGGTGTAGTCGTCAGCCGGAGTGTAGAACCCGGAGCAGTTGTTACTACTGGTAAAACCCTACTAACAGTAATTGATCCCAATAGCGTTTATCTACGTGCTTTTATTCCTCAAGGCGATATTGGTAAAGTTCGCGTCGGTCAAGCAGCTAATATATTTTTAGATTCAGCACCCAAAAAACCTCTAAGTGCCAAAGTTGCCGCCATTGATACCCAAGCTTCCTTTACTCCTGAAAATATTTATTTTCAGCAAGACAGAGTTAAACAAGTTTTTGGTGTCAAAATCACTATTGATAACCCTGCTGGATTAGCTAAACCAGGAATGCCAGCAGATGCAGAGATTAATATTACAGAGGAGGAAGTAAGCAAACAAGCAGAAGAACAATTGAATTTTGACTAATGAGCAATATCAATCCCCAATGACCTATGACTAATGTCGTAATTCAGGTAGAGGGTTTATGCAAACGTTACGGCAAATTAGTCGCCGTTAAAAGTATAGATTTTGCCGTTAAGCAAGGTGAAATTTTTGGATTAATTGGCCCTGATGGTGCAGGAAAAACGACGACATTCCACATTCTAAGTGGGGTGATGGAAGCATCAACTGGCAATATCCAAATTTTAGGCAAACCACCCCGCGATGCTCGTCTAGTCATCGGTTATCTGACACAGCAGTTCTCACTTTATCTCGACTTGAGTATTGATGAAAATCTGCGCTACAGTGCAGGCTTGCGTGAAGTTCCCGATCATCTTTTTCGCCAGCGTCGTCATAAATACTTGCGCTTAATGAGTTTGGATAAATTTGGCGATCGCTTGGCTGGTCGTCTCTCCGGTGGCATGAAGCAGAAATTAGCTTTGTGCTGTGCTTTGATTTCCCAACCCGAAATTCTGTTGTTGGATGAACCAACGACAGGTGTTGACCCTGTATCCCGCCGCGAATTTTGGGATATCCTCGCTGCTATTGCAGCCGAGGGAGTCACAGTAGTTGTAGCCACGCCTTACCTAGATGAAGCTGAACGGTGCGATCGCATTGCTTTAATGTATGAGGGACAGATTCAGCAAATTGGCACTCTTTCTCAGTTGCGCGAAAGTCTGGGTTTACAACGTTTAGAAGTTAGAACTAATCACATTGAAGCAGCCGAACGCTTCTTGCACAAGGCGATAGACAATCAAGAAACATCAATTGTTGATGTGCAAACCTTTGGAGATAGGTTAGATGTGTTGGTGAAAGATGCGGTAACGGGTAAAACGGCAGTTCAAACAATTTTTGCTCAACAGAAATTACCATTAGACAACATTCAAACTGCGGATATAACTCTAGAAAATGTTTTTGTTAGCCGTCTGCGTGCTTCTGGCAACGATCCAGAATTTATTCCTTTTCCTCGTGCAAAAAGAGGCATTAGGGACTTAGGACTTGAGACTAGAGATAGGGAAATACCCAAACCCTCTATAGCCATTGGTGCTAACAACTTGAGAAAGGTGTTTGGCGATTTTCAGGCGGTTAAAGATGTAGATTTAGAAGTTCGCTACGGTGAAATTTATGGTTTACTAGGAGCGAATGGTGCAGGCAAGACGACTACAATTAAAATTCTCTGCGGTTTACTAGAACCAACATCCGGGAAAATTTCCTTGGCTGGACAAACTCAAAATCTGCGTAGTAGTGCCTTACGACAACGCATTGGTTACATGAGCCAAAAATTCACCCTCTACGACGACTTAACGATTGTCCAGAATCTAGAATTTTACTGTGGGGTTTATGGTGTGCCAACTCGGTTACGCCGCACCAAAATTGACTGGGTATTAGAAACTTGTGGCTTAGTTGGCAGAGAAAATATGCTCACTGGCCAACTACCTGGAGGATGGAAGCAACGAGTAGCTTTTGGCGCTTCAGTCATGCATGAGCCAAAAATTTTATTTTTGGATGAACCGACATCAGGAGTAGATCCATTAGCACGTCGTCAGTTCTGGCGGTTAATTAATGAGTTTGCTAGATCAGGAACAGCAATCTTGGTGACAACTCATTATTTAGAAGAAGCGGAACAATGCAACCGCATGGGATTTATGGTGGCGGGTGAAGTAGTAATTCAGGGGTCGCCTAGCGAAATTAAAGCTTCGCAACCCGGCCAACTATTGGAAATAGTTACTGATAACACTCAAGATGCTTCTAATTTACTTAAAACTGAGTTAGCAGCTTGGCGGGTGTCGATTTTTGGCGATCGCTTACACCTAGTTCTCGACCATCCCGACTTAGAAATTCCTCGCATCAGTTCAATTTTACAAACCAAGGATATAAATATTCATTCACTCCGACCAATCCCTTTTTCTCTCGAAGATGCCTTTATCGGCATTGTGCAACGCACCGAGGAAGGCGGGGAGTAGGGAGACAAAGGGACACGAAGAAATGAAAAGAATTTTATCTCAATGTCAAAAAGAGTTAGCACAATTCCAGCGCGATCGCCTAACCTTAGCGTTGGCATTTATCCTGCCATTCATGACCTTAATTATCTTCGGTTTTGTGATTCGCCTAGAATCCAAAAATATTCCTTTATTTGTGCAAGATTTTGACATTAGCCCTCTCAGTCGTGCCTACACTGAGCGTTTATTTGCTACTAATCAATTTGATCCAATCCCAAATTCAAAATTTGCCAGCCAAAATCCTCAAGGGATTATTGATCAAGGATTTGCTAAAGCTGCTGTGGTCATTCCGCCAGATTTTAGTAGTCGAATTAAATCAGGGCTAACTAGCAACGTACAAGTTTTAGTAGATGGAACTGATGTCAATAATGCCCGGATTATCAAAAATAGTATTCAGGCAACAACAAAATTTTTTTTGAAAGATTCAGGTTTACAATCTTCATCCGAGCAAGTAATTGCCCATATCCGCCTTTGGTTTAATCCAGGCAGAAAAGAATCTTTGTATATAGTGCCAGGAGTTTACGCTGTTATTTTGTGGATTTATCCATCTTTATTAACAGCAGTTGCTATGGTACGAGAAAAAGAAAAGGGCACAATATTACAAGTCTATGCTTCTAGCTTGAGTGCTGAAGAATTACTTTTAGGTAAAGGATTAGCTTACTTGATAATTGGAATTATCGAAGCCATATTAATAATGATTATGAGTTCGCTAATTTGGCAATTGACTTTAGTAAACGAGCCAACACCATTGTTGCTTGGCACGCTAGTTTTTTTGATAGATAGTATTATGTTTGGTTTATTAATAGGAGTTCGTGCAGCTAATCAGAATTCTGCTGTTCAGGCTGTCGCACTGCTAGGCTTTTTAACAGCTTTGTTGCTATCTGGTTTTATTTACCCTATTAGTAATATTCCTTTCCCTCTTTCGTTATTCTCTTATATTGTTCCTGCACGTTACTATATAGAAATCACTCGTGATGCCTATGTACGTGGCACAGGATGGGCAGGAATTTGGTTATCAATGCTCATGCTAATTATCTTGGGATTATTACTATTTAATGCTTCACGCCGAGTATTAAAACGAATGCAATTGTCAAATTAGTCATTTGTAATTGACTATACTAAATATGAAATTAATTAAAAATTTATTTAATAGTCGATTTTGGAGTTTAGTTATTAAAGAATTCCGCCAAATACTGAGGAGTAAGGAAACAATAGTATTGTTGATTATTCCTCCGACAATTCAAATGTTGCTCTATGGTTTTGCCCTTAACCCAGATGTGCATTATCTCAAATTAGGAGTTGTCGATTACGCCAATACTTACGAAAGCCGAGAGCTAGTTTCAGCCTTAACTGCAAACAAAACCTTTGTTGCAGAGAAATATATGTTCAACACCAAAGATTTAGGTGAACAAGTACGCCAGGGAAAAATTACAGCAGGGTTAGTAATTCCACCTGATTTTAAACGTAAACTATCGGAAGGAAAATCGGCGGAGATTCAAGTTTTAGTTGATGCAGTAGATGCTAATACTGCTGGTATTGCCCAAGGTTATCTCAATCAAATGGTAAGTCAATTTAGTTATCGGCTTTCTTCTAATCAAGCGCCAGCATTAATTAGCACACAAACAACTTTTCTTTATAATCCTGGGTTGGCAAGTAGTTGGTTTTTTGTGCCAGGAGTTTTAGGCTTAGTTTTAACTTTAATTAGTTCCCTAGTTTCTTCAGTTACAGTTGTGAGAGAAAAAGACACAGGAACTTTGGAACAACTATTAATGACTCCAGCAGAAGCTTGGGAAATTTTACTAGCAAAAATTGTGCCTTTGTTTGTTCTATTAATGGGCGATGTGATCTTAGCTTTGAGTTTGGCAAGATTAGTTTTTAGCGTACCTTTTCGAGGAAATATAATTCTATTTTTAGGATTGTCAGGACTTTATTTATTTGTAGGAATTGGCATTGGAATTATGCTGGCCACACTTTGTCGTACTCAGCAACAAGTAGTCCTGACATCATTTTTTATCAATTTGCCCTTAATTCAACTATCCGGTGCTATTTCTCCTATTGAAAGTATGCCCTTAGCGTTTAAATATTTGACGCTGCTGAATCCGCTACGCCATTACATAGAAATTGTTCGGGGAATATTGCTTAAAGGAGTAGGATTAGAGGTACTTTGGGTTAATGCGATCGCACTTCTTTTCTTTGCTATATTACTGCTATCCATCAGCATCAACCAATTTCGCCGTCAATTGAGTTAATGGATAAAAAATTAGGCGTTAGTGAATTGAGGTATTAATGTCAAAAGTTTCATCTCTCAAACTCTTACTCTCTGCGCCCACCGAAGTTTGCTCAACGGGGGGAACCCCCCTTCGGGTTCGCCAGTCACCTGCGGAGGGAAACCCTCCCGCAGTGCTGAACTCACCGCACCGCAACTTCTCTCTGCGTCTCTGCGTGATAATAATTCATACTTTCACTCAGCAACGCCGAAAATCAAGTCAAAATTGCCCCACCCATTAACTTCTCATACCGATACTTCAACTCTTCTTTCATCAAATACCAACGCTCTAAGGTTGCGTCCATTTCTATTATTTTCTCTGCGGCTTGTCGCGCTAACAGTAAAACTTCTTCATCTTCGACTAAACTTGCAAGCGTAAAATCTGGCACACCAGATTGTCGAGTTCCCAACACTTCCCCAGGGCCGCGAAAACGCATATCCATTTCAGAAATAAAAAACCCATCTTGGGACTGTTCTAATACCTTCAGCCGTTGTTGAGCATCAGGGCTTCTAGAACTACTCATCAACAAACAGTAAGACTGAGCCGCGCCCCGACCGACACGCCCCCGCAGTTGGTGTAGTTGTGATAAACCAAACCGTTCCGCATTTTCAATGAGCATAACTGTAGCATTAGGTACGTCAACGCCCACCTCAACAACGGTGGTAGAAACCAAAATTTGGGTTTTGTTATCGCGGAATTTTGTAATCGCTTCATCCTTTTCGGCTGAATTCATGCGACCATGTAGCAACCCGACTTGAAACTCTGGAAAAATGCTTTCCTGTAGCTTTTGATGCTCTTCCACAGCCGATCGCAAATCCAGCTTTTCTGATTCCTCTACCAAAGGCAAAACAACGTAAACTTGCCTTCCTTGGGCAATTTCCCGACGTATCAAGTCGTAAGCATGGGTGCGTTGTTGACCAGTTAGCATCGTTGTCTGAATTTTTTGCCGTCCTGGTGGTAACTCATCAATCTGGCTAACATTCATATCCCCATGTATCGTCAATGCTAGTGTCCGGGGAATGGGAGTAGCTGTCATAGTTAATACATGAGGTTGTTCGCCTTTTTGTTGTAAACGCGCCCGTTGCTGCACCCCAAAGCGGTGCTGTTCATCAATTACTGCTAACCCCAGTTGGCGAAAATTTACTGGGTCTTGAATTAAGGCATGAGTTCCGACTAATAACGGTAATTCACCTGTTTCTAAGTGAGAATGGATTTGTCGCCGTTTGACAGTTTTGGTGGAACCTGTTAGTAATTCCACTGGTAAATGCAGCAAGTTAAACCAACTAACTAATTTGCGATAATGCTGTTCTGCCAAAACTTCGGTCGGAGCCATCAACGCCGCTTGGTAGCCAGATTGAATTGCGGCTAGGATAGCAACCACAGCAACTACAGTTTTACCAGAACCCACATCTCCTTGCACTAAACGATTCATTGGTGATGGTTTTTGCAAGTCGTTGAGGATATCGTTGATCACTCGTTGCTGTGCGCCAGTGAGTTGAAACGGCAGTATTTCATAGAATTTTTCTATTAGCTGACCTTTGGGAGCCAAGATAGCGCTCGTTTGGATTTGCCTTGCTTGGTACTGTCGTTGCAGTAAACTTAGTTGTAAGTAGAAAAATTCGTCAAAGACTAGGCGACGACGGGCAACTTGCAAGGTGGCGCTATCAGAAGGAAAATGGATATTGGCGATCGCATCTTTCAAAGTCATCAAACCGTACTTTTCCCGCAAACCATTAGGTAACGGATCTTTCAGGTGCGCCGCAGCTGGCAAAGCCGCTATTACCGCCTGTCGCACTGTATTTGCCACCACACCCTCGGTTAGTCCATAAATTGGCACTACACGACCAATCGTCAACGAATCAATCGCATCTCCTGGATGCGCTAACACTTCTAATTCGGGGTTATCCAGCGTCAAGCCGTATTTACTTTCTTTCACCAACCCACAGGCCGCAATCACACTACCTACCGGGTAGCGGCGTTTTAAACTTTCCTGCCAAGCACGACTGGTAAAGCGCGTACCAGCAGAAAAGCGACTAATTTTGATTTGACCTGTGTTGTCTTTCAGTATCAATTCTAAAATTGATAATTTCTGATTTTTGGGGCTATTAAAACAGTTGCAACGCTTCACTGTTGCCACTATTGTCACTGTCTCACCCGCTTGCAGCTCACGAATATTTACCTGACGTGCATAGTCAATGTGATCGCGGGGATAGTAAAAAAGTAGGTCGCGCACAGTGTACAAACCAAGACGTGCCAAGTTGTCGGCTTTTCTGATACCTATTTCTGGTAAATCGCTCAGTTTTTGGTCAATTTTGGGGGCAAGTCTTCGGCTTACCTCTGCCACAATTGGGGATTTAGGGTTTTGAATTTTGGATTGATAATTTCTGACTTGCTCCTCTACTCCCTTGCTCCTCGGCTCCTCCTGCTCTTCTTGCTCTTGCTGTAATTGATACAGATATCTACGTGTTTCTGCTACTAAGTGCTGTCTATGTTCTAGTTCCAGATTAGGATACTTAGCAAATTGCACCGCTAGTTCTTGCCAGCGACGGCGTTCATTGAAGGGCAAAGCTGTTGGGAATTTACCCAGAGTCAGGCTGAGAAATTCACTGAAGCGATATTGTCTACCCATCAAGTCTGCAAAACCGTGTTCTGCCTCTACCGCCAAGGCTTTTTGCAATCTTATCCAATCTGGTTTGTCATTAGTCATTGGTCATTGGGCATTAGGCATTGGACATTGGGGAGGCAGTGCGTTGGTGAGGCAGCGACGGGTACGCAGGGGGTTTCCCCCATGAGCGACTGCCGAAAGGGTTCCCCGGCTTGTAGACGCAAAGCGGCTTCCCGCAGGGTAGCAACTGCCGTTATGGGGCATGGGGCATTGGGCATTGATTATTCACAAAGAACAAAGGACAAATGACAAATAACAAAGGACTAATAGCTAATCATCAACCCAAATAGCGCGCCATGCTGCTTCAGCTTCGGCAATTGAACGTTCGCGCTGCTTTTTTTGATACTCCTGCCCTAGTTTATTTAATTGAAGCAAGATACTGCGAATATGTTTGCGTTCAGACGAGAGTTTAGCGTCAGCAAATTCAATTTCCCCAAGCCGTAGGTTAATAGCCATGATTCTGGTTAGGCTGGATTCCTGTGCATCTCGCTCATTTTCAATTTCAATTACCAAGTTTAATAAGTTTGGTGGCCCAGGAATAACTTCGGCTGATGCTTCTGATGCAGCCGCAGCCACTTCTAAAATCGGTTCTGGTAATTTTTTCGGCAAAATACCAGCTTTTTGTAACACACCATTGGCATCATGGGAAACTTTTTTCAGTGTATGTTGGATCACCTTCTCCAAGTTCTGTTGCCATGTTGCCAGTTCTATCGGGTTAGAAGTATCGGTTAATTTTATAGTTGGCGCAAAATTTCCATAACGAAGTGCTAGCGCTTCTTTGAGCATCGGTAGGTTTTCCTCCGTGATCAACTTCAACTCTTCAAGATGGTTTTTGGATTGGGGATTGGGTTCATCCTCTTGAGCTACCTCATCTCCCTCAGCTACCTCAGCTACCTCATCTTCCTCATCTTCCTCATCTCCCTCATCTTCCTCATCTACCTCTTCTCCTTCATTCCTGGTAGAAGTGAGCAACTGTTCAACTGCTTCTTGACCTAAGTTGCGGATGGCTTGTTGCAATTGTTGCCGCTGATTTAATGACAAACTTAAGAAATTTTCGGCATACCCTTGGGTACATAGGTGGTAAGTTGCCAGAATTAATTGCTGGCGAATGGCTTGCCCTAAGGTGCTTAAATAAGTAGCATAAGCGCTCTGGAGTTCTACCGCGATCGCACTGATTGCTTCTTTTAATAGTGCAATATCCCGCTCAATTCGCTCAATTGCTCTAGCCATATTTTCTCTTTGTTGCCCATCTAAACCTAATTATGGTACAAATGTACGTATTTATTTTAAAATAAACATCCAAAGGATTTTAAATTTTCGATTAATTTTAAGCTGTAAGTCTTGACTAAAGGCAATTTATTATAGCCGTAGTCACATAAGCTAGGACAGTTTTGATGCAAGGAGAAATGTAGACGCAAAGCGGCTTCCCACAGGGTAGTAACTGGGTTTATACTCAGCACTCAGCACTTTGCTATACGTCTAGTATGCTTTGTACTAATAAAATACAGGTCAGCGTAGTTTGCTTGACCTGTCTTAGAAAAAGCCATTAGTCATTAGAACTCAAAACTAATGATCAATGACTAATGACTAAATAACTGAATTACTTGCCACCCATTTGTGCAGCAACTTCCTCAGCAAAATTACTTTCTTGCTTCTCAATGCCTTCGCCTAGTACAAAGCGGACAAAGCGATTGACTTTGATATCTTCGCCTACTTTAGCTTTGACTTGCTTCACCAGGTCTTCCACTGAAATACTCTGATCTCGAATGAAAGGCTGATCCAACAAAGTCAATTCTTTCAGGCGTTTTTCAATCCGTCCCTGAACAATCTTTTCTTTGATGTTCTGTGGCTTGTTCGCTAAATCATCCCGCCCCATTTCCACTTCTTTTTCTCTTTCGGCAACTTCGGTGGGGATTTCGTCTACACTTACATACTCGACATTCGGGCAAGCTGCTACTTGCATGGCGGTGTTCCGTGCCAAGGCTTGGAATTCTTCATTAGCAGATGCTGATTCAGTTTCGGAATTCAGCTCAACCAACACACCAACGCGACCACCAGTATGTATGTAGCTGTCTACTATACCTTGTGTGCCTTCTGGCAGTGCAAAATTGATGAAACGACGCAGTTGGATATTTTCACCAAGTTGAGCAATCAGTTGCTTGATGGATTCATCTACAGTGAGGCTTTCATTATCAATATAGGGTTGAGCCAATAAAGACTCAACACTATCAGCTGTTGCTGCTTGCTTTGCCAACTTCTTAACTAGAGCTTTAAAAGCATCGTTACGGGCAACAAAATCGGTTTGGCAGTTGACTTCTATAAGTACACCCACCCTAGATCCGGGTTGAATGTAGGTGTCCACTAAACCTTCTGCTGCAATGCGATCGCTTTTTTTACCCGCAGAAGTGATGCCTTTTTGTCGCAGCCAATCTATGGCTTTTTCGATGTCGCCATCAGTTTCTTTCAGCGCTTTTTTGCAGTCCATCATGCCAGCACCAGTTTTTTGGCGTAGCTCTTGGACGAGTTTTGCAGATATTTCCGCCATGTTGCCTCAATTCCTACTTGACCTTGAGTTGTAATCGCTTACGGGTGTTGAGTATTTCTATCTTACTCAGGACGATGAAAAGGATGAAGAGTAAAGGATAAAGTATCAAATTTCAGCCTTTACCCTTCATGCTTTAACCTATTCTTCTTCGTCGTCAGAAGCATATGAGCCAGTCAGCTCAGTTTCTTCATAGTCGTAATCGTCCTCAGCACCCTCGTAATCTTCATAATCTTCTTCCGTATCCAGCTGACCATGGCGACCTTCATAAATAGCGTCTGCCAATTTTCCGACAATCAGCTTAATTGACCTGATGGCGTCGTCATTTGCTGGGATGGGAATGTCTACTACATCCGGGTCACAGTTTGTATCCAACATCGATACAATCGGAATTGCCAGTTTTTGGCATTCTTGAACTGCGTTATACTCCCGCCGTTGATCGACAATTACTACCACATCGGGCACTTTCCGCATGGTTTTGATGCCGCCCAAATATTTCTGAAGCTTTGCCATTTCCCGGCGTAACATTGAGGCTTCTTTTTTCGGCAACAAGTCCAGCGCGCCGCTTTCTTCCCGGCGTTCCAAATCTTTGAGGCGATCTACCCTAGTTTTGATAGTTGTCCAGTTGGTCAGCATTCCACCCAACCAACGTTGGTTAATGTAATGGGAACCGCAACGACTGGCTTCTTGAGCAATGATTCCTGCTGCTTGCCGTTTAGTACCCACAAACAGGAATTTTTTCCCCTGCTCGGCTTGTGTACGCATATAGCTATAAGCATCTTCCATCAACTGAGCAGTTTGCACCAAGTCGATGATATGTACACCATTGCGGGAAGTATAAATGTAAGGAGACATCTTTGGGTTCCAACGCCGGGTTTGATGCCCAAAGTGAACCCCTGACTCCATCATCTGAGCCAATGAAACGACTGGCATATATTTTTAACTCCGATTCGGGTTAAACCTCCATCCAGGCGTATTTCCTAAATTGGAAACACCCGAATTCCCGGATGTGTGAGATTAGACAACCCTCCCAGCATATCATAAAAAATACGCTGTTCAACAGGCATAAGCAGATAGAAAAAAAGTTTGAGCGTAAGCTTTCTCTTCTAAAGGCGCATTTATAATTTTTACAAGTAGTCTTAATTTTGTTGATGCTTAAGTTCACCGTAAGCTGCATAAACTCCTTGTACGTTATACCAATTTAGAAAAATTCGGGCAATTTCTAAAGCTAACTGAGGCTTACCTGCATTAATAAGCCATTGCAAAAATGGTGCCATTGTTCGTTCATTAAGTGCGCCATTGAACGAAAGAATACCCCACAGTAAACGATGCAACCAAGTCATTTGAATCATCATTCGCACTTCCCAAGTAGGGTGCTTTTGATAAAATAAAACTCCCATGCGTCCGCGTTGAATTTCTTTGTCAATTAAGTTGCTAATTTGGTCTAATTTAAATGCTGGATGCCAATGATAACCAACTGCTGCTGGACACTTAATAAGTTGCAAACCCAGTTTTTTAAGTCTCACGCCTAGTTCTAAATCTTCCCAGCCATAGAGTTGAAAACTGGTGTCAAAAAGTCCAGCTTTGTCTAGCCAATGTTTAGGAATTGCTACATTACCTGTAGCAAAAAAAGCTGCGGAAAAATCTGTTACTTTATAGGGTTCAGCAGTTGGATGATCGAAATTACAAGTATTAATAACTGCGCCATAAGTAAAAAAGCGATCGCTCCCTAATTTCTTTTGTCCCTGTACTAGTGCATCAGCATGAGCTTGCAGAAAATTTGACAGCACTACTAAATCACTATCAATAAAAATTATTGTGTCACCCTGTGCCTGTTCTACACCTAAATTGCGGGCCGCAGCAGGCCCAGCGTGATCTTGCTCAAACCATCGCACATGAGGAAACTCGTCTTTGCGTTCCTTCAACCATGCCAATGTGCCATCGGTAGAACCATCATCGACTAAAACGATTTCGTAACCAGTAACAGGAGTTTTATGTGCCAACTCCTGTGCTTCTAAGGCTCGCAGGCACTTCTCTAAAATTGGCTGGCGATTGTAAGTCGGTATAACAACGCTGAAAAACACAGTCTCACCCACAACACTATTACACATCTCCAGGATAGGACAGATGTGACGCTGACACTGTTCCTGTCTTTAACTTTGACCACGAAAACCGCAAATCTAAAAATAACACCAAATTGGCTAGTCCCGCTAGGCAAAATAAAAAAAACCTTTTTAAGGCAAACCTTTCTATATTCAAAAAAGCCTTTTAGCTATGCCATAAATTATTAGAAAAATAGGCAGTGTATATCAAATAAATATAATTTCTAATTAATTTATATCTGAATTAATTAGTCGCATTTTTATTTAATAATCATTATTTAACTAATAAATATTGAAATTGAGCAGTCTAGGGTAGATACTGCCGTTTTATATGTGTGTAAAAAAAATCAATTTCTATTCGTTTATGTAAATGTTTATTATTGAACCTTGATCGATATTTAATGCCGTAATTAAGTTTATTTAAACAAAAGATAATCTTTTGTTAATTTTTGATTATTATTTTTAATAAAAATTATGCATCTATGCCAACGAAATGAATTAAACTTATTTGTTTTAAACACCTAGAAAATTTTATATATAGATTTTCTAACAATTATTTTTTTGTTACAAGGAAACTTTGATGTCAAAATTAAGCCGAAGACAAATTTTAATGTTTTTTGCTGGTAGTGTGACGGCTGCAAGCGCTGCTGTATTAGGAACTAAAAAATTTAGCAATGTTTCTAGCATTGCAGCAGCAAAAATCGCACCACTCAACTTTACACCAGTGCGTTTACCTCATCCTCTGCAAATTTATCGACAGTACAAAAATTATTTACCAACTAGAACAGGTCAAGGGCAAGTTTTGAATGCATCTGCGGGTGTAAATTTAACTAGTTACAACGTAATTGATGATGTCGTAGTACCGCCAGAATACGAACGTTATGTAATTGTTAGTTGGGGCGATCGCGTGTTTCCTAATCAGGATGAATATGTCGGCTACAACTGCGATTACACTGCTTTTATTGCCTTGAATAAGAATAAAGATGAAGGCTATTTGTGGGTAAATCACGAGTATGTAAGTTTTCCTATTTCTTCTTTAGTATCAGAAGATTCTGCTGATTTACAAAGCCTACCCACTGCCTTTGAACCAGTAATTGGATGGGCTTTACCCTCTACTAGAGATCGTCAAGCTGAAGGTGAATTTTTATATAATCTCGGCGGATCAATCATTCGTATTTCCCGCAATAAAACCAACAAGCGTTTTGGTGTTGTTAAAGATGCTAAAAATCGCCGCATTCATGGTCTTTCAGGTTTAGGAATAAATAGCCAAAGAACTGATGGCTATCAAAGTGTTACTTCTTGGGGAAATCTCAGTTACCAGAAAGGCGATCAAAACTATTTAATCGCTACAGGCCCAGCTGCAACCCAGGTTTTTAACCTCAGCAGTGATGGTTTAGATAATAAAATCATTGGTACTGCCTACAATTGTTCTGGCGGTACAACACCTTGGGGTACTGTTTTATCTGCTGAAGAAAACTTTCAAAATTCGGTTGGCGTTACAGAAGCAGTTAAGAGTGATGGTACTCAAGTTGGTTATACAAATGACAGCACTGGCAAAACTTTTGGTTTAGTTGGAGAAAAATACGGCTGGATTGTAGAAATTGACCCCGCAGTTCCGAATTTTCGTCCTCGCAAACACACTTGGCTGGGCCGTTATCATCATGAAAATGTTGCCATGCGAGTTGAAGCAGGGAAAAAGTTAGTCGCTTATATGGGTGATGACAGACGTGGGGGACACACTTGGAAATTTGTCAGCGCAGGTAAAGTTTCCTCGCCAACGAGTAAAAGTAATAGTCGATTGTGGGAAAAAGGTACTTTATATGTAGCTCGTTATAACCCAGATGGCACAGGTAAATGGATACCTTTACTATTAACTACTAGTACTAATCCAATTGCGCCAACCGTGCTTTCTTCAGTAGAATTTGCAGCTTTGGGAAAGGCTCAAAAAGAAGGTCTTTTACCTTTGCCAAAGCGTAATGGCGTTGCTGGACAAACTGAAGATGGTGGGATATTAAAATGCGATCGCACTAACGAAGCAACAGTACTACCTGCTTATCAAAATAAAAAATTATCTGACTTTTACACTACCCAAGGTGCTGTTCTTTGTGATGCCTTTTTAGCAGCAAATTTGGTTGGGGGAACTCCTACAGCACGTCCAGAAGATATAGAAGTGCATCCCCGCACTAAACAAGTTTTTATTGCCTATACCGATGGTGCGCCAGGAAGTGATGGTTATCCTGATTCACGAATTTTCCAAGTTGCCAAGTTAAGCAAAGCTGCTAACGCTACCCAGCAATCAGGGGGATTATACAAAATTATTGAAGATAGTGCTGATGGTACAGGTTTAACCTTCCGTTGGCAAAGATTAGCTCAAGGTGGGGAAGCAGGATCAGTGGCTGGTGCTGGTTTTGCAAATGTAGATAATTTAGTGTTCGACGATAGGGCAAATGTCTGGGGTGTGACAGATATGTCTACTGGCACTCACAACGGTTTCAAGACTGGTGCTGCTGGCAAGCAAACTACTATCAATCACACAGCTAGCGGTAACGTTTCCGATTTTACAGGAGTTTTTGGTAATAATTGGCTGTTTTTCATCCCTACCAGTGGTGCTAACGCCGGACAGGTAATACCATTTGCCTACGGGCCAGTACGCTGTGAAATGACTGGGCCGACTTTTGTGGGTGATACGCTGATTATTTCGGTACAGCATCCCGGTGAAGATTGTCCGATTAACGATGGTACAATCCTAAGCCGCAGTATAGAAATCTTGGATTTGAATGGTAATACATTCAATCAAACTCGCACTGTACCGCGTGGTAGTAGTTGGCCTAGCAATATTTCCCAGGCGGATGGTGGTCAAGGTCAACCTACAGGTGTTCCTCGTCCGTCTGTAATTGGCATTCGCCGCAAAAATTCTCTTGGTAAATTTGTTTAGAGGCTGAAACAAGGTAATCTTCTAGCAGCTACTACAAAAAAAGTGGCATCAACTACTCAGTATTAATCAAAGGTGATAATGGATCTTCTTGTAAATTGTTATTTGAAAAGCTAAATTAAACAGTTTTATCTATAAACGATCACTGTGTTGGCAAAATTTAACAAATACTCAATAAACGCTGATGATAATCATCAGAAAAATATTCTATATGGCTAGTTATATAAGGGTTCGATGCTACTTTAATCCTAAATAAAATATACGTGTATTAGTTAGATATAATAATGACTCATTGTTTGTTTTCCTATCTGGAGAAACTAATGGGTCGCGCCAAAAAGGTTGTCCTGGCATATTCTGGCGGAGTGGATACCTCAGTTTGCATCCCCTATCTTAAGCATGAGTGGGGTGTGGAAGAGGTGATTACGCTAGCAGCAGATTTAGGCCAAGGAGATGAATTAGAACCAGTTCGAGAAAAAGCTTTAAAATCGGGTGCAAGCGAATCTCTTGTAGCGGATGTCAAAGACAGCTTTGTCAAAGATTACGCTTTTGCGGCGATTCAAGCCAACGCCTTATATGAAAATCGTTATCCCTTAGGAACTGCTCTTGCCCGGCCATTAATTGCCAAGATATTAGTAGAAACAGCCGAAAAATATGGTGCTGATGCGATCGCTCATGGTTGTACTGGCAAAGGTAATGATCAAGTCCGCTTTGATATTTCTTGTGCAGCGCTAAATCCCAAACTCAAGATACTCGCACCAGCAAGGGAATGGGGGATGAGTCGTGAGGAAACCATCGCCTACGGTGAACGCTTCGGTATCCCAACACCAGTGAAAAAATCTTCTCCTTACAGCATTGATAAGAATTTACTCGGTCGTAGCATCGAAGCTGGGGTGTTAGAAGATCCAGCAGTGGAACCACTAGAAGAAATTTATGAGATGACCAAGGCGATCGCAGATACTCCTGATCAGCCAGAGTACATTGAAATTGGTTTCCACAAAGGTATTCCTACAACCCTCAATGGTACAGCAAAAAACCCAGTTGAACTGATTGAACAACTTAATCAGGTCGCAGGAAATCACGGTATCGGGCGGATTGATATGATAGAAAACCGCTTGGTAGGTATTAAATCGCGGGAAATCTACGAATCACCTGCAATGATAGTGCTAATTCAGGCACACCGGGATTTAGAAAGCTTAACTTTAACAGCAGATGTCAGCCACTACAAACGTGGCATTGAAGAGACTTACACTCAATTAGTCTACAACGGTCTCTGGTACAGCCCACTGAAAGCGGCACTGGATGCCTTTATTCAAAATACACAAGAGCGAGTGTCTGGCGTTGTGCGGGTGAAACTTTTCAAAGGTAATGCCAGTTTAGTTGGGCGTTGGAGTGACAATTCTCTTTATAGCCCTGACTTGGCAACTTACGGCGCGGAAGACCAATTTGATCACAAGGCGGCTGAAGGCTTTATCTACGTTTGGGGCCTACCAACTCGCATTTGGGCACAGCAAACTAGAAAATAGTTAGTTTCAGATTTTTAGATTTTGGATCGGACATTAATCCAAAATCTAAAAATCTAAATTGCCTTACTCTCCTGTTGCACGCTTCACTTGGCGGGACTCCAACCACAAAGGCACAGCAATTAAGGCAACCAAGATTAATAAGGCCGCGATCGCAAAATGGCTAACCCAAGAAACTAATTGTTCTAGGGAGATAACTCTTCCAGCGAAGAAAGCTAATGTCACCATTACACTAGCCCAAGCACTTGCCCCTGCCAAGTTATATACAAAGAACTTTCCGAATGGCATCTCGGCTATACCAGCTAGTGGCGCAGCAAAAATTCGTAGCAACGCGAAAAAGCGGCCAAAAAATACAGCTTTAGTAGCATTTTGACTAAATTGTTCTTTAATATTCAGCAGTCGCTCTTCAGAAATTCGGAATAATTTGCCAATTTGCAGCAAAAAACTCCAACCTCCAAGTTTACCAATCCAATAACCACAAGTGCCACCAAGCACTGCACCTGCAACGGCGTCAGCGAGTACTAGCCAGTAATTAAGTTCATGACTACCGGCTAAAAACCCACCTACTAAGGTCACAGTTTCCCCTGGAAGAGGAATGCCCAAATTTTCTAGCAAAATTCCCAAAAAAATTGCCCAATAACCATAATGGTGGGCGAATTCCTGGATGTTTTCTAGTGAAAGGAACTCAAAAGACATCCCGCACCGCCGTCTTTACAAATTTTTACTTGTACTATAATTTTTGCTCCTTTATGGGTGGGGTGTCAATCAAGCCACTCAACGGAGACCATAGCTTTTAGTCTATACTAACGATTAAATATTAATTATTGACTATTTTTTATTTATCAGTTATTACCACAACAGTAGGTATACTGAACTTTAGTATAGATTATTTATAAACTATTTATCAAAGTTCTCAAAAATATAAAAATCTTGTAAAAAGTACATAAGCTACTGAAATTCTTGGGTGCTTATGCCTATATTAGGGGAAGTTAAGAAAAATTATACGGCATGAATACTGAAAAAACTTGCCTCAACTTCACAGCTGTAAAACTCCCAATGTCGGAGTAAAACAGAAATTGGCTGTTGTAAAGCGCACCAGTATTGGTGTCAATTTTTTGTTTTTTGTTATAGTGTTTCAATTCATACAGTTAAATCCATGACTCTGAAACAAAAAGTTCAACAAGTTTTGTTCAAACCCCAAGGAAGTATCGACTTGCAGGGTGGCATAGCTTTAAGTGATGAGATGGCTAAAGTAGTGCCTCAGCCGCATCAACTTTGGGTTATTGATTTGGCAGATGTAGATTTTATGGATAGTTCTGGGTTGGTTTCACTGGTAAAAGGACTCAAAGCAGCGCGCCAGAGTGGTTGCCGCTTGGTTCTTTGCAACGTGCAAGCCCCTGTCAGACTGGTTTTGGAACTCACTCAACTCGATTCAGTATTTGAAATTTTTCCTACCTATGAAGACATCCTTGCGATCGCTAACGATAACAGACTGCTAGTAGCAGTTTAAATTTTAGTTTCACCAACAAAGCTATGGTGAGATCAAGCAGTATTAGCAATTTTTAATAATTTCCCCGGTAGGATACCCTCACCATCGTCAACGATAATACAGTAGTGCCAGCAGACTCAGCTTTATATCCCCAAAAAAAAGTTTGGTGAGGTAAAAAAAACAACGGTTTTGTAGCTGGTCGGTCACTTAATAGTTAAATCAACCTAACTATTGAACACCAAGACTAGCTAAATTAAGTGTTTTGGGAAATGGCAAAGTCGATCTCAGTAAATTTCACGTGGCAGCCAAAAAAGTCTATTACCGATGGCTGGCCGCTGATAATCTTATTGCTAAGTGCTGATCTCATCCCAGAATGTTTTGGTAGGCTGATATATCAGCTACTCACTAGTGAAATGAAAGTACCCAAGATTTTAATATTGATAAAGTTAACTAGGAAAAATCATCGTGATAACTGCTGTTGAGCTTGGGGATAAAATCTCATGACTTAGCTGCATTAATCCTACGGAATTAAAGACAATAATATATTTTCCAACTAGTTATTCTATCATCCGAGACCACAAAATAATAGTCGGAGAGTTAGTAATTACTTGCCGACTAGCTGCCATTACACTGGCAATTTTATGTATTTGGTACAGCAGAAATATTATTTTGTTCAGATGCTGGGCGAGGAAAATTTGGTAAATCAATGCCACTGTGACTGGCATTACGAGTTTTGAGTGCTAAACGGTAACTGACACTTTGCAATTCTGCCTGTAGTTGTCGGTTTTCTCGTTGCAGCATTGCTACTTTTTCTCTGACTGGAGTCATGCGCTCCTCGAACTTACGACGGTAAATTTGAGGTAACTCCTGTACTACTTGCTCCAACATTCGGCTGCGGTCGGCTAATTCTTGCACAGACTGCCGCAATTGATAAATCTCGGTGTCACGAGTCGTAATTTGTTCTTGATAAAACGTTACTTGCTGCTCAACAGCTTGTAGTTGCTCTCGCAAAGCTTGCAATTGAATCAGATCTTGCTCAGACTCTGATCGCTGGGGCATAAAATTAGTATTGCCCTTCACCAGTCGGAAAAGTTCTTGAGATAGCTGTTGCACTAATTGATCGCGAAGTTGCAACTCTTGACGCAGCTGCGATACTTCCGTAGAGAGAGCTTGGATGTTGGATGTATTGGATATATCAGATTGGCTCACAGTGGTTTACAGCTCCCATTCTGAATCGCGTCCACTTTATTTATATGTATAACTTTGCTCATAGTACTTTGAGTAAGTATTTGTTAATTTAGCATTCCCTACTAAATCAGCAATAAAAAAGGCATATTTTTTTTGAGTTTTAATTTAACTTAGTCAATTACGTAAGCGCTGAGTCGCAACTCAGCACTTATCACTTTCTTAGGCGGTTACAGCTACTGGTTCAGCTGTTTCCTCGTGGACTTCCTGTTTAATAGTCAGATAGCGAATCACTTCTTCGCTCAAACGCATGGCTCTTTCCAAAGGAGCAATGACAGTTCCAGGCCCAGTATAGTTGAACTGGATGTAGATGCCATCCCGTTGCTTTTTAATTTCATAAGCCAGACGACGCTTACCGCGATTTTGAATTTCGATATTTTCTGCGCCTTGTTCCCTGAGCAAGTTCTGATATTTCGTGATTGCTTGTTCTATCTGTTCGTCCCCTAGATCAGGACGCAGGATGTACATTGTTTCGTAAACTATCGACATGGTTTTTAGTCTCCTTTTGGACAATTTGGCTGCTGATGTTAATTTATACAGGTATAAACATAGTAGTACCAGCACCAATCAACATCTGAAGCAACAAGGAACTATAATCTTACCAGTTTTCAATTTGAATCTTTAGCCAATTCCGCCAAAATTCGGATCTCTAACAAGAAGCTAACCTCCAGATCTAGGGAGGAAGTTGACCGACTCTGTGGTATTTCGCAGACGCGTCTACGGACTTCTGAAGTTCAGCAGACCGAGCGCTAATTTGGTGGAAAGTTGCTTGGGGGCTAGAGAAGAAGTTGACCTTTGGACTTATTGTCATTGCATCCAAAAGGATATTAATCAAGGTTATGGCGCAGCGCTATGTGCGAGTTCAAAATCAAGAAGGACAGATTTATTATGGGTTACTACAATTATCCCTGAACGTCCAAGTGCTAGATGCTCCACCCTGGTTACAAGGGCAACCTACCGATTTAACATTGGAACCAGATAATTACCAAATTCTGGCTCCTTGTGCTCCCTCAAAAATTGTGGCAGTGGGCAAAAATTATGCAGAACATGCAGCGGAAATGGGAACTCCAGTGCCTAGTGAACCACTAATTTTTCTAAAGCCACCTACATCAATTATCGCTTCTGAAACAGAAATTAAGTATCCTCATCTATCGCAGCGGGTAGACTACGAAGGAGAATTGGCGTTAATAATTGGCGATCGCACCGTTGACTGTACACCAGAGGAAGCCCAAACCAAAATTTGGGGTTATACCATCGCTAACGATGTGACCGCACGGGATTTACAAAAAAAGGATAGTCAATGGACGCGAGCGAAAGGTTTTGATACATTCTGTCCTTTGGGCCCTTGGATTGTTAGAGAATTAAATCCAGGAGCCAGATTACAGACTTTTTTGAATGACGATGCTAATCCAGTTCAATCTAGTTGTATTGATCAGATGGTATTTTCTCCTGATTTTTTGGTGTCCTATATTAGTAAAGTGATGACCCTACTACCAGGAGATGTAATTTTAACAGGCACACCGGAGGGTGTAGGCCCTTTGAACCTAGGCGATCGCATCCGTGTAGAAATTGAAGGTATTGGCCGCCTAGAAAACTCAGTGATACCTCGGTAACTACTACCGTACTTGCATATAAACAGCGTCAGAAATTGCTGGAATTTCTGCGTAACGTCCCATCAAAGACTGAGCAACTGAATAGGCAATTGCTGCCACTATGCCTATAAAGATGGTACTTGCTACTGTTTGAACTGCAAAATCTAAACCAGGAAGTGCCACAATTCGCAAAATTATGCTACCTAGAAATACAATGATGTCTAAAAGAATTGCCTGCATGGTATTGAACCGTATGAAATGACTGATTTTTTCATTTCTTACTATCAAAAAAAACAAGGCAAAGAAAACAATCAATTGACCAAATTGTCCTAAGCTCCCGTAAATGAGGATGAAAGGCTGAAGGGGTAAAAGCAACACTTGCAGCGCCGGAAATTGTCTCAACAAGGACACATAACCGAATACAAGTCCATCAATCAGAGGTAGTAAATAAGGTAAGCAAGCAAAAATCCGGTCGGAAACCGTTGTAGACCCGCGCCAAGACATCGTGCATTCTCCTGTGGCTAAATTTCAACAGTTACTTGAGCCTAGGATAACGCAGTTACTAGGTCTTACTCGCAGATCCAATTATTCTATATTGGCGATGCGGAAACCCATCATACACTCATACTGCTCTGCCTGCTTTTCTGTGAGTTTGCGTACTTGTTGACCGCAACGCAGTTGACCTTGACTCCAACGAGGTTGGCCACTCTTATCAGCTAATAAACAAGATTGGCAAACTTGCCCAGGGGCAAGGATTTGATCGTCCATTAAAATGATTAGCATCCCATCCCTCCTGTAAATCCTCAGTATTACCCACATTTAACTTTGGAAGGATCAGCTTTTTAGACGCCCAAGCAGCAGAACTACCAGATGCTCCAGCTTTGCTCAGTTGAGAATTTGGAAAAGTGGATTGTGGTTTGGGATGACAAAGGACGCCTAAAAGTAACCTCTCACGCTCTCTTTGGCAAAAATATGGGTAACAACAACTTAAAAAATATTGCCAAGTAGACTTTAAATTTATTGTATGTTGTGTATATTAGAGAGTAGTTTTTTTAGTAAAAAGTAATACATATACAAGTTCGCGGCATTCAAATTCAAAATTTAAATTCAAAAACCTTTTATTCTGAGCTTTTGTGCAGTATGTGACTTGCGTCTAATAATAGATAAGTCGGCACAAATAAACATCAATCGTCAAAAGCCATTGAACTATTGACTTTGAAATATGTACTCTTGACTGTGGACTGTGACTTAGGTGTGACACCCAAGCAAAATTAACTGTTGTACCAATCTTTGATAAGGATAACGGAAGTGACTAGAACTAACTCAGACTTTCTTGCTTCATCTGATCCTGCGATCGCAGAGGTAATTAATCAAGAACTACAGCGTCAACGCGATCACTTAGAGTTGATTGCTAGTGAAAACTTTACCTCCGCTGCTGTACTAGCGGCTCAAGGTTCAGTACTAACAAATAAATACGCCGAAGGGCTACCTGGTAAACGCTACTATGGCGGTTGTGAGTTTATCGATAAAGTTGAGCAGTTAGCGATTAATCGTGCTAAACAACTGTTTGGTGCTGCTCATGCAAACGTACAACCCCATTCTGGCGCTCAAGCGAATTTTGCAGTGTTTTTGGCACTGTTGGAACCAGGAGATAAAATTATGGGGATGGATTTGTCTCATGGCGGACATCTAACCCACGGTTCGCCAGTGAATGTCTCTGGTAAGTGGTTTAAAGTTAGTCACTACGGCGTTAGCCAGCAAACAGAACAACTCGACTATGACCAAATTCGGGATTTGGCTCTGAAAGAGCGTCCCAAGCTACTAATTTGTGGCTATTCAGCTTATCCTCGGATAATTGACTTTGAAAAGTTTCGCAGTATCGCTGATGAAATCGGTGCTTACTTGCTGGCAGATATTGCCCATATTGCTGGTTTAGTTGCTAGTGGTCTTCATCCCGACCCAATTCCTTATTGTGATGTCGTGACAACTACTACCCATAAAACTCTACGTGGGCCACGGGGTGGTTTAATTTTGACCCGCGACGCGGAACTTGGTAAAAAGCTAGATAAATCAGTTTTTCCTGGGAATCAAGGCGGGCCTTTAGAACACGTGATTGCTGCTAAAGCAGTAGCTTTCGGAGAAGCTCTCAAGCCCGATTTTCAAGCTTATTCTGCCCAAGTTATTGATAATGCTCGTGCTTTGGCAAATCAACTCCAAAACCGGGGTTTGAAGCTGGTATCAGATGGCACGGATAACCATTTAATGCTAGTAGATCTACGTTCTATTGGCATGACAGGTAAGCAAGCAGATCAGTTAGTGAGTGGTGTAAATATTACAGCTAACAAAAATACAGTTCCCTTTGATTCTCAATCGCCATTTGTAACTAGTGGTCTGAGGTTAGGTTCTCCGGCAATGACAACCAGGGGACTAACAGAGGCAGAATTTACCGAGATAGGTAACATTATTGCCGATCGCCTGCTATCTCCAGATTCCAAAGAAGTTGCCGCTGATTGTCGGCGACGGGTAGCAGCATTGTGCGATCGCTTCCCTCTATACTCTCATCTAGAGATTCCCGTACCAGCCCTAGCATAGGAAATTTGAGTATCGGAGATAGGGGATTGCTCAAGGGTCATTGGTCATTAGTATCTAGTCCCCAGTCCCTAATCCCCAGTTCCTATGCTGATCAATGGCTGAAATGTAGTAAATAGTAGGTAGAAAAACCCACGGCAAATTTTTGTTTTACAAAATAATTATTGAAGATACAGATGCCTCCTCAGATTTATCATCTGATTTCCTTCCTTGTCGCTGCCGTAGTTGTTCTCTGGACTACGCCTGATGTCAGAAACATTGGTATAAAAAGTGGACGTGTAGATCAACCTGGCGGGCGAAAAGTCCATCAACGCCCGATGGTACGCCTGGGGGGAGTTTCTATCTTCGCAGGGACTGTAACTTCTCTACTAATTGTCTGGTGGTTGGGTGGGTTTGGAACTCTACCGCCGGAAAAAGAATGGCAAATTTGGGGAGTCACTTTAGGCGGTCTTGGCTTTTTTCTGATTGGTTTAGCAGATGATCTGCTCAATCTGTCTCCCTTAAAACGCCTGCTGATGCAAATTATTGTGGCAGCAGGTGCCTGGAAAGCAGGCGTAAGTATAGACTTTATTACTATTCCCACAATTGGGATTGTCAATCTTGACTGGCTAAGTTTACCCATTACAGTCATTTGGCTGGTAGGGATGGTCAATGCTATCAACTGGATTGACGGTTTAGACGGATTAGCTGCTGGGGTATCTGGAATAGCAGCCGTAGTTATGCTAGTTGTGTCGCTGTTCATGCACCAACCAGCAGCAGCCCTGATTGCCGCAGCCCTAGCTGGTGCAGCACTGGGATTTCTCCGCTATAATTTCAACCCTGCCCAAATTTTTATGGGAGATGGCGGAGCTTATTTTATGGGATTTACCTTAGCAGCGGTGGGTGTAATCGGCCTAGTAAAAATCCCTGCTTTCACCGCTGTTTTACTGCCTTACCTGATTCTTGCTGTGCCAATTGTAGATATGTCGGCAGTGATTTTAGCGCGGTTGCGCCGTGGGAAGTCACCTTTTACTGCGGATAAAAGCCATCTGCACCATCGACTACTCAAGGCTGGTTTATCCCATCGATTGGCAGTTTTGTTTATTTATTCTTTAACTCTGTGGGCTGGAAGTTTAGCATTGGCTGTTGCTGGCATACCTAGTGGTATTATTTATGCCTGCGCTGCAACTTCATTGCTAAGTTACGCTAGCTGGAGAGTTTGGAAACTCTCTCGACAATCTTAAAGATTTCGGATTTTGGATTTTGGATTCAATCTAAAATCTAAAATCTAAATCTAAAATCTAAAATTCGATGAGTGCAGAAATTATTTGTGTTGGTACGGAAATGCTGTTGGGAGATATCCTCAACAGCAATGCCCAATTTATAGCCCAACAATTGGCGCAACTAGGTATTCCTCATTACTATCAAACCGTAGTTGGAGACAATCCAGAACGACTCAAGCGAGTTATAGAAATTGCTATTTCACGGGCGCAAATTCTCATTTTCACTGGTGGTCTTGGCCCCACACCTGATGACCTCACCTGCGAAACCATCGCTGATTTTTTTGGTGTTCCCTTGGTAGAACGTGCCGAGATCATTGAGGATATGGCTGAGAAATTTGCCCAACGCGGTCGAGTGATGACTGCTAGCAACCGCAAGCAAGCCTTAATTCCTCAAGGGGCAGAAATTTTACCTAACCCCACAGGAACAGCACCTGGTATCATTTGGCAACCCCGTCCAGACGTAACGATTTTCACTTTTCCTGGTGTGCCATCAGAAATGTACCGAATGTGGGAAGAAACAGCAGTACCTTATCTCAAAACCCAAGGCTGGGGCAAAGAAATTATTTACAGCCGGAGTTTAAAGTTTTGGGGAATTGGTGAATCTGCTTTGGCAGAAAAAGTTACTCCCTATTTTAATTTGCCCAATCCTACAGTTGCGCCTTATGCAGGCAAAGGGGAAGTCAGGCTACGAGTTTCCGCTAAAGCCACTTCCGAAGCAGCAGCCCAAGATTTAATTTCACCGATTGAGAAACAAATTAAAGAAATTGCTGGATTAGATTATTACGGCGTCAACGATGATACCTTAGCTTCCGTAGTTGGCCAATTATTACGAGCATCAGGTGAAACTCTATCTGTAGCAGAATCTTGTACTGGTGGTGGACTAGGGCAAATGTTGACCGAGATTTCTGGTAGTTCTGATTACTTTTGGGGTGGGGTAATTTCTTATGACAACTCCGTAAAAGTAGGGCTATTAGGAGTTAATCCAGAAGATTTAGCTAAATTTGGGGCAGTAAGTGGTATTGTTGCAGAGCAAATGGCAGTTGGAGTCAAAACTCGCCTCTCGACAACTTGGGGGATCAGCGTCACTGGTATTGCAGGCCCAACAGGAGGAACGGAAAGTAAGCCGGTGGGTTTGGTTTACATCGGTTTAGCGGGGCCAAATGGTGAAGTAAGCAATTTTGAACATCGGTTTGGTGCAACACGGAATCGGTCTTTTATTCGCCATGTAAGTGCCTGTAGTGCTTTGGATGTACTACGTAGGAGGCTGTTGACGAGGTAGAGGTGAGGCGTGAGGCGTTTTGTGGACTGGGTGCGATATATGAAGATAAGCTGCCCCCAGCCTACATAATTAAGTATTAAGTTATTTAACTGCCACTAAATTACGGTTTAACTTTTTTTTGATAGTTTCTATAACTTGAGCTTCTGCTGGCGTGATTACCCCATCTAAATGAGCAATCTTACGGCATTGAATCATTAAGGGTACAGCAAAATCGCTATTAATTTGCTCAAGTAGCTTTTCTAAAGACTGTGGTGATTTAATATTACAAGCGATCGCATCGATTGACGAAGGACTAAGGTTGGCAGCTTGTAATTCTGGCAAAATTTTTTCCCAAGATTTATTTGGATTACCTGCTAACACAACGTGAACCAAAATCTGATCCATAATCTTTTCTTGGGAAATAGCAGCTTCGAGATATTTTTCGCTCTCTAACTGAGCATCTACTAATGTTGCCTCTAACGTTAATGGATTTTGCTTTGCTTCATAAAATTGACAAGCAGCATAACCTAATGCATAAATCATTACTGCATTTGAACTAGCACCAATGACGGCCCCTGCCACTGGCATATTTCGCAGCAAACCCAAACCTGCTTTGACTGCTGTTTTTCCACCTACGCCTAACCCAAAAATTGCCACAGCTTCTGCTTTACGCTCTGAACTTTTTAAATTCATTCCATAAGCGGCAGCAATTTGATAAACTAACTCCACCGATAATGCAGATGTAGCAGCCCAATCAACTACAAACATTGCGGCTGCTTGCCCTGGGGCAAGGCTACTAACAAGCCCGCTTCCTCCGGCTAAAACAGCTTTTTCCAACATGAGATGATGGGCAATCTCAGCGGGTTTTGCGTTTGGATACTCCTGCTGTAACTTTCTCACAGCCACCTCAGCCTTAACAACATCAACTTGTTGAATCAAGGGATTCAACCAGTCTTGATTTAAAGATTTGATTGCTAATTGTAAGGGGGGATTATTACCAACAATTGTTAGTACTTGCCCTGCGGTTTGTGTTGCTTGTAAAGCCGCGCCACCAATTCCCATAGCAACTTCTGCGACAGCTTGTCCAGTTTGGACAGTACCACTAACAGCCGCACCACCAATTTCCATAGCAGTTCCTGCAACAGCTTGCCCAACTTGAACAGTTGCACTACCGACTGCACCTGCTGTTCCCGCTACTGCTCCAAACAACGACTCGAAAAAATATGGTTGTTGTATAGATAATTGACTATCTGCGCTTGTGTTGGCAATAGTAGTGGTGGATTCAACTTGAGACGTTGACAAAGGTGAATTTGGCTGTGCTGCTAGCTCAAACTCTTGCTGCCAATCTGGAAAATCTTCACCCGTCTCTCGCCCATATATTTTAACTTTTTTGGTACATTCAATACCTAAATCAATCAAGCCATCACGAATTATTGGGACTAACGATTGTTCTGGAACTTCGGCTGATTCCAGCGCTATCTGTAAGCAATCTTGTTTGAGGCTAACTTTTGGCGTAATACTGGGTGAGTTTAACCACTGGCTCATCAAAGTATGAATCGCATTTACATCGCCTTGTTTAGCGAGTTCCAAAATATTTATCTGTGTCATAAGAAATACTGAAAGATTTACCTAATAATCTATTTCCAGTCTTCTCATATGTAGAGGTAAAGTGATATATGAGACACTAAGTCTCGCTATAAATCGCTATTATTAGCTAATCCACTTCAACCTATCAACACAATTAATCACGGGATCGCTTGCTGTATTGTTCACATTTTGTTACAAAAGTACAAAGAACTTCTAGAGACCCAAAACCTAATGTTCGGCGGACTTACTGGTTTAACAAATCCTAAAGGCACAGATTGGGGAGAGCGAATGCTCAATACAGTCGCTAGCCAAACGATTCGCCACATGTTTACGCAAAGCGAGTCAGTAGAAGTCTTTGTGCGCTGCTACCCCTCCAGCAAACTTTTGCAAGGCAGCGTTGATAGCTTCAAAATGAGTGGCCGTGGCTTAGTCATCCGTAAAGATTTTGCTGTAGAGGAAATGTCATTTGAAACGGACGCCGTTGCCATTGACTTCAGCTCGGTCTTAAGTGGCAAATTGACTCTCAAGCAACCTACCCAAGCGATCGCCCAAGTAATTCTATCAGAAGCAGGCATTAACAAAGCTTTTAATGCCGAATTGGTAAGAAAGCGTTTGGTTAACCTGTCTGTGCCTAGCTTAACAGCTTTGTCTGGCGGTAAACCAGTCTCCTTTACGGAGGTTCAGGTAGAAATATTGGCGGGAAATCGCCTGCGGCTTCTGGCAAAAGCAGATTTAGACAATGGTGAACTCGTACCGCTGAGTATGATCTTAACCATAGCTGTTGAAAGGCGGCGACGTGTTTCCTTCCAAAACCCGCAAATTGAACTCGACTCTGTACCAGAAGCGCAACGCGAAATCTCACAAGCTTTGAGCCTAGCACTGGTGGAAATTTTGGATAATATGGTCGATTTGGATCGCTTTGATTTGGATGGGGTAAAAATGCGGCTGAATCGTTTAGAAACTGAGGGCAAAAAGTTAATTTTTAGTGGATATGCTGAGATTGAGCGTATACCAAATAACGGTTAATCCGAAAAAATTACGCAAAATAATCCTAAATTCACTTTCTTACCCCTTTTTAAGCCTAGCGATTAGAAATCGCACCTACATGAACAACTTCAAAAGGGGGTTTACCAATCCTGGCTGGTTATAATACTAATTCTCTCATTTAAAGCTATAAATTATTCTTCTCTGCTTCCTTGCTACCCATGTGTAGTGACATTCAAGCGAAGCTGTTAAGGTTTTAGTATTTACCCTATAGAACCCATTTGGGATCTTTGATAACGAGCTAAGATTAGAAATAAATGCCGTACTCCAGCAGCTTAAGTGATAAAGAATGGGAAATCATTGAGCCATTATTGCCCCAAAAGAAGAAAACTAG
>JAHHHN010000013.1 GCA_019359325.1 Mojavia pulchra JT2-VF2 | reverse complement strand
GTAGATGAATTAAAAACATTACTAGACAGGTTGTTAAATCAAGGCGAGTTAGTGATTAAGTGGCATCGGAAAATTAAAAATAAAGGCAATGTAAAGTATATTGCAGCTTAAATGCCGATTAGCTTATTGGGGGTAGGTGCTAAAATATTAGAACAATTGTACCAACCAAGAACAGTTTCATCACTTTGGAGTGCTGTTGCTACCATGCCAGAAGTTGCCACATTTGAACGTTTTGTTTTAACTCTTGATCTCCTATACGCTATAGGAGCAATTGAGATGAATGCAGGATTACTTCATAGGTGTCACTGATGATTCATGCTGTTCGTTGTAATCGTGCATCATTCAAAACGGTAGAGTTTAGACCTGGCTTTAACGTAGTTTTAGCAGATCGCACAGAAGACTCTGGCAGAAGAGATTCTCGTAATGGATTGGGTAAATCTACTCTCATTGAAATTATTCACTTTTGTCTTGGAGGCACTATTCCAACTGCCAAAGGGCTTGGTTCTAGAACTCTTCGTGGTTGGGCTTTTAGTTTAGAGCTTACACTTGCAAATCAAGTTATCACTGTTACAAGAAATACTGACGATAGGACTCAGGTACTAATTGATGGAGATACTGCTAACTGGCCTATTCAGCCAAGAGAACAAGAAGATCAAAAAGTTCTCAGTTTGGAAGACTGGAAGGCTGTTTTGGGAAATCTAACATTTGGATTAACCATTGATAATGAAGCTAAGAAATATAAACCTACTTTTAGAGGACTAATTTCTTATTTTATCCGTCGTGGAAGAGACGCATTTTCTACACCATTCGAGCATCATCCAAAGCAACCTGGATGGGATAAGCAAGTTAATAATGCTTTTTTATTAGGTCTTGCTTGGGAAGAGGCAAGAGACCTACAACTTTTAAAGGATAAACAGAAATTAATAGCAGATATTAAAAAACTTAAAAAAGATACAGAAGCTGGAGTAGCAATTGGAATTTTTGGTTCTCTAGGTGAATTGGAAGCTTTAAAAGTGCAGGTAGAAGCACAACTACGTGAAAGAAAAGAAACTCTTAACAATTTTCGGGTAGCCCCCCAATACCATGAATTAGAAGCAACGGTTAACCGTTTAACCTCACAAATTCACGAAGCAACGAATAAAAATATTATTGAACAGAAATTACTGGAGTTTTATCAATCCAGTCTTGACTCAGAGGATGAACCAAGACCGGAAGACGTTGTTCGTATCTATGAAAATGCTGGTATTGAATTACCAGGTTTAGTAATTAGAAGACTGGAAGAAGTAGAAACATTTCATAGCCGACTTATAGAGAATCGTCGGGAGTTTCTAGCAAGTGAAATTAAACGTCTTGGGAGGGAAATAGCTTATAGACAAAGTTTTATTAGAGACAAAACTGAAGACCGTGCTGAACTTTTGGAAGTCTTAAAGACGCATGGTGCTTTAGAAGAATACACAATGCTACAAGAACTTTATCTTGATAATGTAGCTAATCTTAATGAGATTAATAAACGCATCGAAGAATTAAAACAATTTGAGGAGGAAAAAAGTACCTTAAAAATTGAAAAAGAACAGTTACTACAACGCGCACGCCGCGACTATGGAGAAAGGAATGAGCAAGCAGAACGTGCTATTAATTTATTCAGCAATAATTCTCGATTCCTTTACGACGTACCAGGAACACTTGTTATTGATGTAGGAAGCAATGGCTTTAATTTCCGAGTAGAAATTAGACGTGATGGTAGCGAAGGTATCGATAAGATGAAAATATTTTGTTATGACTTAATGTTAGCGCAACTTTGGTCAGAGCGTGACCCTTCACCGCGTATATTAATTCATGACAGCACAATTTTTGATGGTGTAGATGAGAGACAAGTAGCTCTTGCTTTACAACTAGCTGATAGAGAGTCAAGGAGGCTTGGTTTTCAATATATCTGTACTTTAAATTCAGATATGGTTCCACGCTCAGAGTTAGGACTTGATTTTAATTTTGATTCTTTTGTGAGACTTCGCCTTACAGATGAGAATGAGGAGGGAGGGCTATTAGGCATTAGCTTTTAGGCAAGAATGTATACTGAAATATTCCGTTACCGAACTGTATATATTTAAGTCGGACTGTAAGCGATCGCAAGTATATGCCGTGAACTATTTCGTTAACATTTGCGAATATAATATATGTAAATTCCTGTAAGGATAACAGCATGAATGATATTAACGGTATAGTTCGTTTGAACCTAGATTTATCACCAGAACTTAATCAAATATTAGAAGAACTGGCAACAAAAATTGGCACAAGTAAAAGTGATGTTGTACGTCAGGCTATAACATTGATGCAAGTCATGGTTACAGCTAAAGAAGAAACCAAAAAGTTAGGAATCCCAGAAGCAAACCAACTGATAGCGAATGAGATCATTTTTTCATCTGAGCAGCCAAAAACACATCCACTAGATACATTTATGGAAAGGTTTGGCCCGTGGGAAGATGAACGGACTGCTGAGGAAATAGTCAAAGAGATTTATGATAGCCGTACTATTTCTAACCGTGACATTAGTCTATGACTTATTTGCTTGATACCGATACTTGTATTTATTGGATAAAAGATATTAATTCAGTCAGAACTAAAGTTAGGCAAATAGGATGGGAGCAAATTTATATTTGCAGTATTACAGTTGCTGAGTTATATTTTGGTGCTTATAATTCTCAACGAATAGTGGAAAATTTAGCTCGTGCAGAAGACTTTATTCAAAATTTACCCGTTGTACCTTTAACTACCCCTGCTCTCAAAAAATTTGGAGAATTAAAAGCAGAACTCCGCAGACTAGGACAACCAATTACTGAGTTTGACTTACTAATTGCTAGTGTTGCGTTGACAGAAAATTATATTTTAGTAACTAACAACACTCGTCATTACAGTCGTATCACCGGGTTACAACTAGAGAACTGGACTTTCCCTTAAAAACAATGATTACGCATAAACTAAAATTGGTAAATAAGGCTTCTATCAAATTACCACTATGCAAGTTAACGATCTCACCGTTGATGAATTTAAAGCATTGATTCGAGAAACTGTTAGAGAGACCATAGAAGAACTTCTCGCAGACCCAGATGAAAATCAAACAGTCAAGGAAAATTTTAAACAAGAACTATTAGCAATCCAGCAGCGCAGAGAAGCAGGTTCTAGAGGTATTCCCGCAGCAGAGGTTATGCAAAGACTGGGTTTAGGGAACGGATGAATTACTGAGTTGAGTAAGAACCAGAAGCGCTAGCTGACCTAGAAAAGTTGGCAAAACCTGTCTGTGAAAGAATTGTTAACAAAATTAATTGGCTGGCTGAAAATTTCGACCAGATTACACCGCAACCCCTCACTGCTAACTTATCAGGTTTTTTTAAACTTAGAGTTGGAGATTATCGAGTCATTTACGAGTTTGACTCTGAGAAAAAAACTATTTTTAAGGTGCTTCAACAAGAGACGCAGAAGCTAGAACAAGAGGATTTATCAATTGAATCAACACAAGCAAACCATCCACCACAAGCTTTTTTAGAAACCTTTGGAAGCTGGAAAGACACACGCACAGCAGAAGAAATTATTGATGATATATATTCAAGTCGGACTGTAAGCGATCGCAATTATACTGGATGAACTATTTATAAGATAATTTGAGAAAGTGCGTAGACGAGCAGTAGCTTGTCGTTAGACATCACCCTCTTGAGGGTTATATTTATTTTAGAAACTCAACCATACAAGCTTAATTTATTATGAAATTTCAGGTAATTTTTACATTTGATAAAGAATACGAAGGTTATGTCGCTGAAGTTCCTGAACTTCCAGGCTGTGTGAGTGAAGGTAAAACATTGGATGAGGCAATTGAAAATATTAAAGATGCAATTACAGGATATCTTCATGTACAAGCTAAACATGGTAAACCTTATATTGCTAAAGAAACACAAATTTTTATCAGAGAAGTTGTAGTATAAATGGGACGTTTATCAAATATCTCCGGTAAGGAAGCTGTCAAAATTTTTGAAAAGTTTGGTTATGTATTAGATCATCAAACTGGAAGCCACATGATACTTTGGCATGAATTTAAACCAATCTTATCAATTCCTAATCATCAAGAGTTAGCGCCAGGTTTACTTAGGAGTTTGATTCGATAGGCAGAAATTACAGTTGATGAATTTCTTGCAAACAGATGAACTCAAAATTTTCAGAGTTATTCCAGATAAAATCTGAAATGCCATAATATTTATTTTGTATGAAGTACAAGACCACGGGTTTGAGGCAGGAGGCAGAAGACAGGAGGAATCAGAAGAATTTCTTTTTTTGAGTTCTTTATTGTGTACCTTATTTAGTTGCAAACTGCTGTATAAATTTTTCTGCCTACCTACTTACCTTTAACTTCTCATCAATTATTACCTATAGACTAATAACTTCTCATCGATGATTACGCATAGACTAAAATTGTACATAAGTCCTATATCAAATTACCACTATGCAAGTTAACGATCTCACCGTTGATGAATTTAAAGCATTGATTCGAGAAACTGTTAGAGAAACAATAGAAGAACTTCTCGCAGACCCAGATGAAAATCAAACAGTCAAGGAAAATTTTAAGCAAGAACTATTAGCAATTCAGCAGCGCAGAGAAGCAGGTTCTAAAGGTATTCCCGCAGCAGAGGTTATGCAAAGGCTGGGTTTAGGGAACGGATGATTTACTTAGTTGAGTATGAACCAGAAGCGCTAGCTGATCTAGAAAAGTTGACAAAAGCTGTCTGTGAAAGAATTGTGAACAAGATTAATTGGCTGGCTGAAAATTTCGACCAGATTACACCGCAACCCCTCACAGCTGACTTATCCGGTTTTTATAAACTAAGAATTGGAGATTATAGGGTTATTTACGAGTTTGATACTGAGAAAAAAACTATTTTTATTGATCGAGTTGGACATCGGAGAGAAATTTACAACTGAAATTGTGTCCTGTATTTTGAGCCAAATGCCAAGTATTAAAATATTGACGTGTGACCAAAACATCACTGCATCGAGTTTGGTTACTATTGTTTGGTAATTATTTCGATGAATTAAGCGATCGCTCTTTCACGACAGGCGATCGCTTTATGATGTAGATATTCAATACTAATTCTTGGCTCGTCCGTTAGTTGGCTCCTTGATAATTGCAGTTGGGGCGGGTTGAGCGTTGGGAACCTCTACAGCTGGAGGAACTTGCAAAGTCAGTTTTTGATTACCCCGCTTGCGATTAGAACCACCTGCTTTAGAATATTCCATGCTGTTTTTACCATAGACAGTTGCAACTCCACTCAGCATCCGTTCAGACAGTTCTGAGAGTGCTTTGTCCATCTGGGTTACTGTTTTACGCGATTCTTCAAGATTAGATAAAAGCGTATTATGGGCTTCCACAACAGCACGTGTATTATCAATTAGGCGAGTATAGGCTTCAATCGTTAATCCATGCCCTAAATCCAGATTCTCATTAATGGATTTTAGCAAGGCAAGGCGACGTTGGGCTTTATCTACAGCAGCAGAACCGCGAGTTGTCACAGTCATCGGAGATACTCCTTGAATCATTCTTTTTCAAGATAGTGGAGTGCCTTGATGACTGAGATGAGTAGTTTTGTTGATTTAATTACTCGCATAATTGCGACTATATCTGTGTTTTTACTCGTCTGTCTGCGTCTATTAATTGTTTCAAGATTAACGCAATTAGCAATTGTAGTCTCCGAAATAGCAATTGTAGTATCAAAAACAGCAATTATAGCCTCCGAAATGGCAATTGTAGTATCAAAAACAGCAATTATAGCCTCCGAAATAGCAATTGTAGTATAAAAAACAGCAATTGTAGTCTCCGAAATAGCAATTGTAGTATCAAAAACAGCAATTGTAGTTTCCGAAATGGCAATTGTAGTCTCCGAAATGGCAATTATGGATTTGGATGATAGACGTAATAAACCTTATGGAGAGTGCTACTACGATTTTCCGAAATTGGCAACCCAAGTATGTTAGTAATTAAATTTGCTTCTGGTAGCCGTAACTTCATTTCTTCAGCATTCGGTTCCAGTAAGATTTAAGCATAAAGGCTATGCGAGAAAATCTTTTAACAACACATGGCAGAAAAAAAATTAGAAGCTTTAATAGCTAAAACTGTCAAAAAAGTGATCAAAAAAGAAATAGGGAAGCTCAAAAAAGATAATTTAGAAATTGTATCCAATCAGAATAATAATACATTAGACAGTTTTGTCGCTGATGTTGATACTTGGGAAGATAAAGACAATACAAAAGAAATTATTGATGATATATATACCAGTCGTTACGTTAGTTTAGCGTCAAAAGAAGATGCAGAGCTTGAGCGTAAGTTGCGAGAACTCAAGTTTAAACAAGAACTTAGAAAAGATTGGATATCATTTCTTTTGAAAGAAGTAATAGTATATTCGGCTACTGTTATCTTTATCTTTACTGTCGCTGGCTTTTATCTATTCACTTTGATTTATAAGCATTAAGTTCCTTATTATACCCTGCAAGTAGCGTTATACTTATGATAAGTATATAGTAAATATTTTTCTATCAGGGAGTTTAACTCTTCTATTTGCAAGTTTTCTGGGAATTTATAAATATGGTTGGGCTTTCTTCAAAGCGAACTTAATGCCATTAGTGGGATGCAATCAGTTAGTGCTGCACCAATAGAGTCCGCAAAAGCGGATTTTTTATTGGAATATAAGCAAACTCAGTAACTTCATTATTCTTTATAAAGATTTTCTAAAAATATGGTCTACTAAAACTACCAAGCTATACATTCAGCCCTAGCTTGTAATATTAATTTTTTTTTGCTAAAACAATTTCCGGGAACTGTGCCCTGGTAAGCAACCGTCATAGGCGAAAGTAAAAGTTAAAGTCCAGAATTTAGGAGTAGTGGGTGATAAGTTATTAATTCAAAACTCTGCCGAACAGCTTTCTCTGCTCCCGTATACTTCCCCTTTCCATTCTGGGGTTTGGTAGTTAACAATGGGTTGAATGTGTTTCAAATGATTCAACCATATGCCTAGAACACCGAATGAATACGCTGTACACTTGCTACTGGAAAGTGGTCATCGGGAAGAAGTACGTTTTCCTACTATTCAAGAGTTTCAGAAGTGGTACAGCGGCGAACTTGTGCCGAAGTCTGCCTCTAATGACTTTATCAGTGTGCCGATCAAGAACATTCAAGGGGAGTACATGGTAGTACGCCCATCTCGGATTGTAGCCATCCGCGTAGAACCAGTTTTTAGCTCTAGTGTTGAAAGATACGATTAAATGATGAGAAAAACCCTTGCTTTGCTTTCCTTAAGTCTAGGAATTGCTTCTGTAAATACGCTCTATCCCTCTATTGCTCAGGTTCCTAATTTAGCACCGCCAGTACAGAATAATCCTGGGATACCTTTGCCAGTACCACCAATCAACCCTGAGCAACAACTGCCACTTAAACTTACTGACTTAGGAAGCGGTTGTACCCCTAGCTATGCTTGTTTGGGTTGGGATGAGCAAATTTGGGGTAGCAGGGGTAAACGCGGCGATCGCCAAGCACTATTAGCAGCCATTGATCACAGTTTACGTTACCTGCAAAAGAATGCAGCGATCGCCGTTTATCAACAATATCCAATTAAAGACATTACGCTGGATCGGGTACGTCGGAGCTTGGTGCGCTTCCGTCAGTTGGTTGTTCAATCTAAGTCACCAGCACAACTGCAAGCTGCTGTCCGCCGAGAGTTTGACTTTTATAAGTCAGTGGGTAACGATGGCCAAGGTAGTGTTAAATTTACCTCTTACTACGAGCCAATTTATACTGCCAGCCGTGTACCTACTTCAGTATATAAATATCCTCTTTATCGCTTACCAGCAGACTTTGACAAATGGGCTAAACCTCATCCAAAACGCATTGATTTGGAAGGGAAAGATGGTTTGTTGGGGAATAAAAGCCAGCTGCACGGTTTAGAACTGCTATGGTTCCGCGATCGCCTAGACGCATACATGGTACATATCCAAGGTTCCGCCCAAATTCAGTTAACTAATGGTAAAAAAACGTCTGTTGGTTATGCAGGTGGAACTGATTATCCTTGGACTAGTATCGGCAAAGAACTGGCAAAAGACGGCAAGCTGCCACTAGAATCATTAACACTGCCACGTTTAATTAGTTATTTTCGACAATCTCCCCAGGAGTTAAATAATTATTTACCGCGCTGGGAACGATTTGTTTTCTTCAAGGAAACCAGTGGTACACCAGCCACAGGTAGTATTCATGTGCCAGTCACAGCAGAACGTTCTATTGCTACAGATAAATCTCTCATGCCTCCAGGAGCGCTAGCGCTAGTTTATACTTCTATTCCCTATCCTACTAAAGCTGGTAGCTTAGAATATCGTAAGGTGAGCCGCTTTGTGCTTGATCAAGATACAGGTAGTGCTATCAAAGGGCCTGGAAGGGTAGATTATTTCATGGGAACTGGTAAATTAGCAGGCGATCGCGCTGGTGTGATGGGCGGCAATGGTTCACTATATTATTTACTGCTCAAAGAATAAATATTAGAGATTGGGCATTGGGCATTGGATGAAGAGGACAAGGAGCATGGGGGATGGGGGACAAGGAGCAAGATTTAATCATAGTTCTTTCCCCTTGTCCCCTTTGTCCCCTTTGTCCCCTTTGTCCCCTTTGTCCCCTTTGTCCCCGTGTCCCCTTGTCCCCTCGTACCCCAGTCCCCAGTACCTAATCCCTAGTAAGGCGGATAACCGAAATCATCTTCATCAGCGTAAACATAAGATTTGGAAACCCCTGCCATTTCCATTTTTGGTGTTTCTACTTTCACAGGTTCCTTACCAAAGTCTTTGTATTCTTCAAAAGCCTTGCAGATTATTGTAGATTCCGGTGAATCAGAAGCGATCAAAAATTGCGTTAACGTCCCAACAGTCGGATGTCTGTAATCTACAGTTGAAGCTACTAGAACTGTATTAGGTTCAATGCCTCTTTCTTCACACTCAATTATGGGAGAAAAAATCCCGTGAGCATGGAATAGTGGCCCTTTGGGGGTTACAGGTTGCTTTCTATACGCAGCATAAGCTTTTTCTAATTCCGCAACAAAACCACTGGTAACTTTGCCTTGTTGAAACTCACAGTAAGTTTTGCTGAAACTTGCGCCTGCTGCACCATTAAGAGTTAATTGCAGTGGTGTTTCATGTAGAAACTTTTTATTTTCTCCTACTAAGAAAATTAAATAGCGAGTAAAAGTCTTAAATTTTAGTTTGTCTGCTAAAAAAGCATCATAATTTTCTTTAAGTGTACCTAGTTTTAGGCCGCTTTCTCGGTCTTTGACAGACAATGGCCCCCGACGCACTATAACCAGGTGAGGAGTACTAGTTATAAATACAGTTTCAACTCCAGAACTAAATTCATGCTCCACCTGCTGCCAATTATCATCCGGCTGAAAACCTACAGCTTGGGCATTGTCCAACTTAATTGCCAAACCGTAAGACTGGATACCATCTGTGCCATACCGAGGATTAATCATCTGACACCAGGGAATGACTTGAGAAGGCGGTGCATTAAATTTTTCGTCCTCAAAGTCGAACTTAGCAGATGCTTTCATCGTTTTAGGCTATCGAAGTGTTGTGCTAAACAAGTTTATCAGTATGGAGACTGGGACTGGATAGAGTATTGTTTCTAGAGGTAATTTCTTAGACTTCATCTCAATTCCTAGCCGTTACTAATACTAACGTACTGCTAACAGATTATACCAATTCACAGAAAAGATTGCGGACTTGTTTAGCGTTTGTTGTAAGATAACCCCAGCCCTTAAGGGCTGGGGTTTGTTTGTATAGCTACAGGCTTTTGGCTTGTGAGCATTTCATCCTCTAGGCGTTCTCACCCCTCAGATAACCTAGCAAATACCTGCCCAACTAACTCCTTGGTTTTATCTTCCAAACGCTGCCAATCGACTTCCCCCATTTCATCAATTAAACTAGTATCAATATCAGCTGCTTCAACATCTGGACTGTAATCAAGAAAACATACTTGATAACACAGTTCCCACAGATCTATACTTACTTGCTGCTCTTGACGCTGCAAACGCAGATGATATCCTGGATGGGGCATTGGTAGATGAGCAAGAGTTTCTCTGATTTCATCTGCTTGTTCTGGTGTAGCAGTTTCCATCTCTTGCAACAGCTGAGTCACAATCGCTTTCGTTTCATTAGTGGTATTAGCGGGCCAAATCAATACATCATGGTAAGTTCCTACCCACGCAGACACATCTAGGTGCTTGCGAATGTTATCGACCACGCGGATGAAAGCAGGTTGCATGAGCAGTTCAGCCTGCTGCCACGCAATTGAGTTGTTTATTTTAGGTGGCATTGGTAATCAAAAAAGATGCTGAAAAAAAATTAACAATTTGCGTTTATTAAAAAACTGCATTTTTAGTTCAAATCTTTTCTCAAGATAGCGGATTTCATGGAGAAAAATTTGGAGATATTAATTACCATCTGCAAAATTGGGTGTTAACACTGGGGAGGGAATATGATCGGCAAGCTATTAGACAATCGTTATCAAGTAATTAGAGTCCTTGCCACGGGGGGATTTGGTCAAACTTATATTGCTCAAGATACTAGGCGTCCAGGCAACCCTATGTGCGTTGTTAAGCACCTAAAACCTACGAGTTCTGATCCGAGAGTTTTTGACACTGCTAAGCGTCTATTTCATAGTGAAGCTGAAACCTTAGAAAGGCTGGGTCACCACGATCAAATCCCCAGGCTGTTGGCTTACTTTGACGAAAATCAAGAGTTCTATTTAGTACAAGAGTTTATTGAAGGAAATACCTTAAATGAGGAGCTTTTACCTGGTAAACGTTGGACTGAAAGCCAAGTAAACCAGCTGTTACAAGAAGTACTAAGTATACTCGAATTTGTGCATAGCCAAAGCGTGATTCACCGCGACATCAAGCCAGATAACATCATCCGTCGCACTGCCGACAATAAATTAGTTTTAGTTGATTTTGGGGCTGTGAAACAATTGCGATCGCAATTAGTGACAGCCGGGACACAACCCACTGCCACAGTAGTTATTGGTACTCCCGGCTATATGCCAACAGAACAAGGACAAGGCAAACCCCGCCCCAATAGTGATATTTATTCTTTAGGCATCATTGCCATTCAAGCGCTTACGGGAGTACCTGCAACGGCATTGCAAGAAGACCCCAATACTGGCGAAATCATCTGGCAGCATTTAGCTTCGGTGAACTCTCGATTGGCAGAAGTCTTGAGCAAGATGGTGCGTTATCACTTTAAAGACCGTTATCAAAGTGCAGCAGAGGCCCTGCAAGCCTGTAGAGAGGCCATGAATCCCGTTGCTATAGCTTCTAAGCTACAAGAATCTCGCAGAAATTCCAGTTATCAACCGATCAAAACTTCATCTCAAAGTTCTCGGCAACAAACGATCGCAGTTGCACCCGCGAACCCAGTTATTGTCACACCTCCCCGTCAAGACTCTAACAAACCCGACCCATTACCCCTAATAATTGGAATATTATTAGCAGGTGGTGCTGCTGCCTTAGTAACAAATGTTTATCCAAATATAAAAAATTTAGCTGCTAATTTAACAGGTAATGATACAGCTTCAGCCAACAAATGTTTAGCTGTTGTAGTAGGCAATTCTAATATCCGTTCTGAACCTAGTTCAATCAATTCCGATAACATCGTACAAACAGTTCCCAATGATACTAAGTTCGAGGTTACTGGCAAGCGCACAAAACGGGGTTGGATAGAAGTTAAACGTAACTCTGGACGTTTGGCTTGGGCACACTCGGATGTGATAGACAATAATGAACAATGGGTTTCTTGTCTACGAGACAAAGGTATTGCAATTAAAACAGTAGATGATAATACTCTGATTTCTACTCGACCGCTTCCGAAGCCAAAACCTAGACCTAGCAATGTAACAACTCCATTGCCTAATAAATCAGAACCATTCACTTCTGAACCCTTCACTTCTGAGTCTGAAACACCAAATCAATCACAATCTGGCGATGACAGGGAGAAGGTTGTAGAACAAGCAAAAAAGAAGTATGAATCAGGAGATTTGCAAGGAGCGATCGCCCTGCTAAAATCTATTTCTGGCAGTGCTTCATCTGGTATTAAAGAAACTGCTGCTATGATTGCCCAATGGCAGCAAGATTGGGCTAAAGCAGATGCTCTATTCAATGACATCAATACAGCACTTGAACAAGGTCAATGGGATAAAGTTTTGGATTATCAAAAACATCCTGAAAAGTTACCTAATATTAAATACTGGCAAGATAAATTACAACCATTATTCCAAAAAGCTGCCGAAAATGTCGCCAAGCAGGGACTCTCTCAATTAGAGAACTATACTAATCAAAATAATCAGCAAAAGCAATTGCCTAATTCTAATAAACCAAATAATCCAGATAATTCTAATTCCTCAGAAGCTCCATAAAAAACAGTCGATAATATTTATTGTTCCTTGTGGTAAAGTCTGGGGAAATTTAATTTATCAACCTGAAATCAAAAACTTTTCCATTGCGTAATTAACAAAATGTTCCCCCCTACGTTCTACCTGTTGTTCATTGATTATTTGGAATCCCATATGCAAGAAAAAGGATTTGGCGGTAATGCTTGCTTCGGTGTATAAGTGATTAATTCCTAATTCATAAGCTTTTGCCTCAATTGCAGAGTAAATCTTACTTCCAATACCCATTCTTTGATAATTTTTATGGCAGTAGAAGCAGTTTATGTGTCCGCTCAACTCTAACTCGCCGAAACCTGCAATTACACCATCATCATCAGCGACATAAGTGAATTGTTCCGAACCAAGCTCTGCCCAGTCTCTAAAATAGATATTGTCTGGTGCCCATGCTTTGACCTGATTGCTTGAGTAGTCACGAATGTTAATTTCACGTACTGTTTCGTGGAATAACTGCGCTATTTGAGCCGCATCTTGCTGATGAAACAATCGTATTTTCATAAAAAGCTCCACTAGCTCACTATTTAGAACAATTTTTAATTGTGCGGGATACAGATGGGAAGTTTTATGGTAAGTGATGCAACACAGCTTGTTTGGGTGCTTTCTGCACAATTGGCCGCTACCGTAGATACACTGACTGTTGCTCTTAAAAGTTCTTGGTCAAACTTGGCTACCTGTTCTGCTTCCTAAGCAATTTTACTGATGTTTAGAATTGACTTTCCCAATTTGGGAAAATAGTCTCGTAGTTATACGATGTTTTTCTCTGAGGATAGTTGTAATTTTAAAGGAGGAACAGATTTGAAGGAGATTTGAATTATGAACGTATTAAATAAAGCCCATTTGAATAATAATTTGTTAGACCAGATTTGATATCAGCTTGAGGTAGTAGAAATACATAATTATAATCTTGCCAAATTATTGTGCAAAATAATCCCCTCCCATTGCCCTTTTGAAAGAACTGTTACAATCAATGGTCGCACTCTTTTTCACATTCCGCCTTTGTGTAAATTAAACCCCCCTTTATGAACGGGTGGTTAGCCTTCGCTTTAAGGGTTTATTGTATTTAGTAGATGAATGTGGTGAAGATGCAACAAAATATTGTTAAATATAAAGTTACATCAATAAAAAAAATGATTTGGAAATATTTTTGCTAAGAACAATATTGTATGATTATTATCTGTTCTGAAACAGCCTGAAAGTGCAAATATTGTCTGGCAGAGGGTTGAGTATTAGTATAATCAGAAAGAATAAAATTGGATTTCTATATAATAGTCAAGAATTTGATATAGCAATCCTAAATCATTAGAACTGGATGTAGGGAAAAACAAACAAAAGAATTGAAACGGTATTAGGCAAGGTTAAGAATTTAAATTAGATTTCGGATCTCACGAGTCTAAGCAAGTTTTTGTCTAAAAGTAGAGCCGTAAAGCATTATGATTAACGAGATTACACTTTTGGAATCCTGCTGGCATATTTCTCCTGCTTGGGGTCAAGCTATGCCTCCATTAGCAGTTCAGATGCTAGAAAAAGTTTTTCTATCAAGCTCCGATTTGTCAGGCTACTGCTGTGGTGTTCACTGGGAAGGGCAGGAATGGGTTTATGCAATTGTTTGCCATGGTAAAATACTTTACTTGTCTTCTAAAGAATTTTATTCAAGAAATATATTCAAAAACGCTGCTGTTCCTACTTCGGCTTTTCAATTAGGGGATATGGTTGAAGTTGATTTTAGCCAACAACCAACACGTCGTATTATTCAAGGGATTTTTCGCCTCAAAAGCAATTGGCTTTACGGTGTGGACTGGTGTTCCCCAATTTTGGAAGAAGCGGCATTGACTCAAAGCCGACTCATCTGGCTTGCTGATGTTGATTTAGTAAGAGTGCGGGTATAAGCATCGTCAGCCCCTTCTCTGCGAGAGGCTACACGAACGGGGAATTCAAAATTAGAGACCCTACAAATGAATCTTGTAGCGTGAATAATTTTGCTTTGCATTTTTTATTCTATATAAATAAATTTAGGCGACTCAATCCTTTTGCCTCTCGGTCAAAAAACTACGGCCAACGGGCAGGATGCTTCAATTTCCATATGCGTTGTTCACTTGCTTATGAAAGTGATGTTTTCAGACTCGTGCCACCTTTATTAACTATCCCCACCTGAATCTTTACCAATTTCATCTAAATCTTTACCAATTCCGAAATGACAAGGGGGACGGTGAAATTTATACTATGTCATGGTCATGACCGTGGATTTTTTGTTTAATTCAGCACGGCAATTGTCAACTCAGGTGGAAAGGTGAGGGCGGAAAATGTCTTATTTAATCTACGCTCCCAAAACTCCTCAAGAAAGAGCTCATCAGTTGATGTTTGGGCTTAACACTATCGGACGATCCAGCGATAACACGATCGTGATTATGGATGAAAGCTTATCCCGTTACCATGCAGAAATTACAATTGCCCATAATCGGATTACTATCAAAGATCTGCAAAGCCTCAATCACACTTTCGTCAATGAGGTCAAAATTGATCAATGCGAACTCAAGGACGGAGACGTAATTTATTGTGGCAACGTCGAGTTTAAATTTATTCAAAAAATCAAAGCCACACCCAAAGCTTCTTCTAGCACTAGTTACGAGCCTGAATTTGTAGAAGAACAAGACTATCAGATATCCATCCCTGAGACAATCGTCAAACAATTTTCCACTGAGCAGAGTAGTTTCAAAATGCAGGACTTACTGGATTCTCCAGGGAAAGGAGATTCACTGCTCAGACTAGGACATCGGGGTAGTAATCAACGCACAGTAGACAAGTTGAAAATCTTGCTAGAGGTGAGCAAACAGCTTGCCTCTCCTGAGGAACCTGATCGACTGTTAGAGAAAATTCTCGATCTGCTATTCGAGATTATGAATATAGACCGAGCAGTAATCCTGATGGTCAATGAAAGAACTAGGCAGCTTGAGCATAAGGCAGTTAAGTTGCGACCGGGAATTTCCAGTAGCAGTCAATTCTACAGTAAGAATATTACCAATTATGTTTATAAAAATGGAAATGCAATTTTAACTACTGATGCCTGCCTCGACCAGCGGTTTAATGATTCAGATTCTATCTTTGTACAAGCTATTCGTGCTTCAATGTGCATTCCTCTCAAACCTAGAGAAGAGGTGATTGGGGTACTATACGTTGATAATTTATCCATCTCGGATATTTATTCTGACGAAGATGTGGAGTTTCTGACTGCTTTAGCTAACCAAGCTGCGATCGCTATTGACAACGCCAATCTTTACAAAAAAATCCAAGCCGAAGCAGTCATGCGTAATAAACTGGAGCGTTTCTTTCCCGAAGCGGTTAGGAAAAAGCTCCAGGAAGAAGTAAACTTGGCGATCGTAGATACAGAAGTAACAGCCCTGTTTGCCGATATCAGCAATTTCACGAAAATGTCTTCCTCCATGCAGCCGCGTCAAGTAATTACGATGCTGAATGAGTACTTCGAGGTCATGGTAGAGGAGATTGTCTTTCGATATGAAGGCACGTTGGAGAAATATATTGGGGATGCCTTATTCGCTGTTTGGGGCGCTCCTTATCAAAAGACAGATGATGCGGAGCGAGCCATACAAGCAGCGATTGATATGCAGTGGGCAGTACTACAGCTAAATCAAAAGTGGGTGCAGCAGGGTAAGCAACCGATTCAAATTCATATTGGACTTAACACCGGAAAAGTTGCAGCAGGCAACATCGGCTCAGAGAAACTTATTCAGTACGCTACCATTGGTGATACAACAAATGTGACCAGTAGAATATGCAACGTTGCCCAGGCTGGAGAGATAGTGATATCTCAAACCACCTTTGAGCGACTCAAGACTATGAGTTTGCCTTTTGAAAAAATGCCCCTTGTTCAAGTTAAAGGTCAAGAACAGCCCTTACAACTTTATCGTCTCCTCTGGAATCTATTGCCATCAAAGCTTGGTCAAGTTGGAGAGTTGTAGATGTAGCTCCTTCAAAGTAGTGAAAGCTAAGGTGTGTTTTAAAATCAAAGCCATTGGCTGGAAGGATAACCTGCCTTTAAAATGTGCGGTTGCACTAGTTGATTTGATCGCCTGCATCCTTGCTACTTTTGGTCTGAATTAGAAATTTCTCCATTGCGTAATTAACAAAAGTCTCTCCCCTACGTTCCACCTGTTGTTCACTAATGATTTTGAACCCCATGTGTAAGAAAAAGGGCTTGGCGGTAATACTTGCTTGAGCGATGGGATTTTTTTTTATTTGGAAAGTTCCTATGATGCTGTTCCCTAGTTTCTCACAACAAAAAATGCCGTCCGCTGTAAACTGCGGACGGCTGCTCAATAATAAATAACTTGGTTAATTAACCATACTCACCTCTGTTTGTGTCCCTCTTTGGAACCTAGATGTGAGTCTGTTGTTAATTTTCTTTTAGTATTTGTGGTTATTTTGTAATCAATACCAACAAATTTACATTCAGTTGCTAATTTTACTCACAACTATTTTTGCTTTTAGTGCATTTCGTCGTATTCTGGGGTTTCCATTCGTCTTGCTTCTACGCGAGGGGGCAAAAACTCAGCGCGACGTACAGGAACCAACGGCGGTGTTTGACCTTGGTAGGGGTGAATCACCTGTACAGTACGGGCAGGACGCTGCCGTGGTGAAAACAAAGCCAATATTCCAGCAACTACAACGCCACCGCCGACAGTAAGCGTCACGCCTCCCACTAGCCAAAGGATAGGTGAAGACCACCAAGTATTTTGTGGCTGTAAAGTTGTTCTTTGGTTGTTTTGGGCGAATAGCTGTTGCTGCTGTTGCTGGCTTTGAAATTGCCATTGGAGTTGATTATTTTGAACTCTCAGCTGTTCGTTATCGGTTTTTAAACGCTCTAACTGCGCTTTGAGCGATTCCATCTCTACTCTCTGGTCAGGATTGGGAGCAGTAGGCGGTTGATTAGGATATATTGGTTGCCCATACGGATATTGCACTGCTGGCGGCATTACCTGCGGTGTTACTACAGCAGGCATTTGTGGGGTTACAGCGAAGTTAGGTTGTACAGAATTACCTGCCCCCTTGAGCAATAAGAGAGCGGCCAGCCCAGCTACGGCTACTCCGCCGATAAATGCCATACTCTCACTCATCGCCTTTGCCCCTCAACTGCGACGGAACCATAATTAATTGTGACTGACTCACTCTCACACTCATAATTTAGTGCCTACTTCACTTCACATAATACTCAACTATAAGCGACCATCTCAGCTAGCTTTTTTACAGCATCATATCTGCTGTTAATATTCAAGACTATATATGTCAAATTGTCTATCAATCAAAGGTAAAAAAACTACACTGTTATATATTTTTAATCTACTTTTCCAGTCTCATCAAGATGAGTATTTGTACTATTCACCCTCTGCCCGGATGGCTGCCTTGAGACTTTGACAAAATTGGGCGATCGCAGTTAATCCTTCCTCTGGTGTTCCTTCTGCTAAACGTTTCACAAAAGCGCTACCGACAATCGCGGCATCTGCTCCCCAATCTTTTACTTGACGGGCTTGTGAGACTTGGGAAATGCCGAAGCCTACACCAATTGGCTTATCAGTAAAACTACGAATTTGTTGTAGTAAATCAGATACCCGCGACTCTAGTTGCGAGCGGATACCCGTTACACCCGTGACACTTACCAAATAGATAAATCCTTGGGATGAACGAGCGATCGCTTCTATACGTTCGGCAGAACTGGTAGGAGCTACTAACAAAGTTAAGTCAATTCCGATCTCACTAGCTGGTTGGAGTAAGCCACCAGCTTCTTCTAAGGGTAAATCAGGTACTACCAAACCCGCCACCCCAGCAGCAGCAATTTGCTGAAGAAATTTTTCTACCCCTCGGTGCAAAATCGGATTGTAGTAAGTAAATAGACTAATGGGCGATCGCAAACTGGGAGTAGTTGCTTGTAACATTTCCAGCACATGATCCAATGTCGTTCCTCGTTGCAGAGCGCGCGTAGCAGCTGCTTGAATCACTGGGCCATCCGCCAGAGGATCGGAGTAGGGAACGCCTAGTTCGATGATGTCTGCTCCACTGCGATCCAAAACTCGCAATGCTGCTGCTGTTGTTTCTAAATCGGGATCACCAGCAGTAATAAACGGAATCAGAGCGCACTCTCGATTACGTCCAAGGGTTTCAAAGCAGTGGGAAATAGCAGTCATTGCTCAAGAGTCAATAGTCAGGTATCAGTTGTCAATAGTAACAAACAACGGACACCTGACTAATTATTGCTCTAAGCCTGAGTTTGTTTTTCTTGTTCTATCTCAGCTTGAATTTTCGCTAGCTCTTCGGGAGTAAGTTCGTCCAGCCGCTTTTGGAAAAAGGCTTCTTCATACTCTTCCCGCTGTTGATGGTAGGTCATTTTTTGCCCTACCGCACGGACAACATAGGTGGCTAACCAGCCAAGCAAGCCACTGACTAGCAATACTTGGCTCCATATACCAGCTTGTTGATTATCTAAACCTACTAGCTGCAATCCTATATAAGCTAGACCGCCAGCAATAAAAACACCAAAGCCAATTCCTATAGCGTCAATGCGTCGCATGAGAGTTATGACCTACCAATCTCGTTAAACTTCAATTTGTCGCCGCTGGGGTCGGAAATTCACAAACGGCGATAAAACCAATAACCCTGGAAAAAAGAAGAACACCAGAAAGTACATAAAGGTGCGCTCCACGGAGCTAGCCACATACCACCGCTGCTTCAAGTACAGTAGAACAGCCACTGGAATGACTAATAAATAAGCTCCAGCCAAAATCAGATACAGCAGGGCTACAATCATAATTCTTTCTCTAAGTGGACAAGATCGTTCGGTACATCTATTTTCCATCATAGGCTGAATGCCTAGACTCAGGAAAGTATTGCGATCGCGCTTTTTTATTACTGCATGATAATTTCGCATCTATGCTCTGAAAGTTTGGCGAACAAAGTACACACATAAAAATCTTAAACAGCCTTGAGTTAAGAATTTTATCTATCATTGTTTGGGGATTGGGAAGAGAACGTACCCAGTAACCAGGAATAGAGCGCGTTGCAATCTCTGTAAATATCCAAACCCCACACGAGGCAGCCGAAATTGTGCAATGCGTGCCACATGAAAGCTCAGATTATGATATATTGACTAAGCCCTAACCAAATAAATGCTCTTGTCACGCCAAATTGGGGATGCCCATATATGCGGCGACAAAAGGGGAAATTCTAACTCTGGGAAACGCTCTCAGGATATTGTTGCAATAGCAGCAATTTTTTGTGTAGCAACCAGACAAGCAAAATTGCTTTTTGTGGACAAAATTTTGAAATCTAGTTGCACAAAAGACGCAATTAATGCTGGAATAGATAAGGAGGTATTCGCTGCCTCTAAAAAATACCTAGCTCCTAATAAAAATTAGGGGGTGTGGCGGAATGGTAGACGCTACGGACTTAGAAAACTGAGCCTTGATAGAGAAATCTTTCAAGTGGAAGCTCTCAAACTCAGGGAAACCTAAATCTGGTAACAGACATGGCAATCCTGAGCCAAGCCCAAAAATTTTAGGTTTTAGATTTTAGATTTGCGATTGCGCTTCAATCCAGAATCTAAGATTAAAATCAAAAATTAAGGGAAGGTGCAGAGACCCGACGGGAGCTACCCTAACGTTAAGTCGAGGGTAAAGGGAGAGTCCAATTCTCAAAGCCTAGAGTTGCTAAAGCTATCAGGCAGTAGCGAAAGCTGCGGGAGAATGAAAATCCGTTGACCGTAAAAGGTCGTGTGGGTTCAAGTCCCTCCACCCCCATTAAAAAAACTCAAAACTAAAATACCCTAGTACATCAGTACTAGGGTAAATTGTATTATTGCCACTGAGCCAAGTTAGGTTTTGCTTAACTAAAATCTTGCACCTTAGGAGTTCATGTGGAAATCAAAGAGATTCTAGAACAACTAGCACCTTGGCGCGATGCCCAAAAGCGTTTGGCTTGGAAACCAATTGTAGAGGAAGGAGATAGAGGAATTACTGCCTCTAAATTTTCTGGAGTGCCTTGGTTAGCTGAAAATGAATCATATCCTCGCTGTGGGGATTGTCAGGCACTTATGCCGCTATTTTTGCAGCTCGATTTAAGTAAAATCCCAGCAGAATTAGTCGGTCGATTTGGTAACGGACTGCTGCAAATGTTTTACTGTACGGACTGTGGCAGCTATATGCCATTGGAAAATAATAAGCTGGTTCGCATTGTACAACCAAGTGGCAACGCTCAATCTTTGCAACCTGACGCTCATCCTTCCTTTCCGGCGAAGACGATAGTGGGATGGACGCAACTGGATGACTATCCTAACTCACAGGAGTATGAAGAACTGGGCTTGATTTTCGATTATGATTTTTCAGCTAACACAATACACATTGAGTGCCCATCAGTGGGATTAGTCATTGAAAATTTATCAATGGATGATGCGCTGGAAGCAGAAGAAGTATATACCGTGCCAGGTGATAAGCTAGCAGGTTATCCTTACTGGATTCAAGGCATCGAGTATCCTTACTGTCCTGAATGTAATCGTAGGATGGAGGTTGTGTTTCAGATTGACTCTGAAGATAATTTACCCTATATGTTTGGCGATGTAGGTTGTGGACATATTACCCAGTGTCCGCAACATAAAGAAATTCTCACTTTTGGTTGGGCTTGTTCGTGAGTATGTGTCTTTAACACATGAGGTTGGAATTTTTAGAGTTTGGTAAAGTTAAAACATTAATAGCAAGTAGCCTTTTTATTATTTTTCCTGTTTTAGTGGGATTTTAACAAATTTCTGTAAAAAACTTACTTAATTTTTGCAGAGTAGATTGATGCTCTAGTTTCCCAAGGTTAAGCTGATAACAATATAATTAGCAAGCTTTTGGGACTTGAGAACTGACATGGCAATTCATAAGTTAAAAAGTGGGCAAAAGCATCAGGAAAGTGAGAAAGGTAACATAACTAAAGATATTACGCTACAAATTGCTCAGGAAAGACTCTACAGCTTCTTGATAGAAATCGTACAACAATGGTCGCCGGAGGATGTTTTACTTGAATTTAAGCTGTTATTTCTAGATCTTACTGACTCAGAGAACCTGGGTAAAAACACAGGAATATATAATATTTCTTTCTTAAAAAAAGAGCAAGATTTCTTACAGACGGTCAAACGTTGTTTTTATATAATAGTTAACAATTGGGAAGCTCAGAGAAAATATCAAGATATTCAAAAATTAATCAATTTATTTGATAATTATAAAAATTTAACAAAATTAATAAATTCAAATATTAGTATTCAGCAGAATTGGCTCAAAAACTTTGTTTGCAGTGAAACTTATCAAGGGCTAAAGTCAGTAGCTTCTAAATATCAACATCAGGTACAGAAACAAGCAGCACAAAAAGATTGGGCTAATCGTTACACTTCATATTCATTGGTTGCTCAAGCTTTTGATGTTAACAGACCGAAAGAGCAACAAGAGGTTGCTAGAAAGCTTTCTAAACAAATGAAAGACAAATTTAAGTTTGAATTAGCAATGTACATTGCTCGTTCTCAGTCTGCTACTTCAAGTTCAACGCGCTACAAAAATCCCAGTGTTTTAGGAGATAATGTTATAAATTTAATTAAATTAATCGTAGTTAAAAAAGGCACTTTTAACTATGAAAATATTGCTAATATATTTATTAAACAAATCGAAAATCAAACTCTAAGAGATTTTAAAGTAAGTATCCAAAAATATTTATTTTCTGCTGGAGATAGTAAAAACTTAGTAAGCATAGTCAAACAGCAGCTAGCTGATAAGCTATCCACGTGGAAGGAAGAGTACGATGAAGAGATCATAAACAAGAACTTAATTCTGAGGTTCTGTAACTACTTAATTGATTGCCTAACAATAGAACATGGAAAGGAACCCTCACAATTATTTATTGTATTGCTGTCTCATGGCAATCCGCTAACATTAGTTATTATATTATTAAAAATTATTCTTATTTGTAGAAATGCACGCAGTCATTTAGAAGTTCGCATTGCCCATCTGATTAGTTTTTACGAAAATTATCCAGAAAACGAATGCAAGTGGTTTATTAATTTCCTAGAATTTTTTAATATTACTTTTGCAATTTACGCAGAAAATGTAGAATACAACTTAATTAAGATGCAAGAAGACAATTCTATGTATCAATCTGAGTTAAATTTGGATGCTTATCGTGTGTTTTCGCAATTGAAGAAAGATACACCAAAATAGTTCTTTGCTTAAGTTCTTTCATTTGGGGAACATCAGAGAACTTAAAACTTAGGATTGAGCCAAGCGTTCGTCAAAGAAAGCTAAGGCAGCACCAGCGGTTTCAGCGATAATACTAATTAGACGATACAGGGCGATCGCACTAATTACTAAGCCAGCAGGAAGATGATGTTGTAAAAGCGCGATGGCTGTTGCTTCAAACACGCCTAACCCACCAGGCGCACCCGGAACAATAAACCCTAACAACCAAGCGAAACTAAAAGCCCCTACTAATAAAGGAATTTGACTCACACTTATAGGGCCTAGAGCAAATATAGTTAAGATAAACCCCATAGCACGCAGCCCCAAAAAGCCTAATTCTCCTAACAAAGGCCTTAAGGGATAGCGTTCAATGTTTAAATTAATAGTTGACTTTGCATTGGCATCAAACTTTTTTGCTTTCAATCTGTGTACAAACTGAATAGCTGGGTTCAAAAACCAGGGATGGAGAGCAAAAAGTACCACAGCTAAACATAGCAATTGTAATAATCGCCACACAAGGCTGGTATGAGCAGCCGTAAATTGTGTACCGAATAGGACGACAATAATCAAAGCCGCCGCCGCCATTAGAAGTGGTTCCAATACTACGCTTAAAGTGGCTGCGCCAGCAGAAACTTTAGCATTTGTTGCGGCGACAATTCGCCCGTAGTGATGCCAAACATTACCTGGTAAATACTTGGCTATGTTTGTTTTTAAGTAAACTTGGATGAACACAGAAGTTTCTACAGATTGATTTAACTCTTGCAAAACCCAAGTCCAAATCCAACCTGCCCAAGTATGCGCCAGTAAAGTTACACCTGTGGCGATCGCCAGAATTGCCCATCCTACTCCATCAATCTGGATATCTGTTACCTCAACCCAGTGTTCCTTCAAAGCTTTTGCTAAAAAAAATAGCGTTCCGCCTAAAATTACCCAGCCTAAGATTTTCTTGAACATTTCAGTAATTTAACGGTTAAATATTTGATGTTTTAATACCTCAATTTTTGCGTCAGATTAGCTAGATAACGAATTTTTTCAAAAAATATACTAGACAAGTTAAATATTTTATGTAATTATTTTTACATTTCAATTTAATGTAATTAATAAATTTTTTTCATTAATAAAAAAAGTTTTGTGTTAAAGACGCGGTTTCTACACAGCTAAGGCTGAAGATTTTATAGTATATCGATATATTGGCATCTATGATTATATGTATGTATTTAATATTATTTAACAAGCCTAATATTAGTAAGCATAAATTGAAGGCTCAATTTACCAGCCAAGACATATACTACCGAAAATAACTTAAATACTGAACAACTTCAAAAGCTAATTAACTTAATTAATATCTCTCTAGAGTTAGATAATAAGGACATTATATTCGTAAATAAAATGTGACCTACGCTAGAGGAAAAGCTTTTTTATAAGTCATATTCTTGATAATTGTTGAACAAAAAATATAGTCAACTAAAACAAGAACAAATCTCGCTGACAAACCAGTAATGTTAAGCGGATAATCGGCTTGTAGTTGCAAGGAGGACTCAGTGAACCGTTTGACAGCTTTATGGAAAAAACTGCGGCTGCGCCAGATTTTAACAGTATTTATGGCCGGTCTATTGTTGATAGTTAGTACTGCTTGTAGCGGGGCAAATGCCCAAGGTGCAAATCCAGAAAATCCTGCTGTACAAGCAGGCGGTGCAAACAATCCTTATAAGGGTGGTGGGGATAAATATACAAAATATAGAATGTCCACCGATCCGAAAGTTACTAACGAAAGCAACCAAAATCAACGTGACCACGCTAGCTTACAGCTAGACTCACAATTATTAATTGCCACAAATACCGAATCCAAAATACTGTACCCAGGTGCGGAAACACCAGCAGGTAGGATTGAAAAAGAAGCGGAATTACCGCTGATCACTGACAAAGATTTCCAACAACCTGAACCAGGTGGTTTGATTCAGCGCGAACCAAGCTTAGGCGATCGCATTCAAGATCGCATTGAAACTGTAAAAGAAAATGTCCAAGAAGCTTCTGGCTTTTTCAAAGAAAAGGCAGATGAGGCAGCTGCTAGACCTGAGTTACAAAGAAATCCAGCAGTAGGCAAATAAAATTCTCATTTTGCCTGTGGATTGAAGTATTGGAAAAACAACTCAAATACGATCTTGGTTAACATTCAACTTAGTCACAAAAACACAAGGAGTAACAATATGAAAAGAGCCATATCTTGGCTGAAAAACTTTCGTCCAGCTAAAATTTTAGCGGTTTTTTTGGCAGGAACATTCTTAATTTTGACACAAGCCTGCACTTCAAAAGTAACTGCACAGACACCCCAGCCTGGTGCTGAATCACCTTATCTTGAACGACATGATCCCACAAAAAATTATAATCTCAACGAACCTCAAGGTGGGATGAATAACTTTAGTGATGTAGATGCCAGAGCGCAAGCAGGGGAGAAAGCAGCGGAAGCCAAAGCTAAGGCACTTCGGGACAACTCTAAGAGAAATGTCGACGAGAAGGGCATTGACAGCCCAGGGCAATATGTGGAGAATTATCGCCAAGGTACACCCTTTGGTCAAAGAGTGAAAAACCTGGGTGGCGATATTGGTGGTTCTACTGAAGAACTGACTGAAGGTGTTGCCAAAGGTACTAAGCGCGGAATTGAAAATATCAAGGAAAATACCCAGAATGCTGTCCAAGGCGTGACAAAAAATGCTCAACAGGCAGCTGAAGATGCAACTGATGGCGTTAACAAGGCATTGAAATAAGCTGATTGAAATTAATCATCGGTTATGGGACAGGCATTGCGCCTGTCCGTCAGGGGTGGGCGAGATTGCCTGCCCTAATTTTTTTGGCCTTAATTTTTTTGATGCTGTAAATACCAGCTCTCAAGTGCCAGACGCTGAATTTCGCGCCAAGGAATATCATGTTTTCGTGCTAATTCTGCACAATCTTCGTATTCTGGCTGCACATTAGCTAGAACTTCTTTTCCCTGCCAAGCTACCTTGACGCGTACTTTGCCATATTCAGTTGCGACTTGTTGAATTTCCCGTTGTAAGATGGCGCGTTGCTGAGTCGTTCGGCGAATTCCTAAAGTTGTGGTTTCACGAAATAAAACCGTTTCACAACTCAGTAAATTTTCTGGATGACAAATTACAGTTAACAAGATTCCTGGACGGGACTTTTTCATCCCGATCGGCTGGGTAAAGACATCGACTGCACCAGCGGCAAACAATGCGTCAAACACATAGCCGATCGCCTGGGGATTTAAGTCATCAATTTGGGTTTCTAGTACCGATATAATTTCTAAATATTGGCTATTATCGCCATATTTGGGAAAATTTGACTGTAAATTGGCGCTTTCACCAACCCAGAGGCGTAGTATATTGGGGATGGGCAAATTTATTGAACCTGCTCCTAATCCTACTTGCTTGATGGTCATAGGTGGTGGCGAGCCAAAGTCGCTTACTAAAGTAGTAGCGATCGCTGCTCCTGTCGGTGTCACCAGTTCTCGTTCAATGCCGTTGCTATAAATTGGACAACCTCGCATTTCCCACAACTTTAATACTGCGGGTACAGGCACTGCCATTTGTCCATGTGCGGCGCGAACTGTTCCTCCACCTGTTGGGAATGCCGAGCAGTACAGTAAAGGCAATCCTTCGTTATTACTTTCAATACCTAACCAATCTAACCCCAGGCAAGTGCCGACAATATCCACAATCGCATCTACTGCACCCACCTCATGAAAGTGAACTTTTTCAGGAGCGATGCCATGTACCGCTCCTTCTGCTACTGCTAGTTGCCGAAATACTGCCAAACTCCAAGCTTCTGCCCTTGATGGTAACCCTGCTTGGAGAATCATGCGCTCGATTTCTGGTAAATGACGCCCATGATGGTGACTGTGTTCGTGGTCATGGCGATCGGGATCATCTGCTAAGTCTACATGAACCTTAGTCGCCTGTTGACCATTACGCTGAACAAGTTCTGCCCTTAGTTGGTACTCCTGTTGAATTCCCAATCTATTGAGTTTTTCAATTAAATACTCGACAGGAACACCCAGACTGACCAAGGTTCCTAAGCACATATCACCGGAAATCCCGGTTGGACATTGAAGATAAGCAAGTTTGGTCATAGATATATTACTAATTTAAAGAAACTGAGGCTAATTCAAAGAAGCTGGGACTAGGGGCTAGGAAATAGCGGTAAATTCTAGAGAAGGATTGAAACCCCACCAAAGTTTGAAAATTCTTTCTAATAACCAGTATCCATTACTGGGAGAGGCTTTCCTCTCCAGACTACTATGTGGAATTCAGGGATCATTCACTGCCATCAATTCAGGATTAGACATTGGGAAGCTAGTTGCTGCATAGGTGGGTTACCCGACTTGTGCAAACTAACGTGATCCCCATACTCCATTCGCCATTTTTAAGATTTTTCTATCAATGCAAAGCCTGAAATTTCCCCTACTAAATTTTTTATGGCAAAAATTTTCACAGTCCATCCTGATAATCCTCAAACCCGCCGAATAGAGGAACTAAAATCGGCACTTTCTAGCGGCGCAGTAATGCTCTACCCTACTGATACAGTCTATGCAATTGGTTGTGATTTGAATGCTAAGTCGGCGGTGGAACGAGTACGGCAAATTAAGCAGCTAGCGAATGATAAACCACTAACATTTTTGTGTCCCTCACTATCCAATGTGGCTACTTATGCCACTGTAAGTGATATAGCCTACCGGATTATGAAGCGACTCATACCTGGGCCCTACACATTTTTGTTACCTGCTACTAAGTTAGTGCCACGACTAGTGCAAAATCCCAAGCGGAAAACTACAGGAATTAGAGTACCAAATCATACTGTATGTTTAGCATTGCTAACAGCGCTAGGAAATCCCATTATTTCTACTTCAGCACATCTGCCACCAGATGAAGTAGATGATGGAATGGTTGGGGTAGAGCCAAAACCAATTCTGTCTCAGGCCGAACTGTTTGACCGATTAGATAATTTAGTCGATGTAATTGTAGATACTGGTGAGGAACCTACGTATGAAGTATCTACGATTTTAGATTTGACCGGAGACGAACCAATGATTACAAGAAGGGGTTTAGGTTGGGAAGCAGCATCAGCATGGGTATAAAAATCGCACTTCACAGGCTCATCAGTTAATTTCGGAAAATGTAATAAATTAAGCTCCACTTTTACAATTGTCCTACTTATAAGAGCTAGGAGTAGTTAGAAGGTAATGACATCAAAGTTAGGTACAGCAATAGTTTGGGCTGCTTTTAGAACATGGTAGATAACTGTGTGCCACCTTTGATCCGGTTGCTGATGAAAAAACCGACTACTACCTTCCCTGTAACCTTTTTAAATTTCCTACAGTCTTATATGTGAGCAGCGATCGCAGCGGTCTTGATGGATGCTAAACCATTCCTTAGCCAAGACTGAAGCAAGTGCTGAATTGACGTTGTAATTAAGGTGCAATACCAGTTACTAAAAAAATTTATGAAAGCCAACCTTGTTACTCTACCAACTTCTACCTCCACTTTTGATTGCTACATCTCAAGCAAACAATTGTCAGCTAGCAATACCGAAACCTTGATGCAACTGCTATCTCAAGAAATTCAAGATCAAGTAAAAGCTGCACCTGGGTGTGTGCAAGCTGTAGCGACACGCATCGCTAAAGAAGTAGAACGCATTTGCGATAAAAGCTCCCGTATTCAAACATCTGGAGAAATCCAATCTTGGCAGCTTACCCTAGCAAGGCATCGTTTACAAAAGTGTTTACGTTACTACCAACTAGGTTCACGCCGTGGGCGTGTGGAACTACATAGCAATCTGGGCGCTATAGTTTATCGTCACGTTACCGTTTCCGGTTCAGATTTGGGATTTCAAGGTCGTTACAACCTGATTGAAGATTTCTTGCAAGCATTTTATATCGAAGCTATTAAAGCTTTTCGGCGGGAAAATGAACTACCTGAAGATTACACGCCGCGTACTCAGTTGCAATTAGCCGAATACATGGCATTTACAGAACAATATGCCAAACGCCGCATCAATTTACCTGGTAGTGCTAGTCAACAGCTGATTATCTTGCGTGCCCAAGGTTTTGCCCGTCGTCAACCGCAGGAAACTACCGTGGATATCGAAATGGCAGTGGAGTCTGCCAAGACAGAAGAGGGAGAATCTTATCAGCGCAACTCAGCTGTGCAACAGCTAAGGTCGCAAATGGTTGCACAAACTAATTTCGATCCATCGGAAGAATCTGAACGCGATCGGGTGATTTCGGAATTAGTGAATTACCTGGAGTCTCAAGGTCAAACTGACTGCGTAGATTACCTAACTCTGAAACTCCAAGACCTTTCAGCACCGGAAATTGACCAAATTCTTGGTCTAAGTAGCCGTCAGCGGGACTATCTGCAACAACGTTTTAAATATCATGTAGAAAAGTTTGCCAAGCAACATCAATGGCAACTAGTACATCAATGGTTAGGTGCAGGTTTAGAACATAAGTTGGGTCTGTCTAGCCAACAGTGGCAAACCTTTTTGAGCCTGCTAAATGAACAGCAACAAGAAATTTTGCAATTAAAAACTGCACGGCATAGTGACCAGGCGATCGCTAAAGCACTCAAATGCACTCCCAAACAATTGCAAAAGCGTTGGACTCAACTTTTAGATCTAGCGTGGTCTATCCGTAACGGTCATACTGAAGTCCAAACAGGCTGATGACTTTTAAAAGCACAATTAATAAATTTCTCCAGGTTTGATCCTACATAATCCAGATGTTATTACGGTAAATTTCTGCCCGAAGTGACTAAAAAATTCTTTTAATTCTTTGCTAGTTAGCTTGGCGTTGCGTCTGTTTCTTGCTCTCTCCCTTTTGGGCATTGCTATCAATTTTGATATTGGGATTATCCTGACACAGTTAGTCAAATTGGTGGTCGGTTAGTTTGACAACCCTCTTCAGATTGGTAGTAATTGCGGTCATGGCAATATAAGATGATCAATATACAATTGAGATAGCATTTTGATGGAACTTAATTGTAACGTCTTGTATTCCAGGTAAATGATGCACTGATCTCAACATCAGATGTAGAGATATCAAGTCAATGGTCATCATCTAAATATGAATTTATTTAGTACAAACTTACTAAAAAGATTTCGTTTTCTATCTATGTAATCCAGTTTCATATATCCATATTAAAAATTCATATTAAGTGATACTTCTTCCGTGGAATCCTAGAATTAGCAGGGATTTTGTCAAAGAGTTCAGGATGATCATGACTCAAGGCGTACGGGCATATATAGCGTTTCCTAAGCAACTGAGGTACACCCAAATCTTGTTTAATAAGGTTAGTAGCTTTGAAAACGTACCTCACCAGGATGGGAACCGCTATATAGGTTTACCTACAAGCCCGTCCGAATTAATTATCGAGTGTAAATGGCAAGAAAGTGGTGGGTCTGTTGATGAAAAGTTTCCTTATTTGAATTTGAATATTCAAAACTCTTACCCAGCACCAACTATTGTAGTTATTGGAGGTGAAGGGATGAGAGAAGGAGCTATCAAATGGCTGAGAAATCAAGTTAAATGTAATCTTAATTTATTAGCAGTTTATAGTTTAGATAGATTTATTGCCTGGGCAAATAAGAATTGCTAATAAGAAGTAATTAATAATTTGTAAATCATCCCGCGTTTTTATGTATTAGAATTAATAGAACGTGCTGCTTCTATTGGATAAATATTCAAATTAATTTGCTTATATAGCTTCCTTATAAAGTCAAAATCAGAATTATATATCATAACTTTGACACCACGATTCGCCAATTTTGCACAAGTATCTCTTAAACGTTCTTGGTCTTATTCTTCAAAAGAATTGCAATTGTAACCTGTGAAATAACTGGTACTACTTATAGGATAATAAGGCGGATCGCAGAAGACAAAATCATCGCTACTGCCCTCAAAGTTTAACACATCCACAAAATCTGCCTGTTTAATTTCAGATTTATTAAGTACTGCTGAGGCTGCTCGCAGTAATTCTTCAGGGCAAAGTTAGGATTTTCGTATCTGCCTATAGGTACATTGAATTGTCCCTTGGAGTTTACTCGATAAAGTCCGTTAAAACAAGTTTTCTTAAGATAAATTAAACGAGCCGCTTTTTCTAAATCATTGCTTCCAAGGTTTGCTCGCACGTTATAATAATCTCTATTATGCTGAACTTTATGCTCTTTCAAAAGAACAATTAATTCCTCAACTTGATCCCGAACACAGCGATAAGTAGTAATTAATTCTGCATTAATATCAGTTAAGATTGCAGTGTTTGGCTGGAGATAGAAAAAACAGCACCACCGCCGAAGAATGGCTCAAAATAAGTTTTATATTGTTTAGGGAAATAAGGAATATATTGCTGAATTATCGATTTTTACCACCTGCCCATTTCAAAAATGGACGTGGAAATATTTCTTTAGGAATTTGGGCTATCATTTATTTATTATTTAATTACAACTGAGCTACTAAATCTAGCCAATATAACTGACGAATCATATTTTATATGAATTTATTAATTTTATAGCAGCATCGATTACAATTAAGTTAAACAAGCACATCAAAAAAAACGTATAGTCTATAACAAGGCAGTCTAAATTAATGTTTGACGGATTCTGGGATAACGTCTTTCGCTACCCCCGCTATTTTATTACTGTCCTCTTAGGCGTTTTGCTGAACACGTTTGCGCCACTATTCCCGCTGTTGAAACGCCCAGTCACCTTGATTGCCCTAGTAGGTTTCTTTGTAGGCAGTTTGGCGTTCATTACTTTGACCCTACGCGCAATGCTGGGTTTAAGTACAATCTAGGCTGGGGCTATTGTGGGGTTTGCCCCATAGACAGTGGCTAATAACGTCGTAGTGTTAACCACTCTCCTCCCCTACTTGCATCTATTGTTATGTTGTACAACCTCTGTGAGGAGGCGTAATTTTTATGGCTACAAATCGCCGTGTTTCCCGTGTTGCCGAATTAATCAAACGGGAAGTTAGCCAAATGCTGCTCAACGGCATCAAGGATGACCGTGTGGGTACAGGAATGGTAAGTGTTACTGATGTTGATGTCTCTGGTGATCTGCAACACGCCAAAATATACGTCAGCATTTATGGTACAGAAGAAGCCAAGGCGGAAACTATGGCAGGTTTAAAGTCGGCCACAGGTTACGTCCGCAGCGAACTTGGCGCACGGGTAAGGCTGCGTCGCACACCAGAAGTGATATTTATCGAAGACCACTCTATAGAACGTGGTACTAGGGTGCTGACGTTATTGAACCAACTCAAGGATGAGCGTCCATCCGAAATGTTAGCAGAAAATGGCAATAATGCAGATGAATATGATGATGAATTTGTGGAGTAAGTAATTTAAACAATAATGTAGTTTTTGGAACAATTAATCCCTAAAAATTCGCTAACTCCTTTACAGACGTGACTTAATCGCGTCTGTTTCAATGTGACAATACCTGCTTAAGCAACGGGTAGTTGCATAAATACAGTTTGTATTTGCCCTAGTATTTACTTTTGGAAAAAACTTGCTTCTTTCTCAAGCGGTTATTTTTCTTCCTGCACGAATACATTGATAATTTGCCTCTTGCTGCGATTCTCTTGAAGTAGCGATCGCCTCACCCAAGTTGTTCCTAACCTAGATGTAGAAACCAAAGCGTTCTCATCTACTAAGTGCTATCTAGAACTAAGTAATTCAGCAATTATTTAAGAAATTGTGAACATATCTGATGCTACAAGCTATCCTGGTGTAGGGTAGCGATGGTACTTGCAATAGTTTATACCTTTACTCCTGACAAGGATTTCTGTCTATTCTTCGGAGCGTCAAATAGCAGCAAACCTAGACAAAGTATTACGGTGCTGATCGTTGGTAAGTACCTAAACAAAATTGATTACACATTCTCTATGCTGTTCCTCGTTTACCGTTCACCGTTCCCTATTCCCTGTTCTGTTACCTTCACCTGTAATTTTAATTTTGCCTAACCACTTATATAAATGGTCTTTTGTATATATTATTCCCACCTGCCAAACTTACTTTGAGGCAGTCACTGCCAAATTTTGAACTCTAAACTCTATTGCAAAAAATTTACAAAATCTGTTAAGCAGGTTATGTTAACCACCCTGATATCCTTATATGAAGCAGATTGGCCACAAATGTCAGAATTTGTTGACTTTGGTAACATTTCTTTAGATAATTTTAGAGTGTCTAGCGTCAAAATGAAAACAGTTCCGTATAGCAAACTACAAAACTTTAGCTACAAGTCTAATCCTTGTCATGTTTGTTCCATTTAAATATCGGGAACACTATCTACGTGTAATTAGTGAGTAAAAATCATGAGTGTGAATACGGTGCCCTCTATCAATTACTACTCTTTGGATGTAATTCAAGACGAAGCACGCCGACTGGTGCAAAAGGGAATGGTCAGCCGACAACAGCCAATATATACACTCTGCCAATACATCCCAGCGAGAGAGTGGGTTTGCGTTGAATGTGAATTAGAAAAATGTGACTTTTTGCTACGCGATCGCATCGGTGATTTGATTGGTCGTGAACAATGGGACAACGACTAATCAATGCTGAATTTCAGATTTTGGATAGGGATTTGAGTTCCATATTTAGATTTGACAACCAGCTTTTCTACGCCTAATTTGAGGGATATCTCTGTTTTTATTAGCATTCCCCATCCAGGATCTTAAATTTCTCATTAATACAGAAACATTAGAGTCTAATTTATACAACTTTTCAAGTAGCGAACGTATTGGATTCAATTTTTGATATCCGATGTTGCCACCTGAGTATAGTATGTAGATTACCTAGCCGGGGCAGTTTTTCATGGACTGCTCCGGTAATTTTTTAGGTAAGATTTTCACTGGTGGAAAAGCTTATCCTACTTGCTCCAAATACTGATTAACGTCTTCAATGACGCGAGTAAGTTCAGCTTCTGTCGTCAACCGAATATTAATATCACGGACAGTAAGTAGAACTTTGGCTGCGAAGGGAGTAGGCCAAATATTAGGATTACAGAAAATTTCTAAAAATACCTCACCAGTGTAACGATATTCCACAGGACGCTGGGGAGTAACTTTACCAGTACTAGGAGTAGGTTTAGCAGCGACAGCTTTTAGGCGTTCAATCAATTCATCCAATGCTGCTTTTAATTCCTGCGCTGCTTGGGGTGAAAAACTCAAAGAGACAGAACCTTCAACCAGGTTCAATTTTAGAGGAATTGAAGACATAAGCTATTTATTAAAGTTGTTGATAGTTAATCATGTTACTGGAATAAGCCCTCAGGCTTGTTACAGAAGAAGATTCAAGCGCAAAACTAAAGGCTTAAGGGAGTAACCTTCTCAGCCAGTGCTGATTCCTCAAGCTTTTTGAGAATGGGCACTAAAAATTCTGAGAAATCTCAGTTTTTATACGGGTGAATAGGAATTGTCAAAGTATATCTTTGTTGAAGTGATAATGCTTCAAAAGATACTTATTAACCTACGAGGTGGCGTGATGAAATATGTGTCTTGGAATACGCTTACTAAGACAGCATTGAATGGTTTTTCTCAGCATGGGAGAGGTTCTGTGTGCTTGTCTAAAGATGGGGATGTGCATTATTGTTGGGAGGGTCAGATATCCTTAGCTGTTTTGTTTTATAACCCAGAGACTGAGTTTGTACTGGTAAAAGAATGGCTTAACCCTGATAGCCAAACCACTCATTTTGTTACTGCTATTATGCCCTTAAGTTCTAATGTCGTTTTACTATGAATTTTGTGGATATCTGGTCAAACTAAGAGGGTTGTAAATTATAACATAGGTAGATATTCTGAGCAGGCGATCGCTCAACAGTTCTTTGAGACAATAGCAGAAGCGATCGCCTATAGTTCTAATTTTTAGATTCTCTATATCTTCATGCTCGGCACATCCTGTTCTGGTTCATGATATTCAGGAAGATCGTTAGGTGCGCCACAAGCGGAAATATTGCTAGTAAAATTTACATCTGCGGTTAATTCTGGATGTTGTTGCTTTCGTTGGGCGATTTGTTCGGGAGTGAGAATCTTCGACTCATCAAAACCTAACTCTATTTTTGTGCATAGTCCTTTGTACTTAACTCGCTTCAGGTTGTAGAAGCGTTTGTTGAGTGTGGTTTGGGCAAAAGCTTTCAAGCAGCCTAAAAGATATTTACGCTTAAAAGAATCTTTAACAAACCAATATTCAATCGTCTTACGTAAATAAAAACGGGCGTAGTTGCGTAGAACTCCTTTGAGAACATCCTCCCGTTCCATGGCGTTCGGCTTCATGATTGGAGTGACAAAATTATATTGAGAATAATCTCGGACTTCCACGCGATCGCCTAATTCCTGAAATAATTCAGAAAAAGGCCAAGGGGTAAACATATTCCAGTTCACCATATCTGGTTTCCAATCGAGCGCCATCTTGTATGTTTGTTCTATCGTCTCTGGGGTTTCGTTCTCTAAACCCATGATGAATTGAGCTTCTGCAACGATGCCATTTTGCTTTAACAGTTGGATAGCACGTTTGTTCTGTTCAATAGTCGTTTCTTTGCGGAACAAATTCAGTTTCAATTGCGCTGCTGCTTCCGTACCCAAAGAAACATGAACTAGTCCGGCTTTGCGGTAAAGCGGTAATTCTTGCTCATCGCGCAAAATATCCGTGACTCGCGTATTAATTCCCCAGTAAATACCCAAATTACGTTCGATTAATTCGTTACACAGTGCAATAAATTTGGGTTTGTTGATCGTCGGTTCTTCATCGGCAAGAATAAAAAAGCCTACCTTGTGTTTTTTTACTAAGGTTTCAATTTCATCAACAAATCGTTTGGCAGAACCGGAACGGTATTTACGCCAGAATTTCCATTGGGAGCAAAAACGGCAAGTAAATGGACATCCCCTAGCATAATTGGGAACAGCCACCCGCACATTCAGCGGAGTATAAATATACTTACTCCAATCCAACAGACTCCAATCTGGGGTGAGGGTATCTAGATCAGCAATGGGGGGATGGGCTGGAGTTGCCACTACTTTACCATCTTCAAGGAAAGCAATACCTAAAATATTGCGGCGATCGCTTTTATCAGTTCCATTGGCAAGCGATCGTAGTAAATTAACTGTAATCTCTTCCCCTTCACCCCGGATAATATAATCTACCCAAGGGGCCTCATGGAGGACTTCATTATACATATAAGTAGGGTGAACCCCGCCCATGATTGTTTTTGCTTGGGGGCAAACTTCTTTAACAATTTTTAGGGTTTTCTGTGATTGGTAAATCATCGGCGTAATCGCCGTTGCCAACACCACATCCGGCTGATACCTAGCAATAATCTTAGCTAATTCATCATCAGGAATATAATCTGTCATGGCATCGATAAAGTGGATATTGGTAAAGCCAGCCGTCTTCAATGCCCCACCAACATACGGCACCCAACTAGGTGGCCAATTACCAGCAATTTCAGCACCACCAGAATGATAGTTGGGTTGAATCATCAAGATACGCATAATTTGCTTCCTGCTGCGTGAAAGGCAACTACTAATTAAATCGCTTAAGAAAAAGCTGCATTTTTTCGATTTTTTGTATCAGCATCAACGATGGATATAAAATTTTGGATTTAGCGCTGTATCGCTTAATATCTATGAGCAGTATCCAATAATTTGAACAGATACTAGAATTTTTTACTCGACTAATTCTTTAGCAAAATATTCGTTAAACTCGGTATGAGAAGCTGTATAATATTTTGCTTGTATCTGATGGAAATTTAAAACTTACGCATGAGTTCTCTAATTACAGCATTTCGATATCTCTAAAGAGCTTCATGTTAATCATGAGTTTATATGGATAGCTAAGTTTTAGAACACAGTGCTCCACGCTACAAAAAATTAGTTTCCTAAGTTTTATCAGGGAAGCTTTTAAACTGAACCTGAGAAAGATTACACAAGTCAAGCAGGATAATTAAAATCGCAGAGTAGATTATCCAAAAATTAGCAAGAGAAATTGACAAGATAGTAATGAGGAATAACAAGCTCATAGTGTCTATCTTTAATCATTTTGCTCTTATATTCGTGGGCATAGCTAATGAGTATATACTCCTCCTAAGTCAGCATTGGCCGAATTTATCAATAGTGATATCAGCCTTACCTAGTTTCACTTTGAGGAAAATTACACAATTCAAATTAGCGTAGTTGAGTTTTGCACCACGAAAACAGGCTTTTCTAAGTTCAGTAACCAATTCATGCTGCCAGATTCCCGTACTCAATTTAACTTAACAGAGTTTTGCTCTACCTTAGCTTGACTTGATATAGAAAAGCTCAACTAAATTTAGCATAGCTCAAACTTGCATTATTTAAAACTGCTTTTTTGAGAGACATCCAATTATTAGTATTGTTAGATGTAATTGCTATCAGTATCACTCATCTTGTCTAGTCCAGTTAGTTCCCCTCCACATAGCCATAAATAAAAATGCAGAAATCAAAGCTCCTAAGTTCCACTTAACAGAACTCTTGAACAACCTCAGATTTGCAGAAGACTTCTTTTCCTCTGCTTGAGCCTTGATTTGTTGTTTAGCTTGGGTAATTCCTGAGAGCATTTGACTTTTTACTTCTTCAGGCTTTTTATTATCTAATGAGCGTCCTTGGCGCTCAAGCATATTTTTCAACTCTGTAGGCGTAGCTTGACTTATCTGGTTCTCAGCATGCTTTGCTTGAGATAATTGTTGATTATATTCTTTATGAAATTGTTCAAGATTATTATTATACAACCGTATAGTGTTACTAACCCCTAAAGGTAAAAGTAAAATATATAACAGGCTAACTAACAAAGTTAATCTAGATAAAATTCCCAAAACAGGAAATTCCCAAGCCAAGCGGTTTTCTAATTTACCAGAAAACACTAACAATAATGCAACTAACGGTATGGCTACCCGTTCTACTAACGATCCCATTGTTTGAAATTCCCAAACAGGGTTCATAAAGTTGAGCGGATAAACTACATCAACTAAGTCAAAAAATGCCAAAATAAGCAGGCAGTAGCCAACCAAACGGTAAAGATTAATTACTCCTAATACAGACTCTAGTGATTTGCCTAATTTCGCTAGTTCTATGTCTAATAATTGATACATATTTATTCCATTTAAAAAATATTTAAGTTAAATTTTTGGAAATCGCGGTTGCCACCATTTATACCAGGATATCCAGATTTTTTCCAGAATTTGATAGGAAGCATCAGGTGAAGAATTCCGTAAAGGAATTGACATATGCACCCAAAGACAACGCTTGTCTAGCAGCGGTTCTTGCCCAGTTAACAAAGGCAATAAACGCTCAAAGCGCACGTCATTAAAATACCGATTGTTTCTAAATTGTGCATGAGTAAAAGTACTACCACCTCGTGAATTAATACAAGCACTGAGGTAAGCTCGCTGCTGATCTAACCCTAAACCGTAATAGCCTACTTCATTACTTTGGCGAACAATATTAGCAGAAGATTTTATGGAAGTATATCGCTCAACAAGCAAATTAACATCTGCATTATATAAATTTTGTAAATAGCGCATTTCGATATCTAAAGGGAAATTATTTTCTGTATATCGATAATGCTTTTGGGCAAAAAGTTCTGGATGTTCCCCTGCTGGTGTTTTTAAAGGTGCAGTTAAACTGGGTCGCCATTGTGGTAGAGGTACTTCTTCTGGAAAAGCAAAGGCGTTAATTTTTGGTTTATCTTGGCTGGGAAGTAAAATGACTTTTCCTGTAACTAATAATCCTGTAATAAAGGTTAAGGCTAATAAGGAAATACGGGTTTGTTTCCAGAAGCTCACTTTTAAGACTCCATAGCATTTTGATTTTTTTGTTGATTCATACTGAGTAAAACCCAGCAGAAAGAGCCAAAAAGTATAGCACTAATCATTGCAAATATAAGAGAACCATCCCCAAGATGCCAGTATTCAAATGCTTGTTTATCGCCTTGTGCTACTAAGATAGCCATAAGTGCAACCCGTACACCATTGACAACGAATCCAAAAATTGCAGCTACCGTTGGTACAATAATTTTTTGCTTCCAATTTAGATTAAAAATTAAGATAAAAAGTAATGCTAAACTCAACAAATTGAGAATTACGCTCATTCCCGCACAGGCTGCATATATTTTTATGCTCCCAGTTGGAAGAATAATATTTACTCCAGAACGAGCCACTTTAAAGCCTGTATACCATAGGAGAGAAGTAGTAAATTTAGCAGTCAGTAGTGATATATCGCTAGCAACTATAGATAATAATCTATGGGCACTGAGAAAAAATAATGCTAATAATTCTGTTTGATATTGCTTTAGCCCCTTAAAGCCAGAAGCTAACAGTGCAATTCCTAAGCCAGAAATTAAAGGATAAAAAGGGAATAAGCCCCCAAAATTTATCTGAACTGTATTATTTAGAAATACTAATATAATGAGTAAAAAACCTAAAGAACTAGAAATAGCACCACTTTCTAGATTAAAGCTATAGTGTTTTTCTTTAATTGAAAAACAGATAAATGCCAAAAATGCAATATTTATAAATAAAACTTCAATACTGCTATTTCTTGATATTACACTTAAGTGGATAGTTATTAAGCTTGCGCCTATCCCTAATAACCAAAATTGAATATTTTCTAGTAAAACAAAAGTTTTATATGTGGTAGCTTTCATACAAACGAAATGGCAGTTGTTAAATCAGAAACTGGATCAAGAAGTTTCCTTATCTTTCATAATCTTTTTACTAATGTAAAATTATTCATTTTTTTAATTTGGTTAAATGCTAAAGAGTCCTGACCAGCCTAATACAGGGTGGCAGGAATAAGTATCCACTTGAAAAAGTTATTCTCCAAAATAAAAAATTTGCAGTTTCCGCATAAACACGGTGATACGTTATAAAAATGTATTCTTTGCTATTTAAATAGTTAAACTTAAAAAAGTCTATACGTAATTGTACGTAAACATACTAGCTCTTCTTAAGAACTTATATAGAAGACTTTAGCTATTAGTCTCAGAATTCATTCTGAGGCGGTTGTTAGGACTGATGCAAGATATTAGAGAAAGAAACTAAAAAACAAAGTTTATCGAAAGACTTCTGGCAATAATGGTTTCTCAGTGGTAATGCGGCACAACATTTTTGCTCAGTAATAACTTTTTGCTTAGTTTGATAGGTTTAAATGTATTTCAAGTATTAATCCATAAAATTTATCTATGGATTAATACTGCTGAACTAAGTAATAGCCTAAATCTTAAATGTATTGCTTTTAACTTGAGATTTAAACTTAGAACTTAGCTTTGAGATAAAGCCAACTCCTGCTAACAGCCCTAATATAGTGCTAGGTTCAGGAACACCCTCAGGAGGAATAGGAACAGTTTCAATTACTACGGTATCAAAGCCAAATGCAGTGTTGTTAGCAGTTCCACCAAGAGTAGTCTCAGTTAATTGAAATATCAAGTCGTATGCTGTGTTCGCCAATAACATGCTGTTATCTGCTGTAAAACTTACAGATGCTACACCAGTGGAAGCCAGAGTGGTTATTGGATTTCCAAACGGAACAGAGATACCATCAATATTATCAAAAAAACTTACTTCCAAAGCGTCACCTCCAGGGTTTCCTGAAGTTCCACTGAATGCATAGGAAAAATTAATTTGAATCGTATTACCAGCTAGGTCAGCATCAGTAAAAGTGTATTTAGTTTTAGATACAGCACTAGAAGATCCTTGGCTAAAGGCTGTGCTGTTTGCAGTACCAGTATTAACCGCCCCCAGGAGTGCATAGCTTGAAGTGAAAAAATTGTTAAAGCCTGCGTTGCCAGTACTTGTATTAATAGTGCCAGTTGCGCTTCCAACTCCAGCTCTAGTTGTTGTATCTGCGCTAAAGTTAAAGTCTGCTCCCCCATCTAGATTAAATGTAAGTGCTTGAGCAGCATTACCAAACAAAAATACTGACGATACAGCATTGAAGAGTAGCCAAAGCTTGAGGTTTCTAAGGAAATATATCTTACTTTTGATTTGAGAATCAGTATATCTCAATGTCATAATTGATCCTACTTACAATGTAATTTTACTAAAGATGGCATACAAGCACTAAAACTGCCAGTAGATGGCTATAAGAATTTCATATCATCTCCGTAAAATTGCCCAAAATAAAAGCACCCCACCACTGCTTGGTAAAAACGGGGTGGGGTTATGCAGATATTCTGGGTATCATACCAGACTAAGCTTATTTCAGTGAGCTATTTTCGCTCTTGATAATCTTCAGAAGACTTTGGATCTAGCTCCCAGCGTCTATCATCACGCTCTTCTAAAATGTCGTTAGTGCGGAGAAAGGCGCGATCGTCCATTTCTAACCCGACTGCTGCAGCTAGCTCTTCAACCACATCTTGATCGGGAGTGGGAGCAGTACCACCAACAGCCTCATCCCCTACCGTATCCTCTTCTTGCCAGTTAGCATCAATATCACCACCAGTTATTTCAGGACTGGTGTGTGTATACTCGCGCATTCTATTCTGCATTGATCGCCCACCAATATTGTATCCTGGCAAATCTTTTACACCAGTGCCGTAAGCTTCAGTAATTTCTTGGGGCAAATCATCGGATCTCGTCTCGTTATTATCGTTTTTTTGCGCCATAATCCTAGCGATTTCTGCATCTTTACCATAACGTTTTACTAACACAAGGTTGTCATGCTAAGGATGTATTACTTTAGAAATAAAACAATCTATCCCCTTGGTACGAAGATAATCTAGGAGTTGAAACCTACTCTGGTAAATATGAATTCATGGTCAAACCCCGTGTTGTTCCAGTTATTAGTTATGAGTTAGAAGTTATCAAACAGTTAATTCTGGATTGAAGCTTTTCAACTCATAACTAGTTTTTGTTCATAACCTGAATTAATTTATTAAACTCATTTTTTTGAATTTTATTTAAGCTTTCAACTACCTAAATGCTAAACACCAGCATTTGTTAGGGAAAAAGGAGGTAGAAAGTGGAATACAACGAATTTATTACCCACGTACAAAGCCTAGCCCAATCAAACTCTCGTGAAGAGGCAGAACGTGCCACCCGCGCCACCTTAGAAACGATTAAAGAACGGATTGCAGGCGATGAAGTGCAAGAATTAGCTGCACAGTTACCCCAAGAATTGGGTAATTATTTGCGAGGACGAGATGAAGAACCTGCTCAATCCTTCAATTTGCAAGAATTTATTGCACGAACAAGCCAAAAAGAAAATATAGAACCAACTACTACAGCAATTCATGTCCGGGCTGTTTTTGCTGTTTTACAAAATGCTGTTTCCCCGGAAAAGTTTGCAGCTTTTCACAGTCATCTCTCTCATGACTATGAACAACTTTTTGACACTTCATCAATCAGCGAAGTGCCAACTTAGTAAATAATCTAAGAACTTAAGTCGTTGAGTATTTCAACTGGTTAGATTCTACAAGTAAACAAGAAAAATATATGACACAATACAACAACCATTCTGGCAAGAAAAAAATCGCAATCCTCATTGAAAATGATGTCGAGGATGCAGAATTTACTATTCCTTATAATGGGCTAAAACAAGCGGGAATGGAGGTAGTTGTCCTTGGTTCACGCATGAATGAGAAATACAAGGGTAAACGCGGCAAAGTTAGTATGCAAGCAGATAGCACCACATCTGAAGCTATGGCTGCGGAATTTGATGCGGTCGTCATTCCCGGAGGTATGGCTCCAGATAAAATGCGGCGGAACCCCAATACAGTACGCTTCGTACAAGAGGCTGTGCAACAAGGAAAATGGGTAGCTGCGGTTTGCCACGGCCCACAACTTTTGATTGAAGGCGATTTACTCAAAGGTAAACGAGTTACTGGTTTCAGCGCTATCAGCAAGGATATTATCAACGCGGGTGCTAACTATATAGATGAGCCGCTAGTAGTTGACGGCAATTTAATTACATCTCGTGAACCTGGGGATTTGCCAATTTTCACCACAGCTATCTTGAGCCGTCTGGGTTATGGTGGCAAAGATGTTGCATTGCCAAATGAAAAAGATACAGCTGCTGAATGGTGGAAAATAGCTGATGCTTGGGGTGGCTCGACTAAAGGTGATATTGTCAAAGGTTTAAATACTGCGCTTGCTGGTGAGCGTTATTCGCTGGAAGCATTGCAAAAGTACCTCGAAAAAGAATCAAACACAGAAGCAAAATCCCTCTTTCAAGAGCTAATTGGTACTAAACAGCGCCACATTGAAAAGTTAGAAACTTATCTTCACAGGCTAGGGGAAAAACCCTCTTTAGCGGCTAATATCGCTGATCAATATGCCAAGGTGAAAACAGCCCTCACAGGCAGTGATGACATATATCAAATACGTTGCGCTTTAGGGGATATCCAAACGGGTATTGGCGATATTGGCAATTTGTGTGCATCGTACACTGATCCCGTAGCGACCGCGATTTTCAAAGAAATTTACAAAGATTTGTGGAAATACGAACAGCGGTTGGTAGCGCTGTACCGCTCAGGGATAGGCGCTGGAGTTCAGCCTCCCCAACCGACTACAGGGGCAGCTACAGCTATGTAACTTTTTCGTAAACCACGGGTAAGGACACTTCCATGCCGGGCTTCCCCAAAGTGGAAAGTGTCCATTACGCAAAGAATACAGAGAGAAAGTAAGAGAGTCTTTGCGTCTTAAGTGGTAATTTTACTGCAATCGGGAGATAAAAAAGTGACTGCAAACCCAGGGGATGAGGTAAATAAAAGTCAGAGTGAAGCTAGTGATGCTGAACGTTGGGCTTCTTTAATCGGTGGCGGAGCAATGGTGCTGATGGGCTTAAGACAAGGCTCTTTGCGAGGCGCTCTCACGGCTTTGGCTGGTGGTGGCCTGATATATCAAGGTGCAACTAAACAAAGCACAATTCAGCAAGCACAGGAAGTAATAGGCATGAACAAACCAATCAAAGTTGAAAAGACGGTAACCATTAATAAACCCGCAGATGAACTGTACCGCTTTTGGCACGACTTTGAGAAGCTGCCTACCTTTATGAAGCATCTCAAATCTGTGAAGGTGTATAACGAAAAACGTTCTCATTGGATTGCCAATGCACCTTTAGGTAATAGCGTGGAATGGGATGCAGACATCTTAGAAGACCGAGAAAATGAGTTTATTTCTTGGGCTTCTGTGGAAGGAGCAGATGTAGATAATTCTGGTTTTGTCCGTTTTAAAAAAGCACCAGGCGATCGCGGCACGGAAGTCAAGGTGGTTTTAGAGTATAACCTTCCTGGTGGGGCATTAGCATCTGTAATTGCTAAACTCTTCGGTGAAGAACCAGAACAGCAAATTGGCGATGATTTACGCCGCTTCAAAATGCTTATGGAAGCCGGGGAAATCGCTACCACAGAAGGTCAACCCTCTGGACGCAAGTAGTTATTAGTTTTGTGTTCTTGACTAATGACTAATGACTAATGACTATGGACTAATAATTATGAAAGCTGTCTGCTGGTACGGTGCTAATGATGTCCGGGTAGAGACGGTGCCAGATCCGAAAATTCTCAACCCTCGTGACGCTATTATCAAAATTACTTCCACGGCAATATGTGGCTCAGATCTACATATCTACGGTGGCTATATCCCCACAGTCCAACAAGGTGACATTATTGGTCACGAATTTATGGGGGAAGTGGTAGAAGTAGGTAGAGGAGTCAACAATCTAAAAGTAGGCGATCGCGTCGTTGTTCCTTCTACAATTGGCTGTGGTCACTGCAATTATTGCCAGCGTGATATGTGGTCGCTGTGCGATAATTCCAATCCCAACAGTTGGATAGAAGAAAAATTATACGGCAATATCACCTCAGCAATTTATGGCTACTCCCACCTCTTGGGTGGTTATGCAGGCGCACAAGCAGAATATGTGCGTGTACCTTTTGCAGATGTGGGTGTCGTTAAAGTTCCTCATGACTTGTCGGATGAGATGCTGCTATTCATCTCCGATGCTATTCCCACCGGCTATATGGGGGCTGAATTATGCAATATTCAACCAGGTGATACTGTAGCAGTTTGGGGTTGTGGGGCTGTCGGACAATTTGCCATGATTAGCGCCTACATGATGGGTGCAGAGAAAGTAATTGCCATTGACCGCTTTCCTGAACGTCTGGAAATGGCGAGAAAGTTTGCCAAAGCAGAAACAATCAACTACGAAGAAGTTGATGCTGGCGAAGCGTTGAAAGAGATGACTGGTGGCCGTGGCCCCGATGCTTGCATTGATGCGGTGGGTTTAGAAGCACATGGTGTCGGTCTAGAAGACTTCTACGATCAGACAAAACAAAAGCTGAGATTAGAAACTGACCGTCCCCATGTACTACGGCAGATGATGGTGGCTGCACGTAAAGGTGGCACTCTTTCAATTATGGGTGTTTACGGTGGCTTCGTAGACAAAATACCCTTGGGTGCAGCCTTTAACAAAGGGCTAACCTTCAGAATGGGACAAATGCACGGGCAGAAATATATGCATTTGTTACTACAACTAGTTTTGGATGGCAAACTCGATCCATCCTTCGTTGTCACCCATCAATTACCCCTAGAACAAGCGCCCCACGGCTACCACATCTTTCAACAGAAAAAAGACAACTGCATCAAAGTTGTTCTTAAACCCTGAAATAGCTCATAGCTATTAACAACACACACATTGAAATACAACAGAGGATATCTATGACACGTGTATTTTCTTGGATACAAAATGTAATTGTGCGCCGGATTACGGTAGTTTTCCTGCTCGGTTTGGCGTTTTTGGGAATACAAGCTTTCGGCTATAATAATGGAATATTGGCACAAGCCGACGTGAGATCACCAGAAGGTATCTATTACAAAGGAACACCCGATAATAGTGGCAACAGTGGTAACGTCAGCAATGACAAGAATTTGTTTGAAAAAGCCTTAGATAATCTAAACCCAAATACTGACAATAATCCCAGACGCAATTTTGATAGCGATCGCCAGTTTTCTAGCAATACTGGCAACAGTGGTAATAGTGGCAATATTGGTAATACAGTCAAATCACCAGAGGGTATTTACTATAAAGGCACTCCTGACTATGAAGGCAATCAAAGTATCAGGAATGATAACCAGGTTGAGAATGCCCAAAATAATCTGAAACAAACTGCTAACAATGTGCGCGAAAAGCTAAATTTGGATGAAGAAACTCCTCGAGCTACAAAAGAGTTTATACAGTCAGTAAAAAGCAAAGTAGGAGAAGTCGTCAATCCCAGCGGTGCAAATAGATAAGGTTACTACCAAGATGAAGCTAGAAGATAGCATGACAGGTGTAGAAACCATGAAACATTGAATGACAATTAATTGTCGGCAATATCTTGATTAATTGTAGAGAGACGCGATTAATCGCGTCTCTTAATTAGAAGTAATCAGGAAATTAAGTCTGGCAAACCAAATAATGTTTAAAGTCTAAGGATTAATAACTATGAAAGCAGTTTGCTGGCATGGAGCCAACGATGTGCGGGTGGACACGGTTCCTGACCCCAAACTGATTAACCCGCGTGATGCGATTATCAAAATTACTTCAACAGCAATCTGTGGGTCTGATTTGCATCTTTACGACGGCTACATTCCCACAATGCAAAAAGGCGACATCCTTGGTCATGAGTTTATGGGGGAAGTCGTTGAACTTGGCAGTGCTGTAAAACACGTAAAGGTAGGCGATCGCGTAGTTGTTCCCTTCACTATCTCTTGTGGTTCTTGTTTCTTCTGCCAGCGCGATTTGTGGTCTTTGTGCGATAACTCTAACCCCAATGCTTGGTTAGCAGAAAAGCAAATGGGCTATTCACCAGCAGGTTTATTTGGCTACTCGCACTTATTGGGTGGTTACGCTGGTGGGCAAGCAGAGTATGCCAGAGTACCTTTTGCCGATGTCGGCTTGTTCAAAATTCCCGATGGTTTAACGGATGAACAAGTCTTATTTTTAACCGACATTTTCCCTACAGGCTACATGGCAGCGGAGAACTGCCACATCAAACCCGGTGATATCGTTGCGGTCTGGGGTTGTGGCCCGGTCGGGCAATTTGCAATCAAAAGCGCTTATTTATTAGGTGCAGAACGTGTTATCGCCTTTGACCGCATCCCCGAACGCCTACAAATGGCTAAAGATTACGGCAAAGCTGAAGTTCTTAACTACGAAGAAGTAGATGTAGGTGAAGCACTCAAAGAAATGACTGGTGGTCGTGGCCCTGATGCTTGTATTGATGCAGTGGGGATGGAAGCGCACGGTACAGATGCTATGGCGGTGTATGACCGAGTTAAGCAAGCAGTGCGCCTAGAAACAGACCGCCCCACAGCATTACGACAAGTCATTGTCTCTTGTGCTAAAGCCGGTCACGTCTCTATTGCAGGAGTCTATGGTGGCTTTTTGGACAAAATACCTATGGGTGCGGCCATGAACAAGGGCCTAACTTTCAAAATGGGACAAACACACGTCCACAGGTATTTAAAACCATTGTTAGAACATATCCAAAAAGGCGAAATCGATCCAACCTTTGTTATCACCCACCGCCTACCTCTAGAACAAGCACCCCACGCCTACGAAATTTTCAAGCACAAGCAAGATAACTGCATCAAAGTTGTACTCAAACCATAAGGAAATTCTTGAACTATGAGTGACACCAGCGTTAAAAAAGTAGACTCTACCTATTCCCCTAAAGGTAAACTCGGCCAGAAGTATCTTGCCTCTGGCAAATCTGTTGCTATGCGTCTTTGGGAAGATGAACAACCCAATGAAGACAAACAGCCAGTTGCACGCGACTATGAAACAGTTGGTTATGTAATTAATGGTCGTGCTGAGTTACATATCGAAGGGCAAACTATTTTGTTAGAACCTGGAAATTCTTGGGTTGTGCCCAAAGGAGCAAACCATACGTACAAGATTTTAGAACCGTTTACCGCAGTTGAGGCAACTAGTCCGCCTGCTCAAGTTCATGGTCGTGATGAGAATTAAACTTTAAGAATAAAATTTTCAATCAACACAGCAATACACCGATAAATTGGCTATATTTATCGGTGTTTATTTGTGTGTATCTGTGGTTCTAAATTTCCCTAAAAATTTATACCAATTTTCTCTGACTCATGGCTGATGTAGATGAAAGTTTTAATTAGTTTCCTAGTAAACAAAGGCAACAAAAATATGTGATTTGTGCCATTGCAATATTTCATCAATTAGGAAGCATCATGTTTTATCACACCAAGAAATTGCAGTATTACACACCACCACAACGACCAGATCCAATCTACGCCAAGAAGGTTCAGGAACTTATCGGTGGTGTGTTTGGGGAAATGACCGTGATGATGCAGTATCTATTTCAGGGCTGGAATAGTCGCGGGCCTGCCAAGTATCGGGATATGCTGCTAGACACAGGTACTGAGGAAATTGGGCATATTGAGATTCTCTCCACCTTGATTGCTCATCTGCTGGATAAAGCACCGCTCAAACTACAAGAACAAGGTGCGGGCGATCCACTTGTGGGCGCTGTTATGGGTGGTTCTAACCCACGGGATGTAATTACAGATGTAATTGCGGCTGCTATGAACCCCCAGCATACCATTGTCACTGGTTTAGGTGCCCAGCCAGCTGACAGTGTTGGCTATCCCTGGAACGGTCGCTTTATCGCCTCTAGCGGTAACCTATTGGCAGATTTCCGGTCTAATCTCCATGCTGAATCTCAGGGACGTTTACAAGCAATACGTTTGTATGAAATGAGCGACGACCCAGGCGTGAAAGATACTTTAAGCTTCTTAATTGCCCGTGACACCATGCATCAAAACCAGTGGTTAGCGGCCATCGAAGACATAGAAAGTTCTGGACTGGATAGCACTCCAGTTCCCAGCTCCTTCCCATTAGAATTGGAAAAACGCGAGGTTTCCTATCAGTTCTGGAACCACTCTGAAGGTACTGAAAGTTCTGAAGGTCGTTGGGCAAAAGGCCCCTCAATGGATGGTAAAGGAGAGTTTGAGTATGTTGCAAAACCCCAACCATTAGGCCCAGAACCAGAACCACCACAGCCTGATCCAAGATTGCATGGTACGCTCAAAACTCCACAGGCACAGAAACAAGCGGGTAATGGTGGTAGCGCACCTCCTCTAGTTGAGTCTGTCAGGATTGAAAGCAAAGATGTTTAATCTGTAAATACTCCTACATCTTCTTAGCAAAAAGGGCAGAACGCTTTTCAGTTCTGCCTTTTTCAATAGGCTATATGAAAACAGGAATACTCAACTATTGGGTTATGTTAAATATTGAATAATATTAGTTGCCAATGAAGAGTGCGATCGCCAACAATAAATTATCAAATTTTCGCATCAGTTAAACAATATTTAAAACAACAACACCCAAATTCCTATTAGCTTACTTATTTCCTCTTTTTCATGACTATTATTTAGGGTTATACTGATTGAATTTAGATTTTTAATGTCATTCATCCATCAGTCACATTGCCCCCTCTTAAATTCTAGTTTGAGGAAATGCAAGCGTTCGATTTGGGTGTTATTGTTAGATGTCGAGACAGATGTTGAAACAGCTTTTTCACCTCTTAACTTAGTTTAACCTTTGGACTTTGGCTGTTGGATCTGCCAGGGAAGCTTTGTAGCTTCAATTAATAAATTAACACTATTGAATGGAAGCGTATTTTTCTTGCAATTAAACTTTACTTTCTAAACCAGTAGGGTTGGTAAAATACTGGGCAACTAACGTAGCTAAATCCTAAAGAGTTTGTCAGCAGCAAATACATTTAACATTTTTGCGAAGCTAACAGCTACAGACCGTATCAGTTTGAAGAGTTTGAGCATCTGTAGCCACAAAAGAGGTTTTAAAAGCTTTTTTCCAACCTTCCCTCAATCAGACATAATTAATATAATTTAAAATAATAATTAGAATATATGTTTGAATTTATAACAAAAATAAAATAGTTTTTCTTGTAATTATAATGTAAGAATTATCAAGTGTCATCCTGATTTACTCGCTAATAAAGTTTTTTGTTGTTGTAATTTCCTAAAACTTAAAAAAATCCGCAAATTTACCATATATGATCTGAGGATTTTAATTTTATTCTGGGTAGTGAATATAGAAAAAAGTTGAGGACTGTTACCGTTAGGTTAAATTATCCAATCTTATTAGAGAATTGGGAAAACTGCTAGAACTCCCATTGGGAAAACTGGCTATATAACTGGGCATTTCGTTCCAGACGCTTAATCCTTGGAATAACTGCCAGCTATCCTCCCATCAATACTGAACTGATCAAGTTGATTGAGTAGCTTTAGCTCATATCTTACACCAGTTGCTTTATGGCAATTTTTGTAGGCTCGGCACTACCTACCTTTTGCTCAAACCCTTATTTTTACGTTGTGGACAGTACCCATCCTATGGTTATTGAGAATGATGCAAGTTATCAGTTTCTCGAAGAAATTAAAATGCGAACTCAGGACTTATTAGATTAGTATTTTCCAAAGAAAACCCAAAGACATGAGAATGTGAGGAAGAAGCATGCCACCAAATGAACGGGATAAAATACGCCACTTGTTGGTCATCCAAGATTTACAAGGACAGCGAACTATGCCCCTTCAAGAGGCTACTTATTCCCTGGGGCGGGATTCTAGTAACGCTATTGTCCTTCGTTCTCGGTCAGTATCGAGGCAGCATGCCATTTTATTACGGGTAACTATTCCAGAAACCGAGCAATATGGGTTTCGGATTATTGATGGTGACTTCAAGGGGAAAAAAAGTACTAATGGCTTATTTGTAAATGGCGATAAATGCTTTTCTCACAATCTCCAACATGGAGATATGATTGCCTTTGGCAACAATCAAGTTCATGCTAAATACTATGCTATCTCCAATCTGTCAGAAAAAGCTTTCTCTGAATCTTGTGCAGTTGAAGACTTATCTGGCTTTCTGTCAGCCCAAGCTAATCCCGCCAATCCCTTTGAAACCTTTGTCAGCCCCGATTCTAACTTTGAAGGAGCTAGTGAGACAGTACTAGCTCGGCTAGCATCGTTCCCAGAACTTATCCCGAATCCAATAATTGAAATAGATACACAGGGAACAGTCATTTATCTCAATCCAGCTGCATCTGCGAAGTTTCCTCAACTCAGGGAAGCCGGAAAGCAGCACCCAATTATGGCAGGGCTGTTGAGTGCAATTCAGAGTCGAGAGAGAAATTCTTTTGTTCGTGAGGTAGAAGTTGGCACGGAAGTTTTTGAACAATCCGTACATTACCTTCCTGAGAGCGATTTAATTAGAACTTTTATTGTTAGGGATATTACAGAGCAAAAGCAAGCAGCCGCAGAGTTGCGCCAGCGCGATCGCCTGCTACAGGCAGTCGCTGAAGCCGCCAATTATTTGTTGGTAGAAATGAATTATGAGGCAGGTATTGAGAAAGCTCTGACTTTACTAGGTGAAGCTGCCGAGGTGGATCGTGCTTACCTCTTCAAGAACGAGCTCCACCCTACTACGGGGGAACTGGCAGTAAGCCTGCGGTTTGAATGGACACGCTTAGGACTTGAGGCATCGCGCTATCACTGGCAGAATCAGCCTTATCAGTCTTCAGGGCTAGAGCGTTGGTACACTACCCTCTCCTGCGGACACTCCATTCGCGGACTTACCCAAGAATTTCCCATCTCTGAACAAAAAGTTCTTACCCAAGATGGCATTCAATCTATCTTCCTAGTACCTCTGTGCCTAGAAGAAAAGTTTTGGGGTTACCTGGGTTTGGCAGACTGTTCAAAAGAGCGTCATTGGTCAAGGCACGAAGAGTCCACCCTTTTAACGATGGCTGCTAGTATCAGTGGCGCTTGGCAGCGTCAGCAGGTAGAAGAAAAAATCCGCTACCAGGCTCTTCATGATCTGCTTACTGGGTTACCCAATCGCCTGCTGTTTAATGAGTTACTTGCTAAAGCCTTACCTAATGCGGCTCGGAGCCAGGACAGTCTGGCTGTAATGTTCCTAGACCTAGATCGTTTTAAGGTCATCAATGACACTCTAGGGCATACACTGGGAGACATTTTATTAAAATCTGTAGCTGAAAGATTGAGAGATTGCCTCAGAGGTGGGGACACCGTTGCTCGTTGGGGGGGTGATGAATTTACCATCTTACTGCCCCAAGTAAATTCTCTTGAAGAGGTAACACAGGTAGCCCGGAGAATTCTACAAGCCTTAGAAAATCCATTTGAGATAGAAGGGCACGAACTTTATGTCAGCGCCAGCCTCGGCATTGCTCTGCTTAATGACAAAAGCCCTGATGCCGAAACTCTAATTCAACATGCGGATGCAGCTTTATATTATGCAAAAGACGCAGGTAGGAATAACTATCAGTTTTACACTCATTCGCTTAGTGTCAAGACTCCTGAACTGCTGACATTAGACAAGAGCTTGCGCTATGCCCTAGAACGGCAAGAATTGATGGTGTATTACCAACCGCGGGTTGATATCGCAACGGGAAAAATTACTGGCATGGAGGCTTTGTTGCGCTGGCAACACCCCGAAATGGGACTGATAGCACCCAGTGTCTTTATTCCCCTCGCCGAGGAAAGTGGATTGATTGTCCCTATTGGAGAATGGGTGCTAAGAACAGCTTGTAGCCAAAATAAAGCTTGGCAAGATGCAGGATTACCTTTTTCCACGATCGCTGTCAATCTCTCTCTTAAACAGTTCCGTCAACCAAATCTGGTGGAGACTTTAGCCAAAATTTTGCAGGAGACAGGTTTAGAACCAAGATTTTTAGAGTTAGAAATTACAGAAACAACCGCTATTGAGGATTTAGAGTTCACCACAAAAGTACTAGAGGATCTCAAGCAGATGGGCGTTTACCTCTCTATCGATGACTTTGGTACAGGTCATTCTTCTCTTTCGCGCCTACAGCTGTTACCGCTTCACCATCTGAAAATCGATAAATCTTTTATCCAAGAATTGACGACGGATATTAAAGCAGCTCATATTGTCAAAGCGATAGTGATCTTGGGGCAGAGTCTGGGGTTAAAGCTCACCGCAGAAGGTGTAGAAAAGCCAGAGGAATTAGAATTCTTGAAATCTATCAACTGCGAGAATGTACAAGGTTACCTGTTTCACCGACCGCTTTGTGCCGAAAAAGCTACAGAAATTCTTCAGGACGAAAAAGCAAAGTATTAGAGAGGTAAGACACTAAAATGTACCAACCAATTTAGCGTTCTGTGCCTTTTTTGTTAAACCAAGTTAGTGCAGAACGTGCAACACCTGTGGGGATGGTATGAAAACCATTAAACTCTTGATAAACTACATCATAGTTAGTACGTTGCAGTTGTGGCGCAATCTTACGACTGCATCGGTCGATTGATAAAACGTTGTCCCATTTTCCGTGGGAAATAAAGATTCGCGGTTCCCCATGCCGTTTTTGCGGTGCCATAAACCCAGGCGAAAACGCAATTACGTGAGTAAACAAATCACCATTGGTAATACCTACACTTAGAGCATAAGAAGCACCGTCAGAAAAACCCTCAACCCCGATCCGGGTTGGGTCTACAGCATAGCGGCTAAATGTCTGCGTTAATGCCCGGTCTATAAAGGCAATATCGGCCCCATACTCCCCATACAGAAGATCCCACGTATTAAAGCGTGAAGCAGGCGCGAGTAAGATGAGTCCGGCAGCATCAGCAAGATGTAAGAATGGAGCCAAACCACCATATGCATTACCACCAGCACCGTGTAACATCAGCATTAGTGGTGCTGGTTTATCTGGCTGGTAGCTTTTAGGTACGTAGAGGAGAGCATCGCGTTCCGTATCCTCCAGCCCCAATGATTGCAAACCAAGTGGTGCTATATTTGGCGCTGGCTGCATCGGTCGTGCTAGCAAACGTCCTGTCATCGCTGCCAGCCTTTCCTGTTCTCTGTGCTTATCTTGAATCATTAATCTACTCCTTTTATTTGCTTGACAGCGCACGAAGAGAAAATTTTTCCATCAGTGGATGTTGTGAAGCAGGATAAATCTGTTGGGTAAGTGTCTTGCAAAGCGCAAAACGGTTTTATTTGTCCAGAACCGCGCCATTTATTTGATAGTTGGCTGGAATCAAGAGGTACAGATTCTGCTAATTGCTTCTGTCAGACAACTTCAATCAAATGATCCCGTTGGAGGAGCTATTAGTAGAATAGATCCTGAATTTCTGGCAGCAGAATATTCAGTATTTTCTGAAGTTAACCGATAATTTGCATTTTTTAAAATTGTTGAATTATTTAGAGATTTTGAACATAGGCTAATTGAATATTTATTCAGAAAGTGCTTTTAATGCAGCTTCTGCCAAGATGCGATGAGCAGCGGTTGTTGGATGAATGCCATCCCAGAATAAAAACTTGTCTGGATTCTCACAGCTAGCAAGATTGTATAGACAAGCAGCAGTGACATTTTTTAACCCAAATTTTTCTGGTTGAGAAATAGCTTCTTGATATAGATAATGGACATCAAGCTGGATAATTTTGGTATCAGCAACCAACTTTTGATTCAACAAATCAATAGATTTAGCCAATCCCAAATTATGTGAGTTGGTCACAGAAGTGAGAATACTAGAGTTGGAATTATTGGAGGTTGCTGGAAGTTTACCTAAATCTGGTAAATTAACAACTAAGATTTTTTTGGCTCCTGCTTTTAGAAGAGACTGAACCGCATTTGATAAGTTGGCGATCGCAGAAGTAGGATTAGCAGCGCCCGAAAGATAATCATTTGCACCAGACCAAATCACATAAAGTGCATTTGGATTTATTGTTTGATTAACTTTTGTAAAAGTATAAACTTGCGCTAACGTTCCTGGCACTCCATTAATTATACCGCTGACAGTAGTAGCACCACCATAGGCTAAATTAATATTTTTTTCCTTGCTTAATCCTAACTTAGAGCCTAAGTATTCTACCCAAACCAAGCCATTAGAATAACGCCCTTGAAAGTAGGGAGGGCTTGGAGGATACACTCCATTTGTGGTTTGAAATACATTGCCTGTATCTGAAAGGCTATCGCCAAAAACATAGAGTTCATTAATTTGAGTTAAATGATTATAACTCTGCGTGGGAGATGCAAGAAGAACCATAATTAAAGTTAAAAAGCCAACTATTGCTGCAAAAATCTTGTTTTTCACTCTTCTAGTTTCTCGTCAATAGAATGCAAAAGCCTTCCTCCTAAAGAAAGAAGGCTTTCGCCTACAAATTGAGTTAACAATAAAAAATCTCTAAAATCTTTTCATGGTCAATTTCGGATGACACGATCAATATAAAATCGTAGTAGAACTACGATGTTTTATCTTTTAAGCCCACTACAACCAGTTATCGGTTATTGTTAATTAATTATTGCTCACTGTGTCTATCAGACAAGTTTTTATGCAATTTCTTATGTTCTGTGTAGACCGTTTATTCAGCGGTCTATCTTGTTTGACTAAATCACGTGCTGAAGAAGTTAAATTTTTTTGGTGCTTTACTATTAATACCAATGTACTAAATGGCTGGAGCTTTCCCAGTAGGCAGAACCGAACTTGTTGATGGTTGGTTATACCACACTCGAAAGACTTGAATTCAATCATAGTTTAAAAGCCACCTCTTCAACCTCGACCGATTTTGGTAAATCTTAAAGGCTGAAGTATGAACTATAAATACTAAAGTAATATTTTCAAAACTTACGTACAAAGGTTGTCTGTAAAGACTGGGTCTAAGAGGTAAAATTTTCTTTACCTACACCGTTACACCTAAGCTGCGTTCTGTGGCATATACTTTCAACTCTAGCGGCTGAACAATTACCTACTAGAAAATAATTTCAGTAACCAAGCGGTTCCCAAACCCCAAGCACCATTAACCAATAGACCTGTAACTATGACCGCAGGCTTCCAACCTCCGGCGATTGGCTGGCCCTTGAGTGGTGAAACTACGAACTAGGCAATTATTGTTGGGGCGATTACCTAAAAAACGCTGTATTTAAATTTATTGTCATTAACAAAATTAATGTCCCTTAATGAGAACATGCATAGGAGCATTGCCTAGTAGAGGAGATATCTAGAGACAGTAATCAACCTCAATCAGGAGATATACATGGCAGGTAAATTAGTAGGAAAAGTAGCAATTATCACCGGAGCTTCTTCGGGGATTGGTGAAGCGACAGCGATCGCCTTAGCAGCAGAAGGCGCACAAGTAGCGATCGCAGCTAGGCGTAGCGATCGCCTCAATGCAGTAGCAGAACGCATTCAAGCCAGTGGTGGCAAAGCACTGCCGATTGTGGCTGACATAACTGACGAAACCCAAGCCAAGAACCTAGTAGAAAAAGCGAATGCACAATTGGGTCGAGTGGATATCGTCGTTAACAATGCGGGTATCGCCTTGATGGGAACCATTGATGGTGGAGATACCTCAGATTGGCGGCGATCGTTTGACCTCAACGTTTTAGGACTACTGTATGTTACCCATGCAGCCTTACCCCTCTTGAAGGCTCAAAAATCAGGGCATATAGTCAACATCTCCTCCGTGGCTGGTCGAACAGCAAGAGCGGGTGTTGGGATTTACAATGCTACTAAATGGGGTGTCAATGCCCTCTCAGAAGCATTACGTCAGGAAGTGTTTAGAGACAATATCCGTGTCACCATTATTGAACCAGGCTTAGTAGATACGCAAATCGACGATCATATTACTGATCCCATTGCCAAACAACGTATTCAAGAACGGCGCAGGTCAATTACTCCCCTACAAAGCGAGGATATTGCAGCAGCAATTCTTTATGCCGTGACTCAACCACCACGAGTTAATGTCAACGAAATATTGATCCGGCCTATTGAGCAAGAAAACTAAAGCTTTGCACAGCAATGGGATATTTTTGATTTTTGAATTGTTAATTGGAAGTCCCTAACGCACAGGGCAAAATGTTGGGTTAAGTGTAGGACTACGGGGTGTGACTGTGGGCACTTGAGCGACCAGATGTACTTGACCATTGGCATCTACAACCCATCCTTGAGCTTCTACAATTTGAGTGGAAGAATTAACAGAATTATTTTTTTGTGGAGCTTTTTCTGCCTGATTTGAGGACTGAATCACCGTGTTATTCTGAGTATTAGTAGCACGATTCTCAGCCTCTGCCCCTAGCGTGATCCAATCTGCCAGTACAGTATCAGCTATTAAAGAATTGATAGGACTGGGTGCGATTCCGCCACGCCCTGTAGTAACAAATGAAGCTCTTGTGAATTTACCCCCAGGCTTACAGGCAGTGATAATTTGCTGGGAAGCATCAACCAAATTTGCGGGTAGTTCTACTAATCCCCTACTGGGGTCAACATCTGGTGTGATGATTTGTACAGTACCGCTTAATAAAGGGTTTTGCTGAGAAAACGCCGTAATGTCATTTGTTGGCAGCTGAGATGGATCTAGTTTATCTGGGTCATTGGTTTGCAACAATCTTACTAAGTCTGCACGATTGCGCGGTACAAATCCAAAAATGCTAGTAGCATTAATTTGCACTCTACCACCACTGCCAGAGAAAGCATTAGCAGTAATATCGCTATTTTCTAAAGGCGCGGCAACGAGGAAACCATTAGGGGCATTAATATTGATATTACCGCCGTCTCCACCACCTTGCGCCTTGCCTGCACTAGTAGAAATTTGACTGTTGTGGCGCATTAGCAATAAGTCTTGCACCTGTAATGCAATATTCCCACCCTGGCCTAAGTCAGTTTCAGATTTGAGTATTCCTTGGTTGTCTAATTTGATAGAACGAGCCGTTATATTTATATCTCCTGCCATTCCTAGATTTTTTGGATCTCCTAAGTAGGGTAAACCCTGAAAAGCTTTACTACTTACAGTGATTGTGGCTCCATCCCGGACAATTAATTGCCCTGTAGTTAGCCTCAAGTTACCAGCAGAACCAGGGCCTCTAGTTAAAGCAGACAAGCTACTGAGCGAATTGTTTAATGATTTTCCAATTAATTCTATAGAGTCAGAGACATTTATAGTTAAATTTCCCCCTTTTCCCGTAGCTGGGATAAATTGCCTGGATGCTGAGGGTAATCCTGCTGATTCTGCGCTTATCTGTGCCCCTCCCATAATACGCAACTTACTAGTGTTAACCGTGATATCACTGCCATTTCCAGATGCAGAAGTCGCACTAAACAATCCACTAGGAATAAATATCCGCAAAGGAGGTAAAATGTAGCCGCCATCAAGTAGTTCCACAAAACCTGAGGCGTTTACAGTCAATTGTCCTGCCGAACCTGAGCCTATACTATTAACTAGTACTTGTGCCCCATCCCGGACAAGCAACTGTCCAGTAGTAATGCTTAAGTTGCCGCTATTTCCAGAGCCGAGACTCCTAGCCCTTAAGGAGGTATTGAAACCACTCAGTTCTACGGACTCTGAGGCAGTCACCGTTAAATCCCCTCCCGGTTGCGATCCCAAAGTATTAGTCAAAATAATCGAACCACCAGTGGCCAACATCCGCTTACTCTGCACCTGGATATTACCGCCACCCTCGCCACTAGCATCTATATAAGATGGGCTTTGAGTTCGTTGAATTACTTGAATATTGTGGAAATTCTGGACATTTTCATATCCTAAACTCCAGCCTTGGTTTGCCTGGTTCAGATTGACCAAACTATTACCAGCAACACTTCCTAATTCGATTCTTCCCTGCTTTGCAGTTATATTTCCACCCTCCAGTATTAAATCACCCCCTACTAAGGCCAGCGTTTTGCCAGACTGCACCTGTAGACCTACGGGACTGTTAAGACTATTAGTTGCGCCGTTGGGACTAGCTTGAGATTGATTGTAGATTGCTCCCGGAGTTCCCTCGAATTGCAACCCAACAGGCACGCTTACTGTTAATAGAGGCGTAGTTTGAGGATTTGTAGCACTAAACTTTGTACTATCTGCAAAGTTCAGACTACTCGCCGTACTCGCTAAAAAAGATCCACCAATATTGAGCGCAGCATTCGACCCAAAAATAATTCCGTTGGGATTGAGCAGAAATAGGTTGGCAGTGCTGTTAGCTCTGAGTGTGCCATCAATATTAGAGATAGACTTGCCTGTAACGCGGCTGATAATATTTTGAATATTTGCGGTGTTATTAAAGTAGACTGTGCTTCCAGTTGGAACAGAAAACTGTTCAAAGCTATGGAACAGGTTTGTATCACGAACGGCTCCACCATCTATCTGGTAGACAGGTTGGTTATTTATCACCTGATTTGTAACAGTTGAACTCTCCCCTCCTAGAGTTTGATCTCTGGTGATTTGGGCTAAAGCACAATCTTCATAGAAGGTAAATGTGCCAATAATCATTAAAGAACTGAGTAGCTCTAGCTTGTGGCAATAACTGCTGTAGTCGTGAAATATCACAGAATTTATATCCAAAAAAAAACAATGGTATAGTCATGAAACACTAACCATTGCTAATTAGAATAATAACATTCTGCGTTTATCTTATAAGTTGAGCTAGTAAATGTAACCCATACTTGCATTTATAGTGAAAGCTGACTTTTTACGGTTTTTTGCTGGCTGCTTAAACGCGTTGCAGCTTACCGTGAGATATAGCTCCCCAAATTCCGATTTTCAATCCTAATTTTCTTACAAACTATTGTGATTATCTATAGATAACTGAGAATGCAGAAATTGGAAAATTTGATATTTAGAGATTTTAGGACTTACCTCAAAAAATTAGTGTGAGTTTTAGTCTACATACATGCCCAGCAGCCACCAACACAGCAAGTTTGGCACCAAAACAAGTTGCATTCTACTAGCTTCATTTCTGGTTTGGAAATTGCTGGCATAAGTTCTTGGACTTGCTGGCTTTCTTCAGCATCACTAACTTGAATTTTAGTTAGATCGAGACTGTATTCAAATTTAATAACATTGTCTCCTATACCATATTTTTCGAGTACTTTGCCGATATTAGAGTGGTGAATGCTCTCGTTTATTGCCTGTTTAATCTCATCTTTTAGCTGCTGTAATGTCTGAGAATCCAGGACTTTTGGCTGTGATGTTTGAGTATTCATGACTGTTCGCTCTCCTGTAAAACTAGTGAATTGTTAAGTTGGTTTTGTGTTGTACTAAATTAGTCATCACATCGGTTTACTCGAATTCCGCATCGTGTCACAAAAACTTGATATTTTTCAGTGCAACTTTGCCACAGTCAAGAATAAAAATCATGAAATAACCTAATCACAGCAAGCTTTCTAGCTACTGAAGGTATGTTAATTAAGCGTGGAATATGGTTTTAAGTCAGGCGCGCCTCTTCTACCCTCAACAATAATTTCCTAACCGAAATATCAAGCTATAATCAGCTAAGTTACCGCTTAAAATCGTTTAATTACTAAATAGTTATACAGCAATTACGTGTGATTCAATTTAGCAATTTGTGAGTAATAAAGCGTTCTAGCTACCCCTAAATTTCCCTTTCCAAGGGGGACTTTGATTCCGGATTCCCCCTCAAAAAGCAGGGCTAGGGGGGATCAATAAGTGCCTAAAATTGCAGCAAACCACTTTTCAAACAACATCTAAAATTACAAGTACAGATTATTTTAAGGACACAACAATGTTCATACGTGTCAACTTAAGCCTTGGCGAATAGAATTCGCGGCTATGCCTGGAACTTCATGCCAAGTTGCGTTCTGTTGTAGTAATCTTTCGTTAGGGGAGGTTGCTTCGCTCCACTTTGTTTCGCTCGCAATGACAGTTGCTACTTTTGATTGCAACTTGGTATCACTTCTGGGCGGGATGTCGGTTAGGGCGATATTTTGACTGGTACAAAAATATGTGTACTACAAGGGCTTATGGCCTGTGGATATTTCACTGCTATGACAGCTACTGTGCTATTTTCCCTATCTGTGTATCGGGCGATCGCACCCATTTTGACATTTAAATTTCCAACGCTGAAGATTTCTGAGGATTTACGCCTTGTTTTTTTGTAGTTTTTATGGCATTCTCCTTTACATAATTTAAATACTGTATTCAGATAGATTTACAGTAGTTAAGGCAGCCTATAAGAGGAGAATCACCATGAGACTCATATCCAGTCGGGCAAAGTTAAGGCGATCGCAGTTTTTAAACCCTAATATGCTTGTCTTTGTTGCAGTTTCCGTAAACAGCCCGATTGCTATTAGGAATTAGTGCAATGTCTGCCAATAATTTTGAAAAATTAGCCCCAGTCCACAGCCGGATTTCGATACCTCAGCGTTATCAAACGCAACCGATCATTTCCCGGCTAATGTCTCGGTATGGTTTAAAAATCAATATCACAGCGGCTTCCTTTGTATCGGGTAGTGACAGCGATGGTTGTTTTGACTTAGAACTTTTAGGAAATCCTGAACAACTAACGAATAGCCTATCCTACCTGCAAGGGTTGGGTGTGGATTTAGTACAGGTGGCGATCGCTAATCATATTCAACTCAATCAAAACTCCCAGCCTTTCCCAAATCCAACAAATAAACTGACTTCTAGAGAATTTCAATCACTCACAACTCAGTATCCAGAACGATTCCAGCAATGGATTTCTCAAGGACAGGCCAATCGACTACGCCTACAAGTGTGCATTTTGAAAACTTATTACGAGAAACCCGTGATTTGTGAATTAGTTTCGCGTTATGGGTTAACAGTCAACATCACCAGTGCTTTACTCACACCTGATATGCAGCATGATGGCTGGTTTGACTTGGATCTGTGGGGGAGAACCGGACAATTGCGTTCTAGTTTAAGTTACCTAGAAAAACTGGGGCTACCGATTTGGCCTGATTGGTCTAGTGTGTCAGGTGATCGCCATTATAGCGCTGAAGGAACCCTTTCCTGAAACAGAATGCTTACTGTGAAATGTTCTTTCAAAGATTAACTGATTATCCAATGACAGCATTTAATAACTTTCAACTTCAAGCCACAACCAGACTTTCTCTGGTTCCATCAGTTCATGAAAAAAGCAATATTACTCAAATTCGTCTACGAGTATATATTTCTAATTGTTATTTAAAGGAGCCAATTATTTCTCGGCTAACTTCTAATCATGGCTTGGTTGTTAACATTATTCGAGCAATGCTACAAGCAAACACAGATCGAGAGGGATATTTTGACCTGCAACTGAGAGGAACTGTGCCGCAAATCTGTAGTGGTCTGGTTTATCTTGAACATCTCAATCTCACAATCATAGGTAAGCCAAATGTAGATGGCGATGGCTGGCATTGTTAGATTTAGATACAAAAAATTATCTAGATGCCTTATTTAAGTGGGTTGACTCGAAAAAAGTTAATATGTTTCATTTTTAGGCAGAGGGCAGGGGGCAGAAGGCAAGATTAAGCCTATTTATTTATTAACAATGCAAATTGAAAGATTGTTTAAGTTTGATTCGATTAAATTTCATAATACCAAATGTCTTCTTCTCGTAGCACAATTCGATGTAGAGTAAGACGGTCAATTAAGCCTTCTTGCTCAAACTGTCCTAAAATACGAGTGATTGTCACGCGAGTTGAACCTAGCATTTCAGCAAGGTCTTCATGAGTCAGACGCATATCGATTAAACGTCCCTTTTCAACTTCTGAACCAAACTTTTTAGATAACCATGCTAATAATTTAATCAGCATGGTTTCTACCTTTTTATGGCTACGAATAACCATTAATTCTTCAGCTTGTTTAATGTGTGCTAGCAAAGTTTCTGTAGATTGATGCCATTCATCTAGAGGTAAAATTGTCGCCTCTACTCTAGTTAAGCATTCTATCTGATAAGGTTCTAAGCTTGATAAAGCTTTACCAACGATATCTCCTGGCCCCCATAATCCTAGAGCTACAGTAGTGCCATCTTCTAAATAGGTAAAAGTGCGAACAAACCCTGTTTCAATCTTCCAGAGGATAGTTTTGTGATCTGATAAGAACGACCTGCGAGTCAAAATTTGCTTAGTATATTTATTTACTTGACTGGTAGTAGATCCGTAAAAGTTCATTATTGTATTGATTGTATATTGTACTATTTTCCGATAAGCTAATCGTAGTATACATATATTAGCTTTCAAGAGTCTATGGGTATTGCAGTAGAGAATATTTCCAAGCAATTTGGCTCTTTCCGTGCTGTTGAGCGAGTGAGTTTAGAGTTTAAAACTGGCTCATTGATAGCGTTATTAGGCCCCTCTGGCTCAGGAAAATCAACATTATTAAGGATAATTGCGGGATTAGAAAAACCTGACTCTGGTGAAATCTGGTTAACTGGGGAAAATTCTACTCACAAGCGCGTGCAGGAACGCCATATAGGGTTTGTATTTCAGCATTACGCTTTGTTTAGGCACTTAACAGTACGAGAAAATATTGCTTTTGCGCTGGAACTCCGCAAAGCCCCCAAAAACAGAATTAAGCAGCGAGTAACAGAACTTTTGGAGTTGGTACAATTAAGCAGCTTAGGCGATCGCTATCCTTCCCAACTTTCTGGAGGTCAACGACAACGGGTAGCATTAGCGCGCGCCCTAGCAGTTCAGCCACAAATTTTGCTTTTAGATGAACCCTTTGGGGCATTGGATGCTAAAGTCCGCAAGGAATTGAGGAGTTGGTTGCGACATCTGCATGAGGATGTCAATGTGACGACCGTATTTGTTACTCATGACCAAGAAGAAGCAATGGAAGTTGCTGATGAGATTGTAGTGATGAATCAAGGCCGAGTAGAACAAGTTGGCACTCCAGCTGAGATTTATGATTACCCAGCCTCACCTTTTGTGATGAGCTTTATTGGCCCGGTCAATGTTCTACCTGGGAACTCTGGCATCAAACCAGACAATATTTCCATCTCTCCAACGGATCAGGTATTTTTACGTCCCCACGACATTCTCATTCAAACCCAAGTAGTTGAAAATGCTGCACCTGCTAAAGTTGATCAGATTACTCATCTAGGTTGGGAAATTCGAGTGGAATTGCTTTTGGAATTGGGACAGCGAGTGTATGCACAACTCAGCCGGGAGCAGTTTCAGAAACTCCAGCTAAAACAAAATCAGCGCGTCTATGTGAAACCTAAGAATACTAAAATTTTTCCTGCCTATGCTTGATAAGGCAGAGGGTAGAAGTTGTAGAGACGTTGTATGTAACGTCTGTACAGGGTTGCGATGGTACATTAACCCATCTACCTTTATTTACGATAGTTAGATTCCAGCACCATCAAGAAACTCTTCGATGACGCGATCGCTATTGCCATTAATGCTGTCAAGTTCTTCAGTGTCTACTTGGGTTAAAGAAAAATTTGACTCGGTGTGCAACTGCTCAAGCTGTTTTTCTAGATTTTTAACTCGTTCAAATAGAGCGCGGATGACCTCAGCTTCCACATCTCGCAATTTACCGTGAGCTAAAACATCACCATTTGAGTTGTTCTGACGAGTTACACGTCCGGGAATACCAACGACAGTACAATTACTGGGTACATCTCGCAGTACTACCGAGCCGGCTCCGATGCGGACGCGATCGCCAATTTGAATATTTCCCAATACTTTTGCGCCTGCTCCTACAACTACATGGCTACCTAAAGTAGGATGGCGCTTACCGCTTTCTTTACCAGTACCACCAAGGGTAACACCTTGATAAATCAAAGCATGGTCGCCCACGATCGCCGTTTCTCCAATCACGACTCCCATACCGTGGTCAATAAACACGCTTTTGCCAATCACTGCTCCTGGGTGAATTTCAATCCCAGTAAAAAACCGGCTGAGATGGGAAATCAACCTCGGTATAAAAGGCATTCCCATTTTATGCAGCCTGTGTGCTAATCGATGAAATAGTAGGGCTTGCAGGCCAGGATAACAGAACAATACTTCTAACCAGTTACGAGCTGCTGGATCGCGCTCGGAAATTGTTCGCAAATCAGTTAGTAACATACATCAATTTAGTTAGTCTTCGTTGATGGGCATTGGGCACTAGCACTCACTATCAGCACTCTCCAATCAATTTCTCCAAAAGATGAAACTATTTGTGAAAATTTATCAGATAATCTACGGTAAATCGATAAATTTATGTCCATTTTATGGGTAATCGAATGCGATCGCATCCGAATATTTGGAAAAAAAGTAAACTTCTCCTAAAATACGATAAATCCCCCGATGCACCGTAGTATATTGATTAGAGACTTGAATAGCCAAAACTACGCTCTTTTGGATCTATCTTCCAAAGTTGAATACGCACTGCTGGCACTTTTAGAGCTAGCAAGCCACCACGGAAAAAAAGTTCCTCTAACTATGAGTGAGATCACTGCCAAGCAACCCATACCGGAACGCTATCTAGAACAAATTTTGACCAACCTACGGCGTGCTGGTGTAGTGCAGAGTCAACGCGGCTCTAAAGGAGGTTTTGTGTTAATTCGGGAGCCTTGGCAGATTACCTTACTGGAGATTGTCACTGTGGTGGAAGGTGAGCGCAAAGAGAAAGATAGTTCTGAGGTTTCCACTTTAGAAAGAAGGCTGGTTCATGAAATCTGGGAGCAAGCTAATACTGCTTGTATAGAGCTTTTAAGAAGCTATACGCTCCAAGACTTATGCCAGCAAAGAGAGGCTCGCGCACAGCAGAGTCCGATGTATTACATATAGCCACACAAAACATTCCTTATGCGTATAGCGAAAGATATCACAGAGTTAGTCGGACGAACTCCTTTAGTTCAATTAAATAAGATTCCCCAAGCCTTAGGCGCAGTTGCTCAAATTGTCGTGAAGCTAGAAAGCATGAACCCGGCCTCTTCTGTAAAAGACAGAATTGGTGTCAGCATGGTGTCAGCCGCAGAAGAAGCGGGTTGGATTCAGCCGGGAAAAACCATTTTAGTGGAGCCGACCTCCGGTAATACAGGCATTGCTTTAGCAATGGTCGCAGCAGCTAAAGGCTACCATCTCATTCTAGCGATGCCTGATACGATGAGCCAAGAACGACGGGCAATGCTAAAAGCCTATGGCGCTCAATTAGAGTTAACACCAGGAGTAGAAGGGATGCGAGGGGCAATTACTCGTGCCGAGCAAATTGTCGCTAAAACGCCTAATGCCTATATGTTGCAGCAATTCCGCAACCCTGCCAATCCCAAAGTTCACGCCCAAACTACAGCAGAAGAAATTTGGGATGATACAGATGGACAGGTGGATATTCTTGTGGCAGGAGTAGGTACTGGCGGGACGATTACAGGAGTATCAGAAGTTATTAAACAACGCAAGCCGACTTTCCAAGCGATCGCAGTTGAACCACGCAACAGTCCGGTGTTAGTAGGCGGTCAACCAGGGCCACACAAAATTCAAGGAATCGGCCCCGGATTTGTGCCAGCAATTTACCGTTCGGAGTTGGTCGATGAGGTAATTGAGGTTACAGATGAGCAGGCGATGGTCTATAGCCGCCGCCTAGCAAAAGAGGAGGGATTGCTTTCAGGCATTTCTACTGGTGCTGCTTTATATGCTGCAATCCAAGTGGCAAAGCGACCAGAAAATGCGGGTCGTCTCATCGTTATGGTGCAGCCTAGCTTCGGAGAACGCTACCTTAGTACCTCACTATTTAGAGATCCACAAGAAAGTGAATGGTTGAGCAAGGTTTGATTCTCTAATGTTTACTAATCTCATTGGCATTGCAATCGTTTTTTAACAGAATTGTCAAGCAAAAACAACTAGCAGTTAGCTTTACTAAGCTTAAGGCTTTACTTTTTAAAAGAAAGGTCAATGCGTCTTTAGCCCCTAACTTGAGGACTAATAACAATACGTAATTAGTAGTTAAAAAAGTCAGATTTAATCTGGCTTTTCAAGTTTGTATTTATAGCATTTAGGACTTACGCACCCAAGCCTGAAACCCCGATCCCCCCTAGCCCCCCTTAAAAAGGGGGGAACGTCTAAAGCCCGCTTTTTAAGGGGGTTGGGGGATCTGAGTGCGTAAGTTCTGGCATTATTTTAGAAAATTAGTATAAAGTCTTCATTACGGAAGTTTTTGGAGATTAATTTGGTATGGTGTAAATTGTATATTTTAACCATACACCATGAGTCAGCTTGGGACAACTTTTATTGAAGGGATAATTGCCTTTATCGGTACAAATATTGATGACATATTTATCTTACTGCTATTTTTTTCACAAGTAGATAGTAACTTCCGGCGGCGGCATATCTTAATTGGCCAGTACCTTGGTTTCGCAGCAATTATTATTGCTAGCTTACCTGGATTCTTTGGTGGCTTAGTAGTCCAGCGAGAATGGATTGGATTACTAGGAATACTACCCATAGCAATTGGTCTTAAACAATTACTAGATCGGAAAACAGAAACTACAGAAGTACAAACAGTAACTCCTAATTTTAAACAGCCCTCACCTAGTAACTCTATACTGTCTTTTATTTTGAGTATTCTGCATCCTCAAACCTATAAAGTAGCAGCAGTAACAATTGCCAATGGTGGTGACAATATTAGTATATATATACCCTTGTTTGCTGGTCAGAACCTTGTCAGCTTGGGGGTGATTATAATTGTATTTTTACTCATGGTAGGAGTTTGGTGTGCGCTCGCTTACTTTTTAAGCCGTCACGCTACCATTGTTTATGTTTTAAATCGCTATAGTAAACATTTTGTTCCTTTTGTATTGATTGGCTTAGGTTTGTTCATTATCTATGAAAGAGGTACATTCAGTTTATTTACCTAATTCAAGAGTACAGCAATACAGGCAAACTCTAGCTCAGTGGTAGACTAAGCTACTGATCGCAAGTTATATCTATAAAAGTCAGTCTTTAATTAGAGGGTTTGCCTGAAATTAATATTTATTGTGGAATTGAACCAATAAAAAATCATAGAACTGTGAAACAAACGACTAAAGAGCGCCGTTCGCTGCTGAGTTTTCTCAAAAACGTACTTATTGCCCATTGGCGTTCTTTATTGCTCCTATTAATCGGAGTTTATTTACCTTTTCAATTCTTTGAAATTTTGGCAGTGAAGGTATGGCAAAATGCAGTTGGGTTTCCTTGGGATGTGCCCATACTACTAGCAATTCATTCTCAAGCACTACCACAATTGGATGTAGTGGCGGTGATACTGACGAAGTTGGGTTCGTTTTGGACTGCTTTGCCTATTTTTGGTGCGATCGCCATCATATTATGGCAAAGGCGATGGTGGCGATCGCTAGCTTATTTGCTCACCACTACATTGGGGAGTGTGATTATCAACCGCACCGCTAAGGAATTAATGCATCGAGTGCGTCCGCAACTGTGGGTATCGGGTGCGCCTGAGTTTGATTATGCCTTTCCCAGTGGTCATGCAATGACGAGTATGACGCTGGTAATAGTTTTACTAATTTTGAGCAGAGGTTACCCCAGGCGCTGGTTGATTCTTCTTTTCGGTAGTTTTTATGTCTTGGCTATTGCTTGGACACGGCTTTACTTAGGAGTTCACTTCCCCAGTGATATTCTTGCAGGCTGGATGGTTGCAATAGCCTGGGCAATTGGAGTAAGTCTAATTATCAAACCCCATTTGAATCTAGCCAACCCCATAAATGCTGATGAAGTTGGTGATGAAACTACTTTACTACCGGAAGAAAAACCTGAATTTTCCCGTTAAGTTTCTCTAGCAAGCTGCCAACCTTCACAACGGTATATACAAATTGAAAAGTCGAAGAGGCTCAGAACTAGCAAAACTTCGCTAGTTCTGAGCGATGTAATTCTCACTGTTTGAAGAATAGTTGAAGTCCTCCCCTAGCTCTCTGTTTCAGAGAAATAGGAAAAGCAAGCTTTTTAAAAGAACGGCAGTTTATGCAAAGACAAAACTGTTGCTGTCGATAATGCTGGCTTGAACTCCTTGGAGAACTGCGATCGCCTGGTTAGACACTACAATGCGAGTATCTGCACCACTTTGAAGGATGCTGAGATCTTCAAACTCGCTAACTCCTGACAAGCCTGCAATGCCAATCACGTCAGTACCTGCAACAAAATCAGCGATCAAGTTGCCGCTGTTTGGAACGCTTCCGTAGGCAATCCAGAACTGGTCTCGACCTTCGCCGCCAGTCAGGAAATTGCCACCATTACCTGCAAACAGAATATCATTACCTTTGTCTCCAGCAAGGCGATCGTTGCTACCGCCAATTAAAACATCATCACCATCTCGTCCAAAAACACGGTTGTTACCACCACTAACTGAGGCATCAAACACATCATTTTCACTGGTTCCAAAGATAATGCCATTTGTGCCATCTACTAGAGTAGGAATACCTACCGTCGCTAACTCGAATGGTAGTGCAGGCTCTTCAGTTTCTTGTTGTGCTTCAGGAACAGGAGGCTGAGGAACAGGTGCTGCCCCTTCTGTGATGGCAGAATACATCGTTTGGTAAATGTGAACCTGATCTACCAATCCTTCGATGCCAGGAATATTCTCTCCGTATGCCTCATAGCCTTGCCCAACCAAACTATCTAGAACTTCAGACCCTTCCCCCTGGTAATAAACGGGAACCGGGCGATTAGTATGAGATCCCCAACCGTATTTAATATCTGGGTCAGAGCCGAAGTAATGCCCAGCGTCAGACGGGGTATGCGCTTCATAGGTTAAGCTTTCTGCGCCCTGTTGCCGCAGCAACTCTGGATAATTCTCATTGAGTGTCAAATAGTGGTCATGGTCAGCAGTGACAATCAGAAGATTGTCTTCCCATCCACCATTGTTCTCAATCCAATCAATCACGTTGCCAACTGCACGATCAAACTCCAATGTCGTTCCAACCAAATTGTCGAGGTTGTCATCGTGCAAACTCCAATCAATATCACCGCCTTCCACCATCAACCAGAAACCGTCTTGATCTTCTTCTAGAACATCAAGAGCAGCTGTGGTGAGATCTGTCAGTGTTGGGTTCTCATTACGCTCAGTGGCAATAAATTGTTCATCCGTTTCACCAGGAGCTAGAGGTCGCTCGGTGTCAGGATTGGGAATTTGATCTGTTGCGTCTCCAGACGTTGTGGTGAAGAGGGAAAATTGGTCTAAGCCTGTCAGCCCATAATCGCCGTCAGCACTTTGTACAGGCAAATTACCATTTTGTCCACGCGCACCATACAAACCGAGGAGGCGATCGCCTGCTTCCGGATCGATTTGTTTGGCTGTATTCAAAAGGGTTTCGGCTGCATTTGGCCCACGCTCTAAGAAAGAGTAACCATAAATGTTACTGTTGGGATTATTACTCAGTTCTTGATAGGTTTCTGGCGTGATGTAGGTAAAGTCAGGCTCAACTCCTTCTGGCAATGCAGCTTCATCCACACTGGAAAGCGGATGCCCACCCCCTAACAAAACAGTTGGTTGATAAACTCGAAGCTCTTGTTGCAGGATGTTATCTATCCCTGGAAATTCCTCATCATATTTGCCACGACGATTCACGTTAGCAGCAGCCGCGCCGGGTGTTGCATGATCGATTGGAACAGATGAGACAAGACCCGTCGATTTATCTAATTTATTGGCAGTGGCAAGAATTGTTTCTAGAGGCTGTTCAAATATATCTACAGCAACCGCATTATTGTAGCTTTTAACCCCGGTATACAGCGTTGTCGCAGTGTTTGCAGAATCAGGATAGCTGTACTTGATATATTCTGGGTCGTTACCAGCAATCCAAGGAACAGGGCCACCACGCTCTGGGTCGTAGCCCACTAAGTTTCCTTGGGCCCCTTCCGCTATGGTTGCACCACCACTTGCTTTGGTTCCTGGGTTAAATGCTGGATTAAATTCAAAATCAGGACGAATGGGATTAGCCCCAGTTGGCGGGCCAGCTGGGGTTTGTGGGATAGGGCCTGTGACTAGCTCATCGCTATTGAGCAATGCAGAATTTCCTGTACTGAATGTGCCTTGCTGATTGGCGATCGTCGTGCCATAAGTTGTTGACAGGGCATAGTTTTCCAGCCCTTGAAAGTTCAAACCTTGTCCTTTACCTTCAGTATAAAAATCACTGAGTTGATTACCAGTGTTTCCTGACTGAATCTGCTTGGCGATCGCACTAGCGCGGGCGGGTTCCCATCCCATTCCATCGCCAATCATAATGATGACATTCTTAGCCATATAAGTTTTAGCTCCTTTGATTTTGCAAAAAAATTTCGTTTTTACAAAAATAAATATTTTTATTAGAAGTGGCGCAGCGCTAATTATTTTCTTAAGAAATCAAACGCCAATCTAAAAAATAGTTACATAAGAACTATCCACAAAAAACGTTGACTTTTGCAGATTAAGAAGTTATTAAATAAGGTTTAAAACTTCTTAGTTACAAACCGGAAATAGCTAAAAACTAGCTATTTCTATCCACCGATATACTTTTTGCTATCAGTCAAAAATAAAAATTTATTCTTGTGGTAGATGAATAAAGTTAACAGTAGCTATAAAAGGATGTTTTAAAAATGGAGGGCTATTGTAAGAAAGCTCACAAAGCTAATCACTTCTTTTGTGGTTAATAACACCTTGTGAGCGAATGAGTAGAGTACACCGTAGCAATTTGGCATGGGAACAGTTATGTTGCCATGATACAAATTATGGTTGAATGACTTACATAATTTCTAGCTCACTCCGACTTTTAAAATATCCTCTAAGTAGAACAAAAGAAATACCACTAAAATCGAAAAATTTTTCATTTCAACTTATATGGCAATTTAGTATTCTCTTTTGTGTAAGTAGATTACAGTTCTCTCCTCGCATTTAAAAGCGTATTGCTTGAGATAATCGCTATACAACCACTAAACAAATTGTACGTTGTTTTATATACCATTTGTTAAGACATCATTAATTTTGCAGATTTAATTTCTTGCCATAAAAATCAGTTTAATTTCAAACAGAGTTAGAGAAAAAAGCTTTATTAGCTAACTGTTTACAAGAAGTATTTTAAATTAAATATTTATTGAACATTTTTGTGATAGTCCGTAATTTCTACCAAATAGATTTGAATTACTAATATTTTTTTAACAGGTTTATTTAACAAGACAGCATTAACAAGCTGCTTTCAGTTTGTGCTACTGCTGCCAATATCGATAATGAATTCGTGTAAGCAATAGTAAGGAGCAATTCTCATGGCTGAGAACAATATTTCAGGGAATGGAAATTGGTACTATACAGATGGTCAATGGGTGTCTGATAAAGGTGAAAAGCTAACTTTAACTGATGCCTTCGCTAGCGGTAATCCCCCTGCTGGTTATATTCCCAGTAATGTTTCTAATAACAATAGCTTCGCTAGCGGCCCATCCTTTAATGGTAGTGCTAACAATCCCTTTGCTGGTGGTAATCCTTTCATGATTGGTGGTGGTGGAAACGTATCTACCACCAGTGAGGACGGCAAGTACACCTACAACTATACGCGAACTGCTGACCCTCGAAGTTTAGTTCCGGATGATAACAGTCCCTTCGCTAAATTAATCGGTGTCCTTGGCTTTGGTAGTAATTCATCTAATACTAATAGTGGTAGCAACCCCTTTGCAGGTGGTAGTCAAGGTAACAACAGCCGTCCTGCAAACTTGCCAAGTGGTAGCACTCCTACCGCCTCGACCGACCTCCCAAAAGCACCTCAAGGTCTATCTGTTCCATACAATAGTGACAACTGGATATCCGATCTCAAAGATTTAGAATCTAGTAAAACTGGTGCTAGCACTGATGGCAATACAGGTAGTGGCAATGGCAACTGGTTTTATGGCAAAAACAATACTGCTGACGGTAATGGCAACTGGCTCTTTAGTAATGACAACACCGCCAACGGTAATGGCAACTGGTTTTATGGCAAAAACAATACTGCTGATGGTAATGGCAACTGGTACTTTGGTATTGGCAACACTACTAATGGCAATGGCAACTGGCAGACAGGTGATAATAATACTATCAACGGTAACGGCAACAGACCCAGTGGTAGTGGTAATGATGTCCTTGGTAACGGCAACAGGCCCAGTGGTAGTGACAACAAGATCCTAGGCAATGCTATTGAAACCAGCGATGATGGCAAAGCATATATTGGTAATCAAGACTGGAACTTTGACATCCTCAATGATCTACAATCTCTGCAAATTGGTGGAGCGGGAATCGGTAGTGATGTCAAAAATCTTCTTAGCCATCCTGATATGATATCAAACACCATGAGTAAAGAAGGCTATTCCAATTCTCCTTTCTTAGCAAACTCGAACTATCAATTTGATTTTTCTGCTGGTATATAGCCTCAAGCTTGAGAGTCGATTAGTAGTAAGTAGGGAATATGGGGTAAGTACCAACCGTATCTATATTCCCTGTAAAAGCAACACAATCTTGTAATAGTTCGCTCATGCAATCATTTTATTGGTGCTACACGCATTGCAGCACCGCTTTTATCACTGTCGGGACGAATTTTTGCTAAAACTCTTCTCCATCACGGATTGCTACTAGAAACTCGTAGAAACTACCAGTGTAACCTTCTGTGCAATCGCGTTTCAAGCAATTAATGAAGCTATCAGCTAATACTTACGGTGTCCAAGGAGCCTGTGCGACAATCACTTTTGCAATAGCAATGCTCATCTGTGTGTCGTCTGTGTAGCTTCCTGCGATGAGTCGATGACGTAGATGCTTAACGTATCGACTCAAATCGTTATAGATGCTCATTTCGTTAGCGTATTCAAAGCCTCCACCGTAGGCATCGCCAATAGCTAATTCTATGAGCATATCGGCATCAAACTAACAAAGGACGAGCCAAGAAAAAGCTAGAAACCGTTTTAGCATCTACTAGTTCACCTCCTAAAATAGCTTTCTCCAGTTCTTCGGGAGTGAACAATACGGTTTCAATATCTTCGTCCTCCTCTTTTTCTGGTGGTGTATCTAGCTTTTCCAAATCACGAGCGAGAAAAGCGTAGATAATTTCATCAGAATAGCCAGGAGCTATGAAAAACTCACCCAATTTTTCCCATTTATGGGCACGATAACCAGTTTCTTCTTCAATCTCACGCTGCACTGTTACTAAAGGGTCTTCATTAGGTTCTACAGTACCTGCGGGAAATTCTAATATTCTTCCCTGAATTGCAAAACGATACTGGCGCACCAATACGAGCTTACCCTCTGCTGTTACGGGCACAGCTAGAGCGCCACCAGGGTGACGAATACACTCCCATTCTCCCTCTGCTTTATTAGGTAAACGCAAGCGATTAACTTCAAAATTAAACTTGCGACCTTTATAAAATAAGCGTTGTTTCAGCAGCTGTGGTAATTCTCTACCTAATGGCATAGTAAAATTATATTTTCTCTAGATACACAGACGCACACTGAGGCTGATTGTACAATTCAGAAGTTTTCTACGTTTATGGGTCGTAATCTTAATTGCCCATCAATAAATGTACATCAGAACAGTCTACCTCTTTAACCAGATCTTTAATAACACATCCAGAAAGTGGTTCTATCCAATTAGGGGCGATTTCTGCCAGTGGAACCAGTACAAAGGCTCGCTCACGCATTCGGGGATGGGGAATTTGCAGAGTAGGCGTGTGTACAATTACGTCATCATATAACAATAAATCTAAATCAAGGGTGCGTGGCCCCCAACGCTCTTGGCGAACACGCCCAAATTTTTGTTCAATCTCTAATAAATTTTCCAACAGCTGCTGCGGTAGCATGAATATTCTGAGTATGGCGCAGCCGTTTAAGTAATCTGGCTGTGGCGGGCCTATAGCTTTAGTTTTATACCAATTGGATCTTGCTTCTAAAACAATACCTGGTGTTGTGGCTAAACTTTCTATAGCTGCTTCTAAAATTACACGAGAATCACCCATATTACTACCAAGAGCGATCGCTGCGCCAACGCCAGGAGCGATCGCGCCAGTTTTGAACATCTTGCTCTCCTCGTGCCTACACCTCTGCCTCATGGCAGAATTTTAGTTGCTAATAACATAATTTTTATACTGCGAATAATTATTTATAATTCTGTATTAATCTTTACGGGATGAAAGTTAAAGAATTCTCAAAAATCATCCTTTTATACTTAATTTTGTTATTTATTTATGGGATATTATACTAACACAAACGTGGTACGCTAACCCCGAAGTTTTTGGCTGGTGGTTAGGTGGCAACTACATTTGAGCGAGGAACTGACGTGGGGAAACTGACCTCCTAGTTCAAGCAACAATCAACTGTTTTAAATGCGTCTGGCAAGGAGAAACCGCGATTGTCACCTGGTAATCATCTCAAAAACGAGGAATCTGTAAATCAGAACTTACCACCAAAAAAGTCGGTGAAGAAAAGGCAGGTACTGAGCCAGATGCAAAACGTATCATCTGGGGTAATTGCCAAACTCGCCGGCAGCGATAAACCGTTTTATCGTCGCCTTTGGTTCTGGGCTGCTTTGGGTGTAGGTGGCGGAATCGTCGCCTTCAACTACGGTATTACATCAATAGACCGCACTCTGCCGGATAAAGCTGAATTGAACGCCGTTATTCGGGAGCAAACATTAACCATCAAAGCTGCTGATGATACTATCTTGCTACAGCAAGGAGAAACAGCCAGAGAACAGATCAAGCTCCAAGAAATACCAGATCAGCTCAAAAAAGCCTTCATCGCCTCAGAAGATAGAAGATTTCAGCAACACGATGGAGTTGATGCTCAGGGAATAGTCAGAGCGGTATTAAATAATTTGCGATCGCAAGGTGTAGTTGAAGGTGGTAGTACCATTACCCAACAGCTAGCGCGAATTCTCTTCCTCAAACAAGAGAAGACCATCTGGCGTAAGCTCAAAGAAGTCCGTCTAGCACAAAAGATGGAGGACGAATTAACCAAAGATCAGATTCTTGAGCGTTACTTAAATCTGGTGTATTTGGGATCTGGAGCTTATGGTGTAGCTGATGCAGCGTGGGTGTACTTCAGCAAATCAGTGGATCAACTCACCTTACCAGAAATAGCTACTATCGCTGGATTAGCGCCAGCCCCCAGTCTCTACTCTCCAGAGAAAAATCCTGAAGCTGCTAAAGCTAGGCGAAATTTAGTATTGCAGCGGATGCAAGAAGATGGCATGATTACCGCCGCCGAAAGGCAAAGCGCCAGCCAGGAACCACTAACCCTCAATAGCAGTTTACCCAAGCGACTCCAAGTAGAATCTCCTTACTTTTCTACCTACATTCAGAAAGAATTGCCCAAGTATGTTTCTCCTGATGTGTTAGCAGCAGGGGGCTTAGTGGTGGAAACCTCCCTGAACCCAACTTGGCAAAAGTTGGCAGAAGAAGCAGTTGCCAAAACCTTACGCAATCAAGGACGCTGGGAGAACTTTAAACAAGCTGCAATGGTTGCTATCGACCCCCGCAATGGTGAAATTCAGGCAATGGTGGGGGGTAAAGACTTTGGTAAAAATCAGTTCAATCGTGTGACTCAAGCCCAGCGTCAGCCAGGCTCGACCTTTAAAGGGTTTGTATATGCCACAGCGATCGCCAGTGGTAAGAGTCCCTACAATAGTTATCTGGATGCACCTTTTGTAGTAGATGGTTATGAACCGAAAAACTACAGTAAAAGCTTCCGCGGCTCGATGAGCATTCGAGATGCCCTTACTAGTTCCATTAATATAATTGCGGTCAAGGTTTTGATTGATGTCGGATTTGAGCCAATGATTAAACTTGCCCATGACATGGGGATTAAATCAGAACTCAAGCCCACTTATTCTTTAGCACTTGGCTCTAATGAAGTAAATCTCTTAGAGTTGACTAGCGCTTATGGCAGCTTTGCCACTCAAGGCTTGCACACAGAAGCTCATGGAATTCGCCGTATCCTCAACCGTCAGGGTAAGGTGATTTGGTCAGCTGATTTCCGCTCCAAGCGATCGCTCGACGCTGACAGTGCTGCTATCATGACTTGGATGCTGCGTAACGTTGTAGAAGCTGGTACTGGTGCTGCTGCTCGATTAGGTGATAGACCAGTGGCGGGAAAAACTGGCACATCCGATGAAGCCCGCGACTTGTGGTTTATTGGCTACATCCCCCAAGTAGTTACAGGTGTTTGGCTAGGTAATGATGACAACCGCCCGACTTGGGGTAGTAGCGGTAGCGCTGCTTACACTTGGCATGAGTTTATGGAAAAAGCCGTAAAAGAAATGCCAGTAGAAAAGTTTCCCGCACGACCCAAACTAGATGGTCGCAAAGGCACAATCAAGGCGAAGCCCCTGAAACCTAAACAAATTTTGAATAAGGCTATTTCCTCTAATGATGAGGAAACATTGAGCAGGGATGAGCGTCCATCTAGAAGAAGACGCAGATATTATCAACAGCAGCAACAAGAAGATAATACTCCAAGACGGCGAAGACGTTATTCTCAACAACAAACTGATGAAACACCTTCATATAGAAGGCGGCGGCGGGTTCGCAGCGAAGAATCTGCTAGGAACTCTGACTCTGGCTCATCTAGCCCAAGAAGGCGCAACAGGCGAGTAGAATCAGATGCTCCTTCGCCTCGCAGGTCTGTCAGAGCATCCTCCTCTTTAGGCAATAACGCCTCTAGTTCCGCAAGTTCTTCCCCAAGACAGGCTTCTTGGCGGGATAGACTCAAACCATCTTCCTCAGAATGAGGCCAAAAAACCAAGTTAATATTGCTAGCGGATCTCAGGTAAATCAAGCCAAGGAAATTTCACCTAAAATATTTGTTTATGAGAGTTTACCTGTAAAACCGAAATTAAACGGTTCAAACTAGGGGGGGATGTAAGGTGGTGATACGCTCGTTTTATACTCTTTTAAACAGCGTTACCTAACATTAGGAGAATATACTCATGCTTTTATTCATGCAAGCAGCCGCACAAGCAGCAGATGGCCCCCATTTTCCTGTGGCTTTCACCTTGGTTTATGTCTTGGGTTTTATTGCTGCTGTAACCATTGGTTCCATCGCTTGGTACAACTCCAAACGTCCCGCCGGTTGGGAAAGCAAAGAGCGTCCTGACTTTGTGCCTAAGGTTAATAAAGAAGAAACTCCGGGTCTGGGTGAACCGAAGTCATAAGTAGTCAATAGTCAATTGTCATTATAGTCAATCAACTTTAGACTATAGACTTTTGACTATGATTAATTCTGAACCTCAACCCAACGTCGATAGAGCTTTTGGATTTGTCTGAGCAGCGCGTTATAGGCTGGTTGAGGTGATTCGCTTGCCTTGGATAACTCCTGTAACTTTGTCAAAAGTCTGGCTTCTTCAATCGCTACTTCACCGTCACTATAAATTAAGCCACTGATAGCTTCAATCAGATTTTCGCAATCTTCAAGACTGGGGTGATCACCTAAATAATCTTTCACCCAGTTGTAGCATTCTTTTGGCTGCACAGGAACCAATTCGTACAACCAAGGCTTAATCTCTGGATCGGTAGCTAGTCCTTTTGCTTGCGCTATCTCGCGCAGGTACTGCCGTTCTTCTGGCTGAATTCTGCCATCAATCCAAGCCGCGCCAATCAGGATTTTAACTAAATTTTTGACATCAGAATCATTAACCATGGTGCATCCTTTGGAAGATACCAACCTCCATCAAATAGTACAATCGCAAACAGTAATCACTCGGAATTATTAGTTTTTCTTAAGCGCACCATAAAAAAGCCATCCATATTCTGTTGATGAGGCCAAACCTTCAACCAGCCCTGCGGTGTGCAATAGGTAGAGAAAGACGAATCAACATTAGGAGGCTCTATCTTCCAATTAGGGTACTCAGCTAAAAATTTTTTAATCACAGCTTCATTTTCTGCTGGATGCAGCGTACAAGTTGCATAGACTAGTACACCACCTGATTTAACAAAAGTCGAGGTATGCGATAGCAATTCTGTTTGCAGGCTTGAGAGTTCTTGAACAGTTTCTAGTGTCTGTCGCCAACGCGCATCAGCATGGCGGTGCAGGGTTCCCAAACCAGAACATGGTGCATCAAGTAATACGCGATCAGCAGCGTTGTTAAACTGCGAAAGTTCACGACTATCGCCAGTGAAAATTTTAATAGATTGCAAATTCAACCTTCGAGCATTTTCTTTAAGCTTACGCAGACGCGAAGAAGTGCGATCGCACGCCCAAATTTCACCCTTATCTCCCATCAACTCAGCAATGTGGGTTGTTTTACCCCCTGGTGCAGCACAAGCATCAATCACCACCTCACCTGGTTGAGGGTCAAGCAAATGACTTACTAATTGAGCGCTACTATCTTGTACAATCCACCAACCTTCGCTGAAACCAGGTAGATTTTGAATTGGCCCAGTACTACTAATCAATCGTAAAGCTTGAGGTAAGTGAGGAAGACGCTTCACTAAAACATTAGCCGATTGCAGCGCGGCTTCAACTTTGTCTATTGAAGTGCAAAGAGGGTTAATCCGCAGGTCAATTGTTGGTGTTTGGTTCATCCATTCACACAATTGTTCTGTCTCAGCCAAACCAAGCTGTTCCAACCACACTTGAATAATCCAGTTAGGAAAGCTGTGTAAAATTCCCAAGCGTTCCACTGGGTTTTCTGGCAGTTCTAAAGGATCTGGTGATGCTTCTACCAAACGAATATACTGCCGCAACAACCCATTTACAAAACCAGTAAGACCAGAAAAGCCATTGTCTTTAGCTAGTTGGACGGTGGTATTAACAGCAGCTGAAACAGGAATACGTTCTTGATAGCGCAGTTGGTATAAGCCTAGATTGAGGATGGTGCGGAGGTCTTTTGGTTGTTGGTGGGATTTTTTTTTGGCGAGTTGGTCGATGAGGGTGTCGAGGGTGCGTTGCCTTCTGACGCAGCCATAAACTAATTCTGTCACCAAACGGCGATCGCGCAGCGCCTCTAAAGGAGATTCAATATCTGGCAAGTTAATTTTTTGCAGCACTCGGTCTAAGGCAACATCAGCATAAGCCCCTTTGTGAACGTCTCGCAGTGCCAGAAAAGCTATTTGACGGGGGTTTGTCATGAAAATATGGTGAATACTTCGTAGGGTGGGCAATGCCCACCTACACAATTATTAATTTATTACTTGCAAATATGGTTATTATAGCTACAAATTAGATGTTACTCTCTAACTTAAAAATTACAATTCACAAATTTGGGAAGCGCTATCTAAATCAAATTCTCCAAAACTAATTAATTCTAAATGAGCGGGGTTTCGTATCAGTTCTTTTGCCAATAAAAATCCAGTAATTGTCCAGGTTTGATATCTTCTGGCTCTTTTACCAATTAATAACCCCCTTGTACCATCGTAATATTCTGGCCATTGATCGTTAGTGAGGCGTATTTGGGCAATTTCAATGGCGCGCTTGGCAATACTTGTTCTACCTGTTTTTTGAGCAGCAGCAGTTAACAACCACATTAATACTGGCCAACTACCACCATTATGGTATGACCAGGGCATATTTTTAGGATCGCATCCAGTTAAAATTCTGTACTCTTCCTTTTCTAAAGCTGGAAAACATATTTTCATCGGCATTTCTCCTACTAGGTCTTCCCACTGTTCCTCAATGAGATTCATAATTGCTTGTGATTGCTGTTCACTAGCTAGAGAAGAAATAATAGCCATCAAATTTCCCAGTGAAAAGAAGCGAGTATCTAGCTGGGATGGGCCAACATTACCTGCCAGATAGCCACCGTGTTTTGACAACCAACTAGTTAGGTTACAATAAGGAATTGAGTTTGAGTATATATTAAATAGATTGACTGCTGTGTGCCCATATTCTTCACCTTTAAAGCGATAAATTGCATTCAGACGATTCATATTTATCCAATAATGATGACGAATATGATCTCTTAATAGCGGTAATCGGTTATCAATTCCTCTGACAATCTCTTCATCGCCTGCACAAATTAATAGCTTGCGAGCAGCACGCAATGCTGCATAGAATAGCGCTTGAATTTCTAAAGGATAGCCATAAATACCCAGACGGCGGTGAATCATACAAGCACCATCTGGAACAAGCAATGTTGGGTACATATCAAATCTAGTCGCCAAGCAGAGTTCCATAATCAACAAGATTCCTTGCTGAAAATGAGGTTGCAAGGCAAAATTTATATCTTTTGTGGCTTTTACATAGGCATGTAAAATAATAATCCACCATAGGCAAGAATCAACTGCTGTTACTCTAGCGATCGCGTGTTCACCAAAATCTGCTTCTAAAAATTCTTCCCCGTTTATTGTTTCAACTTTGAAGCTTCCTGGTATCAAACCTCGACCAGGCGAGTAAGCATTTAATTGGTTTTCTTTAGGCTGTAACTTTAACGCTTCTTCCAGAAAATTACGGACAATATCATATCTACCTTGAATCAAAAATAGTAAGGCTGAAGGTACAAAATCCCGGACAAAGCAACGGTCATAATTCAATGCTGCTTGTGATGAATCGCCAGCAGCTACAGTTCCTATGGGACGACCTTGATAGTAAAGAATTGAGTTTTCTAGTAGCTTCCATGCCTGTTTTTCGGCTAAATTCTCTGTTTGCATTGCAAAAAACACTCCATGTGATTGGGCTTGGGCAGTAGATAATACTCTTGGTCTTATCTTCTACAATGCTTTTTTCTTTAACGATGGATATAAAGTCACTTAGCTTATTGCCATAGTTAATGCAGGACAATATCCCACCGTCCATTCTTTCAGGAGAAACCAAGTTTTTTATCTCCCTCATTTTCTTATATGATATATTGTTTAACTCTTGATCAAGATAAATTTCGGAAATAAAAAAAGCCCTATATTGCTACATAAGGGCTTTTAAAAAGTTGTTTATTTTGGACAATTTGCTTACTTTATTACTATTTTTATCAATTATTCAAAGTTTTTTATTTTAGATTAAGTTATACCAAAACTAACCACAGATAAACACGGATAAATATCGGTGTGCATCTGCATTTATCTGTGGTTCAATATACAAAACACAAATCTATATTTGCTATCGAGACAATGGATCTACACTGCCAATTTCAAATTCACAGGCTCTAGAAACCGATTCTGGTGATAATTTCTCAAAACTAACCAATGGTAAATAATTAGGGTTATCCATCAGTTCTTTTGCTAATAGAAATCCAGCAATTGTCCAAGTTTGGTATTTCCTAGCTTGTTTACCAATCAGTCGCCCCTTCTTACCATCGTAATACTCTGGCCATTCATCTTCGATCAGACGTGATTGTGCAATTTCAATAGCTTTTCTGGCGAGACCTGTTTTGTTGGTTTTCACTGAAGCTGCGGCAAACATCCACATTAAAACCGGCCAACTACCAGCATTATGATATGACCAAGGTATATTCTTGGGGTCACATCCGGTGACAATTCTGTACTCTTCGTTTTCCAAAGCTGGGAAACATATTTTCATTGGCATATCTCCCACTATGTCTTCCCATCTGTCCTCAATGAGAGCCATAATTGCTTGTGACTGTTCTTCAGTGGCGAGATCTGAAATAATAGCCATTAAGTTACCAAGTGTAAAGAAACGAGTATCGAATTGCGATGGGCCTACATTACCTGCTAGGTAACCACCTTTTCTGGGCAGCCACTTGTCTAATTCATAATAAGGAATAGAATCTGCATAAATATTGAATAAATTAACGGCTGTTTTGCCATACTCTTCACTCTTGAATCGATAAATGGCATTCAAACGATTAATATCTATCCAATAATGCTGACGAATATGGGCACATAAAAGCGGCAAGCGGTTATCAATTGCTGCCACAATATCTTGATTACCTTTGCAAATCAGCATCTCGCGTGCAGCACGCAAGGCCGCATAAAATAGAACTTGAAGCTCTAGAGGATGCCCATATATACCCATACGACGGTCAATCATACAAGCGCCATCTGGAACCAACAGTGTTGGGTACATATCAAAGCGATTCGCCAAGCAGATTTCCATAATTAGCCTGATACCATTTTGGAATTCAGGTTGATAGGCTAAAGAAAAATCGTTTGTAGCGACTACATAAGCACGTAACAAAATCAGCCACCACAAACAGGAATCGACTGGTGTGACTCTGGCGATCGCGTGTTCACCAAAATCTGCTTCTAAATATTCCTGTCCATTTGTTGTTACAACTTTGAAGCTAGCTGGTATTAAACCTCGTCCAGGCTTGTATGCATCTAATGCCCTTTCTTTAGGCTGCAACTTTAAAGTTTCTTCTAGAAAATTGCGGACAATATCCGTTTTACCTTTGATCAAAAAAATTAAAGCTGAGGAGACAAAATCTCGCACAAAGCATTGATCGTAATTAAGCGCCTCAACAGATGGATCATAGGCAGCTAAAGTCCCAATAGGACGACCTTGATAATAAAGTATTGACTTTTCTAGTGCTTGCCATGCTTCTTCTTCTATACTTTGAGGTGTTACCAATTCGTTTAATTGCATCGCTAGAATAACTCCATTAGGATTGTAACTTTACGATAGATGCTTTTTGTTTTATATTTTTGCTATTCTCATTTTAACAAAATCGAATTTACAAATAGCAAATATAATTCAGAGCAAGTTATTGACAAACAGCAAATAAAACTACTAATTTTTTACAGTTGAATTAGCAGCTAATTTTCTTTCAATTATTTATCATTGTTGTATAATACGGCTGTTATTTTTGTAACTCTAGGAATAAAAATGCTCCTAAAAACAGTTATAAAAAATATATTTTTAGCTGGTTATATACTCCGTTTTCATATGCGGAATCTTTGCATTCCCAAACAAAAATATATTTCTAGTACTGTTTAGGGTTTACTTAAGGTTTAAACAGTGACCGTATATTTACTTGACTAGGATTTATTTTTTGAGGCTACAAATTAATTGACTCCCCCATAACTTAATAATTTATAACATTTTCTCAGAATATGCAATATGCGTAACTGATAAAATTAAAATTTAAATCCTTCTAAATGGCTAGATATTTTACTTTACTTGTCCATCAAATGGTAGGTATTCTGCAAGTAAAGTTAAACAATGCAATGTACACAATAGCCAGAAATAAAAGACCTTGAATTCTGCTTTATACAGTAAGAATAGCTAATACACGCGCAGTTAAAGTCATTCTTGAAACAAAAGCGAAAATTTAAAAACCAAGCTGAAAGCAGCGTAACCCTACATAAGAAAAATAGAGTAATTTTGCTAAATACGAAAATATACAAAATGCTATAACTATCTATACAGATATATGGTAATTTTTTCGGAAATTTATCGTAATTTTTGGTAAATATATAGATTGGCCAATTTTGACTGTATAACAATGTAGTGTTATACACAAATTGCTAGGTTGCAGGAGCGATCGCTTTTAGGTTCGCTATATGAAATGAGGTTCACGCAGAGGCGCAAAGGTGCAGAGGAGAGGTGAACGCTTGAATCTGTTCTGATGTTAGTAACTCAATTAATGTAATTTGCTCCATTTATCAGCGTTCAATTGCTCCTGAAACTTCTGATAAGCCTGATTAACCGCTTGTGTTGAGGCTTTAGCACTCCCAGAAGGGTTGACATCAGGATGGTACAATCTTGCCAATCGTCGGTAAGCAAGCTTCACATCTTTGGGATGAGCGTGCCGATCTATGCCTAAGACTTCCCACCATTGCCCTGAAAGTATAGTGTCGAGTGTCAAGTTATGGAAGCTTTGAGTTTGATGCCAAATTTTGGTTGTACCATTATTACCGCCACTTAACAGGGTTTTTCCATCAGGACTAAAAGCCACTGGGCTACGGCCAGATAGAGTTTGTATTAGTTCCCCTGTTTGTACATTCCAAATTTTGATAATACCATCGCTGCTGCTACTAGCTAGGGTATTTCCATCAGTGGTGATGCTAACAGATAAAACCGCCGTTGAGTGTCCAGTTAGGGTAAGAAGTAATTCTCCGGTGTTGAGATTCCACAGTTTGATTGTGGTGTCTGTACTACCACTAATTAAAGTTTGGCTATCAGGACTAATAACAACTGTATTAACTGCTCCCAAATGTTTAGATAAAATGCAACGCTGTTTCCAAGTGTTGACATCCCAAAGTCTGATAGTCTTATCGGCGCTAGCACTAGCAATGGTTTTGCCGTCAGAACTGACAGTAACAGACAAAACTGCATCAGAATGTCCATTCAAAGTGCATTTAACTGTTCCTGTATATCCTCCCCAAATTCTAATTGTCTTGTCACCACTACCACTCACAACATATTTACCATCAGGACTGAAGGCAACTGAGTGAATAAAACCATTATGACTGTAGGGAGAGTTGAGATAAAAATATGTCTGTAAGAATTTTTTTGTAACTATCTGCCAACTACTGATTTTGCGATCAACACTACCACTAATAATCTTCTGCCCATCCGGGCTGATAGCTACAGATAAAACTGCCTCTGCTTGTCCAGAGAACGTATAAAGCCATTTTCCCGTTGTCAAATTCCACAGATGAACTTGCCGATCATCACTGCCAGTAGTAAAAATATTACCATCAGGACTGATAGCGATCGCATTCACTGCCGCTAAGTGTCCCTTGAGTGTGTGTACACATTTCCAATTTTCAGGCGGCTGGATTTTGACAGGAACTATTTTTGTTTCACTTTTGGGAGTAGAAGCTTCAGAGTTGACAAATTTCTCGCAATTAGGTTCTAGCTTTTGCTTTAATTCAGCCTTCAATACTTGAAACTCATCTTCGACTTCTAAAGCCGCAAATTTTTGATTGAGATGTTCACCAGATAAAAACGCCTCTAACTCCATCACGGCTGCGGCATAATAATCCATCTGCAAGACTTTCTCCTCCATTCGTTCCAAAACCTGTGCAGAAGTTTCCCGAATTTCTGATTCGTCTAACAACTTGGCAATACCATAGGCGGCGATTCCCGCTACTGCACCAACCCCTACCATAGGTACTGTGCCAATACCAAACGCCAGCCCTATTTTTGGTGCAACTAATCCCATCCCACCAACGACGCTAGAAAAGCCAGCAGCACCAACTACGCCAATTCCCATTGCACCGAAAGCAGCCGCATCTCCTTTTGCTATTGCTTTAAAAGCACCATAAGCAGCTGCACCACCCACAGCACCAATGCCAACTACTGGAACTGTACCAAGCCCAACAGCGCCAAATCCTCCGGCTAATCCCATCCCGCCAACTGTTGCAGAAACACCAACGCCTGTTATGCTGCCTCCAGCAATAAATGCTGCACCTGTTTTAAAGTTTTGTGTCACGAGGTTTATATCTGTCACTGGCTAAAAATTTTTCGGATTAACAAAAATTAGCAGCTACATTTAATCTTCAGTAATAAATACTAGTTTTTTGATATTTTCTAGAGCACTCAGGTTTCTTACAAGAATATCTACTGTTGCTTCCTGATGCTGAAGCTGAGTTTGAAGAATAAATACAATTTTATTCTGAGCTTTTTTATTTACTACAGCTTGAAGGGCTAAATCATCATCATTGTTTATCAAAGCTGTCTGAGCTTTTTCGTTCCAGTATTTAGCTTCTTTCTGCGCTTTTTCAAATTCTTTATGAATCCCTTCCTGATTAACAACAGCGTTGTTTAAAGTTTCTTCTATCTCGTGAATAGCCTCTGCTAAAAGCACTGTATGGCCTTTTTTAGCTTTAGTTTTCTCTTGAGGTTTAGGTGGTAGTAATAATGCTTCTTTAAGTCGCTGTAATTCATCATCAACATCTTCATATTCACAGATGATAAATGTCGGTGAAACTTCACTGGTGTTAGGCTTACTACTTAATACTTCATTCTGTGCTTCTAAAACCTTTTTCTCCCAAGATGTCAAACTACTGTTAATTGCGTCTACTTTTGGTTGTTGCTTCTCTACCAGAGTTTTTAGCCTACTAGCAATTGCTTGGTATCGTTCTTTTTGAAATTTTGCTTGACGAATTAAATCCTGATTACTTCCTTTTAAAGCAAGTTGATATTCTTGTTCCCATTTATCAGCTTCAGCTTGAGCTTTCGCATAGTCTCGTTGAGCAATTTCTTGGGCTGCTCTGGAGTGGCTTGCTCCTTGGCGTAACTTTTGTAGCGCATCCTGTGATGATTGATTTTGATCGTAAAATCCCATAAATTTATTTGAGTGGCCTTATTACCCAGAGCGTAGACTAATTAATACTGTTGCGTCTTCGTCAAAATTACTTAAGCCTTAACTTTTGCTTTTAATACTACGTCAGAAAAGTTTCAGTACAATATTTAATTACTTCGTAGCTAATTAAATTAGGCAAAACTTTGCGTTCCTCTGCGTTTAAAAATATTACGATTTTACGCAAAGCTGTATTTCGCTATCTTAGATTTGGCGTTACTTCCCCATGTTCTAGCCTATCTGCCAATACACGCAAAGCTAAAGCTTGAACTTTGGCAACTGCTTCTTCCCTGGTCTGCCCATAAGCAATAACTCCAGGAAAATGCATCACTTCTGCCAAAAAGCGTCCATCCTCTTCTTGTTCAATTTCTATCGTAAAGTTCATAGCTAGTGACGGTATTGTAATAAAAGCTATGCCTGGATAACACAAAGAATTTGATATGACCTCGGTTTCTCCTCACAAAAAAGCCAAAGCCTTAAAACCTACTAGCCGCCGCCCTGCGAAAGAACTTTGTAGCGAGTGCGGACTGTGCGATACATACTACATTCACTACGTCAAAGAAGCTTGCGCCTTCATTAATCAGCAGATAGGCGAACTTGAAGAACAAGCGCACACCCGCCCTCGCAATCTCGATAACCCTGATGAACTCTACTTCGGTGTTCATCAAGACATGATAGCGGCGCGAAAACAGCAGCCCATCGAAGGCGCACAATGGACGGGTATTGTCAGCAGCATTGCTATTGAAATGTTGAATCGTGGCATAGTTGAAGGTGTTGTTTGCGTCCAAAACACCAAAGAAGACCGCTTTCAACCTATGCCCATCATCGCCCGTACTCCAGAGGAAATACTGGCAGCTAAAGTAAACAAACCAACACTATCGCCCAATCTTTCTGTTTTAGAACAGATAGAAAAATCAGGGATGAAGCGGCTATTAGTAATTGGAGTTGGTTGTCAAATCCAGGCATTAAGAGCCGTAGAAAAACAACTTGGGTTAGAAAAACTATATGTTTTAGGTACACCTTGCGTAGATAACGTTAGCCGCGCTGGACTGCAAAAATTCTTAGAAACCACCAGCCGATCGCCTGAAACAGTCGTGCATTACGAATTCATGCAAGACTTCCGAGTTCACTTCAAACATGAAGATGGTTCTACGGAAACAGTACCTTTCTTTGGATTGAAGACAAATCAACTCAAAGATGTATTTGCCCCTTCTTGCATGAGTTGCTTTGATTACGTTAACTCTCTGGCAGATTTAGTAGTTGGCTATATGGGCGCACCCTTCGGCTGGCAATGGATTGTAGTAAGAAATGATACAGGCAAACAAATGCTTGACTTGGTGAAAGACCAGTTAGACACCCAACCTGTCATGTCCGAAGGTAACCGTAAAGAAGCTGTACAACAAAGCATTCCCGCTTATGATAAAGCCGTTACCTTACCGATGTGGGCAGCAAAATTGATGGGTGTGGTCATTGAAAGAATTGGGCCGAAAGGTCTGGAATATGCTCGGTTTTCGATTGATTCGCACTTTACAAGGAATTATTTGTATGTGAAGCGGAATCATCCGGAGAAGTTAGAGACGCATGTGCCGGAGTATGCTAAACGGATCGTTGGGCAATATAAGTTACCGAAAGAATAGCTCACGCAAAGGCGCAAAGACGCAAAGGAAAGAGTAAAAGCCGAACTTCGCGTCTTTAATGTCATAATTTTTACAATCCATTTACTACCCGCGAGATACCGTCTTTGATCAAAAAGGCTCCAAAGTTGATGAGTAAACCAAGGCGTTTGTTGCCAAGGCGAAGGTTAGGTTAGTAGTTGCTTTTTATGTATCGGATGAACTGTTTCTACCGATTTGAGTTCAACAATGACTTGATCTTCAACTATGAGGTCGGCACGAAACCCCACTTCCAAACGCACACCTTCATAAACTACGGGTATGGGTTGCTCTGCTTCTACCCGCAATCCTCGGTTCCGTAACTCATACTCCAGAACAGTCTGATACACAGATTCCAGCAACCCCGGCCCCAAAGTTGTGTGAACCTTGTAACCACCATCAACAATAATTTTGGCAATCTCGTTCTCATTCATCTTTCTTTGCGCCTTTGCGTGAGCTTTTCTTAAGCCATCCCTACTGCTTCTATCGCTGCCTCTAATGCGATCGCAATATGAGTCCAATGAGTCCCACCTTGGCAATAAACTACATACGGCTCACGCAAAGGCCCATCTGCTGAGAATTCCAAGGTACTGCCCTCGATAAATGTCCCCCCAGCCATAACTACCTGGCTCTCATACCCCGGCATTTCATCAGGAATAGGGTCAAGGTAGGAACCGATGGGAGAATTCTGTTGTACAGCTTTACAGAAGGCAATCAGCTTTTCGGCAGAACCAAGTTTGATTGCCTGAATCACATCCCGACGGGGAGCTAAAGGAGCTGGATTCACGGGATAACCAAGTTTGTCAAATACATAACCAGTAAGGTGGGTTCCTTTCATCGCCTCGCCTACCATCTGCGGTGCTAGAAATAAGCCTTGGAACAAAAGACGATTTTGGTCAAAAGTAGCACCACCATAACTACCAATACCAGGAGCAGTGAGGCGGCAAGCAGCAGCTTCTACTAAGTCAGTACGACCAGTGACATATCCGCCAGCAGTGACAATAGTGCCACCAGGATTTTTAATCAATGAACCCGCCATTAAATCAGCACCGACGGCTGTGGGTTCTCTAGTTTCGATGAATTCGCCGTAGCAGTTGTCTACAAAGCAAATGGTGTGGGGATTTTGCTGTTTGACTAAGTGGACAATTTTTTCTATGTCAGCAATGGATAAACTAGGACGCCAAGAATAGCCACAAGAACGCTGAATTAAGACTAAACGAGTGTTTTCATCTACACTATGGCTTAAAACTTGCCAATCTATCGTTCCGTCTGAGGTTAGCTCCAATTGTCGGTAATTTATGCCAAACTCAATAAGGGAACCTTGGCCATTACCCCGTAAACCAATTACTTCTTCAAGCGTATCGTAAGGAGAACCAACCACTGCTAACATTTCATTCCCAGGACGGAGTACACCAAACAAGGCACAAGCGATCGCATGAGTCCCTGAAACAAACTGCACCCGCACTGCCGCAGCTTCGGCACCCATTACTTCGGCAAATACTTTATCTAAAGTTTCTCGTCCTAAATCATCGTGGCCATAGCCACTTACACCCGCAAAATGGTGTGCGCCTACACGTTGATGACGAAAGGCATCTAGCACTTTTTGAAGATTTTGCTTGACCTGAGCGTCAATTCCAGAAAAAATCTCTATCAGTGCCTGTTCTGCTTGCCGCAGCTGTTCCAAGCTGTTCATTGGTTCCTCATTCACAAAAAACTAGATATGCGGATTTTTAGATCGCGCAGATTAGGCTTAACGATCATTCCTATTCAGGTTCCTGCATGACAATTGCTACCTCAACCAAACTTCAAATTAACTGGGTTAACACCCTATTTTTCCTTGCTCTGCACATCGGAGCTCTGTTTGCCCTGGTTCCTAGCAACTTTAGCTGGAGTGCAGTTGGTGTCGGTTTATTGCTCTACTGGATAACTGGTGGTTTAGGAATTACTTTAGGGTTTCACCGCCTTGTTACCCATCGCAGTTTTCAAACTCCCAAGTGGCTGGAATATTTACTGGTGTTGTTCGGAACTCTTGCCTGTCAAGGTGGGCCAATTGAGTGGGTAGGTACGCACCGTATCCATCATTTGCACTCGGATACTGAACAAGATCCCCATGATTCTAATAAGGGTTTTTGGTGGAGTCACATGGGTTGGCTGATTCATTACGCACCTGCTCACGCAGAAGTTCCTCGCTTCACTAAAGACATTGCCGATGACCCAGTTTATCAGTTTTTACAAAAATATTTCATTTTAGTCCAAGTGGCTCTGGGTTTATTGCTATTGGCTATAGGCGGTTGGCCAATGGTTGTTTGGGGAATTTTTGTTCGCATTGTTTGGGTTTACCACTGTACTTGGTTGGTAAACAGTGCGACTCATAAATTTGGTTATCGCAGCCATGAATCTGGCGATCGCTCGACTAACTGCTGGTGGGTAGCCTTACTAGTGTTTGGTGAAGGCTGGCACAATAACCACCATGCTTTCCAATACTCAGCTCGTCACGGCTTGGAATGGTGGGAAATTGACATGACTTGGATGACTATTCAATTGCTGCAAGTGCTTGGTCTCGCTACAAATGTGAAGCTGGCAGATAAAAAGTCGTAATCAAGTTGTTAATTGTCAGCCAAAGCTTCACATGAGACCGTTGGCTATAGACAGTTAATTGGCGACGAAATTTTTTCAGCAACCGAATATCCATTTCCTAATTGCGAAAAAAGAGTGGGTTAGGTTGCTATAATCCGAGACGCTAATGTAAAGAAACTTTGCGGCAAACCACTTTGTGGTGTGTTGGTGGTAGTTTTTGTTGTTTTTCAGGTTTTCATGACTACATCAATAATCAAGAATCAGAAACAAGTTTACGACCTTGGTAATTCCGACCTGAGGCTAAAAGACATTATCAAAACTCTACCAAAGGAGTGTTTTCAGAAGGATAGGCGTAAAGCTTGGACAAGAGCGCTGCTCAGTGTTTTAATGGTTGCCTTGGGCTACTTAAGTTTGGCAATTGCTCCCTGGTTTCTCTTGCCCCTAGCTTGGATTTTTACGGGCACAGCTTTAACAGGTTTTTTTGTAATTGCTCATGATTGTGGTCATCGTTCATTTGCTAACCGTCGCTGGGTAAACAATTTAGTAGGGCATCTATTCATGCTGCCGTTGATTTACCCATTTCACAGTTGGCGTATTAAACATAATTATCACCATACTCATACCAATAAGCTGGATGAGGATAATGCTTGGCATCCCATCAGACCAGAAGTCTTTGAAACATGGGATACGTTCAGGCAGTCAGCTTTTGAAGGTTTCATGCGTAACCGCCTCTGGTGGGTAGGTTCTATCGGACATTGGGCAGTTGTACATTTTGATTGGCGTAACTTTAAAGCTAAAGACCAATCAAGTGTTAAACTCTCGGTAGCTGTAGTAGTTCTGTTTGCAGCGGTTGCTTTTCCTGTTCTCATCGCTACAACTGGTATTTGGGGATTTGTCAAATTTTGGCTTTTACCCTGGATGGTTTACCACTTTTGGATGAGTACTTTTACTATCGTTCACCACACTGCCTCAGATGTTCCTTTTTTGGCAGCTAACAAGTGGAATGAAGCTTTAGCACAGCTATCCGGCACTATTCACTGTGATTACCCACGCTGGGTAGAAGTCCTATGCCACGATATCAATGTCCATGTTCCCCATCATATTTCAACTGCGATTCCTTCCTATAATCTGCGATTAGCTTACAGCAGCATCAAAGAAAATTGGGGCGATTATCTGCATGATGAAGGTAAGTTTTCTTGGGCTTTAATGAAACAAATTACAGACCAATGTCAACTATATGCAACTGATGTTGGTTATAAAACTTTTAATGACTATTACGCAGAGCGATAAAAAAGATGAAGTATGAAGTATGAGGTATAAAGCTTTATAGTCTTCTTTAACTTTGTACCACCAGACGTCTTATACATCCAAATACTTCATTCTTCATAATTTTTTGTTTACTCTGTTAGCTATATTTATTCTGGCAATTTTTACATATAAAAATTGTCAGAAACATATTCTTGTGCAGGTCGGCGAAAGCTAATAAATATCCCAAATATCTGCATTGCAGAGTTACAATTTCCTTGCTTCCAACAAGGTTAAAGTTATTGTGTCAAAGGCTCATAAAAAGAAAGCATTTTATGAACTAAATACTAGGCGTAGTTTAAGAAATTTGATATTTACCCTTGTTGATATCTCCCTATGCCTTTTTTTACATTTTGACTAACTAGTGCTAGTCTGCTTGTTGAGCAAGATGCCAGCCTCCTATGAATGAGCACTAAGGATAAAGAAGAAAAGTCGTCTTGACAATTTTTCAATTCTAAAAGCAACTTTAAAGCTAGATGTCAGGTTGTTAATTATTGCAACTTTGCCTCAGGTTATGCAGTTCTGCCAATCAATTGATTTTTCATTTACTTGAGTAGTTTCTATGACACAATCGCAAGCAACGAGAGTAACCTTTACTAAAAACTTTGGTTTTAGAAAGGAACTCAATAAACGAGTTGATGCTTATTTTAAGACTGAAAACATTGCGACTAGAGATAATCCAGCAATGTACATCAAGACATTGATGATTTTTGGATGGGTAATTTCTGCTTGGACATTTACTCTCTTCGGCCCGCCGCAAATGTGGATCAAAGCAATTGGCTGCGTTTTTCTAGGCTTTGGCATTGCTGCTATTGGTTTTAGCGTCGGACATGACGCTAATCATGGCGGTTATTCTAGTAAGAAATGGGTCAATAATGTTTTGGGTCTGACATACGATGTCATAGGGGTATCTAGTTATCTATGGAGATACCGCCATAATTTTTTACATCATACCTTTACGAATATATTAGGACATGATGTGGAAATACATGGTGATGGATTAGTCCGTATGACACCTTATATGGAGCATAAATGGTATCACTCATTCCAACACATATTCATTTTATTTATATATACAGTCATACCAATTTATTGGTCTATTGCTGATATCCATACAATGGTTTTCAAGCGTAAATACCATTCTCATGCAATCCCTACACCCAAACCGCTAGATATGATTATCCTTTTTGGGGGTAAATTAATTTGGCTGGCACTTTTTTTAGCAATACCAATTGCAATAGGATACACACCTATTCAGACTATTCTTGGATTTCTGATCACTTACATGACATATGGAGTACTAATTTGTTTAGTTTTCATGCTGGCTCATGTTTTGGAAACAGCAGAGTTTATTCAACCAAATTCTGAACCAGAACAAATTGATGATGAATGGGCAATTTTTCAAATAAGAACAACTGTTGATTTTGCTCCTAAAAATCACTTTTTAAACTGGTACCTAGGTGGGCTTAACTATCAAGTTGTTCATCATTTATTTCCTCATATTTGCCATATTCATTATCCAAAAATAGCTCCCATATTAGCAGAGTTATGCGAAGAATTTGGTGTGAAGTATAATGTTTACCCAACTTTGACAGAAGCGCTTACTTCTAATTTCCGTTGGCTAAAACGTATGGGGACTGAACTGAATCAAAAATATCCAGATGTCGCTTTAGCGGAAAAGTAATATCGCAATATCCTAGAAGGGTATCGCTAAACAAACAAAGCCAGCCTCCGTAGGCTGGCTTTTTTATGTGAGATGCACTCAATAAATATTTGTTCGACTTGTTTGCCCAGCTTTATCTTTTAAAACCGACCATTTCCCTGGACAATGTGCTTGACTGTAGTTAAGGTTTCCAGGCTAATAAATCCTCGGCGATGACCTTTTTGGTTAGACATTCCTAAAAATACTGAATCTCCGCGCGAAGGATTACGGGAAAAACGTGGGGAGGTGTTGATATATGTAGAAGCGCTGTTTACTCCTAAGGCAAATTGCCGACTTTCTTGGTAGGATTCAGTTACAATGCAGTCAGCATGACCGCTGCTGTATTGATTAATCCAGGCGATCGCAGCCTCTAAGCTATCCACCAATTTAAAAGCTACTGTCTTGGTTAAATAAGCGCTTCCCCATTCTCCTTCTTTAGCTAGTTGCAACTGGGGGAAGGCTTCTACTAATTCTGCATCACCTTTGACTTCAAAACCTTTTTCCTTCAAGCTGTTCCACAGAACTGCTAAGGAAGATGGTAAGGCTTGTCGATGAATTAGTACCTTTTCAATGGCATTCACTGGATCTGGTTCGCTTTCATGGCTATCCATAATCATCCAACGCACCATTTCCAAGCTGCTATTCAGCGACCAGTAGAGGTAACAGTTGCCCATTGCTGACTTTAAAACTGGGCAAGTAGCCTGGCGCATTACCTGCTGTACTAAGCTGGAACGTCCATAGGGAATTACCAGATTTAAGTATTGGTCTTGGATGACTAAATCCCGAATGGAAGCGCCATGTTCAGCCGTAATCAGTTCTAAACAGCTTGGTGATAAACCAACTTCTGCGATCGCATTTTGTAGTACATTAGCGATCGCCTCGTTAGAATGGCTGGTTTCAGTGCTGCCTTTAAGAATGATACTGTTGCCAGTTTTGATACATAAACCAGCTGCGATCACCGCTAAATCGGGAAAGGCCTCATAAATAAATCCAATTACTCCCAAGGGCATTAACTGGGAGTAACTCTGGGAATCTTCCTGTTGATAGTCAGCGTTTCTCACCCGCCGTAGCGGATCTGATAATTCCCCTAACCGTTGTAGGATATCCACTGTCGTCTCTAGCCGTGTGGGAGTTAATTTCAGCCAGTCTAAAATCAACTCTGGCACTGCCATTTCCCGACTTGCTTCTAAATCCAAGGTGTTAGCTTCTAGAATGTCGTCAAATGACCGTTCTAGTGCCCGTGCCATAGCCAATACAGCGCGACTGCGGTCTGCTCCCTTTGTGATCCCCAATTTTAGGGAAGCTTGATAAGCGCGTTTAGCGCTCTTCATTGGTTCGGGGTTATCATCAAAAGCTTCAACGGTCATTGAGTTAACGTCTGTAGGTAAGCCAGACCATTAGTGCTGGCAGAATAGCCAACAGCACCGCCACCATTGCCCATGCAATAATGCTGGAACCATTTGCTAATCGCAGTGCTAATGGTAACCATATAATCACTAGCACGAAAATAATGCCCAGCGCTATCGGCAAATAGCTTTCTCCTAGTCGAGGATGAACAACATGCCAAGTATTACCCATCCAGCGCCAAGCTCGCTTGTAGGGATAAGTGGTGGAGAGTTGCTCTAGGACATAAGCATCATTTTCCACCACAAAGATTTGTTGACAGCGATCGCAACCAAATGCATCTGTCAGCGTAATTGGAATTAACCGTCCCCGACGACGACAGGGACAGGGATATTCCGTGTTAAAGTCAATTTTTTCAGGTTTTTGAGATTGCACAAGCGTTCTAATAACTTGAGCGTGTTTTTCACAAGCTGCGAGAATACTATTCCCTAATTTATGCTTTAGGTACTAGTTTCTTGCTGTTTAACTTTTTTATATAGATAAAGATAGGAAGCCAAAACTGCCATGATTCCCAAGGGTAGATGAGGGCAAATCGGGCTGTCGTAGCTGCCATCTTTAGGTTCGGATCTTTGACCAAACAATATGTTTGTGCTGTTCTTCCCTGTAGTTGGCAACCTTATTTAAGAATTTCCTACTCTTCATCTGTAGCTTAAAAAGTAACATAGTTGCGTTTTTTAGGCATTTACTCTATTTGAATATCTGACACAATTTTCAGTTTACGTGCCGATATCTTATAAAACAACCGTTCACATAGACTATGCCTAAAAAATCAGTACCAGAAAATTAAGTATTTAACTTTCAACAGTGCCATAGGTTCTCCTTTGAGTCACCTGCATCTGTTTTCGGTTATCAAAACTTGGTCAGCATTCCTCCATAGTTTATTCTTTGCGGTCATCATTTAAGTATTTTTACTTCTTTTGTCCAATAAACCAGAGGCATCTCTTGAGAGCAGGAAGTTGCAGAACATCATTTAAGTTTATCTAGTTCTTGCTCTTAAGTAGATTTTGGCTAATATCACTGCCAAAATAGGCTTGCACCTGACAACACCGCTATTAAAATAGCCACCATTAATCCAGTGTAGTACACCGTACAAAAAAACAATGGGCTACATATATGAAAATTAGCTTAAGCTAATTTCTCTTAAAAAACTTTTGGTCAGATCTATTCTTTACTTCAAGCGGGTAACGCGATTCGAACGCGCGACATTCACCTTGGCAAGGTGACGCTCTACCACTGAGCTATACCCGCAATCTTTAACCGAATACTAGCTTCCCACATCTATTCCTGTTTGTCAAGCCCTTTATTTGAGTTTTGAGTGTTGAGTTTTAAATTTTCCAACTCAGCACTCATTACTCAGCCCTCAGCCCTAACCTAGCCAAGTTCTTCTGACTCAGGCGCAAAATTACCTAAGCTGGCGCTAGGAAAAGAAGCTGGTAGAGATTGGGTATTACGAGAGTATGGCTCTGAGAGATTAGAGCGCAATTGCCGCATGAGGCTAGCCATTTCTAGGGCATTCATGGCGTAGTCCCAACCATGATTGCTTTTAATGCCTGCTCTTTCTAAGGCTTGTTGCATGGTATCCGCTGTCAAAATGCCAAAAATCACCGGTACACCAGTTTGAAAGCCTGCGGCGGCAATGCCCTTGGCTACTTCCGAAGAGACATAATCAAAATGAGGTGTTTGCCCTCGAATCACAGCACCTAGACAAATTACGGCATCATAGCGATGAGTAAGTGCTAATTGGCGGGCTACTACGGGTACTTCAAAACTTCCTGGAACCCAAACGTAGTCTACTTGATTGCCGTGGGGGTTAGTATCTACGCCGTGACGTTTCAAGCAATCTTGACATCCTTCCAGCAGCTTGACAGTAACTAGGTCGTTGAATCGACCAATCACCACCGCAAACCGCAAAGGTTCTGTTTGAGTAAAAGTTCCCTCAAAAACTGCCATGACTGCCTCTTAACAAACTATACTTTAAGGCCAATATACATTCCCTGTTTAAATGTAGAAGAGCAGAAAAGCACAATCAGCTAAAAAGAACAAGGTGAAAGAAATAATCTATCCTTATCACTTTTTAACTTGGCTCTTCTGCCCCTATGGTGTCTATGCTATTTGACTGCGCCCGTAAGCTATTGCTTATACGACAAAAAAGTTTAATATCCCGACTAAAATCACCAAGGCAAACCAAACTCCAGAACCAACCCAGAGTAGCTTTTTCGATTCAACCCAATTTTGGGGCGTGGCATAAGCAACGGGAACACCAATCACTAATACAAAAGACAGCAGAACCAGTGCCAACAAAGAGATTTGGAATATTATGGTCATTTTGGCTTCTCCCAAGACAGCGAAATACTAAAGATAGAATATCGTACAGGGTAACACTGACATTTTTTCCTTAATTGTTAAGCTAGCAGAAATTGCGTCACTATAGTCATTAGTTAGATATTCAGTTGTCAGTTGTTTGGTTTGACTGCTGACTACCGATTACTGACCACTGACTATTGACAACTATGGACTTAATTCTTTGCCACACCACAGCTGATTTTGACGCACTTGGAGCAGCAGTAGGGCTGACGAGGTTACTACCAGGGAGCAAGATTGTGCTAACTGGCGGCTCTCACCCAGCTGTAAAGGATTTTTTGGCGTTGCATCGGGATGAGTATCCCTTAATTGAACGGCGTTCAGTTAATCCAGAAAAAATTCGTTCTCTGAGTGTGGTGGATACGCAACAGCGCGATCGCTTGGGTAAGGCTGCTGAGTGGTTAGATTTACCCAATATTCAGGAAATTACAGTTTATGACCATCACGTAGGGCAACAGGGGAATATTCCGGCGACGCAATCTTATATTGCCCCAGTGGGAGCCGCTACAACCTTAATGGTGGAGCAATTACAACAATGCCAAATCTCTCTTTCTCCAGCGGAAGCCACGGTGATGGCTTTAGGTATTCATGTTGATACTGGCTCGCTGACATATGAGCAGGCGACACCACGGGATGCTTTGGCCTTGGCTTGGTTAATGCAACAAGGAACCAGTTTGTCAGTGATTTCTACTTACATTGACCCTGGTTTATCGCCCCAATTGCAACAACTATTAACCGAGGCTTTAGATAAATTAGATTATCTCTGCTTGCGTGGATATACTATTGCTTCAGTAACTTTAAAAACGAATGAATTTGTCCCAGGTTTATCGAGTTTAGCGTCCCAACTGGTGGAGCTAACAGAAATAGATGCTTTACTGTTGGCAAATGAATATCCTTTGGGAGAAGATGATTCACGTTTAACAGTAATTGGGCGATCGCAGATTCCGGGTACAAATCTCAACCAATTATTTCAGCCTCTAGGCGGTGGTGGTCATTCGCAAGCAGCATCGTTGAATTTACGTGGAGTAGATTCACAAGCAATATTAAAACAACTCCAGAACGAGTTCAAAGCTACTATTCCCCATCCCCCCATAGCTAGAGACTTGATGTCCTCGCCAGTCCGCACAATCCGCCCAGAAACCACAATTATAGAAGCACAGCGCATTTTATTGCGCTATGGGCACTCTGGTTTATCTGTAGTCGATGCCCAAGGGCAACTGCTAGGGATTATTTCACGCCGGGATCTTGATATCGCTTTACACCACGGGTTTAGTCATGCGCCAGTCAAGGGCTACATGACAACAAACATCAGAACAATCACACCGGATACAACACTGCCACAAATTGAAGCACTGATGGTGACTTATGATATTGGGCGTTTGCCAGTATTGGAAAATGGGCAGTTAGTAGGGATTGTGACTCGCACTGATGTATTACGGGAGCTACATCAAAACAGTGCTGAGTTCCAAGCCTTGAGTTCTGAATCTCAACCTTTACTCAGGACACAGCACTCAGGACTAAACACTGATTTGCAAAATCGCCTGACTCCTCAATTGTGGCAGTTGCTGACCAAAGCATCACAAGAGGCAGAAAAACGGGGTTGGCATCTTTATCTGGTTGGCGGTGCTGTGCGGGACTTGCTATTAGCTGAGGAAGCAGCAGGCACTTTAATAATCAAAGATATTGATCTTGTAGTCGATGGCTTCCATAAAGCGGCAGATGTTGGTGCTGGTGTAGAACTGGCAAAGGCACTACAACAACTTTACCCAGAAGCTCGCTTAGAAATCCACGGGGCTTTTCAAACTGCTGCCTTGCTATGGCATAAAGACCCAGAATTAGATTCTTTATGGGTAGATATTGCCACTGCTAGAACAGAATTTTATCCTTATCCGGCGGCGAATCCAGAAGTCGAGGCTAGTTCCATTCGTCAAGATTTATATCGTCGAGATTTTACGATCAACGCCATGGCACTGCGGCTTACTTACCCCCGTGCTGGTGAATTACTTGATTTCTTTGGTGGCTTACTAGATTTACAGGCAAAGCAAATTCGGGTTTTACACTCTAACAGCTTTATCGAAGATCCCACCCGGATTTATCGTGGCGTGCGCTTCGCCGTGCGTTTCGGATTTCAGATTGAACCGCAAACCGAAGACTATATCCGTTATGCCATCAACAGTGGCGTTTACGATCGCACTGCACAAGAAAATAGCAGAACCCCAGCCTTGCAAACTCGCCTGAAAGCAGAATTGAAACAAATCTTGGAAGCTCCTTACTGGCAACCCGCTTTACAGTTACTCGATAAGTTGGAGGCATTGCAGTGTATTCATCCCACCCTCAAGCTAGATACAGAAATTTTACGGCAACTACGCTTATTAGAGCGCTGTTTGCGACGATTTGACCGCCAAGAAACCTTAATTAACTGGCAAATGCGCTTAGAAACATTAATCGCCCACATATCGCCAGAATATCGAGAGAAAGTAGCGAAAAATCTGCAAATGCAAGAGGATAGCATTAGCAGATTGAAGAATTTAGCTGAAATAAAAGCTGAGATAACAGCTTCATTATCGAATTTTAAACGCCCCAGTCAGGTAGTCAATTTGCTGCGACAGTATGATTTACCAACCCTGATTTTAATCGCTTTGCAAAGCCCGCGATCGCACCGACGGCAGATTTGGCATTATTTAACAGTTTGGGCTAATGTTCAACCAATTATCAATGGTAACGACTTAAAAAAACTCGGCTACAAACCCGGCCCACAATATCGTCAAATCCTCGATAATTTACTAACCGCCACCTTAGATAGTGTAATTACAAATAAAACCGAAGCCCAAGAATTTTTAACCAAGAATTACCCTCAATAAATCCTCTCCTTTGTGCGCCTCCACGCGACGGACACTTGCTTCAAGCCGTGGAACCGCAAGGGCACAGTGTCCTCCTCTGCGTGAAAAAAATTCAAATTTCCTTCAGTGAAATTTATGCAGGGGTGAATTTTCAAGTTGGGGCAGAATAAATTTCGGCTTGTCTTTCAGTAAATACTTAATGATTCGCGTTTCCGCTCATTTCAAGATATCGCTAACTAATAGCTTGAAATGAGCAGAAATATAAATTGAAGCTAGCAAGTTAAAGAGTTAGAGATATAAAGTGGTTTTGAGGAAATCAATACTTAACTACTTTGGACGTAACTTTCTCAGTCATTCGATATCGATAAATTAACTTTTAAAGAACCCTTATTGTCATCGTAAAGCTGACGATTGGGAACATCATTCATTAAAAAATAAACAGTTTCTTTTGGCCCTAGCTCGAATGAACCTTCCTCACCATAAGCTATACATTTACTCCCATCACTCTTAACTACTAAGGCTCCAAGAGGAAATCTACTACACTGTGTGGTATTAGATAGAAAATCAGGATCGCCTTTGGCTGAAATATAACCCTTGGCATGCTCAGGAATTCCAGCACCAGTATAACCTTCAGGAATAGCCTGCCATTTACCATCAGCTTTAAATTTTATCTGTAAACTTTTATCTTGCTTATTAGTAAATTCAGTGCCTTGCATAGAGTCAGCATAAACATCTAAAACTTTAGTTTTGACAGTTTCAACAGTAGGATTTGTTGCCGGATTCGTAGGTTTAACAGCATTAATTAATCCTGCTGAACCAGCTACGGCTGTAATTACGGCAGCAAGTCCTGTAAGAATTCCTGGAAAGGTAGTCCAGAAATTATTGGACTGTTTGGTGTCATCACTCATGTAGGTTATACTCCTTAATGTTTTATTTAATTCTTGAATTAGATTCGTTATTGTCTAACCATTGCTCGATTAGCTCAATTACTACTTAGTTCATTTTTTTGCCCTGCAAAATACAGGTAGCATGGAATTTTTTCTTAAGAGCATCTGCAATGCCAATGTGCATTTGTTGACTTTGTTGTTGCTATGGACAAAGCTACAAAAGTAAAAATGGCGATTCCGAGAAAGTTTCCTAAAAATATTTGTCAATAAATTAAAACTTACGTATTTGCAACGAAAAACAAGGCTTTGCGTTCCCCGGAGGAGTTGCCGTACTCCGACAGTAGAAGGCATTTCTTACTTATGGTCGCAATGACGAAATGGCGCTATTGTTGCGTCCTGGAAATGCAAAATATGTGCAATCTAGCGATCGCATGATGCAAATCTCGATAATAAAGAGGTAATATTCTCTAATTAGAACTGAAGTGGTAACAGTAATCCAACACCTACTGTTGTTTCATTATCAGCTTTGACTCTCAGGCTATCAAAAGGACTGGAACCAAGCCGGTTTGTGGCGTATGCTTCTAATTGCAGACCAGAAAACAAACCAGGATGCCAACGTAAACCTACAGTCCAGGGGATAATTGTCTCACGCTGGTTGCCAATAAAGCCGTTACCTTTATCTGCTAAGTCTAAACCAACCTCTGCGATCGCAGACAAGTTTTGAGCCAGAGGAACTGATCCGCCAATGTTGAACCCAGCAATTTCTAATCCTCTACGTTGTACAAATCCCAAAATAGGAGTTAGCCAAGCCGCACTTCCACCTTGAAATTGATAGTGGATGGGAGTAGAGAGAGTGACAACGAATAATTCTCCTTGTTCGTATTTCTCGTTGCTAAAAGCAAACCCAGCCTTTTGCAATCCTAGTTCTTGAAATCTATTGCGATTATTTTCAATAAAGTTAATAAAAGGGTTGTTTGCCCGTGCTATTGTGCCTGCAACACTTAAGGTAAATGGATCACCGTCTGCTTGATGCAAAAAGCGAATCTTACCGCTGAACCCAAATAACGACTCATCTATAGTACCGGGAACATAGTCGAGAAAAGCACCAATTTCTAAATCATCTAGCAGTCCGTAGCGAATGCTAGATAATATTCCCTGCCCTCCTCCTTGTAAACTTAGTAATAATTGATTCTGGGGAACTGTACCTCCATCCAAGTTGCTAAATCCAGCGTATGTAGTTGGAGGTGGTTGCTGGGTTGGACGAAAATGTTCGGGATAGCGGCGGTTGGCGCTGGTAATACCAGGTAAAAAAGTCACACCAAAGCCTAAGGCAGTGTACTCTCTATCTGCCACTATAGACAAAGGCCCTGTATTACCTAAAGTATTAGAAACAAATAAATCTGTAGACAACCGGGGATTAACTATATACCTCAAGCCCGCATTGTAAGCAATAGTGCGACTAGGCAAACCTGTATCACGGTTAATTGTGTTATTGCCTGTAAATGGTACAAAAGCATCACCCCATAATATTAATCGTGAATTTAGCTTATAACTCACACCTCCTGCTACCCCAAATGTAGTACCAAAAGATCCAGAGTTTGGTACAGGAAGTCTATTTAGATATAAGGCATTATCTTCAGGTAAAAAACCTACCTTGGGCGATAAAGTAAACTGCCAGCTGTCATTAGGTGTGATGGTATAAGGTAATTCTAGGGAGAAAACCGTTTGTTGATTTTTTCCTGATGCTACAATACCAGTATTATCAAAAAATTGGAAAGGACGACCTCCATTTCCTACAGAAACAGCAAAAACACCGCTTAAAGCTTGCGTAGCATTCTCACTCTGCCAAAGTCTTTGTTTAGCTTGTAAAGTGAATTCTTGAAAGAAATTTGTACCGGCGTTTCTGTTAGTATTTACATCTCGATTGACGCGTTGAGCATTAAAACTACCCTGACGGATGGGGCCAGAATTATCAACTGTCTGTGCATCTAGAGTGAGTTCCAGGTTATTAGTAACACCCCAGCTAAACCCAATAGTAGGCTGATCGGTGAGTCCTTCACTAAGGTCAGTCCCTGGTGTCAAAAAGCGACGTAGACGCAAAGTTGTTAAGATTTCCCCTTGTCGCAATTGCTCGGCTGTTGTTAAAACAGGGCGACGACTCGGTATAAATAAATTAATCTTCGTTGATTCTTCAAGGTTTTCCCGTGAATTCTCTGCTGATGTTGTGACTTCACCTAATGTATTCGTGCTGTAAATTGGTGTAGCCTCAACCATTGAATTTACTATTTCTAGCAGCTTTTGGTAAGACTGGGTTTTGTAACTAACTTTATAAAATTGATTATCTTGCTGCCAAATCAGATGAGAAAACTCAGATTTAGGATTTTGCTTTTGTCCCTCTAATAAATATCCCTGAATGTTTTGAGACAAAACAATAGGCGTTGCGATGTTTTGATATTTTTCTAGCTCTTTCTCAGTGTCTATATTAGCCTGAAAATCTGTGGTAATAATACCAACCAAGCAACCACTTTGTTGTTGTTCACAGGAAAAAATATTAATTTTTAAACTTGGTCTAGAACTGAGATAAAAAACATTAATATATTTGCTAGTTTGCCCCTCCCAGTTATCGCTGAGTGATATGTGAGATGGCAAGCGCATTACCCAGCCTGGGGCTAGACTAGCTTTTATTTCCTTGAGGCGGGGAGTAAAAATCTCAGCAGTCAGGTTAGAAGCTGTAGCTACACTTTTTAAGACATGACCAGACTGGTTGAGGTTTTTTTGCAAATTTTGGGACTCAGATGCTATGGTTGTCTGGGGTTGTAGATTTAGAGCTTCAGCCAGTTTAGGAGATGCTTGAGCTTCATGGCTGAATTCCTGTAAAGCGAAAGCAGCTAAAGTAGAAATAGTAGTGATTAATACACGCATTCTATTAAAACTAATGATTTATCTCCGTAGCTTGGTCTTGTAGTCCAGTCTGCAATGATATTCATAATTAAATATATCTACGCTAAAAACCTATTCAGTTCGGTTTTAGTATACTTTCTTTGCAGTAAAGGCGTAAACTTCAGTATTATAATTTACTTGGTTTTGCTTCGCTTACTCGTTTTCGTTAATCTTTTATTACAGGCGTCTCGTCTATCCGGTTTATACAGGATGTTGAGCCTGCGAAAACTAGGGGTGAATCAGATAAATTTATATTGCCACTTCATTAAACATTGAGCAGCCTTCTGAAATTCTGTTATGGTAAACTGTAGAGAATTAGAATCTCACAACGCCTCAATCAATTTAGTTGACATGAAGTAACATTAGAGAACCGTTGCTGGCAAGCAGCGGATGTCAAAGCAAAAGAATATCTAAGAAATCAGCGAGTTCGCCCAAAGCACTCGTGATTTGAAGTATTAATAATATTCATTATCTACACTTAACTGCCCTTTGAAGGTCTGCGGCAGAGTTACTTTTGAGTGTAAAACACGCCAATGATTTAACAACTTTCAACAATACATTCTCAATTTTATTTCGGGATAGGCGTTCTGCCTGTTCCCTATGTTGGCGTCCTATACAAAAATATTCCCAGCATTTCACTGAATGGGTAGGTGGACGCTATATCACCTAATTTAGGCTTGATAATGCAGAAAAATTCAATTTTATTAGCTGAAGATTTAGGTTACGAACTCAGATCAAACAGGACTTTATTTCAGAAAGTTCAGGTGAGTATTGGTATGAGAGACCGCATTGCTTTAGTTGGTCGTAATGGAGTAGGAAAATCAACGCTACTTCAAATACTTGCAGGTCAAACTCGCCCCAGCACTGGTTATGTATGGTGTAAGGGTAATGTTTCCTATTTACCCCAAATTAGTACTATCCGGCAAGAAATCACAGGAGATACATTACTTGATTTTCTGAGTACTGTATCTGATGAATGGTGGAAAATTGAGGAAATTTTGCAGGCACAATTTCATACCACACTTGATCTATCCCTACCAATTGCTAATTTAAGCGGTGGGGAACTCACAAAACTATTTTTAGCGATCGCTTTAGCTCAACAGCCAAATGTGCTACTGCTAGATGAACCGACAAACCACATGGATCTGCTAGCGCTAGAAAGCTTAAGACAGTTTCTCTTAAATTTCGCTGGCGCATTTGTCATAGCCTCGCATAAACCTTTTTTCTTAGATCAGGTAACACAAGTTACGTGGGAACTCACTTCTGAGGGAGTAAGAGTATATGGAGGCAATTTCTCTGATTATCGAAAACAAAAGGAAATAGAGTTAGATGCGGTATTGAAAGCACATGAAGTTGCCAGGAAGGAACTCAAACGTGCAAAAGCTACAGCTATGCAAGAACAGCAACGCGCAGCCCAATCTCACCGTCAAGGTCGATCAAAATTTCTCGATGGCAGTATTGATAGAGCATCAGCCGGACTGATTAAAACCAAAGCTGAAGCATCCGCTGGAAATGCGAAAAAGAAACATGAGACAGTAGTAGCAAAGGCTACTCAAAAGCTTGCAGATAGTAAAGTAAAAACAACGAAGGCAACAAGTATCCAACTAGAAGAAAAAAGTCACAAGCGCAGAAATCTGATTGATATTCAAGGTGCAAATCTTTGGGTGCCAGAACGCCTTTTACTTCAGAATATACAGTTGCACGTCGCCTCTGGCGATTGCATTGCTACTGTCGGCGCTAATGGTTCAGGTAAATCGAGTTTGGCAAAGGCAATTTTAGGGATGAAGACGCAAGCGGTTTTGGAGTCTGGTGAAGTTTTGCTTGCACCAGCGATGAAAGCTGTATATCTCGACCAAAGCTATGAACTGGTAAATCGCCAGCAGACGATTTTAGAAAATATGCAAGCCGCTAATCCCCATCTCAGCTATCAGTTGTTACGTCAGCAGTTAGGACACTTTCTATTTAAATACGAAGATGTTCACAAAACCGCATCTGTGCTGAGTGGAGGTGAATTGGCAAGATTGGCGATCGCTATGATCACTATCTCAGAAATTGATCTGTTAATTCTCGACGAGCCAACTAATAACTTGGATATTGAAACCGTTGAGCAAATAGTTGCAGGTATCAATGAGTACCAAGGTGCGCTTTGGGTAATTTCCCACGATATAGATTTCCTCAGCCGCATCAACATTACTCAAAGTTTCAAGTTAACTCAGCAAACCTTGCAAATAACAACTTATTTACCTAGTACACCAGAGCAATGTTATCAAGAATTACTGGAATGTAACAATCAATAATCTGTGTTAGATAGAGTGCTAGGCAAACGAGCCAAGACATAAAAATTTTATCAGCAATTTATTCCCAAGGAAATACTAAAGTGAGTTGACAAATACTTGTTTGAGTGTTTAGAAAGAATCGTTGCAAAAATTATTGTATTGACTAGCCCGATAGAGGTATGCATTGCACCGCAAAATGTGAGAAAAGTGGAACACTAAATCTCTAAATCCACACCAACCCAACACTCAAGCAGAAGCCGCAAAGCATACGGGCAAGTTATAATTCTCTTGCGGACAGACGTAACAAAAATTTATGAGTAACCCACTTTTACAAGCCTTTTTCGTAGGCAGAGCAGTAGCAGAAGTAGTCAACGATCGCTTAGAGGTCGCTTTAACTGATGCTTTAAGCGAACTTGGCAAATTCGATGCTGAAGCTAGAGAGCAGCTGCGTCAGTTCACAGATGAAGTTTTAGAACGGGCAAATCGGGCAGCAGAAGCAGCTAATGTCGGTCAATCTACCACAGGCACAGGCACTAGGTCAGCTACTACCGATCCAGTTGACTTACAAGCCATGATTGATGAACTGCGAGCAGAAATCGCCCTATTACGAACTGAATTGCAAAAGTATCGTAGTAATTCAATATAAAAGCTGGGCAAAAATAGATATAAGAGCATTCCTGTCTTGAGATTTTAGTCATCAGTCATTTGTTGATGATTTTTGACAAATGACCAAAAGCTAGGCTAACTCAGCACAGTCTTTGCTCGATTTTGATCATAAAAAGTTTAGGAATCAGAGTGTCTTTTCTTCCAGGTAATTCGGTTAAAAACCAACGGTACGCAAAAAATATGGAACAAGGTTATTCGGATAAGGCATACCGTTGGAATCGTGAAAATTATTCTAGCAGACGGCGCTTTGTGGACATTTGGTCTTTCGTATTGACCTTAATGTTCAAGCTTTGGCGGTACAACAAATCTTGGAGTTATTCTGGCGGAGTAACTGAGGTAAAGCAAGCTGCAAGGCGCAAACACCAAGCTGTCTGGATTCGTAATACTCTGCTCGACTTAGGCCCAACCTTTATCAAAATTGGGCAGTTGTTTTCTACCCGTGCTGACATTTTCCCTGGCGAATATGTAGAAGAACTGGCAAAGTTGCAAGACAAAGTGCCAGCTTTTAGTTATGAGCAAGTAGAAGCAATTATTCAGCAAGAATTAGGTAAAAAAATTCCTGATCTTTTTCAGAATTTTGATCCTATTCCTTTAGCTGCCGCTAGCTTAGGGCAAGTTCACAAAGCTGTGCTGCATACTGGTGAAGCAGTTGTTGTCAAGGTACAACGCCCTGGACTAAAGAAACTATTTGAAATTGATTTACAAATACTCAAAGGAATTACCCGCTACTTTCAAAACCATCCTAAATGGGGGCGAGGGCGAGATTGGATAGGGATTTACGAAGAGTGTTGTCGTATTCTTTGGGAAGAAATTGATTATCTTAACGAAGGTCGTAATGCTGATACTTTTCGGCGGAACTTTCGCGGCTACGATTGGGTAAAAGTCCCTAGAATTTATTGGCGTTACACCTCGTCACGAGTGCTGACCTTGGAGTATTTGCCTGGAATTAAAATTAGCCAGTATGAAGCAATAGAAGCAGCAGGTTTGGATCGCAAGATTATTGCCCGTCAGGGCGCTCAAGCCTACTTACTTCAGTTGCTCAATAATGGCTTTTTTCATGCTGATCCCCACCCAGGAAATATTGCTGTCAGTCCGAATGGGGATTTGATATTTTATGATTTCGGCATGATGGGGCGGATTAAATCCAACATCCGTGAAGGGCTAATGGAAACGCTGTTTGGTATTGCCCAAAAAGATGGCGATCGCGTTGTGAAATCTCTGATTGATTTGGGGGCGATCGCAGCTGTAGAAGACATGGGGCCAGTGCGGCGTTCTGTCCAGTATATGCTGGATCATTTCATGGATAAACCCTTTGAAAACCAATCCGTCGCGGCAATCAGTGACGACCTTTACGAAATAGCTTATAATCAACCATTTAGATTTCCAGCAACCTTCACTTTTGTGATGCGAGCTTTTTCCACTCTTGAGGGAGTTGGCAAAGGCTTAGATCCAGAATTTAACTTTATGGAAGTTGCTAAACCATATGCAATGCAACTTATGACCAATATGAATGGTTCTGAGAGCAATAGCTTCCTCAATGAATTAAGTCGCCAAGCAGTTCAGGTCAGTACTACTGCATTTGGACTACCACGTAGATTAGAAGATACGCTAGAAAAGCTCGAGCGAGGAGATCTGCGCCTGCGGGTTCGTTCTTTAGAAACTGAACGTCTGCTCAGGCGACAAAGCAATATTCAAATGGGAATTAGTTACGCTCTGCTCATCTGTGGATTTACCCTTTCAGCCACCATTTTATTGGTGAATCATTATGTATTGTTGGCAGTGCTGGCTGGTTTAATTGCAGCAGCTGTCTCAGGAATACTGATACGATTACTTTTACGCCTCGACCGTTATGACCGTATGTATTAATTGTTGTAGTAAAAATTTATGAAACTTAACTTCACGGGTTTTAGCGATCCGGGACTTGTTCGTTCTAATAATCAGGATGCCTACTATATCGACCCAGAGGGGCGATTTTTCATTGTTGCCGATGGTATGGGTGGTCATGCAGGAGGAGAGGAAGCAAGCCGGATTGCTACTCGCGAAATTCAAGCATATTTGGAGAACAATTGGCAATCCTCTGAATCATCCCAGGAATTGTTAGCGCAAGCTTTATGGAGAGCTAATGAAGCGATTTTGCAGGATCAGCAAAATTATCCAGAACGCGCTGACATGGGTACAACAGCTGTAGTAGTAGTTTTTCGTGCTCCAGAGTCACCTTGGTGCGCTCATGTTGGTGACTCAAGGTTATACCGCTTTCGAGAATCACGATTAGAGCAGATTACAGAAGACCATACTTGGGTAGCAAGAGCGATCAAATTGGGTGATATCACTTTCGATGAAGCGCGGATTCATCCGTTTCGTCATGTTTTATCGCGCTGTTTAGGGCGCGAAGACTTACATCAAATTGATGTGCAACCCTTAGATGTAAAAGTTGGCGATTTGTTGCTGTTATGCAGTGATGGTTTGACAGAAGAACTGGCTGATCAGAACATAACTGACTGCCTCAAAGAAAACTATTTAGTAGAAAAAGCTGTTTACTCTCTAGTTGAGGCGGCTAAAGCTCAAGGTGGACACGATAACATCACAGTTGCTATTGTCGCAGTTGAAGATACTTCCCAAAATAGCCAATAGTTGAAGTTTCAAAAGTCACAAAACCTGCACTTTTGCCTATTTAAGGTAGATATACTCACCAATTTGTTCAGGTTGAGCATTTTTCCTATTTACTACTTGATAAAACTATTTCTAGCCTCCGAAGTTATCTCAGGAGGCTTAATTTACATAATTTGCTGAATTGACATCTTGCACGTAATGAGGTATAGCGAATATAATTTCCACCAATTCCCTTTGATTTTTTTATCCTCTAAGAAATCTTCTCTAATGAAAGGTTAAAGGAGGTTTAAGGGAAATATAAGGGTGTCAACCGACCAATGGTTAGACAAAAGTAACTTTCCCCCAATCTGCTTTAGTAGACTTGGGTTCTATATCAGTAGAGTTAGGAGTCAGCTACCCAAACAGAAAATCAGTCCATAAGAGTATGGGCAAAATTAATCCATAAGGGGTGGGCAATTCGTCAAACAATTGTTATCTTTCTTAATACAGAGGAACAAATGTGGCAACGATACCCGTCCCAGTATCATCCCTTTAGGGCTTCTGTGACCGATATAACCTTTACGCGTTGTTTTCTGGAGTAACTATGAACCGACCAATCGAACTATCCTTGGAACAGCAATTTAGTATTCGCTCATTTGCCACTCAAGTTCAGCATATGAGCCACGACCAAGCTAAAGACTTTTTGGTAAAGCTATATGAACAAATGATGGTGCGGGAAGCAACTTATCAAGAGCTACTCAAGCACCAGTGGGGCTTAGATTCAGGTTCCACTATGGCATAGATTCCTTCTAGTGTCGCAGTGGGCGACCTCCTTCTCTTGCTCGGTTCCAAGGAGGAAAGGAGCTGGGGATGTTGGGGCGTCAACTTCGATTAGCAATTTAATAATGTACCCTAACCTAAAGGTCAAACTTACTATGAGCGTTAGCCAAACTTACTTTTAGCTATCGTGATACTTATCCATGTTCACACTAAATGAAAAACTCCAAACCCTACAGAGGAAGATTTGTAGAGATTCAAGTAAAAGCAGTTTCTACAACTCGTATCGTAGCTAATTATATTTTTTATAAATAAAACGTACAACTAAATATAGATTTTTTTTAATAAAAGTTAACATTATTAGAGCGCTCACTCCCAATATTGCATAAGTTACATAACATACAATTAAATTTACCCTAGCTCGAAAGATGGAATTGGGAACTAGTATTCATTGCTTCCAGCTTTGCTAGAATCATGGGCTTGATTTTTTCATACTCGTGTTTGAGTAAACTTTTACTCATTTGGGGTTCAGCAGACGAAACCAAGACACTACTGTTATTAATCCACTCTTGCATTCGCTCGCATTGGGCCGAAGCAATACTGGAAACTAGCATATGAGAACAACGATGTGGTGTCTCTCTGGCAAAGAACAAGATACGATAATAACCTTTTTGTCCTAGCAGGTGAGCTATTTCCTGTCCAAGATTTGTTTTGAGATCAAGGTAATAAGGCAACCATTTAGGGCCATGTGTGCGGTTGTAGATCACAGTCAGCCATAGCAGCATAGGGTGGGGAATACTAATGAACAGAAATTGATTGTAACGTTTACAGATTAAGCACTTTTGAATTTCCTCTTGCGGTAACATTACCCACAAAGATGGTAAATCCTCACCATTGATGTGAATTTTTTGCGGAAAAACAATATCAGCAATTGGTTTATTTTCAGGCCAAGAATAGATGTGAGTGTTTCCATGCTGAGAAATAGATGTTCGTAAATCGGTCTTGATCTGTTGCTCAAATTCAGCTTTACCTGTAGTGACATTAATTAGGGCATTACTTTCTGGTTGAATGTTGCGCTTGTGATAATGGTGTTCTATGGATACTAAAGTGTTGAGAATGTCATTGATACTTTGAGGGCGATCGCTTGCTGCTTTAGCTAGACAACTCATAACCAAATCTTCCACTTGCTTTGGTAATTGCAAATGGGGAGCAGCCTCAGCAAAAGAAAGCGGCTGTTGATAGCGATGTAGTTTATACCATGCCCCAAAAGAGGAGATTGTTGGCAACAGTGGCATTGTACCGGTGAGCATCTCAAACATCATCACACCCAAACTATAAATATCAGAGCGGTTGTCTAATTCCTTACCCTCCATCTGTTCGGGAGAAGAATAAGCCAGAGTGCCCAAATAATAGTTAGTAACATTGCTATCTGACTGTAGTAACTTAGCAATCCCAAAATCTAGAACTTTGACTAATTCGCCAAAACTGGGATCTTGAATGACCAACATATTGCTGGGCTTTATATCACGATGGATAATTGGGTAGATATTGCCATCAACCGAGATACCATCATGGGCGCACTGTAACCCCAGACAGATTTGACGCACCATGCTTAGAAATCTGGGTAAAGAGAGATTTTGCAGGCGAATAATATTGCTCAGACTTTGCCCTTGCAGGTATTCCATGACATAGAACGGGGTATTATTCTCGTCTACGCCATAGTCCATCACTCGGACAATGTGGATGCTTTTTTGCCCTAGCAAGGCACAGGTTTTTGCTTCTCGCTCAAAGCGGTCTTGCAATCGCATCTTTTCATTTTGAATAGAAAGAGCAAGAAACTTAACAGCTACAGGTACACCTCCCAACAAAACATCTTTAGCACGATAAACTCGACCCATTGCTCCAGTACCAATTAATTCCTGAAGCTGGTAGCGTTTGCTGAGTAAGCGACCGATGTTGGGGTCTGGCATAGAAAATTCGGCTCCAATGTCCAAAAATCGTGGGTGACTCCTGCCCAGTAGACAGGTTGTAAATACTTGAGATTAAAAGTTAGATAAGATAAGCGATTCTGGTAGAGTTACCCTAATGTTTTGCCCCATTTTGCACTTGACTAAACTGAGTACTGAGCTGGGTAAAGAAGTGAAGAACTTATTCAGCACTTTCGGCTCATAACTCTTCATTTATGATTTAGTGTGCCCACTTTTGGCAAAGTACGTAGCTAGTAAAAATATTTTTGTTTGTATGCAAGCTGGGTGAAGAATAAGTAGAAGGCAGCCCCAATGAAAAAATTTTCATCACCATGCATGAAAACGGGACTGGGGACTGTAAGTAAAATAATTCAATTAACTCTCCCCCTGCTCCCTGCTCCCTGCCCTTTCTCTTCTACTCAGCACTCAGCACTCACAACTTAGGACTCAATTTATTTTGACTGACGCTCAAGGTTGGCTTCTATTGTACTGTCTAAAAAATGACCAGAAAGGATAGCGCTGTTTAAGTAATAGGCGTCATCAGATAACTGATGCATGGTTTCAAAACCACTACGACGCTGGCGATCGCCCAATGCCCAGTAACGTTGCACAATGGTGGATAAACCTATCAAGCCCTCGCCTTCAACCTGCCCTAAAAGATTATGCTGAAGTAAAAAAGTATATTGACGTTCGCCATCAAGAAGACGCCCCTTATATTGCAAAGAGATTTCTGAGCGATCGCTGCCTGGAAATACCAATTTTGTTGCCATAGTGAACCAGTTATCTCGATTCCAAGCCACCAAGGTCATACCCTTGACGCTAATTGGCATACTATTACGTTCCAGCCAACTTCCTTGTATTGTCCAGCGTCCGGGTTGCATTAAAAAAGTGTGAGCCACCTTGTGTGTTCCTTGACTTGATCGAGTACCGCCAAGACTATAGATATATATGATGCATGAATGTGTCAGGCAGTCAATAAGTTACAGTATAGCTTTGAGTAGACGGAAATTTTGATTGTTAAGTAAATAACTTAGTTATCATTGCTGACCTAAGTACATTTCTCCTAAAAGCACTTCTTGATCTGCTCCAGTAGCGGTAGGTAGGTTACCAGGAATACCTAGATGTCGCCAGTAAGCTAAAACTGCGAAGGCGATCGCTTCTTTAAAATCCGCACTCAAGCCGACTTCATCTGTAGTTTCGACTGGTACTGATGGCAATAACAACTGTAGCCGATGTTTCAAATAAAGATTGCGACTGCCGCCACCACATAATAGTATTCGATCTGGCAGTTGCGGCAAAAAAGTGCGGTAACTGTAAGCGATCGTAGCAGCTGTAAATTCTGTGAGTGTCGCTAGCAGGTCTGCTGGGCTGAGTTGGTATGCTTCAGCATCTTGTAAACACTGATGTAGGTAAGTTACACCAAATAATTCTCTACCAGTAGATTTGGGCGGAGGCAGATGAAAGTAGTCTTGACTGAGCCATTTTTCTACTAAAGGATTGCAGGGAGTGCCACTTGCTGCCCACTTGCCGTCTTCATCGTAGGTTTTAGCATTATCTGTCAGATGCTCCACAGCAAGATCCAACAGGCTATTTCCCGGCCCAGTATCCCAACCGAGAATTTTAGAGAGCCAGTTATCACGATGGGGAGGGATAAAAGTAACATTACCAATCCCACCGATATTTTGAATACAACGCCCTTCTTGGGGATGACTGAGCAAATAAGCATCAACTCTAGGAACGAGAGGCGCACCATGACCACCAATAGCGATGTCAGCAACGCGGAAGTTACTTACAGTTGTAATTCCCGTTACACGGGCAATCAAAGCACCACGACCGAGTTGGAGACTATAGCCTAGCGATTGAGGATTTGGAAGAATCTTACCTAGTCCCCAGTCCCTAGTTACCAGTCCCCAATGCCCAGGTGGTCGATGATAAACTGTTTGACCGTGGGAGCCAATCAAGGTTGCTGGCTGATGACCAGTTTGAATATTTTCGGCGGCTTGAGCAAAAACTAAGGCGATCGCATCATCTATTTCTGCAAATTCTGCCATGGAAATGGCAGCACCAGCACAAATTGCTAATATTCGTTCTCTGAGGTCGGTCGGGTAGGGATATGTCGCCCCAGTAACCAACTCAACTTTCAGATCCAAATCTGTACCAGAAATCTCTACCAAGGCAGCGTCTATGCCATCTACAGATGTGCCACTCATTAAACCAATCACGCGAGTAGGGACAGTAGTTTGTATAGTTTGCATTAGCAGAGATTATTTTGTAACTTGCGAAGGGTAGTTTATTTTAACGTGAATTCGATGAACCTCACCCCAACCCCTCTCCGAGGCGGAGAGGGGCTTAAATCTTCCAAAATATCAATGAAAAATCGAGGTTTTAAAGCCTCTCTTCTTGTAGGGGAGAGGAATGGAAGCGGGGTTTTCTCCAGCCATCGAATTCACGTTATTTTATACTAATATCGATGTCAAAAATATTAATAATGCTGACTAAAATAGTGCTTTTAGCTACTACTACCAAAAGTTTAAAATTCAAGTACAGGCTGAATCATAAGCGCTCTAATGGATGGAGCATAGGCTGGATTTGTGCGTTAATTTTGACACCAGCCTATTCATGGTTTGACATCTTTGTGCCGTTGCTTGTCCGTTACTATTCCATAGAGCAATGGATTTGGAAACGCTCTTGTCCAAAGACAATGCATTTATTACCAAGAGTATTTGTATCCAAAGAAATGTCTGTCTGATTATTGTTTCTGCCAGGAACTAAATACTGGAGTATCAGTGGTGTCCAAATAGCAATACATACTAGGGACACAATTCCTAACAGAATTTTCTGGGGAACTGGGTTTCGGTTCGACTTGAGTGGTGTTGATTGACTACAAACTTTTTTGGGCGACCAGAAATGATCATTGAAGTTGTAATAGCTCATTGATTAACTACCTCCTACTTTTATGAAACATACTCAGCAATCTTTTAAGCAGTTGTGTAAACAACTTTTATAGATATACGTGGTCTTTGTTCGACTTCAGCAAACTTGATCTGGATATATTTCTCATTTGGTAATTAAATTGCGTATCATCTCATGAATAGATTTTTTACTCAAGTGGGGAAAAGGGAAAAATTAAGAGTTAGAAAATTGATATGTTGCTCTTGCCCAAAAGAGAGTAAGAGAAAGCTTGCAGATACTACAACGTTTTGCGATCGCATGATTGCGCGGAGCGTAGCGCAATCGGGGCTAAGATATTTTGTTTAATAGCTAACCTTGATACTCTCTCAAGAGAGCGATTGGCTACTTTATTTACCAAATTTAACAATTTAACTAGCCTTTGTTATTTGTCATTCTGGCTGCCAAACTTTCTTGCCCACAATTACCCAACGTGTAAGTGTGGTTTTACCCGCGTCTGCGTGAGAGATAATTGCAAATTTAAGGCAACGATTCACCGTCTGGGGAATTGTAAAAATTCACTGACGTGGGCGATCGCATTATATATTTGTGTTTGCATAAGCCTAAAGTTTGATTACTAATTGCTTTACTTGGTAACTCTGATAGCCAGAATCATCAAATCCTTTGTGAAGCGAAAGATTGTCTAGCAGGATGCAACTACAGAGCCATGCTAGATAATCTTATTAATGGAGTTGATAAAGCAATTCTAGGGTGGACACTGATTGCCAATTTTAAGATAATTGCGGCGATTTGTTTTAGCAATACAGTGGCTCACGGCTGAAAATTAAAAGATTGATATTATTTTCGTTCTAAATCGTATATTCTTTTTTGACAGTTATAAATCTCCTTATGGTAATAAAATTAGTTTTAAAGTTTAAGATTTATACTTATCGATTGAACGAGGATTTTTTTCGCTAGAGATAATATATAAAGTAAATCGACGTTTTGAGCAAATGCACTAATTTTTGCGTAAAACACTTTGAAGGAAATTCTCTCAACGCGTTAGCAAAGCTCCTCCGAAGGAGGGTCACTGACTTTTGCCCATTACAAGTTGAGTAAGACGGTATTTTTCAGCAAGGTCAGCGATCGCCTTAGCTATGTTAGTGTTAGTTACACGAATAAAAGTAGCTTCAAATTTTTTGCACAACTTCTCGCAATTGAAAAACCTTTCTGTATTGGCGATACATAACGCATTCCCCATAAATAATTATTAGCTTTGCTCACGATCAATTTCTAGCAGGTCAAGAGCGTAATTTAATCGCAGAACATTCACTCCTGGTTCGCCAAAAATCCATAAAAATCTTCCATCAGTATACTTGTTAATTAAAGGTAGTATTTCATCTTCTTTGACATTACGGGCACGAGCAACTCTCTCCAACTGCTGTCTGGCTGTCTTGAAAGAAATATGAGGATCTAAGCCAGAGCCAGAGGTATAAATTAAATCGGCTGTAGGTTGGATATTCTCCTCTTGGAATTGATTTGCCTGCTCTACAATGCGGTTGAGTAATTCTGGATTGCTAGGAGCAAGATTGCTAGCGCCAGAAATGCCAGTAGGTCTAGCTCTTTTGCCTTGGCTATATCTCACTGTGCTGGGACGACCATGAAAATATTTATCAGATGTAAATACTTGACCAATTAAAGTAGAACCAATTGGTTGGCCATTATTTATATTCCACATGATGCTACCGTTAGCTTGCGACGGGAAAAAAACTTGACCCACTACGAGGATTGCGAGAGGATATATGATTGCAGTCAGCAACCAAAGTACCAGAGTCACGCGCATTGCTCTGATGATTTCTCGAATAATAGACATAAGATTCTTCCACTCGCTCTCAAAATTTAATTTTGAATTGTTAGAAACGCTCTGGCTGAAAAATTACAACAAATAAGTATATAACAAGTCCTACAGTAACAAATCCCAAAATGCCAATTGCCCAAGCAGAGGGACGTTCTAGGATGCCATCAGAGGCAGCATAAACAATTGGGGCAACTGCCAAATTCCAGCACAGCACAATAAAAATCGCTAGTGGCAGCTGTTGTTTGCGCCATTTTGACATGACAAAGGATATTGCCTGTAACATATCCCAATCATCAACTTCTTTCTTCGTGTTCCGATTTCTTTTGTGCATCCCTGGCAGTTGCTGTTTAAGTTTTAATTTTGAATTGCTCAGGTCAATCCCGCCAGCGTTATGAGCATATCTATCAATTTAATAGCGATAAATGGTGTGATTACCCCACCTAAGCCATAAATCAAGATATTGCGTTGCAAAAGCTGATTAACGGTTAGGGATTTAAATTGCACACCTTTTAAGGCTAGGGGAATTAATGCTGGAATCATCAAAGCGTTGTAGATCAAGGCTGATAGTACAGCGGAATTAACACTAGTCAACTTCATAATATTCAAACTTTGCAAGTTAGCAGAGGCAAATATCACCGGAATAATTGCAAAGTACTTAGCAATATCATTAGCTAGAGAAAATGTAGTCAACGCGCCACGAGTAATTTGTAATTGTTTACAAATCCTGACGATATCAATTAGCTTGGTGGGATCAGAATCTAAATCCACCATGTTAGCTGCTTCTTTTGCTGCCTGAGTCCCAGTATTCATGGCTAGACCAACATTAGCTTGTGCCAATGCCGGGGCATCATTAGTTCCATCTCCTGTCATGGCAACCACTTGGCCTGCTGACTGTTCTTGTTGAATCACGTTGATTTTGTCTTCTGGTGTGGCTTCGGCAATGAAGTCATCAACTCCAGCTGCTTTGGCAATCACAGAAGCAGTAATATGGTTGTCCCCAGTTAGCATAACGGTACGCACTCCCAGTCGGCGCAACTGGTCAAAACGTTCGCGGATACCAGGTTTAATAATGTCTTTAAGATAGATAACTCCGTAGATTTCGTTTTCTACGCAAACGGCTAAGGGTGTACCGCCCTGTTGGGATACTCGTTCGTAAACAGCTTCCAGTTCCGGGCTTTCACGTCCGTTACGGAAACGTACAAATTCTTTAATTGCTCCTACTGCTCCCTTGCGTACCTCACGCCCGCTTGGTAAGTTTGTGCCACTCATGCGGGTTGTGGCGGAAAATGCTACTCCTTCTGCATGGTTGTAGTCAAAATCTATTCTTGCGCCTAATTGTTCTGCCAGTCTAACAATCGATTTACCTTCTGGTGTATCATCAAACACACTAGCCACCCAAGCTACATTCGCAACTTCTTCGATTGAGTGACCGTTGAGCGGGATAAATTCTTCGGCCAAGCGATTGCCGAGGGTGATTGTACCTGTCTTATCAAGAACTAAGGTATTAACATCTCCACAAGCTTCGATCGCTCGCCTTGAGGTAGCAATAACGTTAAATTGGGCAACTCGATCCATAGCAGCAATGCCAATGGTACTTAACAAACCGCTGATGGTAGTGGGGATAAGTGCTACTAACAGAGCAATCAATATTGGTACGCTAATTGGACTTTGGGCAGCGTAGGCGAATGCAGGCAGAGTTACGACGACAAATAAAAATATTAAGCTTACAACCGTTAATAATACAGTTAGAGTAATTTCATTAGGTGTTTTTCTACGTTCTGCTTTTTCTAATAAGGCAATCATCCGATCAATAAATCCTTTACCTGAGTCGGCTGTGATGCGGATGATCAGTTCATCTGAGATAATACGGGTTCCACCAGTGACGGAACTGGCAACGTCCGAGCCTGATTCCTTCAGAACTGGTGCAGATTCCCCAGTAATTGCCGATTCATCAACTGAGGCAACACCCATAATCACCTCGCCATCGGCAGGAATAAAATCACCAGCCACTACGTAGACAGTATCACCTCGTTTGAGGCTGGTTGAAGGAACTTCACTAATTGAGCCGTCGGCGGCAAGTTTTTTAGCGATCGTCTCTGATTTTGTTGAGCGCAGGGCGTTGGCTTGGGCTTTACCTCGCCCTTCCGCTATAGCCTCGGCAAAATTGGCAAACCAAACCGTGAGGAACAAAACTCCTGTCAGCAAGCCGTTGAACAGCTGTGGGTTCTGCTGAGTAACTGGCCCGAATAAGCTAGGATCAATCGTTACCAGCAGGGTGATAATTGTGCCAACCCAAACCAAAAACATCACTGGGTTTTTGATGACATTCTTGGGGTTTAGCTTCACAAAAGCATCTTTAATTGCTCTTAAATATATGCCTTTGGTTTTTGCCTTCACCTTTTTGCTTGCTTGGTGGCGATCGCTGGGACGAGAACGTGGGGGTCTTGGTTTGGAGGTAGCTGCAACTGGATTCATAGTATTTGATGAGGGAGGAGTGGAGAAAGTAGGGAAACTGAGAAAGTTGAGGAAGCTGAGGAAAATAAATTATCTTCCCCATCTACCTCATCCTCCTTATGTATCTAATCTGCCTAATTGCCAGAGGCTAATTTAAAACCTTCGGCTATGGGGCCTAAAGCCAAAACGGGGAAGAAAGTCAGTACTCCCAAAATTAGACTTACTCCAGCTGTGACACTAGTAAATAGCAGAGAATCGGTTCTGAGAGTACCGGGTGTTTCGGGCACTGCTTTTTTACGAGACATACTATCAGCCAGCAGCAAAATTGCAATAATCGGTATGTAACGTCCTGCTAAGAGGGGAAATAGGCAACTCAGATTCCACCACAAAGCTGTAGGTGCAGGTTGAGAATTAGCTAACCCTGCCAATGCAGATCCGTTGTTAGCTGCGGCTGAGGCATATTCATAAACTACTTGGGAAATGCCGTGAAAGCCGGGGTTGGTAATTCCAGACAAGGAGATCGGATAAGCTAATGCAATGGCGCTAGGAATTAAAACTGCAATTGGATGAACCGCTAGAACTATACTAGCGAGGACGATTTCCCGCTTTTCAATTTTGCGTCCTAAAAATTCTGGGGTGCGTCCCACCATTAAACTAGTTAGGAATACGGTGAGAATTAAGTAAATAAATAGATAAGCTGTCCCTGTTCCCTGGCCTCCCCAGATAATTTGGATAAATAAGTTGAATAAGGTGGAAAATAATCCTTGCGGCATTAAGGAATCGTGCATACCATTGACAGCACCACTCATGGTGGCGGTGGTCATCACTGCCCATAGCGCTGTTTGTGCCCAGCCAAATCGAACTTCTTTACCTTCTAAATTAGGATGTTCTTGCCCCAAGGTGGCATTGATCAGGGGATTACCTTGCAGTTCTGCGGCTGCTGTGATCCCAACCAAGACCACAAAAATCACAAATACCATCCAGAATAGTAGCCAAGCTTGTTTAATATTGTTGGCGAATAAACCATAGGTGTAAATCAAGGCAGCTGGAATAGAAATCATGGCAATGATTTCTATTAAATTAGAAACACTATTGGGATTTTCAAAGGGGTGAGCAGAGTTAACACCAAAAAAACCACCGCCGTTATCGCCCAGCATTTTAATCATTTCAAAAGATGCCACTGGGCCTCTAGCTATATATTGTGTTCCTCCTTCCAAGGTTTTTACAACTAGGGTTTCTGCTAATGTTTGCGGTACGCCTACTATAAGTAAGGCGATCGCCCCAATCACAGAGATGGGTAACAATATACGTGTGATGGCGCGGGTGAGATCGACATAAAAATTCCCCAAATTTCGGCCTGTTAATCCGCGAATAAAGGCGATTCCTACTGCCAATCCGGTAGCTGCTGAGGTGAACATCAAAAAACCTAAAGCCGCTACCTGGCTAAAATAACTCAAGGTTGTCTCACCTGAGTAGTGTTGTTGGTCAGTATTTGTCACGAATGAAATAGTGGTGTGCAGCAATGTGTCCCAAGTAGGCGCACCAAAACCATTGGGATTCCAAGGTAAGAATCTCTGAAAATATATCAACGAATACACTACAATGCCCATGAGCAGGTTGCTGCATAATATCGCCCCAACATACTGCCAACCCGTCATATTATCTTTCCTACCGACACCTGCTAGTGCGTAGATACTTCGCTCTATAGGATTCATTAAGGAATCAAGCAGTGTTTTTTCTCCTAAGAAGACACGCGCCATGTATCTTCCCAAAACAGGAGTAATTGCTATGACAATACATAGCGTTAAGGCAATTTGTAAAAAACCTTGTCCCATATTGTTCGTACTCAATAAAATTTAAATGATAGACGGTTAAAACAGTTAAAAATGAAACTTAACACATTAACTGCTTAATAATGTCCTTTATCAACTCAATTTAGTTATTGAGATTTACGATTTTCATCTTTTACTATTGTCCAGAAACTTCTTGAAGTTTCTGTCAAGGATATTTAAACTTTAGTCTTGAGCTTTTATATCGCTTGCAAATACTATGCGTTTAGACGATAGATTTCCGGCGATTACTAATTTAATATTTTCTTAGAGGTTGTTTGAAAAGTGTTTCGCTGTGATTTTGGGTACTTTTAGATCCTCCCTAACCCCCCTTAAAAAGGGGGGAACCGGAATTAAAGTCCCCCTTTACAAGGGGAGCCACTGCGCCCTTGCGGGTTTCCCGACTCCCTCAGTGGCGTGGATTTAGGGGGATCTAGAACGTTTTGCTACCGACAAGAAGACTTTTCAAACATCCTCTTAGATAAAATACTTGGTATCTTTAGTACACATTATTTTACTTAGAAAGTATAAAATTACACTTTCTGTTTATTTAACCCCAAATAAAAGAGAAGTTAGCAAAAAATTATATTGCATATTTAAAATATTTGACGAAAATATTTACTATTGTTCCAGAGCTGAAATCAGACAAAAACTTTTCAAGATCATTTCATTGTTCCTTGTGAGCGTAGCTCATGAAGTCTCTTGCATAAACCTATATTTTGTATAAAGAACGACAGATGCACACAGTCCACAAATGCGATCGCACCTGCGTGATCGCCCTTGACGCTGCACTCCGCGCAATCGCGCAAAGCGCAGTGCTGTAAGCAATTTAATTGCAGACCGATGTATTAACATATCAATGCCATTGCGTGGCAAATCGAACCTACCACATCAAACTCATTGATTTCGTCCGTTATCATCACATAATGTTTAACGGATCTACATCTATCGTCAAGCTAACAGAACTTGGACAGAGCGATCGCACTTCCTCCCAATCTGGTAACTTTGGCAACGCATTCGGATCAAGCTTAATTAATATCTGCCAGCGGTAACGATTTGCTACCCGTACAATACTAGCTGGTGCAGGGCCTAATATCTCAAATTCTTCTCCTGTACCCAATGCTGTGGCTATTATCTGAGCCGCATTCTGCACTTGAATGGGATCGAGACTGCTTAATCGCAACAATATTAACCGTCCGTAGGGAGGATAATTGAGTGCTTGCCGTTGTTCTAATTCGGCAGTAGAAAATGACTGATAATCGTGGTGTCGTACTGCCTCAATTACCTCATGTTCTGGGTTGTAAGTTTGCACAATCACCCTACCTGGATCTTCACCTCTACCAGCACGTCCAGCGACTTGGGTTAAAGTTTGAAATGCCCGTTCACTGGCGCGATAATCTGATAAATGCAGCAATCCGTCAGCAGCGACAACACCCACAAGTGTCACCTGTGGTAAATCCAAACCTTTGGTGAGCATTTGTGTACCTACTAATAAATGTGCTTCACCGTTGGCAAATCTGGTGAGTAGGGTACGGTGTGCGCCTTTGTTGCGGGTGGTGTCGCTATCAAAACGGATGTATTTCAGTTCGGGAAACTGTCGCGCTAATTCTTGGGCTACCCGCTGAGTACCACTACCAAAGAATTTTAGATAAGGGGAAGCGCAGTCGGGGCAAAATTGCGGATGCGATCGCCCATAATTACAGTAATGACAACGCAATAATTGTGGCGCTCCGTCTTCGGTGTGGTGATACGCTAGCGACACGTCACAATGGGGGCATTCCAAAACATAACCACAACTACGGCAAGATACAAAGGTACTGTGTCCCCGCCGATGAATAAATAAAATTCCCTGTTGTTGTGTTTCTTGCAGCTGTTGCAAAGCTTCTTGTAGCGATCTACTAAATATAGAACGATTTCCCTGCTGCAATTCCTGCCGCATATCTATTATTTCTACAGGCGGTAAGGGGCGAGAGTTGATGCGTTCGGGCAGACTTAAGTAATAAGTACTGAGTTCTGAATTCTTAGTAGAAAGTGGAGAATCAGGAGTTAAGAGTCCATCCCTTCTCAAACTCACCCAACTTTCCAACGAAGGTGTAGCGGAACCTAATACTAGGGGACAGTTTTCGATTTCTGCGCGCCATTGAGCAACAGTGCGAGCATGGTAGGTAGGAATGGGAGAGTCTTGTTTAAAGCTGCTGTCGTGTTCTTCATCTAAAATAATTAAACCCAAGTTGGGTAAAGGAGCAAAAATGGCACTACGAGTGCCAATTACTACTTGGGGTTCTCCTGTAAGCATTTGTCGCCAAGTGTCGTAACGTTCACCTTCTGAAAGGGCGCTGTGATAGACACTGACTTTATTACCGAACCGGGCGCGAAAACGATCGGTTAGCTGAGGTGTTAGTCCAATTTCTGGCACTAAGACGAGGGCGGATTTGCCTTGATTTAATAAAGGTGCGATCGCTTGTAAATAAACCTCTGTCTTTCCAGAACCTGTTACCCCATGCAGCAAAACCTGAGCAAATCCATCAAGCGCCTGTATTGTAGCTAAGGCATTAGCTTGAGCAGTAGTTAAAGATTTAGGGCGATCGCCTGCAACTACAGGCCCCTGTTCTGTGCGTAATACTTCCCGTTCTTCGATAACTATACAACCCTTGTTTACCAATGTCTTTAGAGTAGAAGAACTAGTATTACAGATTTGCAATAATTCACTATGCCATAACTCACCACCGCGTCGCCGCAAAACTTCTACAATTTCTCGTTGACGAGTAGTTAAATCACTATCAATTGCCCCGATGAGAGTAACTGCTTTTTGTAATTTTGGTCGAGTTAATCTTGGGGGTTCTAAGTAGCTTTCTGCTAAACCAAATCGCAATAATTCTCGGACTCCCCGATAGGCAGATTTAACTTTTTGTTGGAGGTAGGCAAAACTGTAGTCTCCCGCTGATTGCGCTTGCAAAAGTTGCAAAATTTGCTGTGCATATGGACTTAGAAAAGCCGCAGTCGAAGAAGTTTGGCTGGTAAGTACATAATTACTCTGCTGTTGCTCAGTTTCCTTTGCCAAGGAAGTCAAGCGGATACGACGCTGCGATCGCCCCAGTAAACCAGGTGGCAAAGCTACCCTGATCACCTGAATTAGGGGCGTATAGTAGTATGTCGATATTCTATTTAATAATTCCCAGTAACCACTTGGAAAAAACCCCACACTTACTACATCTTCTACATCCCGAATTTTCTCCAGTGGTAGATCGGTATTTGGTTGTGCCAGGAATCGAATGGCGATCCCTCCCATTTGTTGTGTGCCAAACGGTACAGTTAAAATATCTCCTGGTTTTATTTCTAACTGAGGTGGTAATCGGTAGGTAAATAGCCCAGAGTTTCCTGGACAGTCCACCAATACTTCAATCCACCGATTCACATTTATCTGTGACTGATAAGATTCCCCAGGTTCATTCACTACCAAAGGGGAGAAATTTACATCATTAATATACATATTTTATAATTTTATATACAGATATTTATATTTCGTTGTTTCAGTTCGTAAAATGCCATTTTGCTTCTTATAATCTAAGTTTTTGCTTTATTCCCCACAAACTGTATTTCGCAATACTTTTATCCCTCATAATACTTGATAAGTTTCCTCTTATGTCATCTACTAGACAAATCGATCTCAGCCATACGTGCAATAAATATTAGATGTCGACGATACACAATAAAAGCATCTAATCTTCTACCTCTTAATCAGTTTATATATCTGCTAAATAGGGTATGGTCTTTTCCCCCTATTGATAGATATTCAGTTATTGATGCCTATGAGATGCTTTTATACGAACAAGAAAAATATATTTATGAGTTTTAAATTGTTAAATTTGTATTATTTATGAAAGTTTTCATGACACATAAAGTCAGCATTCGGATTCCGATTTATTAATTAGCTTCTAACCTAATAAAGTCTAAAAAACTTTATAAAATATATAATATCTTTAGAATTAAGGATATATGGCTGAAAACTTTATAGTGATTAAGTTTGAGAGAGTTTGAATGAATTTGACATATTTGAAAATAAAGAAAAAAATGAGGATATATGGGCTGAGGAGACGAGGGGATAGTTTTTAGGTGCAAAAGCCAGTTTTGTTAGAATTTCTAACTCCTATCTAGCACTAACCAACAGATGACAGCTAGAAACTGATTTTCACTTCTGATGAATAAATTAGCATAAACTTACGTTTTGCTACCAGATGTGTGTATTTGCCCCTTAGGGAAAACTACCAAGTCTCAAGCGAGCAGCTGTCACTAAATTATGTACCAAACAAAGCAAAAATCCCTACAGGAAACTTATGAATATTGCTGAATTGGGAACAATGGAAATACTGGAGAATGCTGCTGAAATTGAAGAACAATCACTTGATAGTTTAGAACCAGTGGCCGAAGAAGATTCCTTAATTCCAGACAACTTGGAATCAGAGGAACGCGATGGGGATGAGATGGCAGCAGCCCGCCCTTCGGGATATAACAAAACTGAGCATGATGATGCTGTAGGCGCGTTTTTTAAAGAAATGGCGCGTTATCCTCTGCTAAAAGCAGATGAAGAGGTGGAGCTAGCACGGCGAGTCAGGTTTATTGAAGAAGTAAGGGAAATACAAGAAACCTTACACTTAAACCTTGGACAGCAACCTAGCAAGGGACAAGTAGCTGCCGAATTAGACCTGACAGAAAGGCAGTTAGAAAGTCGCTTGTATCAAGGTAGAGTAGCGAAACGCAAAATGATTCGCTCTAACCTTAGATTAGTAGTGTCAATTGCTAAACGATATCTCAATCGCGGAGTGCCTTTTCTAGATTTAATCCAAGAAGGGGCAATGGGTTTAAATCGGGCTACAGAAAAATTCGATCCAGATAAAGGATATAAATTTTCAACTTACGCCTATTGGTGGATTAGACAAGCGATTACGCGGGCGATCGCTAACGACGCACGCACAATTCGCTTACCGATCCATATTGTAGAAAAACTTAACAAACTTAAAAAAGCGCAACGAGAACTCAAACAAAAACTTGCTCGCAATCCTTCCGAAGCTGAAATGGCAGAAGCTTTGGAAATGAATGTGCAACAACTACGCCAACTACAACAACTCAGGCGTCAAGCACTCTCCCTCAACCACCGCGTCGGTAAAGAAGAAGACACGGAACTGATGGATTTGCTAGAAGATGAAGATAACCAATCTCCAGAAGCAAAAATGAACGAAAACATGATGCGCCAGGAGATTTGGGAAGTATTGGGCGATGTTTTAACTCCCAGGGAAAAAGACGTAATTTCTTTGCGTTATGGGCTGACAACCAGCGAACCTTGCACTTTGGAAGAAGTTGGCAATATGTTCAATCTCTCCCGTGAACGAGTGCGACAAATCCAAAGCAAAGCTATGAGAAAATTGCGCCGTCCCCATATAGCAAAACGTTTAAAAGGTTGGTTGATATAAAAGTGCTGAGTGCTGAGTAAAAGTTATGAGTTTTGAGTGATTAATGATAGAGTTTTTCAAACATTCAAGACTTAAAACTTAGGACTTTATTTCAATGTCTTCTAATTTGATTATACGTTTTGCTGAACCTGCTGATTGCAGTGTCTTGTTTGACCTAATTCAGCAGCTTGCTGATTATGAAAAACTATCTCATGCCGTAACTGGCAATTTTATGGCTCTCAAAGAGCATTTATTCGGCTCTCCAAGATACGTTGAGGTAATTTTAGCAGAATATGCAGGGCAAGCTGTAGGCTTTGCCCTATTTTTTCATAATTATTCAACATTTTTGACAAAGCCAGGAATTTATCTCGAAGATTTGTTTGTTTTACCTGAATATCGCCGTCAAGGAATTGGTAAAGCTCTGCTTTCTAAATTAGCGCAAATTGCTGTAGAGCGTGATTGTGGGCGGTTAGAATGGAGTGTTTTAGATTGGAATGAGCCTGCACAAGAATTCTATCGTAGTATGGGCGCATCTATTTTAGATGATTGGCGAATTTGTCGTGTTACGGAAGAGGGACTGGCGCAATTAGCGGACAAAGGATGAAGTATAAAATCGCCAAAATTCATGCTTCAATTTTAATATTTTATTCATTCTTATTGGTTTTGTAGAGCCAGATTCTAAGCTAAAATTCCGGCATCCAAAATTTCAAATTGTGAAAACGAAGTATGACAGCTTGTCTTTTGACGAAGATAAATATTCAATCGAAAATGATGGAGGATATTGCACCAAATAAACTTTGGTCGTGGAGGGAACACGAGATGAAAAAGATTCTTGCAGTGATACTGTTAGGCATAACAATCTTCACCCTTGCCTTCAGTAATCCAGCTTTGGCAGCAGATACTGCCAATGGAGCTAAAGTATTTAGTGCTAATTGTGCTTCTTGTCATGCAGGCGGCAAAAATTTGGTTCAAGCTAACAAAAATCTGAAGAAGGATGCTTTGGAAAAATATGGTCTTTACTCAGCAGAGGCCATTATTTCTCAAGTTACAAATGGTAAAAATGCCATGCCTGCTTTTAAAGGTCGTTTAAAATCCGATCAAATTGAAGATGTAGCTGCCTACGTCCTAGAACAAGCAGATAAAGGTTGGTAGTAAAATAGCATTTTACTTGACCAATTAACAATTAGCAGGGCTTTATCTCTTGCTAATTGTTTTGCTGCCGAAATTGTCAAATATGTTGCTTATGACTTATTTTTGGCGAGTATTTCTCAGTGTGATTTTTGCTTTTATTTTCAGCTTTGGGACTACTGCTGCACACTCTTCACCTATCTCAAACGCAGAAATCACAGGAAATGAATTTTTCAAGTTAGGTGTAGATAATATTCTGCACAGTAATTATCAACAGGCGATTGAGAATTTAACCCAGGCGATTCAACTTCAAAGTCATCTTGGGAAAGCTTATAGCGATCGCTGTCTTGCTTATCTTCAATTACAAGATTACCATCAGGCGATCGCAGATTGTAATCAAGCGATAAATTTTGCCCCGAATAACGTGGAAGCTTATCTTAATCGGGGACTGGCAAACTACAGACAAAAATATTTTTCTGCTGCCATTGCTGATTATAATCAAGCGATCGCACTTAAACCTCATGAGTTCCGAGCATACTATAATCGCGCTTTAGCTCATGCGGCAAAGGGCAATTACTCAGAGGCAATTTTTGATTATAATTTGTCCCTGACTCAAATTTCCCAGCCAACAAATCTACTGCTTGCAGATATTTATAATGACCGAGGTTTAGCGCGGTTGCAGTTGCAAGATTTAGAAGCAGCTATGCTTGATTTTAGTAAGGCAATTCACCTTGATGCTAATGATTACAGAGCTTACTTTAATCGAGGTTGTGCTTGTCGCAGAAAGGGAGATAACTTTGGTGCATTACGTGATTTTTCCGAAGTAATTCGGCTAAATCCCAATAATGCCATAGCTTATGTTAACCGGGGAATGACTCGATATCACTTAGGATATTATCAAGGTGCGATCGCCGATTTGCAAAAAGCATCAGACTTCTTTGAGTATCAAGGAGAAAAGCTTGCTTATAAACAAGCATTAACTTTACTCAAAACGATGCAAAATCAAATCTCATCTATCTCAGAAATTGCTTAATTTATCTACTCTAAATGCAGTGACGGTTTAATAACTGTCACTGCAAGTACGACAATATGTCTTTTGACATACTTTTCATGTTACTGCAAAAATAGCACTCGGTTGCAGTTTTTACCGGGTGTGAGAGAAATCGTGCAAAAGATTTTTTTTCTATTTTTTATTAATGTACCGTGTTTGTTAATATTATTTCCTGTTTTAGCTGCTGATATTAAAGTTGAGACAGAAAATGTTGAGAAATTGCCCCAAGTAATTTCAGATATTCCCGATCTGAATCAAATTGAGCTACCTTCTACTAATGCTGAATTATTAACTCAGCCATCTCTAATACTTGAGCCAGTATCGCAAGCAGAAACAGAGCCAGATTCTACCGAGGATGAAGCAGATATTTCAATAGAAGTAATTGGTGAACAAGACACTTTACCTCAGTCCACACCTGTTTATGTAATCGAGCAAGAAGAAATTAAAAAGCAAGGTGCTAGTAGTGTAGCTGATGTTTTGAAAAAATTGCCTGGTTTCGCCATTAATGATGTTGGCCCTGGTGCAGATATTCACACAGGTACATATTATCGGGGGTTCTCAATCAATCAGTCTGTATTTTTGATTAATGGCAGACAAATTAATACTAATATTAATAATTATCATGGTGGAACTGACTTAAACAGCATTCCTGTAGAAGCGATTGATCGAGTGGAACTATATAGCGGTGCTGCTTCCGCTTTATATGGTTCATCAGCCTTTGGCGGAGTTGTAAATATCATCACCAAAGAAGGCTATGGCAAGCCTAAATTAACTGGCACTATAGAATTTGGCTCATTGAGTACAAATAATCAACAAGTTAGTTATGGTGGTGCTTCTGGTGCTGTCAAGTACAACTTTAGCTTTGAAAGGTTCTTTACAGATAATCGTTATCGCGTACCTGTGGGAGCAGCTAATCGTGATGCTCAAGGGTTTTTATTTAATGCAGATACGGCTACAAGTACCTACTTTGGTAGTATTGGCGTAGATTTAGATCGAAGAAACTCTCTGAACTTAGATATTACTAAATTAAGTAGTCGTAGGGGTTTAGTTTATTTCGGTTTTCCTCTTCAAAGAGACCGATTAGATCATGATGGATTAAATGCTGGCTTATCTTGGAAAACTCGATTAGGAAATGGAGAGAATTCTATCCTCACAACTACATTGGGTTATAACCAAGATTACTTTAGTACCTATGGCCCTACTGTTTTTCAAGGACAAGAATATTACCGTACAGGTGTTTTAGATACTCAACAATTTACAGCCAGAGTAGATCATGATTGGAGACTTACCCCTAATAATAAATTACGCTGGGGCTTAGATTTAAAAAATACTGATTTAAACGGTGATGTTTTCAGCAGCAGTCCGAATAGGATTGGAAATAATGAAACTGAAGATAGAAGTGTGTTCACTACAGCCTTATTTGCAGTTAATACTTTAAATATTAGCGATAATTTTCTGATAGATTTAGGACTGAGGCAAAACTTTGATGGGCAGTTTGGTAATTACTTAAATCCAAGTGTAGGGTTACGTTATGCTGTGTCACCCAACATTGCTGTGCGTGGTAGTTGGACAGGAGGACAGCGTAATCCTGGCTTAGATCAGTTATATGTTTATGATACGGTTCATGGTTGGGAACCCAATCCTGATTTACAACCAGAAACTGGTTCATCTTGGACTGCTGGAATAGATATCAATTTTTCGGAAAATTTGACTGGTCAATTTACTTATTTTGGTAGTAGTTTAAGTAATCGCTTGGGAGTCATAGCTGCAAGATGGACAAATATTGGTTTGGTTGATACTAATGGGTTAGAAGCAGCGTTACGTTTACAAATTGCTAGTGGCTGGTCAACTTTTGTTAATTACACTTATACAGACGCGCAAATCAAATCAGGAACAGAAAGCGGCTTACAGTTAGGATTAATTCCTTACTCTGTAGCCCAAGCTGGTATAGGTTATCAAAATGCAGGTTGGCAAGCTAATTTGTATGTTACTTATAACAGTGGTTCTCGTAGAGCTACATTTACAAGACCAGGGGATAAAATTACAGATTTCACACCATCTTTTTTTAATTTAGATTTTAGCGCTCGTGTTCCTGTAACTAGAAATTTAGGACTGCTAGTTTATTTAGAAAATTTACTAGATGAGCAATACGAGCGAGTTAATCGTACTTATAGCCCTGGGTTTACTTTCCGTTTAGGTTTAACCGCAGAATTGTAGGTATTGTTTGTAGAGGTCAAAAATCTTCAGAACTTACGCACTCAGATCCCCCAACCCCCTTAGAAAGGGGCAGCCCTGCGCCCTTGCGCGTTCCCCGACTCCCTCAGTGGCGTGGCTTTAGACGTTCCCCCCTTTTTAAGGCTACGGTGTACACACATCTGTGTACTAAACCGAAATCATTGTAGATCCGTCATTATCCTCCGATAAATTGGAGAACTTTAAGGGATTTTAGCCCCCCTTGGAAAGGGGGGTTGGGGGGATCAAAAGCCTGTGGGACAACTCTCAAAGACTTGTGTGTACACGGTAGCTTTTTTAAGGGAGGTTAGGGGGGATCAGGGTTTCAGACTTCAGTGCGTAATATAAGTCCTATCTAAGAACATCAAACCCGATGTTCTTAGTGATACATCATCAGTAGAAAACGTCTAATACTTCAACACGACTTTGAAGTACCTCAACACGACTTTGAAGTACCTCAACACGACTTTGAAGTACCCCAACACGACTTTGAAGTACCTCAATACGACTTTGAAGTACTCCAACACAACTTTGAAGTACCTCAACACGACTTTGAAGTACCTCAACACGACTTTGAAGTACCTCAACACGACTTTGAAGTACCTCAACACGACTTTGAAGTACTCCAACACGACTTTGAATGCCTTATTTTCAAGTATATTTTTGCCAAGTCTCTACATCTTTACTTGAATCAATTAAAATGGCTGATATGAGAGCCAGAATCGAAAATCAAGTGCTTATTCTCAATCATGAGGATCTACCAGAGTTTAAAAAAGGCGGTTCTGTAGTCAGAAATTCTTATTTCTGGGCACTACGTTCTATAGCTGGTCGAGCTTCGCGTTATCATGATTGGGAATATGAGCCAGAGGTGTGGCTAGCGCTGGCGCGGATGCTTTTATCGTTTGCTGAATCTGGGTATTTAGGTTACAGAGAAACTTTGCTAGAGTTTCCCCAATCTCAAGAGCAAATTCCAGATGTGTTGCGAGATGTGGCAACTTGGGAGTAGAAATATTTGCTGTTTGTGTGTTGGGACAAATTAATACAGAACTTACGCACTCAGATCCCCAACCCCCTTAAAAAGGGCAGCCACTGCGCCCTTGCGGGTTCCCCGACTCCCTCAGTGGCGTGGCTTTAGACGTTCCCCCTTTTTTAAGGGGGGTTAGGGGGGATCAGGGTTTCAGACTTCAGTGCGTAAGTCCTATAAAATTACGAAATCGGTTCAAATACCATTTGAGGAATTAATACACCGTCTTCTAGTTGCCCAATACCTAGAAAACGAGTTTCTTCATCATAAACTCGCATTATCCCGGACACATCTTGCTCTAAAAAAATTCGTTGTCCTTGACACCACTTTTGGGCAGATGTTATTGGTAAAGTCGCAAATGATAAATATTGTAAGGGTGCATCAGGGGCAATAGGTTGAAACGTCCCAGCTTGCAGCTGAGTTTCTAAGTCGCTCAAGGTGAGACTATCTGCCAAGTGAAAGCCGCTACTTTCAGTACGTGTTAATGCAGCAAGAGTACCACCAGTTTCTAAGGCAGCACCTAAGTCACGAGCGATCGCCCTAATATATGTACCACTACCACAGGCGATCGCAATATCTAATTCGGGAAAATCTCCTTCCCGCCAGTCCAAAATTTCTATTTGAAAAACTTCTACTGTGCGTACTGGAACTTCCACCTGTTCGCCGCGGCGTGCTAAGTCGTAGAGACGTTTACCATCTACTTGAATTGCACTGTAACTTGGTGGAATCTGCTCAATTTTGCCCTCAAATTGTGGTAAAGCAGCTTTTACATCTGCAAAATTCAACGCAGCACAAGGCTCAGAGGTAATAATTTCTCCTTGTAAATCGTCGGTTGTGGTACGTACACCAAGCCTGATAGTGGCTTTATAAGCTTTATTTCCTGGTAGATACTGTAATAATCTTGTGGCTTTACCAAATGCAATTGGTAAGACTCCGGTAGCTGCTGGATCTAAAGTTCCGGCGTGTCCTACACGTTTGAGGCGCAAGAGCTTTCGCACCCGCGCCACACAGTCATGAGAAGTCCAGCCAAAGGGTTTATTTAAATTGAGAAAACCTTGCACAGTAGAATTCTATAATTTCAGGGTTAGCCACACTCTCATTATTGCCTTTCACATAATCGATATTATTTAAAGATAAATAATTCAGGCATAGTAGAAAGTAAGGATGATATTCTCGCACAAAAACAATGTAGAGACACGATTAATCGCATCTCTACAGTATGTTTTTATGGGATTTACAAAAAAATCATCACATGAAGCAGTGTGATTCCAACATCCAACATCCAAAACCCAAAATTTACTATGGAGTTGGAAAAAATTTTTTTGAGGATTTCGCTCCTTTGACATCGGTATCAGGAGTTTGTGCTAATTCTGTTGAGTTTAGAGATTGGACAAAACTCAAACTTAGAGGTTGGCTAGAAATAGCTTTGGCGTAGGCGGCGTTGAGGTAGGGAAAGTATTGTGAACTTCCCGCAACATAGGTTTGAAAGAAAGGCAAACTCAAAGCATTCATGTAACGACGCGCTTGAGCAGGATGATCCCCAATCACCTGAGAAGGTGAGCCTATCGGCTGATTAGCACTATTACCATCGCCAATCGTAGAAAAGTGGGTTGCACCTACAAGCATAACGAGATACTTGTGAGAATTAGTAAACCAGGAGAACGGTAAAATTTGCTCGAATAAAGCTGGTGCAACCGTATCATCGCTACTACCAACGACCATGACTGGAATTTGAATTTGACTCAAGCCTGCTTTGCCAAAAATAGAGCTAGTGATGGGGTTAACTGCGATCGCAGCTTTCACTCTCTCATCCCGCAAGTTATGATTTTTGTCAAACTGCTTGTTACTCAATGTCAAAGCCTGACACTGGAGTAGTAAAGACATATTCCAAGTATTTTGCAGTACCTCTGAGTGGCAGTCTTTTTGAAGTTGCTCAAAGTTAATCTGAGCGCCAGCCAAGGCTAAGGCTGTGTAGCCCCCCAAAGATTGACCGAAGATGCCAACTTGTTCCAGATTTAACTTACCTTTAAATCGTGAATCAGACTGGTTAGCTTTTTCCAGCTGATCCAATATGTATTTCACATCTAAAGGTCGGTCTGTAAATTCATCTGATTGTACTACTTTATTAGCCTGTCTATTCGTCAGCGATCGCTTGGTATCGCTAGTAGAATGATTGGGAACGACGACGGCGAATCCGTAAGAAGCTAGATGAGCCGCTAAATATCGAAAATTACTGCTGTCTGTACCCAAACCATGAGAAATCACGATTACTGGTGCAGGACTCTGGATATTGGGAAGATACAGATCGGTCAACAATCGTCTTTTGCGCTTCAAGTCGAAAAACTTTAATGTATATTTTTGCGACTTAAACTTTCCTTGTTGCCGTAAATCTGGCAATTGCGAGACATTTACTGGCTTTTGGCTAGCAACTTCTATTTTGGACTTTTCGGTAACTGCTGCGATCGCTTGGCTGGTTTCATTGACAATTTTCTTCAGATCCGCAGCAATTCCCAGGCTTTGCACTAAATCAAGATTAATGCTGCTGCTGGGGTACTTACGCAACAAATTTAATAACGTTAGTCCTCCCGGTTCAGCAGAAGCGGAAATAAACGCCGACCGCAAGGTTTGAAATTCTTGTTGTGGTTGATGAGTTTTCGTTTTAATCGTTTCTGCCAACCGTCGCAGTAGAAATTCTCCTTGTGGAGTGTAGAGAAATTGTGAAACCACTACCGGGCTGACTTTCACAGGAGTAAGTAAAATTCGCCGTAATTCCTCAAGCTGTTTTGGTGGTAGATACCGTTGATAAACAGCTAGGTTGTCATCAATTACTCCATTTTTGGCATAGTTTTCTAAAGAAGTAACTGAAATAGAAAGCTTTAGGGCTGAATAAGAACCATAAATTCGCTCTGCTGCCATTACAGGATCGCTAATCCCAAATGTTGGCAGCAGCATTGAAAGAGCCAGCAATAGCGAACTTCTTCTCAGGGTGCTGACTCCCTTACCAAACGAACTAATCATCGCTCAACTGTTTCGGTGATGTTGTGTCACGAGGCGTTGGCTTTGGTAGTTATTGGGACACCCTGGTAAGGTTAATTAATATTAATCGCCTCAATTTGATGGATTTGTTTTGTGTTTTTTCTCTTTGTTACAAGCTAAAGAAATTATTGTAACGGAGCCATACTTATATGGATATAGCAATCCGATTTGATTTCTGAATCACTCGTAGAGGTAAGGGACTGGGGATTGGGGACTGGGGACTGGGAAGAAGGAATAAAGGTGTACTGAATTTTGTTCAAAAATCAAATATGAGTCCTATATTACTTGCTTGACAATAGAAAAACTCAAACAAATTACACTTTCGGTAAAATCATAACAAAGAAAGAATCACTCTGCCTCAGTATTTTTCATGTAGCTTTGAATATGAGGAAAATGTTCTAAAAAAAGCAGTAAAAGCTCTTAAAAAAGCTCATGATTTACCTTTTGCTAAGGCAATTGCTGCTGCACCAGATACAACTAAACTCGCTCCCATTACTCCTATTAATGTGAGTTGTTCGTGTGGAATTAGCGAAGGCGTAATTACTGATACGGCCCATACTGATATTAATGTAACAATAGGAGCTAAAGCTAATACTGCACTGACCCGCGATGCTTCCCAATGTTCTAACGATTCTGCAAACGAGCCATAAGCAATTACAGTATTTAAAGCGCAAAAAACCAATGCTCCAAAATGCAAATTATTGAGTGTAAAAATTGTTTGTTTAGTAGCAAATGGCGTGAACAAAACAGCACATCCACCGTAAATAATCAGCATGATGTGAGATGAAGATAAGGATTGTAATAGCTGTTTTTGTGCCAAAGCATAAACAGCCCATGCTGCTGCTCCCAAGAAAATCAAACTACTTCCAAGAAGATAATTGTTATGCGCTGTTATTAAATTTGTTAGTTGTTCATGAAAAAATAAAACATAACCGAGGGTAAGTATACTAACACCAATCCATTGTTGCAGTTGATAACGTTCTTTAAAAAAGACTAACCCTCCGAAACCTAAGAACACAGAAGAAAATTGAATAATCACTTCCGCGTTAGTAGGTGATGTTAGCGATAAACCTTGCATAAAAAGAAAATAATTAATCGCTAAGAAAATGGTAGCGATCGCTAACAACTGCCAAGAAGCAGAACGCAGTTGTTTTAGAGTTGGTAATTTACCCTGCACAGCTAAATAAATAGCCAGCAAACCAAACGACACTAAAAAACGAAACCAAATAACTGTGTAAACATCAAGCGCTTGCAATGTCACCGTTAGGGCAATAGGTAGAATACCCCATAAAAAAACCGTTAATAGTGATAAAGCTAGCCCTAAACGCCAGCGACCGGAACTTTGATGCATTATTACTCAACAGTTAAGGATAGAGATTAATCGCAAATTACACGGTAAAATCCGACACCCTTTTAAGGTGTGGAGGATTTCAAAGCCCAGGTTGTTGCGCTTTGTTTGTATAGCTAGCACCTGGGCGGTTCAACAAGGCAAGAATAAATAATACTTACTACTTCGCACTATTAACCATTGTCTACGGGTAGGGAATTAAAAGGGGAGCATCCCACTTTTTTTGCATGTCATTACGAGCGAAACAAAGTGAAGCCAAGCTTGCGCAAAATCTCCACCTCAGAGCAAGTCCATGCGATTGCTTCGTCGTTCCTCCTCTCTACGAGACGCTACGCGAACGCAATGACCGTTATCCTCTCATTGCAAAATAAAAACTCGGATGCACCCATTAAAAGAAATCAGACATCCCAGGAGAGACACCTGCAAATATTTGCGTAGCTGCTAATAAAGCTGTTTCTGTAGCATCAAGTTTTCCCGCTAGTTGCAACTGGTAGGGAGTAAATAAGCCTGTATACAAGGGTGCTAATCCTTTAATGTCTATTTGCAACTCACCTTTGCCACCTCTTGTAACTTCACCATGTCCATTAGCCACAGATAGGATGAATCTACCATTGTTTGCAGATAGCAAATCATCTTGAACTTCTAAATGCAGTTCTGCTTGGATTCCTGATGGGTAACCTCGTAACTCCAATGCTTTGCTTAAATCTACGACTCGCAACATCCATCGCTGCTGACGCCATATCTTGGCAGTTTGCTCTGGTAGTAACAATGACAGAAAATCGTTTACCGAACTCTTCCATCGTACCTGTTTAATTTGAGAGCGATGGTTAGCAATAAATGACCAAAAACTTTGTGCAGCAGCAGCTGTGAGAATTGCCCAGTCTCTTATCCACATAATTGCACCATCCTCTGTTCGTTCTTGACTGAAGATGATGTAGCCTTGGGGTTGGTCTTTAGCACCAATGAAATAAGCAAAAATCTTTTCTTTTTGTTCTGTGCTAACGAGTTCCTGCCAAATCGCTGGATGTCGGTCTAAATATCCGTTGGATAATTTTGCTTGCTGTTGGTAAAGCTCAGAAAAGATATCTTGATGAATTGGTGCTACTGCTATCAAAGGTAGGGGTTGTTCTTTTACTTGAATACTCTGAGTCGGAATTTCCCATCTGCACAAGCTACCTCCTTGCTCATACCCGGCTTTGCGGTACAGGCGTTGAGTAGCTGGATAAAGAACAGAGATGGGTACGCCATTAGCATGAAGTTCCTTGAGCGTTTGATGCATGAGGGCGATCGCAGCTCCACTTCCACGATATTCTGGAGCAATGCCCACTGCGGCAATTCCTGTCATCGGTACACGCTGGCTAGCCCACCACTGACCCATCCCTAAAGTTGCTAGTCCACCTATAACTTGTGCATCTTGACGGATAATGCGGAAATTTTCTAAACCAATACTATTAATGTATTTTTTAACGTATTTTTCCTCATCACGTGAGTTGATAAAACACTGGTTGAGAATCGTCCCCAGCTGTATAACGTCCTCTGGATGGGCAAGTGTAGTGTATTCAAATTCAGGCGTCATTACTGCTACCGTTTGTCACACCTTATTACAATACACTACAAAAAGTATTACTTGAAGCACTACATAATAATTAGTAATTTTTAACGTGAATTCGACAAACCTCACCCACCCAACCTCCCTCTCCTCGCAGGAGAGGGAGGAGCAACAAAAAATTAGGCTTTCGCTCCGCTCTCCTACTAGGAGAGGGGCTGGGGGTGAGGTCAAAATCCTGTGCATCGAACTCACGTTAATTTTTAAGAGTATTAAGGTATTGGCATTTGGACAAATAAAAATAGCAATCCCCCCATCACTCATGTTTTACAAGGGAGTAATGGGGGGATTTCTACGGGCTGAACATCACCTAGCCGAGACGTATTGCCCTCAGTAGTTCTTGAGGTGAGACTACTTATTTGAGAAGGTCAGCGGGAATAATTAGTTGATCGATTACATGAATCACGCCATTAGTGGCTTTGATATCTGCTTTCGTTACTGTTGCCTGATCTACAGTTACTTTACCATTCTTCTCAAGCTTAATGCTAACTGGGCTACCTTCAACTGTCTTAACTTGTTGAGTTGGTTGGAGGGTATTGGAGTAAATTGCATTAGGAACGACATGGTAAGTCAAAATCTTTTGCAAAATCGCTTTGTTTTCTGGTTCGAGCAGTTTTTCTACCGTTCCTTTTGGTAAAGCGGCGAATGCAGCATCTGTAGGTGCAAACACGGTAAATGGGCCTTTGCCAGTCAGTGTATTTGCAAGGTCTGCTGCTTTTACAGCTGTTACCAGGGTCTTTAAAGAAGAGTCGGCGCTGGCAACATCGACAATTGTACCTGAAGTAGTTCCTTGAGTAGACCCTGGAGTAGGAGTAGGACTAGGCGATGGAGTTCCCGCCCCTGGAGTAGGAGTAGGACTAGGTGATGGAGTTCCCGCCCCTGGAGTAGGAGTAGGACTAGGTGATGGAGTTCCTGGAGTAGCCCCTGGAGTAGGAGTAGGACTAGGTGATGGAGTTCCTGGAGTAGCCCCTGGAGTACGAGTAGGGCTAGGCGATGGAGTTCCTGGAGTAGCCCCTGGAGTACGAGTAGGGCTGGGTGATGGAGTTACTTGAGGTTGAGCGGAAGTAGGTACGCCGATTATAAGACTAGCTGTTGCGATCGCCAGACCAAATGTTTTACTAAGTAAGCGTCGAGATTGTTGGTTATTCATGGGTGTATGTTCCAGATAATGTTAAAGATGTGGGTAATTTTGTTGCAAAATTTTGGCAATCAAAACTATGGCTGAAACTGAATATCAGTTTTCAGACTTTGTACGGCTTGACGCTGGATTGCTTTCAGGGCTGATGTGGACTGTTCAAATTCGACAACAATAAATGAATCAAAACCTTGACAGCAAAGCAATGATCTAACCTTGAAAACTCATCATTTTTAGAAAATATCTAACGGGTTTGGATAGCACAGCTTTTCCATTAAGTTTGCACCCGAACTTCTACTTACAATAATTGAAAATGTTATATTATGCAACACAAATTTAAATTTCTTTTAAACTTTATCAATAAGTATAAGTTTTATTGAAATCATACAACAATCAATACGCGGAAAACCTTCACTAAAACTTCTGCGCTGGTGAAGCCCCTCTTGTCATTACCCACATTTTTGTCAGAGTCAAAGCATTGCACTGACCGACATCCCAGCGTAACTGAAGTTTTAGGCTAATAGTCCAAGTCCACTCAAATAGACTAAAAAGTTTTGCTGAGTCTACTGAAGTAGACTTGAACTATTAGTAATAGAATTCATTCTAAAGGAGGATGACAATAAAGTGAGAGATTTAAAAAATGTAGGTAATGACAAGGACTTAAGCCTCTACCATCTCTAACAATTGAGCTTCAGTTAACTGAGTAATTCCCAATGCTTCCGCCTTGGCCAATTTAGAACTAGCATCTTCACCCACCACCAAATAATCGGTTTTCTTACTTACCGAATCAGTTATCTTACCACCAGCTTTTTGGATCAAAGCTTTGGCTTCATCTCGCTTTAAAGTTGGCAAAGTTCCTGTAACAACAAAAGTTTTACCTACAAACTTTGGATTAGCATCGGTAACTATTATTGCTTCTGCTGTAGTTTCTAATTGCAACCCTGCTGCTTGGAGGCGAGAAATCAAAGTTTGATTAGCATTAATTTGGAACCACTGGTGTACTGACTCGGCAATTTCTACACCAATACCATAAATGCCTTCAATATCAGACTGCTTTGCTTGGGTCAACTTGTCTACGGTGGGAAATTTCTCAGCCAATAATTGGGCATTCACACTACCAACATGACGGATGCCTAAACCATACAATACTCGTGACCAAGGTTGATTTTTAGATTGGGCGATCGCATCTATTAATTTCTGTGCTGACTTTTGCCCCATCCTTTCCAAACTACATAATTGCTCTTCTGTCAATTCATATAAATCGGCAACGGAATGTACCAACCCTTTATCAACAAGTTGATGCACTAGTTTTTCGCCCATACCTTTAATATCTAAGGCATCACGGCTTACCCAATGTTCAATTGCGCCTTTGAGGATTGCTGCACAGGAAGCATTGACACATCTAGTAACTGCTTCACCCAACTCACGCACCACTAGTTGACCGCAGACTGGGCAATGAGTGGGCATCACAAACGGTTGAGCATCAGCGGGACGAAGTTCTTTTAATACCCTAACCACTTCTGGGATAATTTCCCCAGCTTTGCGGACAATTACAGTATCGCCAATGCGGATATCTAATTGAGTGATGCGATCGCTATTGTGTAAAGTAGCGCGAGAAACTGTTGTCCCCGCCAATTGCACTGGGCGCATTTCTGCTAACGGTGTTAACGCCCCGGTTCTGCCGACATTCACCGCAATATTTTCGACGCGGGTGGGTGCTTCTTCTGCTGGGTACTTCAACGCCACCGCCCAGCGAGGAAATTTTTGAGTAAATCCTAACTGTTCCTGAAGCTTAAAAGAATTGAGCTTTACTACCACCCCATCAGTCATGTAAGGCAAATTCAGCCTTTCTGTATCCCAATACTTATAGTATTCGGCAACTTCTGCTAGAGAAGGGCACAGTTTGTGATTGGGGTTGACGCGAAAACCCATCCTTTGCAGCAATTCCAACGCTTCCCATTGGGTATTGGCAATACTGGTATCATCTCTACCAGGAATGTGCAGTGTGTAGGCAAAGAAATCTAAGCGCCGCCGAGCTACAATCCGGGAATCTAATTGTCTAAGTGTACCCGCTGCGGCATTGCGAGGGTTAGCAAACAACTGTTCACCAGCTTTTTGCCTTTCTTCGTTGATTTGTTTAAACACTTCCAAAGGCAAAAACGCCTCGCCCCTAACTTCCACCTTTTCCAGGATTTCTAACCCTTCAAAATTTAAGCGCAAGGGAATTGAGCGAATTGTGCGGACATTTTGGGTGATATCTTCGCCCATCACCCCATCGCCTCTAGTTGCACCCCTAGTTAAAATACCATTCTGGTAAGTAAGAGCGATCGCAGAACCGTCAATTTTGAGTTCGGTGACATATTCTACCGAGTCAGTTTTGGGTAATTGTCGCCGCCAACGCTGATCCCATGTTTGCAACTCATCAACATTAAATGCATTCTCCAGACTGTACAGGGGGATATTATGTCGCACCGAGGTAAACTGTGTTGCAGGTCGTTCACCCACGCGTTGAGTCGGGCTATCGGGTGTCACCAGTTCTGGATGCTGAGATTCTAGTTGTTGCAATTCTCGATATAGCTGGTCATAGACAGCATCCTCCATAATTGGTGCATCTAAGACGTAATAAGCATAACTAGCTTGCTGCAACAACTGACGCAATTCTTCTACACGCTTGATTTCAGGCTGAATCTGTATCATTAGACTTATTCAAAATACTTAAATAGAATTTAACAATCAAGCCTGCCTACGCAGGTTATATTGATATAGCTACCGACTTTGAGTTTGTGAGTGTCGAAGGAATGTAGCAATAGGTTGGGATGGTTTGTCAGTTACGTGAATTAGTGGAAATCCCATTAAACTTAAGCTTTGCGATCGCAATCCATATTCTAGTTCTCGAATCATCTGCCAATATAGCGTATCCAAAATTGCCAGCACTGCTACCTGGGTAATGCATAAAAAATGAAACCCAATTATATCTAGGCAGTGTGGACAAAACACAAAACGGCACACCCTAATAAATCTATTTTACTGATATGCTTCAACGCACTTTAGTTTTTAGGGCTTACGCATTAAGTTTGCACCTTGAGGCTGGGTGCTAGGGATTAAGGGTATTGAGATAGTATTTCTTACGGACGAGTAAGCTAATGGTTACAACTTTGAAAGGTACGCCACCAATTATCATCGCGCATAGAGGCGCTAGCGGCTACCGTCCAGAACATACTTTAGCTGCTTATGAATTAGCAATTGCTCTAGGGGCTGATTATATTGAACCAGATTTAGTTGCAACCAAAGATGGGGTTTTAATTGCTCGTCACGAAAATGAGATTTCGGAAACTACCGATGTTGCTAACCGTGCAGAATTTACTAACCGTCAAACTACCAAGATAATTGACGGGGAATCTAAAACAGGCTGGTTTACGGAAGACTTTACCCTTGCAGAACTCAAAACACTACGGGCAAAAGAGCGAATTCCTCAACTGCGATCGCAAAACACCGCTTATGATGGCTTATTTGAAATCCCTACACTGCAAGAAATCATTGATTTAGTCAAAAGTAAAAGTGTTGAAATCGGTCGTACTATTGGCATTTATCCAGAGACAAAGCACCCAACTTATTTCAAGTCTATTGGGTTAGCACTAGAAGCCCCCCTACTTACAACTTTACAAATAAATGGTTATCAGGGAGCCAATGCACCTGTTTTCATTCAGTCTTTTGAAGTCAGCAACCTCCTAAATTTATCTACAAAAACTGATTTACCTCTAGTGCAATTGCTCAACAACACTGGCAAACCTTATGATTTTGTAGTCAATGGAGATCCACGAACTTATGCAGACTTAGCAACAGCATCAAGTTTAAAAGACATTGCTAAATATGCACAGGCGGTTGGCATTCATAAAAATCTGTTGATTCCTAGAGATAGCACTGGAAAATTGTTGTCACCTACATCTTTAGTATTTGATGCTCATACAGATGGATTGCAAGTTCATGTTTGGACTTTCCGCAATGAAGATTTGTTTTTGCCACTGGACTTGCAAGGAAATCCCCAAAGTGAATATGAACTCTTTTTCAGTTTAGGAATTGATGGTGTATTTAGTGATTTTCCAGATACAGCTAAGTCTTGCACTTCATAAATGCGGTGGACTATAGGTTCTCCCTACAATCGCGCTCGTCGGTAGGAAGGCTATACAGTTTACAGTAGCGGCCCCCATAAGCCAATACGGTTCAGATAAGAGTTGATCCTCCCTAACCCTCCTTAAAAAGGAGGGAATTAAGCCCCCCTTTTTCTAAGGGGGGTTGGGGGGATCTTCTGGAATCGAATACCACTAACTGAACCGTATTGCCCCATGAGCATGAGGAAGAGCAGGGCTATTTTGGTAAAGATGTTGCCAACAAGGATGGCACGACCTACGTTGAATTGATGCTGAAGCGAGTGAATCAACTCCCCTTCTGGTCTGTTGAAGACAGAGCAGGAGCAGAATTAAGGTGTTAGGCATTTAATTTGCACATTGAGACCGCAGGGGATAGGGGGTAGGAGGCAGGTGCAGGGAGCAAGGGAGAGGGTTTGCAGCTTTTATTGACAATGAAAATAGTGCAACTTGTAGGCGCGACAGCTTATAATTTTATCCCTCTTTTTATGTAATTAGGACTTACGCACCCAAGCCTGAAACCCCGATCCCCCCTAGCCCCCCTTTTTAAGGGGGGAACGTCTAAAGCCACGCCACTTGCTACAAGTCGGGGAACCCGCCCAACGCAGTGGCTCCCCTTTCTAAGGGGGTTGGGGGATCTGAGTGCGTAAGTTCTGGTAATACTTATCACTACAATTTTTAATGACTCGACACAAAAATTATGTTTTAATAAACTAATTACTTCCTAATATGGAGATTTACTAAAAAATCAACACTTCATTAACCTTAGTAAACCTCATAGTTTTGATACCATATAAGTGATAATATATTATTATATTTCTCTTACTCAATAATTCTCTCATTACGAGAATGCTGTTGTGGTTTTGGTTGGCGATCGCCTGTTTGAGCAAGTTCTTAGTTTCATCCTGGATAATAGTTTAAAAAAATTAAATATTTTGTTTTTTATATAGTTTTATGTTATTTGGAAATACTCCAACAGTTATTTTCTCAAGGCTGGAATTATTGAGCTTACGCTTACACTTGTAGCTTATATCTTGTATTTTTTAGGGAAAGACTATTTATAAAGTAAATATTAAATTGGTTGGATGCGTTATAGCTACTTAATATTTTGTTTATAAATAGGCTATTAGCTCAGTGAAAGTCTGAATATATTCAAATAATTACCCATGAAGCTCTTTCCCTAGAGTTGCAAAAGTATGTGAAGCAGCCTGCTATGCTATTGGGCAAGTATGCAAGTAACTATTGCTATTGTTAAGGCTCATTTTACAAGTATCTTTGACAAATTGAAGGTTATTAGCCGCACTCAAATTAGGACTTGTGAAAGCTTAAATACAAAATAATAATTCAAAATTCATAATTCAAAATAAGAAAACATAATTAACTAAAAAGCTTACCTTCCATCTGCCTTATATATTATGCCTTCCTCTGAATATTTTTATCAAGAATATCCTTGCTCATACAATGCACCTTTAAATTGCGATCGCCCCTTTCAAACGGCACAGGAACTAAAAGGTGCTAAGTTTTGTTTAGAATGTGGTTTTCCGGCAACTTTACCACAGAATGCTGAAATTAAAGGCAATTTGGGTACTTATCAAGTAACTAGCTTTTTAGGAGCGCGGGGTAATGGACGTTTATACTCAGGCATTCAACTCAAAGACCAACAGCCTGTAATAATTAAAGAATATCTGCTACCCAATCGCTGTTTTAATCAGAAACAGATACTTGAGCGTAAAGAGGCTTTTAAACGGGTGGGAGGAGTAACTTTAGTAGACAGTAGAATCAAAAATTTTCGTCTTGTCGATACTTGGGAAGCGATTGCAGATGAAAAAGGCGATCGCTGTTATTTAATTATCAAAAAAATAGAAGCATCCCAAACCTTACATCAATATCTCAGTCAAAAGGGCCCAATGACAGCACCTCAAGTACGCGAGGTGCTAAATCAAGCTTTACAAACTCTAGAGTTTCTTCACAGTCAAAAGCTGCGTTTTCCCTCAAATCAAATCCAGCAGGGGCTACCTCACGGCAACCTCAGCTTAGATAGTATTTTAATTAAACTAGAAAATAATCAACAGTTTTATATATATTTTTGCGATTTAGCTATTTGGGAAAACACATTTATTCCACCCAATATTGCTCAACCTGCACCTTGCAAACGCGAACAAGATTTAGAAGCATTAGGATTAGTTGCTTTTTATTTATGGGTAGGGAAAAGCAATGATTCATTTAATCAGCCTCTTGATCCAAGAGATAATCAACATTGGCCCAATACAGATAATTACTTAAAGCAGTTTATTTCTCGCTTAGTTCGGCTAGAAAATCCTTTTGTAAGTGCTGAAGTAGCACGCCAAACTTTGCTACAAATGCCTAAAGAATGCCAAGCAAGCAGTTTTAGCCAATTAGTTACCCCAGAAGAAACAGAAAATGATTTTCCCAAAGCATTAATTCTGCTAGGAATACTCGCTCTAATATTAGTTACAGGGGGAATTTGGCATTACTTTTGGCAGCATCATCAACCAGAGGACAATAACAAATATATAATTTGGTCTGGGCTTGTACGAAATTTTTTTGAAGTAAATAACTTTCCTACAGGAAAATTCACCTATACAGGAGAAAGTGCTGGTACATGGAGTTTTATTTTAAAGCAACAAGTTGACGGTAATCGTTTAGAAGATTTATTAACTAAACCAAAGCCAGAAGTAAAAACAACATTTAACTACGAACCTATTGTTTCATCAAATATTCAAAATTCAATTCAAATTATACAAGACAGAACAAATCAAAAAGACTTTGCAATTACCAGCTTAGTAGATAACATCACAGATAAACTGGATAAACAAAAGGTCGCTTATGATGGTTTACTTGTATTTTTAGCATTTAGTAAGAAAGATTCAAATCTTGTCAATGCTTTGGGAGGGCAAATAACTCTTGAGCAATTACGTCAAATTTATACAGGCAAAATTACCAATTGGCAGCAGATTAATCCTAAACTTAAAAATTCTCTTGATATTAGGCCTTTTGCTCCAAGTGACCCGGAAGCTATACGCAAATTTCAAGAAATAGTTCTGAAAAATGACCCTCAAGATATAGCTTTATTTAAAGGCAAAGTTGAAAATTTTGATACAACAAAAACCCAAAACCTAATACGCAAGGAAATTCTAGAAAAGCGAACTAGTGGCATTATTGGCTTTGGCATTATTAGTAAAACTTGGGGACAGTGTACAGGCTATCCTTTGGCTATAGTCGATGGCAATAAGCCAGCTAGTCAACCGCTATTTCAAAGGCGTGAGCATCGCCCAATTACTACCTCAGATGACTTATGCCAGCATAATGAGTATTTTTTTGATGTTAATAGCTTTCAAAGCTACCCCTTGGGATACCCTATATTTGTGGTATACCCTAAAGACAACAACCGTCGGCTACCCGGTTCTACATTTGCTGAAATACTAACTACTCGTCAGGGCCAGTGTTTACTTAGTAAAGTAGGTCTTGTCCCTTTACAACCTATACCTGATGATATAAATTCCTATGCCTGCAAATCGGTGCCCTAATCCAAATTGCGAATATTTTAACCGCGCCCTGCCAAATAATGCTAAGGTTTGCCCTTGGTGTTCGACTCCCTTGGATAATGTAATTATACCTACACCAACCAGACCCGCTTCACCACAACCACCACCGCAACCTATTCAATGTCCGCGACCAGTAATAAATCCATCCAATTACAGGCCCCCTGTTAATTATTCAGCAGACTATCAGCAACGAGTCCCTTATGTGCCGCCAACGCCACCTGTTTATTATCCTCGACCTCCAAGACTGCCACTCTTGAAGCTGATTCATACTACAGGAAGAGAATTTCAATGGTCTGGGGAAGCAGGTTTTATTGGTCGCCGCAGTCAAAGTATGACAGTTGCGCCAGAAATTGACTTGGCTGGGATTCCTCACGAAGGTATAGTTTCTCGTCGCCATGCGCGAGTCTATTGGGACTGGTCGCAAAATACCTACATGATTGTTGACATGAGTACAAATGGTATTTATTTAAATAACACTCTGTTGAATCCTGGTGTGCAATATCGACTGCTTAATGGAGATTCATTGCAGTTTGGGCAGGATAATTTAGTGCGGTTTACGGCGTATATTATGTAATAAATAATTTCTAAAATTAGCTTAGTTTCAGAAACCGTAAAAGCTTATAAATAGCAATCCTAAATAATCTGTGAAAGATTAATAATCATGTAGGGTGGACAATGCCCACCCTACGAAGTAGCGAATAAAGCTAATGGTTTTGGTGCACGACTTTTCTCCAAAATTAAAAATATGCAAGTTAAATGTGTAGGACTTACGCACTGAAGTCTGAAACCCTGATCCCCCCTAACCTCCCTTAAAAAAGCTACCGTGTACACACAAGTCTTTGAGAGTTGTCCCACAGGCTTTTGATCCCCCCAACCCCCCTTTCCAAGGGGGGCTAAAATCCCTTAAAGTTCTCCAATTTATCGGAGGATAATGATGGATCTACAATGATTTCGGTTTAGTACACAGATGTGTGTACACCGTAGCCTTCAAAAGGGGGAAAGTCTAAAGCCACGCCACTGAGGGAGTCGGGGAACGCGCAAGGGCGCAGGGCTGCCCCTTTTTAAGGGGTTGGGGGATCTGAGTGCGTAAGTTCTGATGTGCATTAGTTAAGATGCGAGCGATCGCACTAGCTTTATTGGGAGCGGTCATATTGTCGTTATGACACTAAGCTGTGTCGTTACAAATAAAAATATCTCTTGTCCAATGCCCAATGCCCAATGCCCAATGCTTTAGATTTCTCGCTATCTCCGGTACATTTGATTGCAGGCTTCCCCACAAGAGACTGGCAATTCATCTATGGCTAAAGCTACTAAATTTTCTGTTTCAAATTTTGGCAAAATTAACAGGCGAAAATTCAAGACTAAGAATTTTAATTTTTTACGTCTGCTTTTTTGCTTCCTGATGGCTTTGCTGTGCAGTCTCAGTTCACCGATTCTGGCAACAGTTCCTGCAATCAATACCTCATCTCAACTTGTAATCAATCAGTTTACTACGCCTAGCTCTATTGCCGATCCTGCTTCTCTATTACAACAGGGAAAAGTACTGTACGATGCTGGACGTTTTGCACAAGCAATACAGATTTTGCAGCAAGCTGTCAAGGAATACCAGAATCAAGGAGATAACATCAGATTAGCTGCAACTTTGGGTAATCTTTCTTTAGGTTATCAGCAACTCGGTGCATGGAAACAAGCAAAGCAGGCAATTACAGAAAGCTTGAATTTGCTCAAGGGACAGCAAAACAGCCAAAGTCTACAAATATTTGCCCAATCTCTTGATATTCAAGGACGCCTACAACTAGCAACAGGACAAGTAAAGGAAGCTTTAGCAACTTGGCAGCAAGCAGCAAAGATTTATCGGCAAATAAAAAATCATAGCGGCATAATGCGATCGCTAATCAACCAAGCACAGGCTTGGCGAAGTCAAGGCTCTTATCGCCGTGCTGTAGAAATATTAGAACAAGTACATCAGCAGTTACAATCACAACCAGATTCGATAGAAAAAGCAGTGGGGTTGCGATCGCTCGGAGATACCCTTTTAGTATTGGGCGATCTCGAAAAGTCTCATAATGTTTTACAACAAAGTCTTGTAACTGCTCAACGCTTGCAATCAAGCGCAGATATTGGCGCAAGTCTTTTTAGTCTGGGAAACAACGCCCGTACACAACGGCAAAAACCACAAGCGATCGCCTACTATCAACAAGCAGTTCAAATATTCCCTTCACCCCTGACAAAAATTCAAGCACAACTTAATCATCTCAGCCTACTCATTGAAAATCAACAATGGGCAGCAGCGCAAACTTTACTACCATTAATTCAGCCCCAACTCGAACAACTTCCTTCTAGCCGTGCTACTATTTACGCTCAAATTAACTTTGCTCAAAGCCTGACGAAAGTTCTGAGTCAGAATTCTGACTCACAATTCAGGACTCAGGACTCAGCACTATTACTCGCTAAAGCCATCCAGCAATCCCGGAATTTGGGCGATCAACAAGCAGAGGCTTATGCATTGGGAACTCTTGGCGCTTTGTACGAACAGACTCAACAGTGGTCAGAAGCGCAAAAGCTTACCCAGCAAGCATTGCTCTTGGCTCAAACAACCAATGCAGCAGAAATTACTTATCGCTTGAATTGGCAGTTAGGTAGAGTGCTTTGGGCGCAAAAAGATATCAAAGGAGCGATCGCCGCTTATGATGCTGCGGTAGACACTCTCCAATCTCTCCGTCGTGATTTAGTAGCGATTAATCAAGATGTGCAATTTAACTTCCGAGACAGTGTTGAACCTGTCTATCGGCAGTCTGTAGAGTTATTGCTACAATCCCAGCAAGGAAAACCAGATGAACAAACTTTAGATAAAGCACGCCAGCGAATTGAAGCGTTACAGTTGGCAGAATTAGATAACTTTTTCCGGGAGGCTTGCCTAGAAGGTCAGAGCGTGTCATTGGATAAAATAGTAGACCAAAATAATCCCACTGCTGCCATTTTTTATCCAATTATTCTCCCCGAACAAATCGAGGTAATTGTTAAAATTCCCCACCAACGCCTACAGCATTACACTACTAAAATTCCTCAAGCAGAAGTAGACCAAAAACTGGGAGAATTACGAAAAAGTCTGGTCAATCCTGCTGCTATTAATGCCATTAAAACCCAATCACAACAAGTTTATAACTGGTTAATCAAACCCATTGAGTCACAATTGCAAGCAAGTCAGGTGGATACCCTGGTGTTTGTACTAGATGGGACATTACGCAATATACCAATGGCATCTCTCTACGATGGCAAACAGTACTTGGTAGAGAAATACGCGATCGCCCTTAGCGTTGAATTGCAACTTTTCGATCCCAAAGCCCTAGAGCAACAGCAGATCAAAGCATTAACCGCTGGGCTAACTCAACCGCCACCAGGGTTCCCTAACTTTACACCCTTGCCTGCAATCAAGTCTGAAGTTAACTCAATTACCAAAGCTGGAGTATCGACAACTAGTCTCCTAGATCAGCAATTCACTCAAAAGGCATTAGAGAAGGAAGTAAATACCGTTGCCTTCAACGTGGTGCATTTAGCAACCCACGGTCAGTTTAGTTCCCGCGCTGATAATACTTTTATTCTGGCTGCTGATGGCCCGATCAATGTTAGGCAATTTGATAGCCTTCTGCGTAGTCGAGATGAAACTCAACCACAAGCAGTGGAATTATTAGTTTTAAGTGCTTGCCAAACAGCAGTGGGAGACAAACGTGCCGCACTAGGTTTAGCTGGAGTAGCAGTACGAGCAGGGGCACGCAGTACCTTAGCATCTCTATGGCAAATTGATGATGAATCAACAGCTTTGTTTGTCGGTGCTTTTTACCAAGAACTCAAACGTGGCGAACTTACCAAAGCCCAAGCACTCCGCCATGCCCAACTACAACTGTTGCAACATCCAAATTACAATGCACCAGGTTTTTGGTCTGCTTACGTTTTAATTGGCAATTGGCTTTAAGGGGCATTGGGCATAAATTTAGTGAAAGCAGGCGATATCTATATATAGGAGCATTGATGACTAGGTACTGAATTTATGGCTAAAAACACCTATCAACTAGATAATTTCGCTGTGCCATTGCCGATCGCTCAAGCAGCACGCATAACAGCTCAACAGTTTGCCGAAGAGCAGCCTACTGCCCAAAAAGCAGAGCAAGTCCGGCTGAATACTCTAGCTGTTTGGGTGGTGAATGACTACTTGCAAATGATGGATATTGCTACTGACCTCACAGCGAGTGACAGTTGGAATCCTGTGATGCGCCTTTGTGCGAATGTGGCTGACTTGGAAATGCCCGCACTTGGCCATCTAGAGTGCCGTCCTATACGTGTTGGTGAGCAGATATGTTCTGTTCCCCCTGAAACTTGGGAAGAACGCATAGGTTATGTAGTAGTACAAATCGATGAATCGCTTCAAGAAGCATGGTTACTGGGTTTTGTGCCTAATGTCGCCGCTGAAGAATTGCCTTTGAGTCAATTGCGATCGCCAGAAACATTCATTGAATACTTGGGGCAGCTGAGACAATCTCCAGCTATCACACGAGTGAACTTGAGCCAGTGGTTTACTGGTATATTTGAGTCAGGTTGGCAAACTATTGAAGCTTTGTGGAACTTCCAAGGACTCAAAGAAGCTTATGCATTTCGCAGCCCTGAAACTTTTGAACAACCGCCCAATCAACAAGAAGCAGTCACTCGAAGGGCAAAATTAATTGATTTGGGTATTCAAATCGCCGACCAACCCGTGATGTTGATTATCGAAATCACCCCCCAAGCTGATCAAAAAACCCAAATTCGCCTACAGTTGCATCCAACAGGTAATCAATTTCACCTCCCACAAGATGTACAACTAACAGTTCTAGATGAGTCAGGATCAGTGTTCTTGGAAGCTCAAGCCAGAAGTGCAGACAATTATATTCAATTGCAGTTTAGAGGTGAAACTAAAGAGCGGTTTAGCGTTAGAGTGGCATTATATGATAACAGTATTACAGAACATTTTGTGATTTAAAACATTAAGCTATTTATTTGCTGTATCAGTAATTAATGATTAGGGATTGAAGATTGAACTCAACAGGAAAATTAACAATTCAAAAGACAATATTCCAGCCTAATCTGATAAATTTTGATGGAGCCTTCTGCGTACTCCTACGGAGGAGCTAGACGCAGTATGTCGTAGACAAGAGTAGCGACGGTCATGGATAAATTAGTAGTTCTGAAATTTGCAGACGGTAGTTTTGAGCAGGGCTTTGCTGTTACCCTCCAGATTGGTGAAGAATGCGATCGCCCCGCAACAGAAATTTCAGGCAAGCTCCCTCCATGCCCTGAAATGTTGCTGTACTATAGCCATTGGCAATCTAGCTATCAACGTTTGGGCAATCGTTATCGCCTAGATGCTGAAAAGGTGCAAATAACTAATGTGTCAATGACACAAGATTGCCTTAACACTGCCCATATTTTGCGGGCACGTTTTAACACCTGGCTGCAATCAGAAGGATTTCGCCCCCTGCGGGAGAAATGGCTAGAAAGACTGATGCCTACAGACGAAATTCGGGTGATTTTGCAAGCAGAAAATAGCCAATTGCAGCGGCTACCTTGGCATCTTTGGGATTTGCTAGAACGTTACCCCAAAGCAGAAATTGCCTTATCATCACCGACTTATGAGCGCATTTACAAGCCACGCATTCCAAATCAATTGGTGAAAATTTTGGCAATTGTAGGTAATAGCGAGGGAATTGACACCCAAGCTGACCGAAACTTACTACAACGGTGTAGAAATGCGGATGTCAGTTTTCTGGTAGAACCACAGCGTAAAGAATTAAATGACCATCTTTGGGAGAAAAACTGGGATATTCTGTTTTTCGCTGGACACAGTTCTAGCCAAGGAAAGGATAGTAGCGGGCGAATCTATCTAAATAAAACCGAAAGCCTTAGTATTAACGAGTTAAAGTACGCTCTTAAACATGCTATAGAACGCGGCTTACAACTAGCAATTTTCAACTCTTGTGATGGGTTAGGACTGGCACAAGAACTTTTTGATTTACAAATCCCGCAGATGATTATCATGCGGGAACCTGTCCCAGACCAAGTAGCTCAGGAATTCTTGAAGTATTTTCTCAGTAGCTTTGCTGGCGGTGATTCTTTATATCAGGCAGTACGGCAAGCACGAGAACGCCTGCAAGGACTTGAAGATCGATTTCCTTGCGCGACTTGGTTACCAGTGATTTGTCAAAATCTAGCACAGCGACCACTGACGTGGGAGGAACTAACACGCGCCAATAAAAAAGCCAGATCAAATTCACCTTTGTTTCCCAGTCAAAGATTTAAAGTAGCTTTATTCTCCAGTGTGGTGATGACTGCTTTAGTCTGTGGAGTCAGGTTTGTGGGGCTGTTACAAAGTAGTGAAGTTCAAGTCTTTGACCAGATGATGCGATCGCGCCCTCAAGAGGGGCCTGATCCACGTTTATTAATTGTGACAATTGACGATGCTGATCTTGCAGTTCAACGCCATAACAATGAGCCGTTAAAAGGAACTTCTGTATCAGAAAAATCTCTCAATCTACTGCTGACAAAACTTGAGCAGTATCAACCCCGTACCATTGGCTTAGACATCTATCGTGATTTTCCTGCCGAACGGCAAGAGTTAATTTCTCGCCTTCAACGCACTCAGAACTTAGTCGGGGTTTGCAAAGGAAGTGATACAACAGTAAATACTAGAGGCATTGCACCGCCACCAGAAATCTCCAAAGAACGCCTCGGATTCAGCGACTTTATTCATGATCCTGATGGAGTTGTGCGTCGGCAGATTTTGTTTATGAGCCAAGAAGCGGCATCGCTATGTTCTGCCCCCTATGCATTTAGCACACAACTGGCATTCCGCTATCTGCTACCCTTAGGAATTCAACCCAAGTTTACTCCACAAAAGAATTTACAACTTGGTAGTACTGTATTTCAACGTCTTTCGCCTCGTGCCAGCGGCTATCAAGGTATCGATGCCAATGGCGGTCAAATTTTACTGAATTACCGCTCCTCAAAAAAAATTGCCGAACAGGTGACACTGACGCAGTTTTTATCTGGGCCATTGAATCCTAGCGCAGTCAAAGACCGGATTGTTCTGATTGGTGTATCAGCAAGAGGAGATTTTCCCGACTACTGGGCTACGCCCTACGGAAAACAGTTAGAAGGGCAAATGCCAGGAGTTATAGTACAAGCACATATGGTCAGCCAAATCCTTAGTGCTGTTTTAGATGGGCGTCCGTTGTTACGAGTTTGGTCACCGTGGATTGAAGTAATCTGGATTTGGGGCTGGTCTTTCGTTGGAGGAGTGCTTGCTTGGCGGTTAACTTTCCCTTCTAAATTGGCATTGGCAGTAGGTGTAACCTCTGGTGTTTTGTATATATTCTGCTTTGGTTTATTAATCTCAGGTGCTTGGGTGCCTTTTGTGCCGTCAGCTTTGTCATTAGTAGGGACGGTTAGTGTGACATCAATTCAAAATTTAAAATACCTTCAAGGAAGCGCCCCGAAGGGAGTCTATAAAATTTCAACTTAAACAGGGAAAATACACAGCAATGTTCCCTACAGCGTGGTCTATTTACCTAAAAATAGCTGTAATCTGCTTTTAAGAACTTATTTAAAAAGTCAATTTTAAAATCAATGAAACTTTTTTTAGCATTAGCTCTTGGTGGCACTAGTTTGGTGGCTAGCCAGACTGCAATACTGGCGACACCAAACCCAGTAACATTTAAGCATCCACTAGGCATACACTTTAATCCTCCCCCACCTCCACCAGATCCCCCTCCAGGTGGCCGCGTCCTTGGTGGAGCCAAGCGTGGTATATGTCCACAAGTTAAACCTGAACTCACTGCCCTAGTGCCCTTTACTCAAAAAACTTCTTCCTTGACCAATGTTTGGGCATTGACAACGGTAGCACACCCAACCTTGTGGTTTTATGTGCCAGACTACCGAAATTCAACTTATCCGGCTGAATTTGTACTGCAAAATGAAGATTCAAACCCCATTTACCAAAAAGCGATCGCCTTACCGGATCGGCCTGGAGTCATTGGTATTTCTCTGCCTACCACAGTTTCCCCTTTGGCACTGAACAAACGATATCGCTGGTTTTTTAACATCTACTGCGATCAAGAAAAACAATCACCCCCCATTTATGTTGAAGGAGTCATACAGCGAGTTTCTCTAAGCCAAGCAACTGTTCAGCAGTTACAAACGGCACAGCCTCAACAGCAGGCTGCCATCTATGCTCAAAATGGTATATGGCACGACGCACTGACTATACTGGCTCAACTGCGGCAAAAAAATCCTCAAAATGTCGCACTTCAAACAGAGTGGAGAAGTTTGCTGACGAGTATCGGTTTGGGTGAAGTGGCTACACAATCAATTATTTTAAGGAAACCTAATTCCTCTGCCGCCAACCTCCGGTGAAAACTTTGGGGTGATTAAAGTTGGACTTGTCCCCAAAATCAAAGCAAAACTCTTCGCTTGATCTGTATCTCCCTTACCTCGGATATTGGGGACGGCAGGGCGTTCCTAAGCACACCTGGCTAGAAGGCATATCTGTAAAAACACTACTACGAGCGCCAATCACAGCATTAGCGCCGATTTGCACTCCTGGCCCGACAAAACAATCTGCTGCCACCCATACTCCATTATCAATAGTGATACTCGCTGTTTTCAAACCAAAAGCAGGATCATGGATATCGTGGCTGCCAGTACATAGATAACTTTTCTGGGAAATTACGCAGTGATGACCAATATGAATCTCATCCAGACTATATAAAACTACATTATCTCCAATCCAGCTGTAGTCGCCAATAGTAACTTTCCAAGGATAGGTGAAGCGGGCCGTAGGTCGAATAAATACACCTTTACCAATATGAGCGCCAAACAACCGCAGCAAGGCGCAACGCAAATTATTTAACGGTTGTGGAGTTAGAGGAAAGGCGATCGCCTGCACCAACCACCATAACAAAATATACCAACTCGGACGCCCCCGATCAAACCAGGATTGGTCATACTTGCGTAAGTCTACAAAAGGTTCTGCATCCAATATTAAATTTAAATTAGTCATTATTTAGTTGCTTTGCTCAAATTCCAAATGCAAAATTCCAAAATTAGATTCTTTATTTTTAATTAATTACTTCTTGAGCCAAAGAAGATGCTACAGGCTTGGAAGTTGCAGTATTAAGCTTACCGCCACAGTTGCGTAACTCGTACAGTTTGACTCCAATTTGATATTCATATTGACTTAGCAGACGGGCATAAGCATACCCAGCTTTACCATCTAAAAAACCAAGTTGAATTATATAGAACAAAACAAACCGTAACAAAGGTTTAAAGGGCAAGCGTACCCACACTTTTTTCAAAAAGCGTTTGCGTTGTACTGCATCGCCAAATAGATTTGCACCAATTGTGCCGCTATCATCTTGATTTGTCAGTAAATTGAAATAAACTCGTGCTTCCCAATTAGAATAGCGATTGTGCCTTTCTAACCAGTGGTACAAATCGCGGAAATCTTCGTGAAGCATATCATTTTTGAGATACCCAACTTTACCTTGTAAAATCACGTGTTCGTGAACTTCATTATCACCAGTATTGGGAATATCTTCAGTATTTAGGTTTTCGTAGCGACCTTTTGTATGCTTAAATAAACGCAGATTCCAATCGGGGTATTTCCCACCGTGGCGAATCCATTTACCTAAGAAAAATACACGGCGATTGAGATAGTAACCTGTATATTCATCATTTTTAATTACTTGGGCAATCTCCGTCCACAATTCAGGAGTAATGCGCTCATCACAATCGACTATAAGCACCCATTCATTACGAAAAGCTAGGTTATCTAAAGACCAATTTTTCTTTTTCGGCCAGCTACCATTGAATTTAAATTGTACGACATTTGCGCCATAACTTTTAGCAATGGCAACACTATTATCACTGCTTTGAGAATCTACCACGAATACTTCATCAGCTAGTTGCAAACTAGCGAGGCAGGCTGGTAAATTTGCTTGTTCATTTTTTGCTGGAATCAATACGGAAACGGGTATTTTATTTAACATAAAAGGTATTAATTATGATTTATTATTTCTTACTAGATATAGATAAAAGACCTTGAATAGCAGTATTTAAATAAGCAATCTGGCCATAGGCATACACAAGGTTATCAAAGCGTTCTGCCGGATCAGAAAAGTATTGCAATGCCTTATACAAGCCCCGCAAAAATCGCTCACCACCTCGTTGCAACTGGCTGATACCAGCTTTACCAGCAAGTTGTTCTCTATAGCACTCACTAATACCCTGCCACCAGCCTCGGTTTAAAAACCAGGAACGTTTGAGACGTTCTGGGGCAACATTGTGAGCAACTAGCGCTTCAGGAAGATAAGCGACTTGCCAACCCCGTTGCAGGGCAAATTCTGTCATTTGCAGTTCTTCATTAGATAATAAGTTTTTGCCGACTCGACCCAGATGAGGATCGAAACCGCCAATTTCTTCAAGGAAGCTGCGGCGTATAGAATAGTTCAAGCCTCTGGGGGTTAAACCAGGCTGATCGATATAGACGATGCGATCGCCCAAGTCGTATGCTCCCAAATTACTAGCTAATCCAGGAGATAGCCATCGTGGTTGTTGCATACCTTCAGGCCATAACAAAGTGACTTTGCCACCTGCGATCGCTAGTTGAGAATTACTTTGATAAGCAGAAAATAAAACTTGTAGCCAACGATTACTTGCAACTGCATCGTCATCTAAATAAGCAAGAATTTTGCCCCTAGCTATTTTTGCACCAGTGTTACGAGCAACAGATAAACCAATGACTGGTTCAAAGATATACTTTAGTCGAGGATGAGAAATTCTTTGTTGTACAACTTCATGGGTGCGATCACTTGACCCGTTATCTACTACCACAACTTCAAACTCAGCCGCAAAATCCTGCGCCAAAAGACTATCAATCGCTGCACCTAAATAGGTATCTCGATTGTGAGTACAAATAATGGCAGAGATTTGAATGTCTGGCATAGGATTGATTGTGGATTTTGTGATTAGTCAGTTGTCAGTTGTGAGCTAGTGACGGGTACGCAGGGGGTTTCCACGCCACTTGCTACAACGCGGGAAACCCGCAAGGGCGCAGTGGCTCCCCATGAGCAACTGACGTTCCCCGTAGGGGTTCTCCCAGAGTACCCGAAGGGTCAGCTGTCAGATGTAATACCAAATTAGATAAGTAGTATCAATTGCAATTCCTGGAAAATCTTGATTAAAACATTTTTAATCCAAAATTCCCAATTTGTCTTGTCACGCCAGTACACACAACGAGGAAACCCCTGCAAGCGACTGGCTCAACTTACTGCAAAATCCAAAATTGGCATGAGTAGTCAGTTTTAAGTTGTTTTTTTCCTACTGACTACTGATCATTGACTAATGACAACATCCAACGGTTACCTACTGCCTGCTAATCTATACCAAAAATTCCAGACCAACCAACCGCGTTTCTTCGGAAAAAATCCTGAGAACTTCAAGTTTGTTGGATATGACTGTGTAAAATTACTAGAGTTTCAGCTAGTTGACTGAGGCGGGTTTCTAAATGTTGCTTGCGACCCAAAAGTTGACGTAGTTTTTGGTAACGAGCGATCGCCATACTAACAGCGGGAACTTGCTCAGGCGGACAGGGACGTGACCAGACTTTACCTGAAGCATCCACACCGCAAAGACGGTAACCACTACGTGGGAATTGATAGGATACTTTCCCACCAGCAGCACAAATTTCTTCTACATAGTCCATGAGGCGGTCAACTTCGGCATGGCGCAATGTTGCTGTTCCTGCCTGTTCTGTATCTTGGGAATTGGATTCTAACCAGCCATTGACAATCGGGCCTTCTAAGTAAATATCTTGAATTTGTTGAAGAATTTTTTGTAGTTCGTTCTGCCAACCAGCGACAGTCTCCTGAATTTCTTGTAACAGATTTATTGCTAATCCTGGATTAGCTGCGTGGCGATGGCTACTAAAACTAGGAGTTTTGAATTTCGGTAGGCTAGGCGTTTTGGCATCGCTGTCTTGTGTCGGAAAAGTTTGCACAGATTGATGATGGCGCAATAAGTCTTCTTCGTTAGAAAAGTTACTCTGGGAGCCTGTACTTATATCGATTGTCTGCCCTTGTATATTTGATTGCTTTGGCAATGGAGTTTCATCACCTGCTGTAGATTCGCTTGTTCCAATACTGATTCTAAAAGAGAAAGACTGCTTTGGTGGATCACCTGCTTCGGCAGGGTCGGCAGTGCCCTTTCCTAAATCGTGTAGAGTTGCCTCAATACGTTTCAAGCCTGCTTTCATAAAAGATATCCTAAAATTTGCTATCCCCAGTAGTGTTGAATAATTCAAAATGGGGTTGTTGGGATTTTTGACTTTGCCAATTGTGGCATTAATAATGCTGGTGCTAATTTTATCTCTTAAAAGATATTTGAACCAACAATCTCATCCCTAACAGGAAAAATTCTGCTGAGATATTACAACCCCAATCAATTAAAGATACTAAGGAAAAAGCTTTGGGTAAAGTCATATTAGTCACGGGCCCAGCCAGATCTGGTAAAAGTGAATGGGCAGAAACTCTGGCAATGCAGTCCAAAAAAGCAGTTTTTTACATAGCAACAGCTGCTGAAGATCCAGCCGATCAAGAATGGCACAAACGCATTCAAGAACACCAAAAACGCCGTCCCCAAGACTGGGTAACCCTTTGCGTACCTGTAGAAGTGTCTGCTACTCTTGCTGATGCGAAGCCAAACACTTGCCTTTTGATTGATTCTTTGGGTACTTGGGTAGCTAATCTTCTGGATCAAGACGAAATCACATGGGAAAACACTCTAACAGAATTATTAGATACTGTGCAGTTGGTTGCTGCTGATATGCTATTTGTAGCAGAAGAAGTTGGTTGGGGTGTGGTGCCAGCTTATCCTAGCGGTCGAAAGTTTCGCGATCGCCTTGGTTCTGTAGTGCGACAGTTAGGAGGAATTTGTCAAGCTGTTTATTTAGTCACTGGCGGTCATGTCCTGAATCTTAGCGATTTAGGTTCACCATTGCCACCTAAGGTAGGTTCATTAGAGATAGAGACATGGGAGAATCTTAAGTGATACAAAATCACCCATGGATGTTGTTCATACGGTGAGTATTCTTAATTGTTTGTTTAAGATTCAACTTCCAAAATTTCAAATTTAAACTCTAAAATTGTGGTATGGCAACCGAACAAGAAGTGAGACGATATCTTGCCTACTGGTTTCAGTTGGGTAAGAAAGTAGTAACGGGCAATGGTACGGCAAAATTACTGCCACAGCCAGTGCTAAAAGGCGATCGCTATAGTGATGAATTTGAAGAGTGCTGGCAAAAAATTCTCTCGTCACAAACAGGTGACTGCCACTTAGAGGGAACCCACGAAACTATTGCTGAACTGCTGACATCGGAATGGGGAATGTCTCCTTGCAGTCGTTGTTCTATGCCAATACCGATGCGGAATGTTGGGATGCCAGCCTTATTATGCCCCTGTAATAATTTACCCAACTGGCCTAATACCGAACTGCCAGCGCCACGAAGCCCAGTTAGCACTCAAGAGCAACTTATGGCTATTCGGGAGCGGCTTTTGAATAATCTTGGCTCCGCAAACAACTGAAGAGAGATTGTTTATTAAAGAAAGACTTTTCGAGCCATTGTTTGCGGGTTGGTAAAGTCTTATTTTTTAGCAGACTGACTTTGAATATTTGCAACCAATAGTTCCTCACGTGTTGGCTCAGAAGCTACAAGACGACACTAAATAGTGATTTGGCTCATAAGCATTACACAATTTTGTACAATCCTCTACGAGTAAGTTCAGGAATCAAATCGGATTGCTATATGTCATGATTCGGATTTCAGATAATGGCATTGGCATGACAGACGAGGTGAGACAACGGATCTTTGAGTCTTTATTCACCACGAAAGCAGTTGGTAAAGGTACTGAGCTGGGATTAACGATCGCCCATCAAATTATAGTCGAAAAGCATGGTGGAGCGATTAAGGTTAATTCCACACTTAATCAAAAAACTGAATTTATGATTATTTTGCCTTTGAAACAACAACATTCGTAACTCAACCATCTACCTGGATTGTTTAAGTGCAGTCATTGTTCTGCTTACCAAGAGTACCACTAAAGCACCTAGCTACCGTTGGACGAGAGTAACGCTTGGGCGATCGCTCGTTTTGAATCTCGGCTAACTGCTCTGCTTCCAGCAAGCCCAACCGCGTAATCAGACTGGGTGATTCTGACTTTGTACTTGTCTGAGTCCTCAGCAATTTTACTGTGTTGAAAATGAATTTTCAAAAATCGAAAAAATAGTTTCGTATTTATACGATGTTTTTCTCTGGAGATAGTTGTAATTCTAAAGTAGCAACAGATTGATTCAAGGAGATCGAATTTATGAACTTATCAAATAAGGCTCAATTGAATAACAACTTATTAAACCAGATCCGATATCAGCTTGAGGTCGTAGAAATACATGATTATAAACTTGCCAGAATCTTGTGCAAAATCATTCCCTCTCATTGTCCTTTTGAAAGAACTGTGACAATTTTAGGTCGGGCGCTTTTTCGCATTCCACCTTTGTGTAAGTTAAATCCTCTTTATGAACAAGTAGTTGGTCTGCGTTTTAAGTGTTTATCATATTTAGTAGATGAATGTGGGGAGGATGTGACAAAATACTGCTAAATATAAGTTGCATCAAGTACTCGAAACAGTCAAGCTAAACTAAAATTTATATGCAAAATGTGGGAATCAAGGCCTCGTAACCCTTTGGGCTATTGCATTCTCTAAAAGTGACAAAAGAGGATTAAGTTGATACGAAGCTAAAGCCAAAAAGAATAGACTTGTCCGAAAACTCCAAAGCCAGACTGTTCAAAGCTTTGAGGCAAAACTTTGATATTTGCGTAAAAACGTAGCGATCAGGCTTTGAGATAATTACTGTTAGTTTAGAGACATAAAAATTAACTCCTATTTTTAAAAAATTTCTGACTATTCGTAGTAGCTAAGTTGGCAGAATTAAGCTACCAATTCTCAACCTGACCAATCCACAAACTGTTAAAATAATCTGCTCGTAAGTCTTAAGATTTAACCGAAATCTCTGTGAGACGATCCGAAATATTTTGAGCAGACGGATTAAATGCTCAATAAATATCCGATTACTGGACAAAGCTTTGTTTTCATTTTTTTGCTGTTGAGTTAATTCTCGTTTTGGTTTCCTTTTATGAGGAGTAGTGATATTTTCGCCTCATTGAAAGCCTTTATCACCTGAAAAGGGTTGAGATTTATCAAATTTAATTTGAGATTGACGAAACAATTTTATATCTGCTGTTGCCCCAGGAATACCTACTTTCACCTCTACAATATCCTTACCTTCTGGTATCCCAATCATGAGATTTTTTAAAGTATGTTGTCTCTTCTTTCCAGAAAAATATTTATGTTGCTCTTTTTGGTCAGAATCCCTATATATTGGCTGTTCTAGGCTATCGACTAATAGCCTAAAATTTGTTATAACTTCTTGAACAAATAGTAAATCGCTCTCATTATTTGAGACTTGTTCTAATAAACTAGCAGGTAATATATTCACGAAAAATTGGTATCCAGTCGTGAAATGTATCATTAGCTTCCGTTTTGGAAACACCAAATAACATTCCTAATACTTGAAATGTTGGCATCTGTCTTAAATAGAATAAACATAAACATACTTGTTCTTCGGTTGATAACTTTTCGGGACGACCGCCACCAGCCGCATTAATTCTAACTTTATGACTCTCCTGTTTAACTTTGATGTCTTGGTGTCGTTTTAAGGCGCAATTTAGCAGTGATTGCAATTGTTCGTAACTAATCCCTAACATCTGTTTTGTTCGTAGTGGATACTTTTGGATATAATCAAAAACCATAACTAATTGCGAAAAATGGTAGACACTCAATTCAACGTTTTACCATTTTTCTTTCCCTACGTTAATATTTCGGACAAGCCTAATGTGAAGACTACAGATAAACGTGTCGTATCTGCTAAAGCTTTGAGTTGACGAGCGCAAAAGTCTGAAGATGATACATTTTTAGAGTTCATCATTCACCCTTGCTATGACTTGAATGATTATTGATATGAAAAATTTTTCAAATTTTCCTGAGTGTATCATATTTCTTTCCTCAGAGTGATAGAAATTGTGGATGAGCGATCGCCTAATGACTAGCAACTCCACCGACAATTTGCTTAAACGACGAGACAGCGTGGAGTGGTCAGGTACTTCTAGCTCAACCCCCATGATAGTGAGCAGCGACTCCAAAAAAACCTCTGCTTGTCTTCCCGGCAAATGAAACAGTGATTGAGTGGTAGCCCATTAAGGTGCGTTATGGCTAACGTCTACAACGCACCTCAAATCTCGGATATGCAAATAATAAATGTAAGGAGTATCACATTGGTGTAATACTCCTTATTGTCTAGTCATCTTTCTTTTTTTGAAGCTAAACTTGCACCTACAAATCCTAATGTTATACCCAAAATCGATGCAGGTTCTGGAACTTGAATTGCGTCTAATTTCACATTATCGAAATTAACTTCTATACCATCACTCTGTAAAAGATTCAGCAATCGGATTTCCAATGATTTTCCTAAGTTTGAGTCATTGGCTGAAGCAATATACGAGATACTAGAGGTAACAAAAGCTCCTTCTGTTACGCTCAGGTTATTAAAATCTTGAGTAAGTAAATTTCCTCCAGCTAATAATTGAATAGCATAGCCAGGGAAACCACCTAGACTGATGAAACCACCCACAGGTGGAATATTACCAATTTCAACCTGTAAGGTATATTTCGTATTAGCTGTCAACACACTGGTAAGTGTTTGTGATATTCCCACAGCACCACTTCCAGACGGATAAGTGAGGTAAACATATCCAACATTATTACCTTCTGGAGCTTCGTTAACATAAAAGTCTGGTGTGGGATTGTATGCACCATAAATTGGCTCACCACCACCTATACTGGTAGATGTCAGGTTAGATGGATCATATAATGTCCAGCCAGGTAACACATTAATAGTAAAATCTCCTTCTTTTATTATTGGTTCTTCAAAACCTGCATTAGCTACACTTAAACTTGCTGCATTTGCTGTAGGTATTTTAGTTATAACTGCAATAGTTATAGATGCAAAAACAGCTGCAACATAAGCAATTTTTTTGGGTATCATGATTTTAGTTTTAGATAGGACGAGAAACAATTTAGTAGTTAGTAAATCGAATATTTACTAACTACTAAATTCGCAAAAATCAAGATTTATGTAATCTTTTATTCTTCTAATTACAAAATGCTAACACTGCCTTAAAAATAAGTTGTTAAGTTTACAAAATATTTTTGTATACTTTTTAACAAATTTAAATTAACTAAACTTTAGATTAAAAGTTAGGTCTTAACAGTAACTTCACCTAAAATACTTACTGTGATCAATTGAATGTCACAGCATCAATACTTGCAATTACCGTTGAGGGGGGATAACTCGCTAGTTTCTGTGCTGACATTTGTTTATATCTACTGATATCATTGCCAAAATTTATACCAATTTCAATCTGTATAATTCTTATAATGGAAAGTTTCTGTTATTCTCTAAGCACAACAGAATTCACTTAGATTTGACTTATCAAACAATTATCGACATTCAGAATAGAGATTAGGATGTTGATATAGAATCAGTTTTAAAGGTATTTGTTAATTATCAATAATGGTATCATTGGCTGTTCAGTATATTTGGCTTTACTAAATCATTTGCACAAGCAGCATGAACATTGTGATATCTATATTTACGATTAGTTTATTTACAAATGGCTATTTATATAAGTATGAATTAGAATTTTTTATTTATATTATGTTCATAATTTATACTTTTAATTCATCTAAAATTTATACTCTTAAATATATTTAACCTCTTCATTATAGTTTTAAAGTTAGTAGCGTTTACTTCACAGCTTCTTGAAATTAATATCATTATTTTTAACATTGTAATAACATTTTATCTGATTGATATTATAGAAGTAGTTTCAAACAGAGATTATTTAATTTATGAATAAGAAATGGGCTGTGAAACGGCCGAGAATTAATCCGCTCTTTGACAGATGAAGAAGCACAAAATGCAAATAACGGATAAGAAAAACTATGGGAACTCATACAAGAAGATTTTGTGAAAATCAGCTTGAACAACGAACATCATTATTTTATACGCGTCACCGTAAAAGCTTATATTATTCTAAGCTAAAATAAATTTTAAAAGGCTCCGTTTAATTAATACTTCACTATTATTTCATGGTTAAAAAATTAGTTAAATAATTTATTCGTGCCTTGAATTATTAACGCTTAAATACTTGGAAAATCAAAACATGACGATTATAAACTCTACAGAGTTTCAAGTATATTTCTCATGTGAAACCCCTGATAGTAATTTTAGTAAAACATTACTAATTCATCAGTTATTTGAAGCCCAAGCACTGTGTTCACCCAGTAGTATTGCAATAGAATTTGAAGGTGAGTGTGTTTCTTATCAAGAACTAAATCAACGTGCTAACCGACTTGCTCATCATTTGCAAGTATTAGGGGTGCAACCCGATATTCTCGTTGGTTTGTGTTTAGAACGTTCTTTAGAACTCATTATTGCTGTACTAGCTATCCTAAAAGCAGGTGGTGCTTATCTTCCTCTTGATCTTAATTATCCAGCAGAGCGTCTCAGTTTCATGCTGGAAAATGCCCAAGCTTCTATATTATTAACTCAAAGCCATCTCTGCAAAGGGTTGTCATTACAAACTACACATCGCTTTTGCTTGGATAGTAATGAGGAAGCGATCGCCCAAAATCCCACAACTAATCCCCAAAGCGAAGTTACTCCCGACAACTTAGCATACGTCATCTACACCTCTGGTTCAACTGGCAAACCCAAAGGTGTAGCAATGCCTCACCGTCCGCTTGTCAACTTAATTGCCTGGCAGTTGCAAAATTCAACAGTCAGTTCTACCGCCAAAACACTTCAATATACTCCAATTAGTTTTGATGTCTCCTTCCAAGAAATCTTTGCTACCCTGACCACAGGTGGCACACTAGTCTTGATTACCGAACAAATGCGCCGTGACCCGACAAGCCTGCTAGAATTTCTCAATCAAGCCGGGATTGAGAGGCTATTTCTACCGTTTGTGGCACTACAACAGTTAGCAGAAGTGGCACAGATGGAAAGTATCATACCTACTAGTTTGCGCGAGGTGATTACTGCTGGCGAACAATTACGCATCACAGGGGCGATCGCACATTTGTTTAATCACGTACCTCAGTGTAGTTTGCACAACCACTATGGCCCATCTGAAACTCATGTGGTTACAGCCTTTAGCTTGACTGGTTCAGTGCAAGATTGGCCGGCATTGCCACCAATCGGACAACCAATTGCCAATAGCCAAATACATCTGCTGGATTCACAGTTACAGCCTGTGCCTGTTGGAGTTCCTGGTGAGTTATATGTTGGCGGTGTCAGTCTAGCAAGAGGATATTTCAACTCAACAGAGTTGACAGCACAAAGATTTATTGTCAGTCCTTTTAACAAGTGCGATCGCTTGTATAAAACAGGTGATTTAGCAAGATATCTTGCTGATGGCAATATTGAGTATTTAGGACGCATAGATCAGCAAGTCAAGATTCGCGGCTATCGTATTGAGCTAGGAGAAATTGAAAATGTACTTGAACAGCATTCTCAAGTACGGCAGGCAGTAGTAGTTGCTCGAAATGATATACCTGGTGAACAGCGTTTAGTTGCATATATAGTTGCAGATGCGATGGTGCCTGCTACTTCCGTGAGTGAACTGCGGCAATTTTTGCGATCGCAACTACCAGAGTATATGGTGCCGAGTGCGATCGTGTTACTAGACAAACTGCCAGTGACTCCTAGTGGTAAAATTGACCGCAAAGCTCTACCTGTGCCAAACTATGGAACTAACCAGGAGAATTTGGTTGCCCCTCAAACTCCTACAGAAATAGCGTTAGCAAATATTTGGAGTGACATTCTTGGCTTAACGCAAGTGGGAATTTATGACCATTTTTTGGATTTAGGAGGACATTCACTTCTGGCAACTCAAGTAATTTCCCGTATCCGCAATGTTTTGCAGATTGAGTTGCCTTTACGTTGTTTATTTGAATCAGCAACGATCGCTGAACTTGCAAAGCTTATAGAAACAGGCCGGCAACAAATACAAAGTATACAGCTTCCCCCTATCCAACCAGTAGGACGCGACGCTAACTTACCCTTGGCATTCGTACAGGAGCCATTGTGGTTTCTGGATCAGTTAGTACCGAATAATCCCTTCTATAATATCCCACAAGCCTTTCGCCTAAATGGTTTCTTGAATGTTCAAGCTTTGGAACAAAGTTTCCAAGAAATTATCAACCGTCATGAAATCTTACGTACTACCTTTAAAGCTGTGGATGGGCAACCTATACAGATAATCCATCCATCTCCAATCTTTAAACTACCTGTAATAGATTCAACTACACAAGAAAGTCAAGTCTGGGGATTAATTATTGAAGAGGCTAGACGTTCCTTTGATTTATCTGAGGATCTCATGCTGCGTGCTGCACTTTTTAAGCTGAGTGAAACGGAGCATTTTCTTTTGATCAACTTGCATCATATTGTCTGTGATGGTTGGTCAATTAACGTATTGTTGCAGGAACTGGCGACCCTTTACACTGCCTTTGCATCAGAACAGACTTCTCCCCTGTCAGATTTAACGATTCAGTATACTGATTTTGCGGTGTGGCAACGACAGTGCTTGCAGGGTGAGATCCGAGAACGCCAGCTTGCCTATTGGCAGGAGCAGTTAAATGGCCTGCCACCCATCCTGCCATTACCAACAGACTTCCCCCGACCGCCAGTGTCAACCTATCGAGGGGCACGTCACTTCCTGAGTTTATCCGCATCTTTAACCAAAGAACTTCAGGAATTGAGCCGTCGCGAAGGGGTTACCTTCTTTATGACACTGCTGGCAGCCTTCCAAACACTACTGTTTCACTACACTAGACAAGACGATATTGCTATTGGATCGCTCGTTGCCAATCGCCATCGCCCTGAACTAGAAGAAATGCTGGGGTTCTTTGCCAACACCATCGTACTCCGAACAGACTTGTCAGGTTTGCCTAGTTTTCGGCAGTTGCTACAGCGAGTCCGAGAGATGACTTTAGGAGCTTATGCTCATCAGGACTTACCATTTGAGGAACTGGTGCAGGCATTACAACCCGATCGCGCTCTCAACCATAACCCGCTCGTTCAAGTCGTATTTAACTTGCAAAATACGCCAACATCAACTTGGGAAGTGCCCGGTGTAACATTAACTGACCTGCCCTTGGATAATAAAACCGCCAAATTTGATTTGTTTTTGGAATTGGCTGTAACACCAACTGATCTTGTAGGTTACTTCGAGTATAGTACCGACTTATTTGCAGCTACTACGATCGCCCGCATGGCTGGACATTTCCAAAAACTACTGGAGGATATTGTTGCCAACCCAGATACGAAAGTTTCAGACATTTGCTTGTTAAGCATAGCCGAACAACAACAACTCTATACATGGAATCAGACCCAAGGAGATTTTCCTCAAGAATGTATTCATCAGCTGTTTGAAGCCCAGGTAGAACAAACACCAGATGCGATCGCCATCGAATTTGCAGCACAGCAGCTAACTTACCAAGAATTAAATCAGCAAGCAAATCAACTAGCACATTATTTGCAAACCCTTGGCGTTAAACCGGAAGTTGTTGTCGGTATTTGCATTGAGCGATCGCCCCAGATGGCGATCGGGCTTTTAGGAATTCTCAAAGCAGGCGGGGCTTATGTGCCACTAGATCCGGCTTATCCTCAAGAACGTTTAGCATTTATGCTCAACAACTCACAAGCGTCGGTACTATTGGCACAGCAGAATCTAATTGAAAAGGTCGCAACGCATAACACACGGGTAGTTTGCATAGACTCTGAGTGGGAAGCGATCGCCCAAAATCCCACAACTAATCCCCAAAGCGAAGTTACTCCCGACAACTTAGCATACGTCATCTACACCTCTGGTTCAACTGGCAAACCCAAAGGTGTAGCAATGCCTCACCGTCCG